>CAYZBG010000012.1:46940-82990 GCA_964476565.1 uncultured Opitutus sp.
GGCCTTGCCATCAGTCGCCACCTGCTCGACGCCGGCTGCGAGGTCGTCGTCCACTATCGTAGCAGCGCCGCCCCGGCCCAGGCCCTTCAGGCCGAAGCCACCGCCGCCGGCCGGCGCTGCGGCCTCGCCACCGCCGATTTGACCACCGCGGCCGGTTGCGACCAGCTGGTCCGCGACGCGGTCGCCTTCCTCGGCGGTCTCGACATTCTCATCAACAATGCCGGTTCGCTCGTCGCCCGCCGCACCCTCAGTGAAGGCGACGAGGCCTTCTGGGCCGAGGTGATGGAGCTGAACCTCGGCAGCACGCGCCGCGTCACGCGCGCCGCCGCGCCCCATCTCGCCGCCGCCGCGAAGGCGGCTGGCGGCGCGAGCATCGTCAATCTTGCCTCGTTGGCGGGCCGCAAAGGCGGCCATGCCGGCTCGCTTGCCTACTCCACCTCCAAGGGCGCCGTGCTCACCTTCACCCGCGCGCTCGCCAACGAACTCGGCCCGCAGGGCATTCGGGTCAACGCGCTCGCCCCCGGGCTCATCCTCGGCACAAGTTTTCATACCACGCACACGTCCGAAGACTCGGCACGACAGACCATCGCCGGCATTCCGCTCGGCCGTGCCGGCTCGGCCGATGACGTCGCCCGGGCCGCTGTCTTCCTGGCGGGCGAGTTCGACGGTTTCATCACCGGCGCGACCCTCGACATCAACGGCGGCGTGTACTCGGCCTGACGCGCGCGGTCGCCACCCGCCCCGGTGATTACCGCCAGGCGAATGCGGCCATCACGGCAAAGATGGCCGCGACCGCAAAGACGATGACGGCAGGACCGCGACGCGGCGTATCGATGACCAGCGCATTGCGCCGTGGGTCCTGCGGGTCGTAGTACACGCCCACGATCTGCCCTGGAGGGAAATCGTACTTCTTGCCCACGTCGCCCACGTGCCGGTTGCCCATGAACAAATGCAGGGTGTGACAGCGGTACGGTTTGCCATCGACCGTAAACTCCACGTGCACGATCGTCTGACTCCGGATGCTGCCTGCCTCGCGGGAGGTCAGCACAGTGCTTAACTCGCGCACCGTACCGGACGTCACGACCATGCGCGGTACCGCCCGGACCAATTGCCTCCGCTCACGCAGCAGCAGGAGCCCCAACACCACGCTGCCAGCGGAACACAGGCTGAAGACCATGAACGGCGTCATGACGCGAGAGCGTCGGGCTGCAGCCGGAGAAAATCAAACCTTGGCTCGGGTCAGCCGCTCTGCGCCGCCTGCCGCAACACCTCGGTCAACTCGTCCGCATTCAACTCGATCGGATTCGCCTTCATGCTGCTCGCACGGCGGGCCTTTTCCACCACCCCGGGGATCTGCGCCGCGACCAGCCCATAGTGGCTAAGGGCGGGCACGCCCAGGCGCGCGACCAGCGCGTCCAGCCACGCGGCGCCGTCATCGGCCTGCGCGTCCGGGCGACCGGTGAGCAGACGGGCCACGTCGTCGTAGCGCCCCAGCGCCGGATGTTGCGGCGCCCGGGCGCGCAGGGCGGAGAGGTTGGTCCGCATGCCCGGAGCGAGCAGCGCGGCGCACACCGCCCCGTGCGGCGCATCGAAGCTGCCGCCGAGCACGCCGGCACAGCCGTGCACCACCCCAAGACCGGCATTGGCGAGGGCGAGACCGCTGGCCAGCGCCGCCCACGCCATCTCCTCCCGCGCGCTCCGGTCGTCTCCCTGCGCGCACGCACGCGGCAACGCCCTCGCTGCCCGGGGAATCGCTTCGCGACAAAGCGCATCGGTCAACGGATTCGCCCGCGCGCTCACATACGGTTCAATCAGCTGCGTCAGCGCATCCAACCCGGTGGACGCCGTCAGCGCCGGCGTCAGGCCCAGGGCCAGATCGGGGTCGACCACGGCCACGCGCGGCAGCAGCCCCGGACTGCGCAGGCTCACCTTCACCCGCTGCGCCGGGACGCCGATGACGGCATTGCGCGTGACCTCGGCTCCCGTGCCCGCTGTGGTGGGCACTGCCACGAACGGCAGCGCCGCCTGCACCAACGCCTGCCCGCGTCCCACCACTTCGAGGTAATCAAGCACCGCTCCTGCGTTGGTCGCCAATCCGGCGATGGCCTTGCCGGCATCGATCACACTGCCGCCGCCGAGGGCGACCACGGCATCGCAGCGTTCAGTTCGCGCCAGCGCCACCCCGGCTTCGATCACGGCCAGATCCGGTTCGCGCGCGACAGAGAAACGCACGGCCGCGCAGCCGGCTGCCGCCAGCGCCGATTCCAGCGGGCGCGCCGGCTCTGGCCGAGCCCCGGTCACCACCAGCACGCGCCGGCCCAAACCGGCGACGATCGCCGGCACCTCGGCAAACGTGCCGGGGCCGAACACAATGCGGGTGGCAGTGGCAAATTCGAAGCGCATGCGAGGGGCCGACCGTCGTCGCGCGTCACCAGCCGGCGTCAGCCGGAAAAGCATTCGTGTATTTCACCGACCGCCGTGGCTCGGCCATCATCGGCGCCACCGTATCGCGCCACGTGGCGTAGTGCGCGGTCTCCTTGTGTTTCGCCGGGGCATCGGCATCGCGGTACACCTCGACGAGCACGAACCGCGTCGGATCGTCCGCCTGCTGGCAGACATCGAATCGCGCAATCCCGGCTTCCTGCACGCTGGCGCGGGCATTCTCGAGCGTAGCCGCACGGAACGCTTCCACCGCATCGGGCTTTACCTGCACGTGAACGTGAACGATCAGCATGGCGCGACCGTGCCGTTTCCCCTCGCTCCGGGCAAGTGCGCTCGCGGTCGATCGCTTTGCTACGTCTGCACCGCGGTTCGGCTGACGCCTCTCCGTCAGCGCCGCACCAGGACCACCCGAAACCCGATGTGATTGGAACCGCGTTCGGGTTCATAAGGCAACCGGGCC
Source organism: uncultured Opitutus sp. (assembly GCA_964476565.1). Classification (GTDB taxonomy): domain Bacteria; phylum Verrucomicrobiota; class Verrucomicrobiia; order Opitutales; family Opitutaceae; genus CAMAXB01. Next base: position 49,843 of record CAYZBG010000012.1, read on the forward strand.
GCCGACCGGCAAAACGACGCGTCCTCCGGCCATGCGCCGCCACGACGAACCCGCGACCGGGAGCCATCGCGGTTCACCGCCCCGGGGTCATCGCGCCGGTCCGGATCCACGCCTCCGAGGATCTGCCGGTGAAAATAATCGCGGCACCACTCCCATTGATTGCCGTGCATGTCGTGAATACCCCAGGCATTCGGCGGATACGACCCGGCCGGCGTGGCGGAGCCGTCCGGATATCCCGGCGGCGCTCCCCGGAAGGGACGGCCAAAGTTCGCCTGCGTTGCGGTCAGGCTCGCGCCGAACGCATACGCCGTCGTGGTGCCCGCGCGGCAGGCATATTCCCACTGCGCCTCGGTCGGGAGTCGGAACTCCCACCCGGGCGGCAACGACGTCGCGGCTGCCTGCGTCAACCGCCGGCAGAAATCCTCGGCGGCGACAAAGCTGGTCCAATACACCGGGACCGCGTCGCCTTGGCCCGCGTCGGTCGCGCGTGGAAGTTCCCCCATGATTCGCCGCCACTCCGCCTGCGTCACTTCATACGCACCGATCCAGAAACCCTGCGTCAGCGTCACCTCGACCGGGCCCTCGTCAGGCCGCCGCCCCGGCTCGTCGGGCGGGCTTCCCATGCGAAATGTGCCTGGAGGACACCACCGCAACGCAATTCCCTCCACCACGCGCAAGTCACCCGCCGCCGCACCTTCGCTCGACTCCGCGTCGCCCGTCGCGGGTTGCCCGGAAACCGCCCACGGAAGGACCATCATCAACCACAGCCAACGCCAGGAATTCATCGCAGAAGATCAGATAGCGGGACGGAGATGGAACAGGAGCTCGCGAAGGTCGCGGAGCACACGTTGGACGAGTACAGGTGTTACCGGCGAGGAAGGAATCGATGCAGGGTGGCTACAGGAGGGAACGCGGTGGATGCGCAGGTCCCTCCGCGCGTCGGTTTGCGTCGGCGATCGAGCGATGGACAGCGTATGCACTTCCGTCCGAAATCGCGGCGCGCGCTGGGACGCGCCCGCCCACCCCAAGGGCCCGCTCCAGCGGGCTGGACGCGACCTTCGACCTTCAGACCTTCGACCTTCGACGGTCCGTCCGTTTTCTTCAGACGGCCGACGTGGGCGTCGGCGGTCCCGGGGCGCAAAAAAAGGCGCCACCCGGCGGTGATCGCGGGTGGCGCCTGGAAGCGTCAGACGGGGATCAAACGAGGTCGAAGCGGTCGGCGTTCATGACCTTGTTCCACGCCGCGACGAAGTCCTTCACGAACTTCGCCTCGTTGCCGCGCTCGGCGTAAACCTCGGCAAAGGCGCGCAACTGGGAGTTCGAGCCGAACACGAGGTCGACGCGCGTGGCCGTCCACTTCACGTCACCCGTGGCCCGGTCGCGAACCTCGAAGAGGTCCTCGAGCGGCGAGCTCGCCTTCACCACATGCGCCATGTCGAGCAGGTTGACGAAAAAGTCGTTCGTCAGCGTCTCCGGACGCGCGGTGAACACGCCGTGCTGCGCCTTGCCATGGTTGGCGTTGAGCACGCGCAGGCCGCCGACCAGCACGGTCATCTCCGGCGCGGTGAGGCCGAGGAGCTGGGCCTTGTCCACGAGGAGCTTTTCCGGGCGCGGATGCGGGATGCGCTGGTAATTGCGGAATCCGTCGGCGACCGGCTCGAGCACGGCGAAGGACTCCACGTCGGTCTGCGCCTGCGAGGCGTCCATGCGGCCCGGCGCGAAGGGCACCTCGACCGGATGACCGGCCTTGGCTGCGGCCTGTTCGATCGCGGCGGCACCGCCGAGGACAATGAGATCGGCGAGCGAGACCTTCTTGCCGCCGGTGGCGGAGGCATGGAAGGCAGCCTGCACGCCCTCGAGGGCCTTGAGCACCTTGGCCAGCTTCGCGGGCTGGTTGGCATCCCAATCCTTCTGCGGGGCAAGCCGGATCCGCGCGCCATTGGCACCGCCGCGCTTGTCGGAACCGCGGAAGGTCGAGGCCGAAGCCCAGGCGGTGGTGACGAGTTCGGACACCGAGAGTCCCGTGGCGAGGATCTTCGCCTTGAGCACGGCGATGTCCTTGGCGTCGATCAACGGATGATTCACCGCCGGGATCGGATCCTGCCAGATCAAGTCCTCGGAGGGAACCTCGGGCCCGAGGTAAAGGCGCTTCGGGCCCATGTCACGGTGCGTGAGCTTGAACCAGGCGCGGGCGAACGCATCCGCGAACTGGGCCGGGTTGTCACGGAAACGGCGCGAGATCTTTTCGTAGGCGGGATCGAAGCGCAGCGACAGGTCCGTCGTGAGCATCGTGGGCCGGTGCTTCTTGCTCGGATCGAAGGCGTCCGGGATGATCTCCGGGGCGTTCTTGGCCACCCATTGGTGCGCGCCGGCCGGGCTCTTGGTCAGCTCCCAGTCGTACTTGAACAGGATCTCGAGGTAATCGTTGCTCCACTGCGTCGGCTTCGTGGTCCAGGTGACCTCGAGGCCGGACGTGATCGCGTCGGCGCCCTTGCCGCTACGGTAGGAACTGGACCAGCCCAAGCCGAGCTCAGCCAGGCCGGCTGCCTCGGGCTCTTTGCCGACGTGGTCGGCCGGACCGGCACCGTGGGTCTTGCCGAAGGTGTGTCCACCGGCGATGAGGGCGACGGTCTCTTCATCGTTCATCGCCATGCGGCCGAAGGTCTCGCGGATATCGCGGGCAGCGGCCACCGGATCGGGTTTGCCGTCCGGTCCCTCGGGGTTGACGTAGATCAGGCCCATCTGCACGGCCGCGAGCGGATTCTCGAGCATGCGTTCGCCGGAGTAGCGGCTGTTCGGCTTGTCGCTGGTCGCGAGCCAGGCCGTTTCGGAGCCCCAGTACACATCTTCCTCCGGCTCCCAGACGTCGGCCCGGCCGCCGCCAAAGCCAAAGGTTTTGAAACCCATCGACTCGAGGGCCACGTTGCCCGCGAGCACGAGCAGGTCGGCCCAGGAGATTTTCTTGCCGTACTTCTGCTTGATCGGCCAGAGCAGGCGGCGGGCTTTGTCGAGGTTGGTGTTGTCCGGCCAGGAATTGAGCGGAGCGAAACGCTGCTGCCCCGAGCCGGCGCCACCCCGGCCATCGCCCACCCGGTACGTGCCGGCGGCGTGCCAGGACATCCGGATGAAGAACGGTCCGTAGTGGCCGAAATCGGCCGGCCACCACGATTGCGAGTCGGTCATGAGCGCTTGGAGATCCTTCTTCAGCGCCTTGAAATCGAGGGTCTTGAACTCCTCGGCGTAGTTGAAGCCTGGATCCATCGGATCCGAGAGCGGGCAATTCTGGTGCAGGATCTTGAGATTGATCTGCTGCGGCCACCAATCGCGATTGGAGGTGCCGGCGCCGGCGAAACCATGGCTCGGCTTGGGCATCGTACCATGCAGGTGGGGGAACGGGCACTTGCCGCCGCTGCTGCTTCCGTGAGGATTATCCATTTCCATAAGAGATCAACGAGGTCGGGAGGGTTGAGAGGATCCGGCCGGTGTCTTCCGTCACAGCCAAACCGGGAACGCAGATCCTAACGGTCGCCGCATCCGGAGCAAAGCGTATCCGCTGATTTTTCGCGCGCCCCCCGCCCAGGCGGATCGCCCCGACGATGGTGCCAATCACGGGCAGTTTCAGACTCCGGAGACCGGGGCGATCGCCCGGCCTTTATCCTAAGCCGGCCGACGCGGCGAACCGGGGCACCTCCAGGTCGACTACGTCCCGTGCCGGCCAACGAAGGCGGACGGACTCAAGCCGTGGACCCGTTTGAACACCCGTGAAAATTGAAACGGATCCATGCCGAGGCCCTCGGCCACTTCGCGCACCAGAAGATTGCCGGAGTCGAACAGCTCCGCCGCGTGAAACATCTTCCGCCTCACGAGGTATTCGTAAGGCGGCGGATAGCCAAAGCGGCGAAACAACCGGGTCATGTGATTGGGCGACACATGGCAGGCCTGGGCGACCTGCTCCGCCGTCACGGTCTCCACGAAGTGCAGGTCGATGTACTCGAGACAGGTACGCAAGGTCTGTCGCGCGCGCGGGTCGGCCGTCGCGGCGTCCGAATCGTCCGCGCCCAATTTCAGCAGGAGAACATGCAGCTGCAACACGGCGATCTTTCGCGCCTGCGGACGATGCGTGACCCCGTCCTCGATCAGCTGATCGAACGCTGCCCGCACCTCTTTGCGGTTGGCCACGACCCGGCACTCGCCGGGGTTCATGCGCACGGCCCGCAGCAGATTCGCCGCCTCGCGACCGCCAAAGTTGATGTAGTACTTCGACAGGACCCGCTGGGCGCTCGACTCGATCTGATGGGTCATTTCCGGCCCGTAGGCGTAGACGCTGCCGGGCTCCAGCGCGTACGCGCGACGGCCAAAGACAACCCGCCCCCGCCCTTCCGCCACATACTCCAAGGCCAGCCATGGAAACGAATCGCGTTGGATGAAGTAGTCGGGCGTCGTACGCTCCCACCCCGCGCAGTACACAAAGAGCTCATCGGCCGGCGCCGTCTTCGCGCCGAAATAAAAGCGCCGCGAGGCCTGAACCTGGCGGGAGAGATAGGGCGGTTGCTCTTGATCCAAACCACTCATCGTCACGGCCAGCAACAACCCTGATCTGACGGATTGGGTCAAGAATAGTCATGACCACGTGGAGGGCCGCTGAGCCTGTCTGGTTCAACCTGGGTTAAGAATACGCCTGACCCAAGCTCACCCGGCTCGCGCACGGAATCATCCAGCGCACGGTGGGGGTCGTTGCCCGCCGTCGCATCGGGTCTTCATGCCTTCACGCTCCGTCTCACCGGAACTACAGGCCGTGAGGCGCGGGCGGGCGGTGAAGTCACGGCCGACCGGCCGTGTCCCGCTCGCGTTCAGCCATCTGCCTTGGCCGCGCCGGGTCGCGCACGCCGAGGGTGCCGATCACGGGGAGCTTCAGGGCGAGCCGGGTCGGATTCACGCCGACGACGAGACCGGCGAAATTGACCTCGAGTCCTTCGTGCCAGCCCAGGAGCACGCCGGCGGCGCCCCCGACGTTGAGCTGCACCCCGGACCCGGCCGGCGTGCGCGCCACGAAGGGGAGATCGAGGTAATCTTTGCCCACCGCCAGCGCCGGCAAGTCCACCCGCAGCTCCGGCACCGCCCGCAGCACCTCCGCGACAAAGGTGTTTGAGTTGGGTCCGGGCCATAGCCGGTACGCTCCGGCATACGCATACTCCGCCACCGCGGCATCGATCCGACGAATCATCGCGTCGACCCCAGGGCCGCGCACGTCGGCCACCACCCAGGGCCGGTTGCCGAACCAGGTCATATCCGCCGCGCGCTGGCTGGAGCGCACACTGTTGCCCGTGCGCCGTTGCTGGTAACCCATCACCTCATGCACCGTGAACCGCGGCGCACCAGACGGTTTGACGGCGATCCAGGTATGCACCCCGAACGCACCGCGCCAGCCGATGGTGCGTGCCGCGTAGACCTGAATGACCGCTTCCGGCGTCGTTGCCGGATCCGGCGCGAGGCCGGCGGGCTCGCGGCTGGCCGTGCGCCAATCCCGCGCTGCGCCCTCACCCGCCAGCAGCAGCATCACCACGGCGGTCAGGACATGATTCATCAAACCAGAAGAGATTCGGAAACGTGGCACGGCGCGAACGTAGCAACGGTTGCCTTGCCGCCAAGCCACGCCGGCATTTTTTCCGCCGACCCGCGGACGGCCCACCTCCGGACTTGCCCGTCCCGGAGTGAATGCAACGCTCGCCTCGATGCCGCCGTCCCGATTTCTCGATGCCCGCCGCCTCGGGCCCTGCCTGCTGATTCTGGTCCTGGCGTGGCTTGGTTGGGATACGGCGCGGCGGGCCGGCCATCTGCTGCGTCTTTCGGCCGACTATGGGGTCACCGTCGACACTCCGGCGATCGATCCGTATTCTCCCACCGGTTACATGGACGGACGCCGTTCGCTCCTCCTACCGGTCGGGGCGGCGGACGGCGCCCACTGGGTGATGCAAACGCAGGCCCAGGTCGCCCGCGGCGACTTGCGGGTACGGCACGTCGACTACGATCACGCACCGACCGGTCGCGACGTGCATTGGGCATCGCTGTTGCGCTGGTGGCTGGCAGGGCTCGCCGCGGTGGATGCCGCCGTCACCGGCCAGCCAATCGGCGCAGCCTTGGAGCGCGCCGCCCTTTGGTCCGGCCCGGTGATGCTGGCGATCGCCCTGCCCCTGCTCTTCTTGCTCGTGCGCCGCACCGTTTCGCCCGCTGCGGCTGCGCTCGTGCCGGTGGCCGTGATGGCCTACCATCCGTTTGCGATCGATTTCCTGGCTGGCCGCGCCGACCACCACGGACTCGCCAACCTGGCCGCGCTGACAGCGGTGCTCGGCTTCGCGCTCGGCGACCGGCTCCGTCAGCCCTCGTGGTACCAAGTCTCCGCCGTCGCCGCCGGCCTCGGCGTAGGCCTGAGTGCCATGACGCTCGTGCCAATCCTCATCGGGCTCGGACTCGGCCTGCTCGCCGGCGGTGTGGCGTTCCGCCGGGCTCCGGTGGTGCCGCCCTGGCTGGAATCGCCCCAGCAGGTGCGGCGCTGGGCGCGGACCGGCGCACTGGTCTGCCTAACCGCCTATGGGATCGAAACCCTGCCCGGTCCCTTCCCGCTGCGGCTCGAGGTCAATCATCCCTGGTACGCCCTTGCGTGGTGGGGAGCAGGCGAAGGCCTCGCCTTCCTCCTATCCTCGCTGCGGTCTCTTCCGTCAACGCGCGCCCAGAAACTCCGAGCCGCCGCGGGCATGCTCGTTCTCGTCTCCCTGCCGGTCACCCTCGCCCTGACGCACGCCGACACCTACAAAGTCGCGGATGCCTTTCTGCTCGCCCTGCACCGGGAACACATCGCCGAGTTTCAGCCGCTCCTCCGCGTGGCCGGAACCCAAGGCCTCTCCCTCGGATTGCTCGGCCTAGTGCTCCCCTTGGCTGCCTGGCTGATGCCCCTGGCGCTCCTCCGGCGGTCCGGCGTGGCCGCCGATCAGCGTGCCAGCCTCGTCCTGCTCGCAGGTCCGGCCATCCTCACCGTCCTGCTCGGCTGGGTGCAGGTACGCTGGCTCGGCCTTGCCTTCGCGACCGGGCTGCCGCTCCTGCTCGTCGCCGGGACTGCGCTTCCGAACCACCGACGACCGTGGGTGAGTCTTGCGTTGGTTGCCTTGCTCCTGCCGGGCCTAGCGGCCGCCGTACAGCGCACGCTCCACGCGGACGACGTGGCCGTCGAGGACCTGCGTCGTCTCGCCGAGCGTGATCTTGCCCACTGGCTTCGGCTGCGCGCTGGCTCCGCCCCCGTGGTGGTAGCGGCCCCACCGGGTCTGACCACCCGGCTGATCTATCACGGTAGCCTCCGTGGTCTGGGCACGTTGTATTGGGAAAACGACGACGGACTCCGCCGTCTGGCCGACTTTTATGCCGCCCGCAGCGACGACGAGGCGTGGCAGATCGCCCGCGACACCGGCCTCACCCATGTCGTGTTCGCCTCGTGGGACGCCTTTGAGATTCCGCTGATCCACTTGCGTCGCGGCGAGGCGGGACGCACGACCCTGCCCGACGACGCCTTCCTTGTCCGCCTGCTGCAAGCGCCCGTGCCGCCGCCCTGGCTGCAGGCACTGCCGTTCCCGCTGCCTCCGCATCCCGCCCTCCAGGGAGCGGAGTTGCGCGTCTGGCAGGTCGTGGCGCCCGTCTCGCCCGCGCGCGCGGCCAACGCCGCCGTCCGCGCGTCGCTTGAGAACGGCCGCGCCGACCTCGCAGCCAAACTGGCCCCGCAGCTCGCCGCCCACGCCCCGGAGATCGCCGGCCTGCTGGGTCAGGCCACGCTCGCCGCCACCGCGCGTGACGAACGCGCCTTCGTCCCCGTGCTCCGTTCCCTGCAGTCGAAGCTCGATCAGGCCGGCACCCTTTCGCTGGGCGAACGCCTCCAACTGGTGTCCGTGCTCGCTCTCGGGCGCGACTTCGAGACCGCCCGCGAACACCTGCGCCTGGCCCTCGCCGCCAGCACGGATGCGGATGTGCGCCGCCTGAGCATGGGGCAGCTCGCCGACCTCCTCTCGCTGTGCGACGCGCTCGCCCCCTACGACTTGCGCCCCGACCTGCGGGAACTCACACGCACCCTGCTGCCTCCGGCGCGCCGGCCCTAGCCCCGTCAGCGTCCGCCGCGGAGGTTGCGCAACATCGTCGCCGCCGGCGCGAACTCCGGCTGAAGGCGAAGCGCCTCCTCGAACCGCGCGCGGGCCTCCGTCCATCGATTGACCAGGAGCAGGGCGTAACCGACGTTGTAGTGCTGCTGCGGATCCTGCGGACGTAGTGCCAGGGCCCGCTCGTAGGCCGCGAGCGCCTCATCCGGACGCCGGGCCGACAGCAGTGCGGTCCCCAGATTGGCGAACGCCTCCACCGACTCCGGATGCGCTCGGGTCAGCGCCTGCAGTTCAGCGACGGAGCGCTCGAGGGCGCCGGACTGACCGAGGGCAATACCGAGATTCAGCCGGGCCGCAAAGAAGTCCGGCGCGAGGCGAACCGCCTCTTCGTACGCGGCGATGGACTCCGTCAGCCGGCCCTGCGCCGCAGCGACCAGTCCCTGATGGTAGGCAAACTCCGCCACCCCGGGCGCCAAGGCACGCGCCTGCTGCAAGTCCGCGTCTGCCCCGGCCACATCGTTCGCGCGCAGGCGGACGAGGCCGCGGTTCGACCACGCCTGCGCCCAGCCGGGACGCAGCGCCAGGGCCTCCGAGTATCGGGCAAGTGCCTCATCGAGGCGTCCCGCCTCGGCATACAACACGCCAAGATGAAAGTGCGCCTCAGCCGACGGCGGTGGGTACCGCACCGCCTGCTCCAACGCCGCCCTCGCCTCGTCCGCCCGTCCCAACCAGATGAGCGCAAGCCCGCGGTTCAGATGGGCGAGTGCAAACTCCGGGATCAGGGCCACCGCCGCGTCAAAACCCGGGAGTGCTGCCTCGACCTCGCCAAGACGAAACCGGGCCAGACCCAGGTTGAAATGAGCCTGCGCGTTGCGCGGATCCCGCCGCACTGCCTCGGCGTAATGCCCAACCGCCTCGGCGTCGCGGCCCGCCTGCTGCACCACCCGGCCGAGGTTGTTGTGCGCCCGCGCGTTGCCCGGACGCTTCGCGATCGTATCACGCCAGAGGGCCTCCTCGTTGGCGTACACGGCATTGCGCTGGTTCGTGAGCGCGATCCCGCCGAGCGCCAGGACGCCGATTCCCGCCAGCAGGCTGCGGGGCGGGAGACGGACGGCCAAGCCGGCCACCAACGCGATCAGGACGGCGGCAAGCGGCAGGTACATCCGATGCTCAACGATTGCCTGCACCACGCTCGGGACCAGCGTCGTCGGCGCCAGCAATCCGATGAAGGCCACGCCCAGAAACCCCACACCGCTGCGCCGTATCCACGCCATCATCACTGCACCCACCAATCCCGCGAGCGGCAGGGCCTGGAGCACCGCCACCCTCCACGGCACCGGGGTGGGCGGGCCGTAGTCGAAGATCAACGGAGCTGGCCAAACCGTGCGTTCCAGGTACCGCAGCCACGCCTCCGGCTGGGTGGCGAGGTAGTCGGTCCACGCCAGTGACACACCCCATCCCATCGTGTCGCCGCGATTGCCCCCGGTGCCGAGAACCCACCCAGCAAGCGGCAGCCACGCGGTGAGGAGGGCCGCATAGACACCGGCCCGGGCGCGAAGCGCCGCGCCCAGGCTGCCGGCCACAAAGGTGCGGTCATAGGCCAAGGCGAGCACCGGGATGAGCACCGCGACCTCCTTGGTCGCCACCGCCAGCCAGGACGCCAACGTGGCCGCGATCCACCAGCGCCCGGGTCGCGACGAATGCAGGCCGCGGGCAAACGCATAGAGCGCCCCGAGTACGCCGAGTCCCATGAGGGATTCCGCCCGCTGCACCACATAGGTCACCGACTCCGTTTGCAGCGGATGCACCGCCCAGAGCAGCGCCGCCCCGACGGCGACCAACGCTGCACGCTCCGGTCGCTGCGACGCCAGCGTCAGCCGCACCAGCAGATAAAGTATCACCGCCGCCGCACCATGGATCAGGAGATTGACGAGATGATAGCTCCACACCTCGAGTCCGCTCACCGCATAGTTGACCGCGAAGGACAGGTTGAGCAACGGACGACCGCTCACGGTCAATCCGCCCTCCGCCGGCGGCGTCAGCGGACCGCTCAACGGCCAAAGCGAACGGAGCGTGGGGTTCTCGACGATGGAGGCGACGTCATCGAACAGGAACGGGACCGCGAAGCTGTTGGCATAGGCCGCCAGGGTAGCGAGGGCGATCAGCCCCACGGCCGCGGGCGTCGACTCCACCCAACGCGGCACCGGCGACGATGCAGGTCGAACCGGATCAGCGCTCACGGCGGCTCCGTTCGCGCTGGAGTTCGAGCGCGTAGGCGAGGTTCTCCTGCACCCGGCGATCGCCGGGTTGGCGCACGAGGATTTCCCGATAGTGCACGATGGCCTCGTCGACTTGGCCGAGCATCAGCAGGGCGTTTGCGAGGTTGTTGCGCGCCGGGATGAAGGCCGGGTTGAGGGCCACCGCACGGCGAAAATGACCCAAGGCAGTGACGAGGTCCTCCGCCGACGCCGCCAGGTTGCCAAGCAGGAACAGGACCTCGACATCCTCCGGGGCGCGCCGTCGCGCCTCATTGGCTGCTCGCTCGGCTCCGGCCCGGTTGCCGGCAGACACCTCCGCCTGCGCGAGGTCGAGCCAAGTCCGGATACGGTTCGGATTCAGGCGCGCGGCCAACGTGAGGTGGCGCACCGCCCCCCGCACATCGCCCTGCCGGCCCAGCGCCGAGGCTAGGTTCAAGTGGACGTCCTCGGCCTCCGGCTCGACCCGTAACGCCGCCTCGTAGTGGCCGACGGCCTCCGCCAGACGGTCCGCCGCAGCGAGGGCGTTGCCCAGATTCACCCGGGCGTTGGCATTGCTCGGCTCGAGCTGCACCGCCCGCTCCGCCTGCACAATGGCTTCCGGCGTACGTCCCAGCCGGAGCAGCGAGGCGCTCAGATTCAACCGGATCGGCGCGCGGTCGGGCGCGAGTGCCACCGCCTGCTCGAAGGCTGCGACCGCGCCGGTGTCGTCCCCGCGTTCAGCGCGCAGCGAACCCACTGTCGCATGGGCGCGAAAGTTCGCCGGCCAGTCCGTGGCCGTCTGGGTCCACAGCGTCAGCTCATCGTGGTAATCGAGGTTGCGCAGGTGAGTGGCCGCACCCGCCACCGCGGCCAGCGGCAGCATCACCAGCAGTCCGCGGCGACCGCCCAGGCGGTAGACCAAAAGAACCACGCCGACCACCAGGGCGGCGAGCGGGAGGTACATGCGGTGCTCCGCCATCGGCTGGGTAGCCACGGGCACCACACTCGAACTCGGGGCCAGAATGAGGAAGAACCATGCCCCGGGCAGCGCGAGCACGGGACGGCGGATCACCGCCCAGACGGTAGCCAGCACGGCGGCGGTGAGCACGACAAACGGCAGCGCGACGGCGCCGAAACCGGGCGCGAGCCACGTGCCATAGTCAAACACCAGCGGCGAGGGCCAGAAGGCGAGGCGGATGTAGTGAACGATCGCATACGCCTGGGTCAACAGGTAGGTCCACGGGTTGACGTCGACCGAGAAACCCGCCGATCCGCCGCGGCCCCCCGTGCCCGCGACGAGCACGGCGAGGAGCACCCAGCTGCTGAGCAAGGCGGCATGGAGCCGGCCGCGGCGCGACCACACCTCACGCCAGCCGCCCGTGGCCACCAGGGCGCGGTCGTAGAGCAGGACCAGCAGCGGAGCGGCGTACGCGGTCTCCTTGGTCGCGACCCCGAGCCAGGCACAGGCGACCGCGAGCGCCGGCCAACGCCGTTGGGCCGGGCAATCCACCGCCCGGGCAAACGCATACAACACGAGCAGCAGCCAGAGACCGCCCAGCGATTCGACGCGTTGCACCACGTAGGTGACCGACTCGGTCTGGAGCGGGTGCAGGCCCCACCCCAGTGCGACGGCACCGGCGAGCCAGTCGGCATCGCGACCGAACCGCGGCGCGAGCCCCGGCCGGCGAAAGGTAAGGTTGAGCCAGCCGTAGAGCACCAGCGTGGCAGCCACGTGCACGGCGAGGTTGAAGGCGTGGTAGCTCCACGGATGAACGCCGCTGAGCGCGTGGTTCAGCGCGAGGGTGAGATTGGCCACCGGACGCCCGCCCAGGGTGCCGGCCTGCTCGCCTGGGTACAGCAGGAGCTGGTCAAGGCGCCAGCCGGCCGCGAAGGTCGGGTTTTCCAGAATCGCCGCCCGGTCGTCGAAGACAAAGACTCCGCCGAAACTCGAAACGTAGGCGGCCACGACGGCCAGGACGAGTCCGGCCGGGATCAGGCGCCCGGCTTGGCGCGGCGACATCGGCGTCGGGGCGGCGGGACTGCGCGCGGCGTTCGACATGGGCGAGACTACAACATCCGGGCTGCTGCGGGACAAGGGCGTCGCGGTCGGGAACGCAAACGCCCCCGCCTTGCGGCGGGGGCGTTGCACACATCACCAAACCAAGGGAAGACTCAGAAGTCGAAGGTCGCGCTGAGGAAGAACTGGCGCGGATCCTTGATGCGGTACTGAGCCGGCGTGCCGTCCGCCTGATAGAGGATGGTCTGGAGACCACCGCTCTCGAAGACATCGCGCACGTTGAGCTGCAATTTCATGCGCACCTTGTCCTCGAAGATCCGGCGGGTGTAGGACACCCACAGGTCGGTGCTGGTCTCCGTCGGCAGGTAGATCGGACGCGACAGGTCGGGGAATACGATGTTCGCCTGAGTGGCAGTCGGACGGGCGTAGGTCGCCGGATCCAGCAGGCCGTAGTAGCCGCCCACCGCCTGGTCCTGCCAGCGGACGCTGCCACCGACGGCCCAGCCCTTGAGACGGCCGGATTGGAACGAGTAGTTGGAGATGATGCTCGCCGACCACTCGCGCAGACCGGGGCTCTTGGTGTCCTGCTGCGCGATGAGCGGGAAGTAGACCGACTCGAAGATGCCGGTGTACGTACTGCTCGGCGTGCTGAGCGCGCCCGTGGTGTTGGAGTTGGCGTCGGGACTGAAGCCATAACCGCTCCAGAAGCGTCCGAGGAACAATTTGTTGCCGTTGAACCGGGTGATCTCCGTGTTGAGGTCCGGCGCGGCGAGAGCCTCCCACTGCGGCTTGCGGAAGTTGATCCACTCCTGCAGTTCGCCCACGGCGTCAGAGTAGCGGGCGTCCTGCTGGCCGACGGTCAGCTTGATGTTCCAGTTGCGCTTCGGGTTGTAGATCACCTGGACCTCCATGCCCTCGGACCGGTTGGACTCGGTGCCAGCGATCGTGCCGTTGTAGTCCGCCGGGCTCGGCCACTCGAAGCTGCCGAGCGGGAAGTTACCCCACAGGAGATCCTTGATTTGCTGCTCCATCGCGGCGGTGAGCGGGAAGACGGTGTTGTTGTCGAAGAACTCACCGGTCGGATCCTGGCCGTTGCGGATGCGAACAACGTGGCGGGCCCAAGCGAGACCAGCGGAGGTGTCGATGCGCTGGGCGCGGGCAATGGCCGTGCCGGCCGCGTTGGCCGGAGCGTTCAGGTTGCTGCTCTCGTACCAGTTGATCTTAAAGCTCAGCTTGTTGTTAAACAGGCTGCCACCGATGCCGTAGTCCTTGCCCTCGCCGGACGGCGTGGGCAGGCGGTTGCCGAAGAAGTCCACCTGCACGCCCGCGGGCGGGTTGAAGTTGTCGGACTCGTTGTAGTGGAAGCTCAGGTTGCTGAGGAACTCGGCGAAAATGCTGCCATTGTTCACGCGGCGCTCGATGCCCTGCCAGCCGCGGAACGGACGCACCACGACGCCGCGCGTGGAGGTGCGGCCCGTGACCTCGAACGGATCGCCGAGGTTGTTCCAGAAGCCCGGATTGCCGAAGCCGTTGGTGTAGAGCTGCGGCGTGGTCAGCGTGGTGCCGTCCGGGTTGCGACCGTTGTAGGTCTGTAGCGTAACCGTGTCCTCGCGCCAGCCGAGGGTCGGGACGATGCGGTTCTTCCAGAGGTAGGCCTGCCAGGCGAAGTTCTTGGTATCGATCGTGCGCTTGGTCACGCCGTAGTTGCCGCCGGCGTAGAACAGATTCATGCCGTACTCGATGTCGGTCTCGGCGAACTGGCGGGTGTTCCAGTCATAGAACTCCAGCGAGGCGCTGGTCGGTCCGCCGAAGCCGGGCGAAGCAACGCCCTGCGCGCCCCACTGCACGGTGCCTTGATCGTTCTGTCCAAGGTAGTAGATGCGCTGGATGTTGGCCGAGTTGCCGGCCCAGCTGAAGTTGTTCGGCGGCGTCGTGTTGGTGTTCGGCAGGAAGCGCGCGTCGCCGCCCTGCGACGAGAGCCGGTAACGCAGGTTGTTCGACCAGGTCTTCTGTTCGCTGCCCAGCGCGAGGAAGCGGTGCTTGCCGAGCCAGCGGGTCCAGCCGTCGTTGCGGGAGAAGTCCTTCTCGTACGCGAGCATCGCGCGGAGATTATTGTTAGTCTCCGGACGGAAGAACGTGTCCGCCTGCCAGTCGAACACGTAGGGGCTGCCGAAGTACGGGTTGACCGTGCCGTCGAGCAGGTGGGTGTTGGTATCGACGTAGATGCGCGGCAGCTGGTTGGCCTGGCCGAGGCCGTAGTGCGTCCACTCGTCCATCTCCTGACGGAACCAGCCGGCGCTGAAATTCAGGCCCGGAATGATCTGCTGCTGGAACTCGATGTTGAAGGTCTTGGCTTCCTGTGTGCCGTAGTTGGCGCCGGAGGCGTTGTGTTCCTCCCAGTCGTAGAGCGACTGGTTGGTGATGCCCATGTCATACCAGTTCTGGTAGCCGGTCGCACCGGTGCTCGGCGGCGGGATCGGGGCAATCATGCCGCGCGACTGGGTGAGGCGGCGGGAAGCGAGCAGCCACTCGGCCGCGGTGCGGTTACCCGCCGCCGGCAAGGCCGGGGCCACACCGCCGTTCGTCGCCGAACCGGCGAGGAAATACAGCGGGTTGCCGCGGTCGATGTAGAGGCTGTTGCGCGTCGCAACCTGGATACCAGGAATAAAAAAGGGCGACGTGGTGCCGTTGAGCTGGCCGTCGCCGACCGGCGTCACGCCCGCCACGTAGCGCGGATCGAGCGTGGACAGCAGGTAGGGGGCGGTCGTCACGCCCGTGTCCTGGAAGGTGATCTGCTGGGTGAGCGGATTCCAGCCCGGACGGCCGGCTTCGAGCCACGGGGTGATGTAATCCGCCGGGACGTTGAAGTTGGGCCGGCTGTTCTTGTTGTCGTAGTTCTCGAAGCTCGCCGTGATCTTCGTATTGCGGAACGGCTGGTAGGTCAGCGCCGCATACTGCCGGCGGTACTTGTCGTACGACGGCTTGCGCTGGAAGCCACGCTCGTCGTAGAGGCCGGCGAGGAAGATCGCGACCTTGTCGCCGATCGGAATGTTGGTGTTCAGGCTGACCCGGTAGGCGCCGAAGCTGCCGAAGCGGGTCGAGACCTGATTGCTCTGCTTGCCGAGCACAGCCTCGTTGGGCGACTGGTTGACGATGCCGGCCGGACTGCCGGTGCCGAACAGCATGGAGTTCGGACCGCGGCTGATCTCGACCGAGTTCGTGTTGTACGAGTCGAAGGGCAGGCGCGCGATCGTCGGATAGTTGTTCTGCGCCGTATCCACGGAACCGAGACCGCGGACGCGGTTGGCGGTGGAGATGCCGAAGGGGGTGCCGTCATCGCCGCTGTAACCGCCGATGCGGTCGGACGCGACGCCGCGGTTCACCGAAACGGGCGTGTAGTTGCCCGCGCCTTCGGTGTTGGCCTCGTAAAGGAACACATCGTTGAGGTCGACCGCACCGGTGTCTTCCAGCTGCTGCTTGGTCACCACGGTGATCGACGCCGCGAGGTCGCCGACGTTGGTGTTGAGGCGGCTGCCGGCGAGCGTGTTCTCGGCGTAGTAGCCGATGTCGCCCGAGGCATCGACCTGGAAGGGCGACAGCTCGATCACACTCTCCTGGCTGCCGGCGGACTGGGTGGGCGCCTGGGCGCCGCGGGCCTCGTCGGCGTTCTTGCGGGCAAGTTCGTCAGCGTCGAGCTGACCGTTGCCGTTGGCATCGTAGCGCGCGAGTGTCGCCGCATCGACCGGCGCAGCGGCCTGGGCGAGGGCGGACGACACACCGAGGGCTGCGCACGCCGGCAGGATCGCCAGTCGCCGCAGTTGTTTCCATCGTAGTGTATTCATAGGCTTGGGGTGTTGACGGTGAGCGGACAAAGGTCGTGGACTCCGCAGGTAAAGAGTCGGGAGGACACACCGGCGCACGGGGCCGGTATGGGGCGGATCAGCAAGAAGGACCGAAGAGACGGCGGGGGTTGGACGCGGGCGGGACGACCGACCGCAGTTCTTGCATGCGCCGAGGGCCCCGGTGCCGCAAAACGTCTGTCATCTGACAGTTCGATAAAACGGTCAGTCGCGACCCCAATGAAATTTCTTTTTCGACGCCCGGAGGCGCGACCGGTCACACCGGTTCGAACAGCGGCACGATCTGCATGCCTGGCACCGTCACGAGTCCCTTGTCGGTGATCCGGATCTCCGGAATGACCGAAAGCGGGATCAGGTTGAAACCCATGTAGGGCAAGGTGCAGCCGGCCGCCGTCCAGGCCCGCTTGAGCCGGGTCGTCTCCCGGGCCACATCACGCGCGCGCCGGTCGGAGAGCAGACCCGCCACCGGTAGGGCAACCTTGGCCACCACCCTGCCCGCCCGCACCACGCACACGCCCCCGCGCATCGCGCGCAGCGTCGCCAGCGCGAGTTGCATGTCCTCCTCGTTCGTACCGGCGAGGATGATGTTGTGCGCATCGTGGCCGACCGAACTGCCGACCGCACCGTCCGCAAGTCCGAAATCCTTCAGCAGCCCGTGCGCGACCGCGCCTGACTTGCCGTGGCGCTCGACGATGGTGACAAAACACAGCTTCTCGCGCGCCAGCAGCGCCGACCACCCTTCGCCGGGCTTCGGTTCCAGACGCACCTTGTCATGGAATAGGATGATGCCCGGCAAGGCGGTGCGAATGACGTTCGCCGTCACTGGTCCCTCCAGCAGAGCCGGGGTCAGCGGTTTGCGCCGGCCCACCTTGATCGTGGCGTAGGCCGCCCGCGGATACCGGTAACGCCGCTCGAGCGCCTGCTCCAGCACCGGCATGATGCGACGGTTCCTCACCACCAGTTCGCCCCCATACCAGGTCGACTGCGGCTTCAGGTCGTCATTCATCAACACGAGGTCCGCGCGCCGTCCCGGAGCGATGCCGCCCACCTCGCCGTCCAAGCGGTAACGCGTCGCCGGATGCAGCGAACCGAGGCTCCACGCCGCCACCGGCTTGAGTCCTGCCACCACCGCCTCGCGCACCACCCAGTCGAGCCCGAACAGGAAGAGATCGTCCGCGTCGCGGTCGTCGGTGCACACGCAGACCCGCTTCGGATTCGCGCCCAGCTCCGTCACCGCCTTGATGGCCAGCGGCAGCGAATGCCACGGGGTCGTCGGAGGTCCGCCCCGCAGGAAGATCCACATGCCGTTCTCCAGAAAGTCGCCGGCGATCTCGCGATCGATCGATTCGTGGGTGTCCGTGATGCCGCTCGCCGCGCCGGCAGCCACGAACTCGCGGCCGTAGATATGGCCGCAGACGGGCCGCCCGCGTTTCAACGCCGCGGCGAGGATCGCATGGCTGCGCGGATCGCCCATCGCCACCTGCACGAAGTCCATCTTCTCGCCAAGGGCAACCGCCTCGGGCCAGCGGTCGAAGAGCCGGCCAATCTTTGCCGCGGTCAAATCACCGCCGGCCGTCTCGAACTCCGGTGTGGTCGCCGGAACCGTGCTCGGCACGGTCAGATAGATCGAGAGCGGCGCACGGCGCGCGTCCTCGAGCATCCATTCGATGCCCTCGGCATCGCAGACATTGCCGATCTCGTGGCTGTCGCAGAACACCGTGGTGGTACCGTTGAGCAGGGCACCCTCGGCGTACGCGCAGGCGGTCATCATCGAGCTTTCGATGTGCACGTGCGGATCGACCAGCCCCGGCGCGAGAATGCCGCCGCGACCGTCGACGTGTGCGGCCTTCAACTTGAGCCGCCGGGCCGTGCCCGCGGGTTGGACGGCGGCGATGCGGCCGGCCTTCAGCCAGACCTCGCGGGCGTCATGCAGGCGTTCCGTGTAGGTCGAGAGCAGGCGCACGCCGGTGATCACCTGGTCAGGTGCCTCCCGCCCCATGGCTACGGCGGCGAGGGTGCGGGTCAGAGTGTGGAGCGGAGCGACAGAAAATCGGGTCAAGGGCATGCCCGGACGTAGCAGCCGAGATGCCAGCCAGCGATTGCATTCATGACGCCACCGGCGCGGTCGCCCCACCCCGTCGCCGCCTGGCGCGCGCCAGCAGGCCTTCCCGGGGGGCGAACACCCAGGCCAGACCGAACAGACCGGCTCCGGCCACGACCATGGCCGCCGCGATGGAGCAATCCAGCCAGACGCCGAGGCTCACACCGAGAAAGGCACTGAGCGCCGCATGGACCACGCTCAGGCCATGGATCACGGACAGCCGGGTGCTCAGAAAGCCAGCCGTGGCCCCGGGCAAGATCAGCATGGCAATGACGAGAATCGCCCCCACCGCCTCGAAGGCACTGACCACTACGAGGGAAAGCACGGACATCAGACCGTGGTGCATCCAGGTGGGATTCATGCCGAGGCTGCGCGCCAAGCCTGGGTCGAACGAACTCACCAACAGTTCCTTGAAGAAAACCAAAATCAGCACCACCACGCCGGCCAACACCCCGCCCATGCGGACCACCGACTCCGGCCCGAGCAGCACCGACCCCACATGCACCATGGGCTCCAGCGGCACGAACACGATCTCCCCGTACAGCACGCAGTCGGCATCGAGGTCGATCTGGCCGGCAAAGTTGACCGTCAGAATCACGCCAATCGCAAACAAGGTGGAGAAGGCGATGCCGATCGCCGCGTCGGGCTTCACGCGGGTCCGGCTGTGGATGAACCCGATGATCAAGGTCGTCGCTACGCCCGCCGCCAGCGCGCCGGCGAACATCGGTCCGGTGCCGCGACTGCCCGACACCAGAAACGCCAGCACGAGTCCCGGCAGCACGCTGTGGCTGATCGCGTCGCCCATCAGGGCGAGGCGGCGCAACATGAGGTAGTTGCCCACCAAACCGCAGGCTGCCGCCACGAGGAAACCCATCAGGCCGACCCAGCCGAACAGGGCGAGGTCCTCCGTCCACGGGGCGACGAACACACGATGCGCATCGAAGGCGGGAATCAGCTCACTCATCGTTCGCGCCCTCCGTCGTCACCCCGGTGGATCTCGCGCGGACCGGGGATCGCCTTGCCATGCGGATCGACCTTCGCGTAGTTCAGCCGCCGCTCGAGATCGCGCACGACCTGCTCGCCCAGCACGTGCTCGATGCGCTCGGCGTCATCGTGCACGTGATCCGGGGCGATATTCGCCGACTGCGTCAGATAAAGTTCCCACAGCCGGTGGTTGCGCACGATCTCTCCGGCGCGCCGGCGTCCGGCCGGCGTGAAATACAGGGTGTCGCCTTCGCGCGTGGCGAGGCCGTGTCGCACGAGTTCGTCGACCTGGCGCAGCGCCTCGGTCTCGGTCTCCTTCCGCCGGCCGGCCAGTGAGAGAACCGAGAGCGCCTCGCCGCCTGTCTCGTCCGCCTCCAGCACATGGAACATCGCCTTCAACGTGTTCTCACGTCGCATGCGCGCCGTGCCCGAACGCTGGCGCCACCACCGCGCCAGCACGCCGTGCCGGGGGCCGAAGAGGAAGGCTCCGGTGAACACCGTGCTCGCCGCCACGACCATGAGCGGTCCCGTGGGCAGGCCCGGACGGAGGAAGGACACGAAGGCCCCGAGCACGCCGGCGAGCACGCCGAATAGCGACGCCAGCAGCAGCAGCCGGTGCAGCCGGTCGGTGAGCAGGTAGGCGGCGGCGGCAGGCGTGATCAGCAGGGCCGAAACGAGCACCACGCCGACCGCCTGCAGGGCGGTCACCACGGCCGCGGCAAGCAGGAGCATCAGCCCGTGATGTATCCATCTCGCCGGTACTCCGCTCGAACGGGCAAACCCCGGATCGAAGCTGGTCACGAGCAGTTCCTTGTAGAACGCAATCACCAGCCCGAGCACCGCCGCCGTCACCACCGCCATGAGGGCGAGGTCGTCTGCCCCCAGCGCGGCCGCCTGACCGAACAGGAACTTGTCGATCCCGCTCTTGTTGCCCGTCGGCAGTCGCTGGATCATCGTGACCAGACACATGCCGGCGGCAAAGAACGTCGCGAGCACCAGGCCGAGGGCGGCGTCCTCTTTGAGCCGCGTCGTCCGGGTGAGGGCTCCGACCAGCGCGGTGCCCAGCAGGCCGGCCACCGTTGCTCCGACGAAGATCGCGAGCGGATCCTTGGTCATGTTCCAGAGGAAGCCGAGCGCCACGCCGGGCAGCACGGCATGCGAAAGGGCGTCACCGACCAACGCCATGCGCCGCACGACCACGAATCCGCCGAGCAGGCCGCAGCCCAGCCCGAGCAGGACCGATCCCAGCAACGCATAGCGCACCGAAACATCCTGCAGGGTCAGGAAACGCGCCGCTTGATCGGACCAGTCCGCCGCGAGGAGCGGGTTCGCGGTCAACGCCAGCAACCCGCACATTCCCACCGCCACGACAAATCGACGCCGTTGCATGGCACGCACCGCCCTCACCTCCCGCCACCGGGACCGGTTGCCGCGCCGAGGGCCTGGGCCACCTCGGACAGGATCGTCAGGCGTCCGCCATACGTCTTCTGCAGCAGCTCGGCCGTGTAGACCTCCGCGGTCGGACCGAACGCGATCACGTGGAGGTTGAGCAGGAGCAGTCGGTCAAAGTACTGGCGCGCCGTCGGCAGGTCGTGGTGCACGACAAGGATCGTCTTTCCGCGGTCGCGCAGCTCGCGCAACACCGCGATGATGGCCGCCTCAGTCGCCGCATCGACGCCGGCAAACGGTTCGTCCATGAAATAGAGCTCCGCTTCCTGCGCGAGCGCGCGGGCGAGGAAGACCCGCTGCTGCTGCCCGCCGGACAAATTCGAAATCTGCCGGTCGGCCAGCGGCAGGAGGTTCACCTTCTCGAGGCAGGCCCGGGCCACGTCGCGGTCCGCCCGGCCGGGTCGCCGCCAGAGCCCGAGGCGTCCGTAGCGCCCCATCAGCACGACATCCATCACGCTGACCGGGAAATCCCAGTCGACCGACTCCCGCTGCGGCACATACCCCACCTTGGTCGGCACGGCCTGCAGCGGCTGGCCGAAGATCTTCACCCAACCGCTCTGCAGCGGCAGCAGGCCCATGCAGGCCTTGATCAAAGTCGACTTGCCGGCGCCATTGGGTCCGACGATGCCGACCAACTGTCCGGGCGGCACGACGAGGTCGATGCCCCAGAGCACGGGCTTCTGGTGATACGCGACCGTAAGGTCGTGCACTTCGAGCGGTGGCAAGGCGGAGGACATCAGTAGCGGCGGGCGAGGCCGATGAACACGACCAGATCGTCGGCGGCGCGGGTCAGACCGAGATTGATCCCCGCGTCAAATTGCAGGTCCTCGGTGAGCCCGTAGGTGGTGCCGACGTTGAAACTTCCGGCCGGCGCGCCCTCCCCGACCCACCAGGCCACTTCGAAGAATACGCCCAACCGCTCCGTGACCCCGCGGCTAACCGTCGCGGTGTTGAGCCAGCCGAGACGGTGTCCGGTGTCCGCGTCGTTGCGCACGACTGCGAGCTCCGTCATCGCGTCAAAGCCCCATGTCTCCGAAAGGTCCATGGCGAACGGCACGATAAGGCCTCCCTCCCACGCGTCGTTGCCGATTCGCCGCGCGGCCGTGGGCAGCTTGACGTAGGGCATCAGGGCAATTGCGCGCGGTCCGTCGTCGTTGCCGATCAGGTTGTGCTTGTAACGCAGCGTGAGGTCGCCGGCGCCGCGCACGCGGTCGCGATTGCCGGTGGCGGTGTCGCGCACCTCGACGTCGACAAAACCGTCGTGGACGAGTTGCAACTCGGAGTGCGGCGTGAGCCCGACGCGGACATTAAGCGGGGCAAACTCCCACGTTTCCGTGCGCACGCCGTCCCGCTCCAGCGTATGCTCGTCCCGCGTCCATTGGGCGGCGCTCAGTTCGAGTTGCCAGCGGTCCGCCTCCACGGTGAAGGGGCTCTCGGTCGTGTCCGGTCGGTCGGTGGTGAGCGGACGGGCGGCGAGGAGCGCCGCCGCCGCCAACGGCTGCAACGCGAGGAGGGCAAGGCGGTGAGAGTTCATTTCAGAGCTTGAACGATGGTGGTGAGGTTGTGGCGGACCATGCCTTCGTAGGTGCCGAGATCGTAGCCGTTCTCGATCTGCCCGGGCGTGCCCATCGCATCGGAGAACAATTCACCGCCGATGCGCACGCCCGCGTCCTGGGCCAGGCGCCGCAGCGTGTCGGGCGGCACACTCGACTCGACAAAGATCGCCTTCACGCCGCGCGCCCGAATGAAGTCCGCCAGGCGTGCCATGTCGGCGAGGCCGGCCTCGCTCACGGTGGAAATGCCCTGCAGGCCGACGACCTCGAACCCGTAGGCCCGGCCGAAGTAGTTGTAGGCGTCATGGCTGGTGACCAGCACGCGACGCTCGGCCGGCAGCTCCGCCGCCTTCGCCAACGCCCAGGCGTGCAGCGCCTCCAGACGCGCCCTCACCTCGCGCCCACGCTGTTCGTAATGCGCACGGTTCGCCGCATCGGCATCAGCCAACCCGGATACGACCACGTCGACGCAGCGGGCCCAGAGGGACACATCAAACCATACGTGCGGATCCGCATGTCCGCCCATGTCCTCGGGCTCCAGCAATGCCTCCTCCGGGATCGACTCGGCCAACGCGTACACATGCCGCTTGGTCCGGGCCATCTTGGTGAAGAGGTCGGCCAGACGTCCTTCGAGCATGAGCCCGTTATAGAAAATCACGTCGGCCCGCTGCAACATCACCACATCCGATGCGCTCGCCTTGTAGAGATGCGGATCGACCCCGGGCCCCATCAACCCCTCCACCACGGCCCGTTCCCCCGCCACCTGTCGCACCAAATCGGCCACCATCGAGGTGGTCGCCGCCACGCGCAAGGGCCGCTCCGCCGCCTGCACTCCGCCCGCCCCCAGCACGCCGGCGAGCAATCCCAAACCGAACAGAAATGCACGTCTCGTCATGCCGCGGAACGAAAGCGGGGCCGACGTTAAAGTCAAAGAAGAAAGTTAGCCTAGACTAATTATTATAGCTAAACCCCTTCCCTCTGGTGGCTTAAGCCATCTGAATTCTGAGTCTGGCCCCGGCCGTGCCTCTCCGCCCGGGAACCGGCGGGGAGCCGCGGCGTATCCACACCAGCCTTACAATCCGCCCATGTCGGCGAACTGTTCGGCCTGGGTGCGCTCGCTGCCGTCCGGCCAGAGGATCATGCCGGCACCCACGGTGGCGTTGGTGAACTCGTCGACCAGAATGAAGCTGCCGGTCGAGCGGTTGCGCTTGTACGGATCGATCATCAGCGGCACGGCCGTGCGCACGTGGATGCGGCCGATGTCGTTCATGCCGATCGTCAGGTCGTCCTCCTTCTTGTGCAGGGTGTTGATGTCGACCTTGTAGCGGACGGCCTTCACCACCGCCTTCGTCTCGCGGGTGGTGTGGCGGAGAATGTATTTGCCGGACGGATTCAGCGGCTTGGCGTTGAACCAGCATACCATCGCCTCGACGTCCTGGGTGACGACGGGCTGATTGTGCGGCTTGGCAAACAGGTCGCCGCGCGAGCTGTCGATTTCGCGGTCGAGGGTGATCGCGACGGACATCGGCGCGAACGCCTCGGCCAGTTCGCCCTGCGGCCCGTGGATGGACTTGATGCGGGCCGGCAGTCCGGAGGGAAGGCTGACGATCTCGTCGCCCGGCTTGAACACGCCGCCGGCGACGCGTCCGGCGAAGCCGCGGAAGTCATGGTGGTCGTCGCTGTTGGGCCGGATGACGGTCTGGATCGGAAAGCGCGCGTCGATGTGGTTCTGATCGCTGCCGATGTAGACCGTCTCAAGCGTGTAGAGCAGCGAGCCGCCCTGGTACCACGGGGTGCGGGTGGATTTCTCGACCACGTTGTCGCCGTGCAGCGCCGAGATCGGGATGAACTTGATGTCGGCGATGTTGAGGCGGGACGCGAACTGCGAGTACTGCGCCACGATCTCGTTGAACCGCGCCTCGGAGAAGTCGACGAGGTCCATCTTGTTGATGGCGACGACGACGTGCGGGATGCCGAGCAGCGACGCGATGAAGGAGTGGCGGCAGGTCTGCTCGATCACGCCCTTGCGCGCGTCGATCAGGATGATGGCGAGGTTGGCGGTGGACGCGCCGGTCACCATGTTGCGGGTGTATTGGATGTGGCCCGGGGTGTCGGCGATGATGAACTTGCGGCGCGGCGTCGCGAAGTAACGGTATGCGACGTCGATCGTGATGCCCTGCTCGCGCTCGGCCCGCAGGCCGTCGGTGAGGAGGGCAAGGTTGAGGTTCTCCTCGCCGCGTTGCTCCGTAACCCGCTCGAGGTTCTCGAGCGTGTCCTCGAAGATCGCCTTCGAGTCGTACAGCAGCCGTCCGATCAGCGTGGACTTGCCGTCGTCGACAGAACCCGCGGTGGTGAACCGCAGCAGGTCCATGGAAAGGTAGTGTTGGTCAGTATGCACGGAGACGGCGCTCATTAAATGGAGGGATTGAAGTCGATTCTTAACGCAGAGACGCTGAGGGGCAGAGGCGCTTAAAGGTCGTTTACGATGCGATGGACGCCATCCTTGACCAGCCGCTCGCCAAAATTGATGACGAGACCGAGCTTAAGGCCGGAGAGCCGTAGGTAGGTGAGCATTTGCGCATCAAAAATTTTGTTGTACTCGGTCACGGCCTTGGGGTCGACGATCACGAGGCGATTGACGCGAAGATCGAGGCGCAAGGGCGTACCTAGTACTCGGCCTTTGTACACGATCGGCACCTGCTGCTGCCGCTCGACCAAATAGCCTCGCAACGTGAGTTCTTCGGCGAGCGCCTCCTCGTAAACGCTCTCCAAGAGACCGGGACCGCCCAGCACTCGATGTACCTCGATCGCCGCGTCGACGATCGCCCCACTGATGCGATTGTGGTCAGTTGGATTCATCTCCGTGCCTCTGCGTCTCTGCGTTGAAGATCCGGTTAGAAATAACCTGCCTTTTTTCGATCCTCCATCGCGCTTTCGGAGCGTTTGTCGTCCGCGCGGGTGCCGCGCTCGGTCTGGCGGGCGCTGGCTACTTCCTGAATGACTTCCGCCAGCGTGCTGGCGCGCGACTCGACCGCGCCGGTGCAGGTGGCGTCGCCGACCGTGCGGAAGCGCACCACCCGGTCCTCGTAACGCTCGCCGTCAAGCAGGGTGATGAAGGGCGACTCGGCCAGCAGCGTGCCGTTGCGGTTCACGACCTTGCGGTTGTGACTGAAATAGATCGACGGGATGCGCAGGTTCTCGCGGGCGATGTACTGCCACACGTCCATCTCGGTCCAGTTCGAGAGCGGGAAGACGCGGAAGTGCTCGCCGATCGCCTTGCGGCCATTGAACAGGTTCCAGAGCTCGGGACGCTGGTTCTTCGGGTCCCACTGGCCGAACTCGTCGCGATGGGAAAAGAAGCGCTCCTTCGCGCGGGCCTTCTCCTCGTCGCGGCGTGCGCCACCGAGGCAGGCGTCGAATTTGAACTCCTCGATCGTGTCGAGCAGCGTGACCGTCTGGAGTCCGTTGCGCGAGGGATTCGGCCCCTTCTCCTCCTGGGCACGGCCGGCCTTGATCGAATCCTCCACGTAACGCACGACCAGCCGCGCCCCGAGGTCGGCGGCAAACCAGTCGCGGTACTCGATGGCCTCGGGGAAATTGTGGCCCGTGTCGATGTGGACGAGCGGGAACGGGATCTTCGCCGGCGCAAACGCCTTCTGGGCGAGGCGCGCCATGACGATCGAGTCCTTGCCGCCCGA
Organism: uncultured Opitutus sp.; assembly: GCA_964476565.1. Classification (GTDB taxonomy): domain Bacteria; phylum Verrucomicrobiota; class Verrucomicrobiia; order Opitutales; family Opitutaceae; genus CAMAXB01. The sequence goes on from CAYZBG010000012.1 coordinate 75,877, forward strand.
GAAAAGCAGCGCGGGCCGCTCGAACTGCGCCGCCACTTCGCGAAGCACAAAGATGGCCTCGTGCTCGAGCTGGGCAAGGTGGGTGAGATTGTAGGAACTCATGACGAAAGGTGAAGGCGGGGGGCGACGCACGCGTACAACCGGTCCAGCGACGCCGCCGGGGTCTCGCTCTCGGTGGCAATCTCCAGGGTCGCCACGTCCGGCAACGGCGGTTCAAACGTCGAATCGCGGCCGGTGAACTGCCCCACCCCGCCCGCCGCCGCCTTGGCGTACAAGCCCTTCGGGTCGCGTTGCGCGCAGGCTTCGAACGAGGCCGCCACGTAAATCTCCAAAAAGTCCTCCGCGCCGATGATCTCGCGGGCGAGCGCGCGATGCGCCCGCAGCGGCGTGATGAACGAGCATAGCGTCACCACCCCGGCCTGCACAAAGAGCTTCGCCACTTCGGCCACCCGGCGCAGATTCTCCGCGCGGTCCGCTTCACTGAAGCCCAGACCGCGATTCAGTCCGGTCCTCACGTTGTCGCCGTCGAGCAGGTGCGTCACGCGACCTTCCGCCGCCAACCGGCGCTCCAGGGCCACAGCCAGGGTGCTCTTGCCCGCACCCGACAAGCCGTAGAGCCAAATCACCCGCGCCTTTTGCCCCAACCGCGCCTCCTTCTCCGCCCGGGAGAGCACACGGTCAAAGATCGGGTGGAGGTTGTCGGAGGCGGCCATTATCTTAAGTGAGTTGATCAACTTCTATAAGTTAAGCCGGCGCTTCAAGTCAAAAGTCTAGAACGCCACCGCGTTTTCACCCTATCTCATTCATTTAAAGATTGTTCCAATTCCCTCGTCCATTGGCTCAACCGGCCTTCGACTTCCCGGACCAGGTCGGGATCGACGGCACCGGCGGGTGCGGTGAGCAGGGCGGCGTGGTGCTGGCGAAGCGCTGCGACGGCTTTTTCCCGCCGGCCCAGTCGCCACCATAACCCGGCCTCGATGCGGCGCGCGTAGAGGGGCGCCTCCGCCGCATCGGCCGCGCGTCCGTAGCAGCGGGCCGCTTCGGCGAGGTCGTCACGCCGGTGCAGGTGAATGTTGCCCATCTCGATCCAGATGCGGGGATCGTCGCCGCAGGCGGCCCTTGCGCGCTCAAGCCGCGCGAGCGCTCGGTTCGCCTGCTCGCGAAACAGAGCGCGGCGCTGCGTTTCCCACGCACCATGCTGCTGTACCACCGCGGCGTACTTCGACTCGGCAAAATCGTGCGCCACCATCCGCGCTGCGTTGAGCCAAAAGCTCACCGCCGTGGGCTCGAGGGTCGTGGCCAGATCGCCCCACCGCTCGACGGCGGCTTCGTCCTGCCGTTCCCACGCGAGGTGCACACGGAGCCATGCGAGATCTGCCGCCAACCCGCGAAAGCTGCCGAGTAACACCGCCCAGCCGTTCGCGCCCTCGGCCTCGCGCTGCGGGTCATCCGCCGCACCGGACCCGCTCAGGGTGCGCCCGGCGAGGCTCACCCCCATCGCCAAGATTAGCAGAAGCCATCCCGGCAACCAACGACGTACGCGATCAGAGTTCACGGCGTTGCAGCGCCCAGGTGGCGAGCACGAGCGCGACCATGACCGTGGCCACGCCTTCCAAAGCGACACCGGCCACCTGCGACCATGCCACCGGCGCGGTGGTGGCGATGTGGCGCGTGAAATCGTACGCAGCAAAATCCGGCACGAGCCACCCGCCCACCCGGGCAAGGCCCCGCAGCCAGGCCGTGCTGCCGTCGCGCGCAACTTCGACCAGCACCGGGTGCGCCTGACCGCACAGCCACACCATCAGGGCCAGCATGCCGGTGAGCAGGTGGGTACGGGCCGTCACCGCGAGCAGGAGCGTGATCGCCACGAGGACGGCAAGCTTCACGAGTTGCAGGGCTCCCGCGACGAGGAAGGTCGTCCACGCCAGATCGGTCAGACCATGCCCGACGAGCAGGCCCGCGAGCAGGGCAAGGACCAGCAGACCGAACACCCCGAGCAGCACGCTCAGTCCGGACCATTTGCCGGCGAGGTAGGCCCCGCGCGTCACCGGTCGCGCGAGCACGGTCTGGATCACCCGGTGCTCGATCTCGGCAAAGAACAGGACCGTGGTCGCCACGATCGCGAGCAGTGCGCCCATAATCCCCAGCACCCCAAAGCCAAAATCGACCACAAAGCGCGTTTCGGAATCGCCGAAGTTGAACGTGCGCAACGCGAGCACGCTCACGACCAGGAGCAGGGCGATGCCGAGAAAGGCAGGAAACACCCGCTGGCGCGCGGCCTCGCGCCAGGTCTCAAGCGCCAGCAATCCCGCTACGGCCGCCTGGGCCCCGAGCGTCCGCACCGCGCGCGTCATCGGACGGCCTCCCGGGCCTCGCGCGCCAGCACCGTCACCAATCGCTCCTCCAATCGCGGCCGCTCACGGGCCAGCGCCGTCACGGTCGCGCCGCGGCCGGCCGCCCATGCGCCCAGCGCGACCTCATCCGCCGCGCCGAGGCCGCTCACCCGCAGGTCCGAGGCCGCTCCGGTTTCGCCGAGCAACTCAGCCACCGCGCCTTCCAACACCAGCCGCCCCCGGTAGAGCAGCGCAACGCGATCACACAGGCCCTCGACCGACGCGAGCTGATGGGTCGTGAGCACGATCGTCTTGCCCGCCCGCTTGAGTCGTTCGAGCAGAGCGGTCAGCTCGGCCAGGGCCACGGGATCGACGCCCGCAGCCGGCTCGTCGAGGATAACAAGGTCGGGATCATGCACGAGAGCCTGGGCGAGGCCGATGCGCTGCAACATGCCTTTCGAGTACGTGCCGATCCGCCGGTCCGCGGCGGAGGCAAGGTTCACCGTTGCGATCATCTCGTCCACCCGCGACGCCAGCCCGCGGCGCGCGAGGCCGCCGAGGCGGGCATGATGGGTGACGACTTCGCGTCCGGTCAGATGCCGCGGAAAGTAAGGCAGCTCAGGCAGGAAACCGATGCGCCGGCGCGCCTCGAGCGAACCGGCGGGATGACCGCCCACCCAGACGCGACCGCGTCCGGGCTGGAGCAGGCCGAGGATAAGCTTGAGCGTCGTGCTCTTACCGCCGCCGTTCGGACCGAGCAGCGCGTAGACGCACCCGGACGGCACGGTCAGGCTCAGGTCATCGACGGCGCGCACCCGCAGGCCGCGCAGGTTGACCGGAAACTCCTTGGAGACGTGATCGAGGACGACGGCAGGTTCCATTCGGGACCCCGTCACCGAATCGAAAAGCCCTGAAACTGACGCACGCGCCGGCCGCTGTGGCGCTCGGTCTTCCGAATGTAACCATGCATGCGCTCCTCCACCGCGGCAACAAACGCGGCCACGTCCGCGGCGGAACCTTCCGCCTCGAGCAGCACGCGACCGTCCGGGAGGTTTTGCACAAAGCCGGTGACCTCGAATTCCTTCGCCACCTGCAATGTCTGGTAGCGAAAGCCGACGCCCTGCACACGACCTGCGAAAAACACCGTTTCAAGATGCACTTCGACCATAGGGGATGCGTGACCGTGCGAAGCGACCGGCCCGGTTTCAATCCGTAAAAAGCAAGCCGCCGGCGTCCGGCGGCTTTTTTCTTTGCGTTTTGGAGCTCCGGTTCCAACGTGCAGAAAGGTCTCCGGACCTTCTCTTTTAAATGAGCAATTTTGATCCCAACGGCCCCTCGGACAACGAGTGGGAAGATCGTGGTGAGCTGGCCTGGAACGAGTTCGACTGGGAGAATTATCTGCGGGAGCAGGATGACGTCATCCACCGCTACATGGGTTTCTACGAAAAGCTGAAAGGCCATCCGGAACGCCTCGATGAAGTGGCCCACCGCATGGGTTGGGATGAGGACGCCTGGAGCTCCGACGCCGACTTCGAGGCGGAAGGCACCACGTTCACCGCGGCCCCCGAGCCCAAGGAAGCGCCCGCCGATTTCGACGCCGAGCCGTACACGCTGCACAAGAACCCGGTCTTCATCGCGACCAAGTCGATCTACCTCGGGCTCAAGCGCGCGTGGGAACGCCTCGCGGACGACGGCACCCGCGTGCCGTCGTCGCTCGCCCTCGGCTTCCACGCCTCGCTCTATCGCGGCGAGGAGCAGGCGATGCTCGCGATCCAAGCCCTCGACTTCGGCGACTACGCGATGGCGATCAGCCTATTCAAGCGCTCGCTCCGGGAGCTCAACCAGTCGCTCGCCCTCATCGGCACAGCGGTGCCGGACGAATCACGCGGCCTGAAACACTACCGCGAGGACGCCCTGCCCCGCCTCTTCGACCTGCGCGAGGTTTGGCTGCGCGTGATGAACGAGTGCCGCGCCGAGCTCGAACGCCCGGCGGACAACGACGAGGAAGACTGAGCCGGCGCCCGCCGGCGGCGTAGGTTCACGCCGACTGGAGACGGTGCCGCGCGCGTTCCAAGGCGTCCTGCAGTTCGTTCAGCTTGATTGGCTTGCTCAGGTAATCGTCGAGGCCCGCCTCGAGGCAGCGTTCCCGATCGCCCTGCATCGCATTCGCAGTCAGCGCAATCATCCACGGACGCAGATTCGCATCCGGCTGGTCGGCAATGAGCCGCCGCGCCGCCTCGAGTCCGTCCATCTGCGGCATCTGCACATCCATCAGGATCAGCGCGTACCGATGACGCCGCACGGCGGCGAGCACCTCGAGTCCCGTGCTCACGACATCGGCCCGGAAGCCGAGGCGGGCGAGCATGTGCACCGCAACCTTCTGGTTCACGAGATTGTCTTCGGCGAGCAGGATGCGATCCGCGCGCGTTTCGCCCGGGACGTCGGGCACCACTTCGGTAACCACCGCAGCCGCCGCCACCGGTGCGGTCATCACGCTCACGAGCGCGGTGTGCACCTGGGCCGGCTTGGCCGGTTTGGTAAGGTAGGCGGCGAAGAGCGAATGATCCTCCACGAAATCGCGTTGTCCCAAGGATGACAGCAGCACGAGCGGCAACGGCCGGCCTGCCGTCTTGCGCCGGATCTCCCGCGCCAGCATCGCGCCGTCCATGGCGGGCATGTGCATGTCGAGGATCGCCGCATCGAACGTCTCGCCGCGGTCGAGCACGGCGAGCGCCTCGGCGCCGCTCTGCACCGCCGTTGCCTCCATGCCCCAGCCGGAGGCGAGTGTAAGCAAGATGCGCCGGCTCGTTGCGTTGTCGTCCACCACCAGCAGACGCCGCCCGGCGAGTTCGATCCGCGACGACGGAGTGTACGGCCGGGGCCGGCTGGCGGGCACGCCGACCCGCAAGGTGAAGAAGAAGGTCGATCCCTTGCCCTCTTCGCTCTCCACCCACATTCGCCCGCCCATCATCTCGGCGAGCCGCCGGCTGATCGCCAGGCCCAGACCGGTGCCGCCAAACCGGCGCGTGGTCGAGGCGTCGACCTGGGTAAACGATTGGAAGAGCCGGCCCAACGCCTCCGGCGGAATGCCGATGCCGGTGTCGCGCACGGCGAAGTGCAGTTCGAGGGTACCCTCGCCCGCGACGGCCGGCTTCACGCTGAGGACAACTTCGCCGGCCTCGGTGAACTTCACCGCGTTGCCCAGCAGGTTGACAAGGATCTGCCGTACCCGGCTCGCGTCACCCCGCACCAGCGCCGGCACGCCGTCGGCGATCTCGTAGAGCAGGTCGAGGCTCTTCCCTGCCGCGGCCGGCGCGAGCAGGTCGAGCGCACCCTCAACACAGTCGCGCAGGTTGTACTCCGCCGTCTCCAGATCGAGTTTGCCCGATTCAATCTTCGAGAAGTCGAGAATGTCGTTGATGATCGAGAGCAGGGCATCGCCACTCGAGCGGATCGTCTCGGCGTATTCGCGTTGATCCGGCGAAAGCGGCGAGTCCAGCAGCAGAGAAGTCATCCCGATCACGCCGTTCATCGGCGTGCGGATCTCATGGCTCATCATCGCGAGGAACTGGCTCTTCGCGAGGTTGGCCTTCTCCGCCGCTTCTTTCGCGAGGCGTAGTTCCTCCGCGGTCTCCTTCTGGGTGGTGATATCGACGACCGTGCTGAGGCGGTCTTCGCTGCCATCGGGATGCGTGCGGCGCTGGGTGGTGAAGCTCACCCACACGGTCGTGCCGTCGCGGCGCACGTACCGTTTCTCGATCGCGTAGCGGCTGACCTCGCCGGAGAGCAGCTGCTTCGTCATCGCCGCCTGCCGGATCTTGTCCTCGGCATGGGTCAAGTTGAAGAACGCGTCCGGATCGGCGGCTTCCTCGCGGGTCAGCCCGCCCAGGCGCAGGTGTTCGTCGTTCAGCAGGCGCACCTCGCTGTTGTCGGGGCGGATGAGCCGCCACGAGATGCCGATCGGGGCGGACTCGAAGATGAAGCGGAACCGAGATTCCTGGAGGGCCACCTCGGCCTGGGCAGCCTTCACCGGCGAGATGTCGATCAGCGTCGAGATCTGCTGCGCTTCGCCCGTGACCGGATCCTTGAACAGGCGCATCGAGAACACCGCCCACACGACGGAGCCGTCGGCATGGACGAATCGCTTTTCGATGCTGAAGCGGTCGACCTCGCCGCGCCGCAGGCGCTGCATCTCGACGCGTTCGCGCTCCCGGTCGTCCGGGTGGGTGTTGCGCTCGAAGGCGAGCGGGTCGTTGCGCAGGGTTTCCAGGGACACACCACTGATCGCGGTGTGCGCCGCGTTCATCATGCGGGTATCCTCGCGACCCACGATCACCCACGAGATGCCCACCGGAACGAAATCGAAGATGAAGCGGAGCAGCGCCTCCTTCTGGGCAAGCTCCTGCGCGGTCCGCTTGCGCTGCGTGACCTCCGCCTGAATCGCCATGAATCCGGTCAACCGGCCGCTGTCATCGAACAGCGGCTGGGTCTCCAAGTGCACCCAGTACGCGTGGCCATCCTTGTGGTAATTGATGACCTCAAGGTTGAAGCCCTTGCGGGTCGCGAGTCCGTGGTGCATCTGCTGCACCGTGCTCCGATCGGTCGCCGGTCCCTGCAGGAAGGAACCCGGCTTTTTGCCCACCACTTCGTCAAGGGCATAGCCCGAGATCCGCGTGAACCCTTCGTTGACCCACTCGATGCGGCCCTCGTCGTCGGTCAGCACCACGCCATTGTCGGTCCGGCTGGCAACCAGGGCGAGGCGCCGGGTCTCGGCCTCGGCC
>CAYZBG010000013.1:0-81634 GCA_964476565.1 uncultured Opitutus sp.
GCGACGGCTGCACGGGGTGGTTCGACGACTGGAAGGGCGTCAGCCTCTACCCCGCCGGCTTCCTCCACGACCTGAAGTATTGGGCGGGCTATCCCGGCGAGGACGTTGAGCGCCTCGTGGCGGACGCCGAACTGATGATCGATGTGGCCCGCCTGCTGGGCTCCACCGCGATGGCGGAAACGATGTTTCACGGGGTGCGTCTCGGCGGTACCGACAAACTGAATACTCCCTTCGCATGGGGCTTTGGTCGAAGGGGTCCGGAAACAGACCGGGAGAAGTAACCATCCCGACACGGCGCATCACGCCTCGCGCGGCTCCGCGGGAGGCTGATGGTGCCGCCCGGACTTCGCTCTAAACCTCCCATGCCTACCCTGCATCAGCTCCACACGGATCTCTGGATCTGCCGCGTCCCGTACCGGGCCATGGGCATGCCCCTTGGACGGCAACTGGTCGTGGTGCGTCTGCCTACGGGCGGGCTTTGGGTGCATTCGCCGGTGCCGATGACACCTGAGCTGAGGCAGGAACTGGCCGCCCTCGGCGACGTCCGCCATGTGGTGGGGCCGAACCTCTGGCACGACGAATGTTTGCGCGAGTTTCAGGCCGTGCATCCCCACGCGCGCTTTCATGCTGCTCCCGGACTCGCAGCCCAGAAGAAAGACGTACGCTTCGACGCCGAGTTGTCGGACACCCCTCATCCCGAATGGGCGGACGTTCTGGATCAACACCTCGTCAAGGGCATGCCGAAGATGAACGAAATCGTGTTCTTTCATCGCGCCTCGCGCAGCCTGATCCTCGCCGACCTTGCCTTCAACCTCGGCCCTGACGGCCCCTGGTGGTTCGCCCTCGCGATGCGTGCCTACGGGGCCTGGAACCGCTTTGGCCCCACCCCACTGGAGAAGGGGATGATGCGAGATCGCTCTGCGGTCCGCGCCTCGATCGACCACATCCTGACCTGGGACTTCGACCGCATCCTCGTCGGCCACGGCCGCAACGTGGACACCGACGCCAAAGCCACCTTCCGGGAGGCGTACGCGTTCCTAAAAACCACAGGGTGATCCGCTCCCCAAAGGTACGGACTGGCCTTGCCAAAGCCCGGCCCGAAACCGGCATCGCCTGGCAATCGATGTTCCAGGTCGAGCGAACCGCTCAATCCGTGAGTAGCCAACCCGACGAACGGCCGCGCATCAGGGCTGCGTGACCCGCAAGAACGAGGGCACGTTTCCGGCGAGATTCCGCTTGGGATCAAACTCCATATTCCGATCGAGCGGCGTCGGGTTCAGGTAATAGGTGAATTGCAGATAGCCAGCGCGGGAGTTGATGACGTCGCAGCCGATATCGCCCATGATCTTCCCGTAGAGCGCGCTCTTCACCTCTCCCTTTTCGTCCAGCACGGTTCGCACCCGGAAGAAATAGTTCTGCTTCTCGTCCTGGGCAGGATACAAGGGCTCGCCCCGTGCGGGCCGGCCCAATTGTTTCTCCAGCCGTGGCGCGTAACCGCGCTCGGGTGCATGGCGCGGCATCCGCAACTCACTACCTTCATGGAGCTCCAGGTTGATCGGGTAAGCCTGAATCCCATCACCCTCGTTGGAGAAGGTGAGTTCCAGACGATACTCGAACGCGTCCCTTACATTCTCCCTAGGCACGATCTCTTTGACCGCGAAAACCAAATCGGCGTTCACGCCTCCACCCCAAGGCGCCACCCATTCCCCCTTCTCCAAATCGAATCCCACGGGCGTACCGCGCACCGGAAGTTCCAACAAGGCGGGCAATCGGCCCATCACCCGGGCGTACATCGGTATCGGCCTTAGAACCGGCTTAAGGACTACGTCGACCTGCGGATTCCACGGATGCCACCGGCCGTTCTGAACCTCCTTGAACCAGTAACGAGTCTCATGCGTCGAGTAGTAGCCAGGCACGCCGGAAACACTGTAGCCAAGATACTGCCGCGCACTCGGCGTCTCGAACACGGCAAGCCCTTTGCCGTCCGTACGAACCTTGATGCGCTCGTAAACGTCTTCGCCGAACCCCTCCCCTGCCTTCCAGCGGAGGAAATTGCTAACCGTCAGGTCGATACCCGGAACCGGCTGCCCCGCGTCAGTAATGACCCGAAACGTAATCTGTGCTGTATGGCGTTCACTCCCCGACGCCCCGAGCAAAACGAGGCTCATCAGAGCAGTCGCCATCAGAACGACCGCCCAAGAGCCGATCTTCGGTTTTACGTTACGCCCATACAGGTTCACGATGAGATTCTAGCGGGGCGACGAGATCGTTTTCGCCGGGTCGAACTCCAAGTTGCGTGTCCAGTCGGGGTTCAAAGCATACGTGAAGCTTACGTTCCGGCCAATCTCCTGATTCCCAGCGACTGGGATAAAGTCGCCGCTCACGACGCCGTACATTGCACGCACAACGTTACCGTTCTCGTCCACCTCGCTTCGCACCCGAAAAAGGTAATTGGTTTCGCCACCCAAATCGATCGTTGTACCTTTCCCTCCTTCGCTAAGGCTCCACTTCAACGACCAAGTCCGCGAGGCTTCGTAGCCGAGAATGGGTGCTTCGTACGGCCACTTCAAAGCGGGGCCGATGTTCGTAGGGTGCTTGAAGAGGATGATTCCGTCATGCGAGCCGCTAAAGCGCAGTACAAACGTCTGATCGTAGTCTCTCCTCGCGGTGAAACGCCCCTTGAGCTCAAAAATGAAGTCGCTCATCCTACCTTTACCATGCGGTGACACCCAATCGCCGACCTCCAGATCGAAGCCTATCGGGCCGTCGGTCTTGGGTAACGGCTGGCGATCAATATCGCGAGAAATACCGACGATGGGGTTTCGAATCGGCCGAAGCTCAATGTCGATTTTCTGAACGCCGGTCGCGTACTGCTTCAGCCCAGCCTCGCTGTTGATCGCACGGCGCGGCCCCTGGGTGCGGTAAAAGCCGGCTTTCGTCGCTGAGAGCATGTAGTCTTGCTGAGCGACTCCTGACAATGTCACAAGACCTTGCTTGTCCGTCTGGCCCGTTGCTTCCTGATTCTTATCACCCGGCCGATAACGCGGCAGCGTAAGGTAGACCAATGCACCTTCGATCGGAAGACCATCCGGATCAAGCACACGCGCCGTGACCGTGATCGACACAGCTGGAGGCGTGAGCACCTGCGCAGCACTCCGAGCGGAGAAAGAAAGGGACGTCAGGCAAAGCGCGGAAACAAGTAGCATTCTCATTAGAGTCCTCCGTCGGTTTTAATTCGGTCGTAAAGCTTGTAGTGGAAAATATAGCTCACATCGAGGCAGTCGCTGTGCCTCCAGTCAGTGTCTTCTCCTCGCGAAGCAGGCCAGCCGTTCTTAAAACTATTTGTATTCAAATTAGCGTTACCACCCATTCCGGGCACGGTGAATCCGCTCGCTGGATTACTTCCCTGAGGAAAGGACAATGCAGGAATGGCCTCGCCAAGGCACTTAGCGACGGTAACAAGCTTACGCGCTTCATGGTCGGCATCGGCGTCGCCAATTGGTGCATGCAAACGCCACCCTTGGTAGCCAGGATAAAAGATACCGTCCTCTGTAGACTGAAACTCTCGAAAGAACGGCACATCGGGCAAATCGGTCGTCGGCACTCCAGGCCATAATGACCGTGGTTGGCCAGCAACACCGGCCATATTGGCGATCTCATCGCTGCGCCGCCTTACGAAGAGCGTGTCTGAGGTTGGCGGGGAGGTAGCCGGCACAAACCATTCCTGATTGTAGCCCCAGCCACCATGATTGGAGCGGAAGAAAATCGACGAAACGCCGTTACCGCCTTTGATTTTCTCTTGAGCAACCCACGAACGTAGCCCGCCGTGTACAGCCGGCTCCCAGATCGGCATGCTGTCATCCAACGGATTGGCGAGGACCTCCTCGCCTGAGGAATAGAAGTTCGTGCCGACCTCAAGGCTAGCGAATACATTCTGCCAGGTCAGCCCGGCGCGAGCATCCGAGGTACCAGAAAAAAGACTGTGCCAGTTGCTAGCCCATAGGCGCTCCTCAGCGTCATAAGTGGTCCACTGGGCGTGGCGCATGTAGCTCTTACTTGTACTAGTGATATCGCTGATCGAAGTCGCCTCCATCGGCAGGGCAGCATCAACAGCAAAATAACTAACAACTGTTTCAGGCTTGGGCGCGAGTATCAGACGCGTGCCGTTACTAGCGTCACGCATGCGGGTTAGGGCAACCTTGGTCACCACGTTACCTAGGCTGTGTGCCATGATTACAGTATGACCCTCAAGAGTACTGAGGAAGTCGCGGAAGCGCGGGCCCTGCTGCCAGGCGTGGCCAACATTTCGATGGTAGTCAGGAGTGACCGAGGCCGGGGCGATACCCTCGCCTTGGCCGTCGTCGCCACGCCAAAGCACAGCGTAGAACCTCGCCCTGGAACCGGACCAAAAAAATCGCTTGAAGGCAGTACCTGCCGCACCACGCGCGCCTTGACCATTCACGTTGTAACCGTGGACGAAAACGATGTTCTTGCGGCCGTTTAAGGTGGCAAAAGGATCGTTAGGAGCTGGCGTGGGCGTTGTGGAGCCATAGCCGGGGCCTTCGTTGTCTGCCGCGATCGCTGTCCCGTAAGCGAACGAGCGGAGATTCACGTAGTGATACATGCTTTCTACGGGATCGATCTTAAGTGGGAGCTTTAGCTCAACCAAAACCTCGACCCCTCTCCGAACTTGTAATATCAATGGTTTGTTGGTGGCTTTCCTGGCTTCAACGAGCAACACCCCCGCTGCGCCCCCCTTAACTCGGTCAAAGAAAGCCGGCGATACGGTGGAGATGTCCACGCCGTCAGTCGTGATTCTAGTAACAATAGCTTCCCCTGCTGCCTGATTAAGCTCGGGGCCGAAGCCAACGGTGATCTCTGAAGGTGCACCTCGCAGGTAGTCGAAAGCCTGAGTGCGCGTGTAGCTCGTAAAGCCTGCGCCAAGGGCGGAATCGTCCTGCCTCAAGCAATACGATATGCCATTGGAGCCCGGGGGAAGGGCATCTAGCAGTTGCTTGATATCGAGGATAACCGGGAAAAAATCCTCAAGATCGCGGATGCCATCGACCGTTGTATCGGATGAGTCGCGAGCCCCATCTCCATCTGGAAGCGGGATGTCATCGGCGGCAGCACGCTTTTCGTCCCCATCATCATCATCGTCATTAACCCAGAAACGGAATGGCATGGCGGGGGTGGTAAGGTCGGACTTGTCGCCATCGGATGGCAATGAGATAATGCCATCGCGGTTGAGGTCCACGGCCAGGGAGGGCCAGATGGGGCGCATGATGAAGGCGCGGGAGCCTTTGGTGCCGCCGATCGCATACTCCGCGCCGATGATCTCGCCCTTGTCGTTGATGTCGGAGAAGTAATCCAAGCGGACGTTCTCGAGGTTGATGACCTTTCCGGTCAGGTCATGGGGTCTTCCGTTCAGCCACAGTTTTCCCCCGGATCGGGTCCGTCCTACTACGTGGCCCCATCGGTTGATGGCCCACGCCCAGCCGTATTCACCGCCGAAGAGGGACCGGTCGGTGTCGAGGATGGCAATCCGGCCAACGCCACCGTTTTCCCAAAAGGCCGGGTACATCCCCGGGGCATAACCGAAACCCGCCGGCACTGAGCTGGAGCCCACGATCTGGCCATGGGTGTTCATGTTGTAGACCTCCTCGTACGCCCCGAAACCAGGTAGCCACCGCGGCTCGTTTCCAGGCTTCAGATAGAGCCCGCGCCACCACTCGCGCGGGATCTGATAAGCCGACCCTGCCACTTCATCGCGCTCATTCAAGGTCACGAAATCTGCACCAAAACCGGAGTCGGCCGGGGCAGGAAGGTCACGGCGGGACGTTCCCCGCTGGAGGAAATGTTGCCCCCAATAATCTTGGTCGGTCAGTCGGGAGAGGTTCAGCGCAACCCCGAGCAGTCCGCCCTCGTTGTCCACACTGGTCAGGCGTGTATCAGTGAAGCGCGTTTCGGTCGGAGGCAGGCCGTCCCGAAGCTGCAGAAGCAGCCCATCAGTGCCAACGGCAGCGTTCAGCGCCAGCCGGCCGCTGTTGTCGAGTTGTCGGCCCGAGTTGTAGTGAAAGCGGTAGATACCCAGGTCCGTGACGACACCGTCCGACGACACGTGCTTCATTTGGGAGAGGTCGTTGCCCAACACGTCTCCGCGATCGTTGAGGCTTCGGGCAGTCCCATAGTAGCCGTACCGTGCGGGGACCGTGATGGGCAGCGGCGTCACCACCCAAAGCGCTGACGCCAAATCCGGCGCACGTGGCTCCTGCGTGGCCAGCCGGTCCGCCACCGGGACGGAGAGCAGAATCTGCCGCGAGGGTGAGCCGCTGGACACCGCCAGGGTACCCTCGCCCGCCGTGTTCACGGCCAGCAGACTGGCGGCGGTAACCCAACCGAGGTGAAACGTAGCTTTCATGGATTCGTCTCCGTGGCGCGACGGCGCAGAAATACGGTGACCAGCCCCTGCCCGTCGCTTCGGAGCTCGATGTCTTGATGCGTGATCGTGCTGTCGGGGTTGGTCGCAAGGCACGCGGTGCCCGAGCCAAGGGCGAAGCGGACCGGTACGTTCGGCCAGGGCGAGCCATCGGGTCGCGTGACCTTGATGACTAGGCGTCCATCGGGATCACCGGGCTCGGAGACGACGGTAAGCGCCGGGGACCGGCCGTCGAAGAAGTCATGGGGATCGGTACCGCTCTGCAGTTCTTCAATCTGCGTCCGGCCATCTTCGTCGTCATCGGTTGGATACGTGAAGCTCAGCGGATCGAGGCCCAGCCGATGTTCCGTGGCGTCGGACAGACCGTCGCCATCGGAGTCGACGACTCGCGGGTCGGTCCACAACACAAACTCGTGAATGTTCGTGAGCCCGTCACCGTCCGGATCGCCGTTGCGATCGTCGAGGGCGGGATCGAGGTGGTAGGCACGCTCCCAGCCGTCCTCCATGCCATCGCGGTCAAGGTCGGTGAAGCTCCGATTCTCCAGGGCGATAAATACGTGATCGAATTCGATCGCCGCCTCGGCAGAGCTACGGACGCGAAGCTGCTGCGCGTCGGGACCGGTGGTTGCGATCGCCTTGATGTCGGCCACCACCGCCATCCCATCGACATGCAGGTCCCAACGTCCCCGCGCCGCGTCAAAGCGAAACGCGAGTTCCAGCCAATCTTCAGCGAGACCCGTCGGGGCCAGCGCAACCGGCGAAGGCTGATCAATTCGTCGCCATACCCCGGCTTCGCCCGGCGTTTCGGAGTCGGCAAAGACGAACCATTCCCCCTGTCCGGCAATCGCCGATTGAACCAGGGCGAGGCGAGCGCCGGCGAACTCAAAGACCACCCCGGCTTCGGGCGTCGCGGCAGCGAACGGGCGCACCATCACGCCGGCAAAACGGATCGGTACCGTCTCGCCGGCGGCAAAGTACACGCCAGCAGTGGAGAGCGCAGCATCGGCCGGCAAACGCACCACGGCTCCTCCGCCGGACGAGGTGCCAAGGTCACCGGCGCCTTCCCAGCCGCGCTGGCCATGGATCGGCCCCGGGCTAAACCCTTCAGCAACCTCGAAGCTTGCCTCGAAAGGCAGCGCATCGGCCAGGCGTACGTCGACCCCAGCGGATACCACCGGCGGCCCTGATGACATCGGCGCCACGGCCTGCAGACGACGGACGCCATAGCCTGCGGGCAGCCAGCGGATGAGTCCGGGATTCACGGCGGTGCTGCCCAAGCTTTGACCGTCGACCCACAGCTCCAGACCGAGGGGAGCAGGCCCGCCGGTGTTCTCCACGCGAACGTCCTGCTCCACACCCGTCGGCAGCACAGTCGCGTGCACCGGTGAGAGAATCGCCGGGACCGGGACCGGACGGGTCCGGCCCACGACTGTGAGCCGACTGCCGGAGTTGAGCGTCAGGCTGTCGCTGCGGACACCACCGGTCAGCGTGGCCGGGCCATTTACCACCACGGCGCCGGCGGGAGCAGTGACGTAGCCGGCGAAACGAGCCGGGCTGTTGAGCGTAAGTCCGCCCGAGGCGATGCTGCATTCAAGCCAGTCCGGGTTGCTTGCGTTGCCCATGGGCGCGTTGAGTGAGACGGCGTTGGCCACCACGATCTCGACGGGACCGACGACGCGGAGCTCGCTGCCGCTGTTCAGCGTCAACCGTTGGAGGTGGTACACGCTGCGATGGGCGGAACCCGCTTGCCCGAGGACGAACGCACTACCGCGGTTGGCGGTGAACGCACCGTACGTACCCGGCGGGATGATACGAGCACCCACGTCGCTGTTGAGCGTCAGATTGCGCAGTTGGGTAAAGTCGCCGATCTCCTGACTGGGCGTGTTGATGGCGACGTCCTTCGTGCCAGCCGGTGGAGGCGGCGCGGACAACGAGGGCATCGCAACGCCAACGTCGCGTATCACGAGGCGGCCGACCGACGCACCGCTGTTAAGGGTGACTTTCCAACCGGTTGGGGTGGCCAGGCCGGTCCCTTCAACGGTCGTCCCGATTCGGCCAGTGCCGTTGAGAATGACCAGCGGCGTCCCGGGGACGAACAGGTCCTGCGTGATGACCCCACCGCTATTGAGCGTGATGGGGTCTGGGCTCAGCACGCGGAGGGAGCCGTCGAGGGTGCCGTTCAAGACCGGCCGGCGGCGTACCAACGCGGCGTCACTGTCTTGTGCGAACAGCGTCACGCCAAGGCCCGTGAAAGCGAGGGCGAGGAGAACGTTCCGGACGACTCCGGAGACCGAGGAATGCATAGGGGAAGGGAGCGAACGAGGCGGCGGGAAGCCCGCAGCGACGGCTCGCGACCAGAGCGAACGGCCTCTTGTCGGTCAAGTTATTTGCATATTATTTGCTATAATCTCCTACTTTCGCGTTTCCCCGCGTGGTACCTCGGCCTCGGTTTTGCACTCACGGCTGGAGATCGGTGGCGGCGCCAAGGGCGCAATGAGCGGCCATGCCCCAGGCGTTTCCCGCTTGGCAGGCCTCGGCGCGCCCTGCACTCCTTGCCGATGAACTATCGCACGCAGGCGGAATTTTTCATCAAGGGCATCACGGCCGGCGCCATCGACGCCGCAGAGGTGATTGCATGGTCTGACGAAGTGATCGTCAGCGCGCCCAAGGCCGAGGACTGGATGGTCGAGATCTCGAGCTGCACGGCCGAGGACCGGCTCAAGATCCTCGGGCTGCTCAACACAGTCAAAGGCGAGGCGAATCCCACCGAACTCGCCGCGCTGCTGGCCGCCCGCGGCCTGAGCTGACGCATGCGGCGGCCGCGGGAAGCCGCCTTGCATGATGCCGCGACATTGCCGCCGAATGGCGACCGCCGTCGGTAGGCGTCAGTTCACTCTTCGATGCTATCGCAGGTGGGAGGCGCGGAACCACCTGCGAACCCCATGGTCGGACCGACCCCTCCAGCCATGAAACTCCGTTCCCTGTTCCTTGCTCTGCTCATTCTGCCCGTAGCCGCTTCGGCTGCGCTCAAAGAGGCCGCCCTCCGTCTGCCCGATGATCTCGGCACCGCGGAACGGTTGCCGGTCAGCGGCCGCCAGGGCTGGAAGCGCGTCGAGCGCCTCGCCTTCGGTCCCTTCACGGTGCACGACGTCGCCCGCTCCCTCACCAAGGGCAGCGACCTCAAGTTCGGCGCGGACAAGGTTGCCTTCTACGAAGGCAGCAAGCGCCGGCAGACCTTCGGCTTTCTCGTCTCCGAGAACGGACAACTCGCGTGGCGCGGGGCGGCCGCAACCAATCTTCACCGGCGTGCGCTGGAACGTGGCATCGAGATCGAGCTGCGCAACAAGTCCGGCTTCGCCGCCACCCTCACGCCGGCTGATGCGGCTGACGCTGCCTGGACGCTGGAGTTGTCCGAAACGTCGGAGCGCCCGATGAAGGGCACGTTGAAACGCGGCAGCGCCGTCATCGACGTCGAGGGGACGAACCGCCTCGCCGGCACGCGCCTCCCGATGGGCGAAACCACCGGCTACCTGTTCAAGGAAGGCGGCCGGACGCTTGCCGCGGTGCAGGTGATCAACAACGGCGCGGTCTGGCTCGCACCGGACCTCGCCGCTCCGCAACGCGGACCGATCCTCGCCGCCATCTCGGCCCTGCTGCTGTTCGAGGAGCTCCGTCCGACGCTGCCAGAGTGACGTCGCGGACCGAGGTTCGACCGACCACGGCGGAACGGCGTGGCCGGTCAACCATGCGTCCGAGGTCCAAAAACAAAACCCGGAGACCGCGGCAGGGTGCCGGCGGCTCCGGGTTAGGAGTGCGACCTTGGGCCGCGGTTTAGAACTTCAGCGTGTTGGTCCAGACGAAGCTGCGCGGCTGCTGGTACCAGGTGGCGCGGATGTTGGTGGCGGTGTTGAAGCCCGTCGCCACATCCGGCAGCAGACCGATGTCATACTTGTCGAAGACGTTGTTGATGTTCAGCTGGGAGTTCCACTCGTACCGGCCGAACTTGCGCGTGTAGCTCACGGTGAGGTTCACCTGATTGCGGTTCGGCGCATAGTGCAACGTGCGGCGCTGCGTGAGCGCGTTGGCGGCAGTGAGCGGGGTCTCGTAATAATAGTACGCGCGGTTCTTCCATGAGAGCGCGAGCGAACCGCCCACGCTCAGACCCCGCAGCCGGCTTTCGCCGCGAAAACTGTAGTTGGTCGTCAGGTTGGCACTGTACTCAGGGTAACCAGTCGTTTTGTCGCCAATCCGCGTCGCGACGATCGTGCCCGGCGTGTTGATCCCGGCGAGCTGCTTGTTCAACTGCAGCGCCGAAATCGGCAGGTTGATCGCACCGGTGAGGATCGGTCCGCGGGCGTTGATGTTGGCGGCCGCCGAGGGAATATCGCCGGTCAGGATGTCCGCTACAATCGAACCACGGTCGATGTGGCCGGAGGTCGGATCGGGGTTGGCGTAGTAGAAGTTGCCCGCGCCCGGCGTGCTCATGAGATTGATCGTGAGCGGAATCGCTCCCGGGGCGGACGCATCCACCACGACGGCCTGGGTGCCATTGGCGGCGTTGCCATTCACGTAAACGACCGAGCCGTCCTGATACGTGACCTGACCGGCACTGTTGGCCCGGAACTGGTCGTTGTAATACTGCTCGTAGGCCTTCGACGTGCCGATCTCGCCGTCGTTGGTCGCCGCGCTGAAGCGCAGGCGCCAGTTGCGCGTGGGAGCCGCGGTGAAGCGCAGTTCAAAGCCAGACGTCACGCGATCGATGCTCACGTTGGAACCGCCGCCGCCGCCGTTGAGGCCCTCGGGATTGATCAGGTCGCGCAACGCGCCACCCACAGAGTAGAGATCGCCGCGCGACTCGGTCCGGAAGTAGGCAAAGGAGCCGGAGAGCGACCCGTTGCTGTTGGTGAGCTTGAGGCCGACCTCGCCCCCCTGCCCCTTCGCGCTGCTCGGCGCCGCGTTGTGCGGATCGGTGCGGTTGGCGACGTAGGGCGGTTGGACCGAGTCAGAGTAGTTGATGTAGGGGTTGAGCCAGCGGGTGAGGTTGGCATCGATGCCGACGTTGAAGTTGAGCGCCGACGATTCGGCGAGGTAACGCGAAACGCCCCCTTCCGGATGCTGCAGGCGGTCCGAGATGTAGTCACCCTGACGCAGGCCAACGAGGGTGTTGATCTTGCCGTGGAACCACTGCGTGTAGTTCACGCCGTAGATGCCGCGGTTGAGAATGGTGGTCTTGATGTAATTGCCGCTGGTGAACGGCACACCGAAAGGATTGTCGGGCGAAACCAGGTCGGCCTGAGGCTGGTTCACGAGGGCGCGCACGTACTTGACGCCATCGATGACGCCGCGGTCGAGCGCCGGATTGAACTCAGGGAACGGATCGAAGACCGGACCATTGGTGACCGGCCAGCGAACCTGGCCGAGCACGGTGCGGCCGGAGTTGGAGGAAAAGATGGTCGAGCCGGGGGCGACGATGATGTTCCAGTTGTCGTCGGCCCGATACCAGCGGTACTGGATCTGCGAGTGCTGCGACTTGATGTAGTCGGCGCCCAGCAAGGTCTGCGTCTTGATCGCGCCATCGCGGAAATCCTTCACGATCAGCGCGGCGAACCGGCCGCCCTTCGTGCGCGACGGCTGCCACGAATCCTGCGGCGTGAGCGCGCCCGCCCAGTCGTCCGTGTTGTTGGCGCCCGTCCGCGGGGCGAAGAAGGTGTAGCCGGGATTGATGCGCCGACTGGTGTATTCGTTGTAGCCGGCGGCCACCTGGGTCGTAAGCCAGCTGCTCCACTTGGTTTCGACGGTCACACTGCTGTAGTCGTTGGTCGTGGGCTCCTGATGTTGGATGCCGGCGGCGAGCGAGTCGGAGTTGTCCCAGTTGAGGTTACCGTTGAGGATCGCGCCGCGCAGGTAGGCCGCGCCGGTGCCCGGGTGATTCGCGCCCTCGAAGCCGTTGGCGAGGATGTACGACAGCCACTGGTTGTGGCGGGCGTCGCCGTTGGCGGTGAGCCGCGCCGGCCGGTTGAGCCAGCGATCGTTCTCCGTCAGGGAGCCGGAGAGGCGGATCGTGGTCGGCCGGCTGTTCTGGAACAGCTTGAAGGCAAACTGGAGGTACTGGCCGTCGGTTTCGCTGCCGATGATGTCACGCCGGGTCTTGCCCTTCTCCGTCATCAGCGCGACGCGGGCGGCAAACCAGCTGTTGCCAAAGCCCAGGTCGAACTCGCCGCGCCGCGAACCGTAATCATCGATGCGCACCAGGAAGGCGCCGCGCGGATTGCCGAAAAAGCCGCCGCCATCAGTACTGAAGCGCGCCATTTTCGAGGTGACGTTGATGACGCCGCCGGCACCACCGCCGCCATAGAGCAGCGCCTGCGGCCCGTTGATCACCTCCACGCGCTCCAGGTCGAAATTGTCGGTGCGTCCGACTGCGGTGGAACCCGGATTACTGAATGAGCCCACCGGCATGAAGCTGTCGCGCTGCATGACCGGGGTGTGCATGCCGCGGATCTGGATGTAGGCGTTGCCCGTGCGATCGCCGGGCTGGTTGTCCGCCGCCGTGCTCGCGCCGTTGTTGGAGCCATCGGCATAGCCGGCGCCGGCGGAGTAGTCGCGGATCACATCCTCGACCGACGCCGAGGCGACGTCGCGCATGAACGTTTCGGTGAAGATATCCGCGGACACCGGCATGTCCTCCATCGCGACGTTGAAGCGCGTAACCGAGGCGGAATTGAGTGCGCCGTAGCTCGT
Source organism: uncultured Opitutus sp. (assembly GCA_964476565.1). GTDB lineage: Bacteria > Verrucomicrobiota > Verrucomicrobiia > Opitutales > Opitutaceae > CAMAXB01. The sequence goes on from CAYZBG010000013.1 coordinate 13,181, forward strand.
GTCCGAATCGGCCGCGACCTCGAAGGCCGACAGCTCGATCACTTCGGGTCGCTCCGTCGCGGGCGCAGCTGGTGCAGGAGCCGGAGCGGCGGAAGGCGCGACCTGGGCAAGCAACGACTGGGTCGCAAAAAGGGCCGGCAGGATTCCCCGCAACGCCCAACGGCGTGCACGGAACGAGGGAAGGGGGCAGGGTAGGACGATCATGGGTTTGGCTGGGTCAACGAGGGGGTCTCGCCACGCACCGCGGAAAGATCCGCCTGCCAGGGGAAGCAGGCGACCGACGGGGTGTGCAGGTGCGATCTCCAGGGGGTGAAATCGCAGACACGACGTGGCGATTGATAGACCGATATATGTCTACCAAAACCGGCGACAAGCTTTTTCGCGGTGCAAAGCTGTAACCTTCAGCCGGAGGCCGTGACCCGGCGCCGGCCAAGCCCCACCCCGGCCAGATCCCGCCGGTAGGCAGACCGCGCCGATCAGGCGCCGACGGACGCCGTCGTCTCGCGCACGACGAGGCGCGGCGCGAGCTTGCGCTGGGCCGGGGCCGTCCGCCGGCCCTCGATCTCGTCGATCAAGAGCCGCACCGCCTCCGCCCCGATCTCGGCCAGCGGTTGATGGACGGTGGTCAGGTTGAAGAAACCGGCGGCATCGATGTCGTCGTAGCCCACGAGTGAAAGATCGGTCGGAATCACCACGTCGGCGAACTTGGGCAGGCTGAGCAGATGCAGCGCAACGCGGTCGTTGACGCAGACCAATCCGGTCAGGCCTTGGATCTTGCGCAGGAACGCCTTGGTGATCGGGGGCGTCTTGTCGGACGCCGGGGCGAGCCACTCCGCCTGGATGCGCGGGCCGACGGGGACGCCGGCGTCCGCATGTGCCTTGGTGAAGCCGAGCCAGCGCTCCTCCTCGAACGAATCCAACACCTCGCCTTTGGCGGCACGTCCGACGAACCCGAGCTTGCGGTGACCGAGCGAGAGCAGGTGGGTGGCGGCGAGGTAACCGCCTTCAAAATCGTCGTCCACCACGTAGCTGACGCTCTGACGGTAGCGCGTATCGACACGCATCACGACGACGAAGGGAATATTGTGCGCCTTGAGCAATTCGATCGCCTGGGCCCCCTCATTTCGCGTCGGCCAGACCAGCATGCCGTCGCACTTGTTGCGCGCGATCAGGTCCTCGATCGCTTGGCGCTCGATCTGCGGATCGCCCAGGTGCGGACGGAAAATGACATCGTGTTTGAACTTGGCCGCCTCCTGCTGAATGCCCTCGACCAGCTTGGTGTGCTGTCCACCAAAGCCGTAACTCAGCCCGCCGAGGATGGCCGCGATGTTGTGAGTGCGCGCGCGCTTCAGCCGGGTGATGAACGTGCCGCGCCCGCTGCGCTTGCTGAGCAGACCCTCCTTCACGAGCGTCGCCACCGCCTTTCGCACCGTGATGAAGTTGACGCCAAACTCCTCCGCGAGCACGCGCTGGCCGGGAATCTGATCCGTGTACACGCCGCTCACGATCCGATCGCGCAGCTTGGCCGAGATCAGGTGGTGCTTCTTGACCGTCTTGCTGGGTTCGCCGGACTGCATGGCCGGGGTATACCGGTTCAGCCGCAACTCACTCAAGCCGCAATCCCACCGGCGCCCGGGCACCGCGGCAAATTGCGCCTTGACCGAATGCCTGCCGTATATCGGTATGTATATCGCATGCTCAAATGCCCCCTGCTTCACCCCGAGGTGCTGCGCGCGCTCGCCGCGGCCGGCCACGGGTCCAAGGTCCTGATCGCGGACGGCAACTACCCGTTGAGCACGGGCAGCCCGGCGTCCGCCTCCCGCGTTTATCTCAACCTGCGTCCGGGCTGTGTCACGGTGATGGAGGTGCTGGCGACCCTTACCCAGGTGATACCGGTCGAGTCCGCCCTCGTCATGCTGCCGCGAGACGGGCGCACCCCGGACGTGCACCTGGAGATCAAGGAGACGCTCGGCGGGGCGGTGCCGCTTCACGCCAAGCCGCGCGAGGACTTCTACACCGCGGCACGCCATGCCGACACGGCCCTCGCGATCGCCACGGGCGAACAGCGCCGTTTCGCCAACGTGCTGCTGACGATCGGTACGATTCGACTGCCGACGGACACCGACGCCCTCTCCACCGACACCCTGCTCCATGGAAACGCGCTCCTGCGGGCCTGACGGGCCTGTGTTTCCGGTCATGGGGCTCGGCACCTGGGCCTTTGGCGGCGGCGCCTACTGGGGGCCGCAGGACCAGGGGGCGGTCGACGCCGTGGTCAGCCGTGCGCTCGATCTTGGTATCACCTATTTCGATACGGCGGAGATGTACAACGCCGGGGCGAGCGAGGAATCGCTCGGCCGGGCACTCCAGGGGCGCCGCGACCGGGCACTGATCGGCAGCAAGGTCAGCCCGAGCAACACGGCACCCGCCACCCTGCGCGCCCACTGCGAGGCCAGCCTGCGTCGCCTCGGCACCGATTACCTGGATCTCTACATGGTGCATTGGCCGATCCACGCCGACTCGATCCGCCATTTCACGCAGGACGAAGCGGTGATCCGCCATCCGCCCTCAACCCGGGACGCCTTTCTGACCCTCGCCGCCCTCCAGCAGGAAGGAAAGATCCGGCACATCGGCGTGAGCAACTTCGGCGTGCGCCAGCTCACGGAAGTGCTCGACCTGGGCGTACGGATCGCGGTCAACGAGCTGCCCTACAACCTGCTCATGCGCGCGATCGAGGCCGAGATTGCGCCTTTCTGCCGCCGGCGAGGCATCGGCATCCTGGGCTACGTGACCCTGATGCAGGGCGTGCTCGCGGGAGACTTTGCGTCCTTCGACGAACTGCCCGAAATGCGCACCCGCACGCGCCATTTCCACGGTGGACGGCCAAACTCCCGGCATGGCGAAGCGGGGTTTGAGCCCGAGACGTGGCAGGCCCTCCAGGCGATCCGCGCGATCGCCCGCACGGAGAACATTCCCCTCGCCGACCTTGCCATCGCCTGGGCTCTGGCCAACCCCGACATCACCTGCGTGCTGGCCGGTTGCCGCAGCCTTGGACAACTTGAAGAGAACGTCCGGGCCGTATCGCTCCGGCTGCCGCCTCCCGTGGTGGAACGTCTCAACGCAGCCACCGCCCCCCTGCTCGCCCGGCTGGGCAACAACCCCGACTACTACCAGAGTCTGGCCCAGACCCGCGTCTGGTGACCATACTTCGGGATCGCCCACCTCACCCGCATCCGCCCCTGGAATCGACGGCGTCCCGCGCCCCTCGCCCTGCCGGAAGCCTGCATCGTGTCTCCGTGAACCCCACCCGACCAACCGCCCGCCGCATCGCCCTGCTGGTCGAAACCTCCCGCGAATACGCGCGCGGCCTCTTGCGCGGGGTCATTCGTTACCAGCACGAACACGGACCCTGGTCGGTCTACTTCAAGCCGCAGGGCCTCGATGCACCGCCGCCTTCATGGCTGGCGACATGGCGCGGCGACGGCATTCTCGCCCGCATCAACGATGACCGCATGGCCACCGCCTTGTCGCGAACCCGCGTGCCGGTGGTCGACCTCCGCAACGCCCTGCCCGATCTGCCCTTCCCCACGGTGGCGATCTCGAACCACAGCGTGGTCCAACTCGCCCTCGATCACTTCCTCACGCGCGGGTTTCATCATTTCGCCTTTTGCAGCACGCGTCCCGGCGAGAACCGCAACCAGGACGCCCGTGGCCAAATCTTCGCGTCCATGCTGCAGGCCGCCGGCAAGCCGTGTCACACCTACGTTCACCCCACCCGCCCACACCGGTCGTGGGATGCGGAGCAAAATCACATCGCGCGGTGGCTGAGGTCGCTTCCCACCCCGGTGGCCGTACTCGCCTGCCACGATGACCGCGGGCATCAGGTGATCGACGCCTGTCTGCGGGCCGGTCTCACCGTACCTGACGAGGTCGCAATCCTCGGCGTCGACAACGATCCTTACCTTTGCACGCTGTCGACCCCGCAGCTGTCGAGCATCGACGTTTTCCCGGAGCGGATCGGTTACGAGGCGGCCGCTCTGCTGGACCGCCTCATGCACGGCGAGCCCCCTCCCCGGCAGCTGCTGGTCTTCGAGCCCCGGGGGGTCATGGCGCGGCAGTCCACCGACGCGACGGCCGTGTCCGATCCGCATGTCGCCCTCGCCGCCCGACGAATCCGCGACCGCGCCTTTGAGGCGGTCAGCATTGAGCAACTCGTGGCGGACATCCCGGTTTCACGCTCCGTGCTCTTTCGCCGCTTTAAGGAAAGCCTGGGGCGCTCGCCGAAGAAGGAGCTGACGCGGGTCAGGCTGGAGCGCGCCAAGGCCCTGCTCACCTACTCCAACCTCGCGGTCGAGGACATCGCCCGGCAGACGTTCCAGACGGATTCCCGTCACTTCATCCAGACCTTCCGCGCCAACACCGGCGTCACGCCGATGCACTACCGGAAGTCCCACTCGCTCCACCGCGATGGCGCGGTGGGACACGCATCAGCGTGACACGGAGACGGCCGGCTCGCCGGCCGGCGTACCGAAGCTGGCCAACGGAACCGGCAGCGGGCGGCTGATCTCTTCGAGACGGTAGCCAAATCCCGGCCCGCGAATGCTGTCCAACGTGAGGTGTCCGTCACGACGATGGAAAAGGCCCGGGTGCACCTTTGCCTCCGGCTCAGATGCTTGGGGATAGAACTGCGCGGCGTTGCTCTCGACCCCCATGATGGTGCCCACGTGGGCGGCGAGCTGCACGTGCGGCAGCATTGCCAGCATGGGATTGGTCAGATCCTGCACCATCAGGGTCATGCCGTGGGCTTTGCCCCAGCAGGCGGCGAGCAGCGCCCCGGTCTGCGTCTTGCAGGTCTTGAGGGCGACGCTGGTCCAGCCGAGCTCGCGCCCCAGGGCCACATGCTCCCAGTCGTGCGCACTCTCGTCCATGAAGAGCGGCTTCCGCGCCGAGATCGCATGGACGTCGAGCGGATGGCGATGCAGGTCGTACGGAAACGGCTGCTCCACGTAGAGGATGCTCTTGTAGATCTCCGGATGCTCCGCCATCAGCCGGTCGAGGAAACCCACGACGTAGTCGACGCTCTCGGCGGTGCAGTTGAAATCGGCCGTGAGCCAGGGCACCTCCAGTTCCCGGGCGATGCGACCGACGTGAACCGTCCGTTCGTAATCCCAATCGAAATCGTCGCCGCGCAACTTGAACTTCAGGCACTTCAATCCGTCCCGCCGGATCCAGTCGGCGAGCAGCACGGGGTGTCCGTCCTTCGGTTCGTTGCCGGTCAGTTCACCGGGCAGGACCGCGTCGAGACCGCCCACGAGGTGCCAGACCGGCAGGCGGGTCGGCACCGGATCGACAAAGAAGTCACGCGGATAACGTCCGGCGAAACTCACCTGGGTGCCGGCCGCCGGCGTGAGATAGGCGGAGAGATCGCGATTGAGATAGTCCGGTCCGTAGGTCTCGTACACCGGACGTCCCACGCTGACACCGAACGCATCATGCAGGGCCAGGTCGAAGGCCGAGCAGCAGACCAGCGCGGCGAGCCAGGGCATCGGCTCGGCCAACGTCGACGCGGCGTTGAACTGGCGCCACGCATCCACCAGGGCCTCCTTCTGGAACGCATGCCCGACCTCGAGCGGATCGCCGATCCGATCGAAGGACGCCCAGCGTTTCGCGAGCACGCCGGAAAACGCAAGCAAGGCGCGTTCCCGCTCCTCGAACGACAAGGTGCTCGGCCAGACCCAGGTGACCGACAGGGGCGTCTCGGCCCACCCTTCGGCCTCGCGGCCGGCCCGGTTCCGCACTCGTAGGCGCACGCGGGCGCAGTGAACCCGGTTCACCACCTCGCGCCCAAACTTCAACGGCGTGCGGGTCGTAACCGGCAGGATGAACAACGTGGCGGCGACGGGCCGGATGTCGGTCGGATGAGGCATGGGCAGTAAAAAAACAACCCGGGTCGAGAGACCGGCCCGGGTCAAGGCAGGCGTTGGCTTACGTTCACTGGCCCGGTGACCGGATGCCGGGTTCCTCGCTGCCGACGAGCGGTTGGGTGATGCGCAGGTAGGCGAACAGATCGCGGATCTGCTCGTCGGTCAGGTCATGGGTCAGCCCCTCGGGCATCAGGGAACGTCCCATGCTGGTGAGCACCTCGATCGCACTGCGCTCGACCGGCAGGCTGATACCGGCCATGTCGCGCAACACCACGCGCTCGCTGTCCTGGCGGGCCAGGAAGCCGGCATGCGTGGCGCCGTCCTTGGTGGTCAGGACGAACGATTCGTACCCTTCGCGGATCTCGGCGTTGGGATTGATGATCGCGAGTGCGAGCGAGGCCGACTCATCCCGCTTGAAAGACGTAAGGTCGGGACCGATCTCGCCGCCCTTGCCGTAGAACTTGTGGCACGCCAGGCACCGCTGGGCATAGAGCTCGCGCCCCGCGTAGGGGCTGCCGCGTCCGTTGCCTAGCGCCGCCAGCACGCGGGCAATCTCCGCCTCGGTCGCCTCCGGCATCGTCGTCGTGCGCCGGCCAAAGACCCCATCGACCTCGCCGGCCAGCGACCCGTTGTCGACCAGCCGCAGGCGTTCCTGCATTTCGACCGGCACCGCCGCGGACGGCAGGCGTTGGTCCTTCAGCGCCCCGAGCAAAGCGGCCGCACTGGCACGCCGGCTGGATAACACGCTCAACGCCACGGATTGCTCCGAGGGCGTAAAGCCGGAAAACGCCGACAGCATCGCCTCGGTCAGGCTTCCGTCTTCGTACGCCGCCGTCGCCCCAAGCGCGGCAAGCCGGAGGTCCGACGGCCGCCCGGCGATGATCTCGCGCAGGGCGCCGGCCGCCGGGGCATACGGCACTTCGCCAAACGTCGTGGCGAGACGGATACGTTCGACCATCGGCGTCGTCTCATCCACCAGCCGGCGGACGGCCTCGACGAGCGCCGCCGGATCCCGCTGGCGGACCCGCAGGGCGAGCGAACCGCCGCCGGACTTGATCAGGGCATCGACCAGCGCATCCGGTAGGGTCGGAAGGGTGCGGCCTTCGAAGGCCTGCTCGAATCCGGCCAACAGGGGCTGGCGGGCGGCGGCATCGGGCGCCAGCGAAAGGAGGCGGACGCACGCCGCATAGTCCTCCGCCGTGCCGGCGGCGGCAAAACGCCGCATCAGGCGGGGCAGGATCTCGGTTTGCACCAGGGGCTGGCGCCAAAGCTTCGATTCACCCTGTCGGTCGAAGAGCGCCAGCACGTCCGCCCGATGGGTGGCGCACTTGTCCTCGACCGCCCACCAGAGTTGGAGCGGGAGATAGGGATCGCTTTCGCCGGGATTCATCATCACCGCCGCGGCCAGGGCGAGGCCGGTGTCACCGGGCAGGCGCTTCGCCGACGCCGCCAGCTGGCTGCGCACCTCGGGATGCGTTTCCCGCTCCGCCAAGGCAACCAGCCCGGATGCAACCGCGGACGTCACCTCCGAGGCATCGGCGAGCAGGCGGGCCGTCCAGAGCCGGACATGCGGATCCGCATGCGTGAGCAATCCCAAGGCGGTGCCGTCGTCGAGGCCTCCGCTGGCCGCGAGGGCCCAAAGCGCTTCCAAGGAAAACTGGCTGACCTCATTGCCGGCGAGCTGGCGCCGCAAGGTCGGGATGATCGTGGCATCGCGACGGTCGGCGAGCAGCCGTTGCGCGGTTTCGCGCGTCCAGCGATTGTCACCGCGAAGCAGCTCCACGAGTTCGAGCGACGTCCTCGCACCCAGATCGAAGGCCGGGAGACCGGGGTTGGTCCCGGCGGCCCGCACGCGGTAGATGCGTCCGTCTTCCTTGGTGATCTGGCCCTCGTGGTTGCGGTAATGATTCACCTGCACGTCGTACCAGTCGGCCACGTAAATGGCTCCGTCGGGGCCGTGCTTGATATCGACCGGACGGAACTTCGGGTCGCCGGAGCGGATGACAAAACCCACATCCGTCGTGCCGAAGGTCGATCCCCGCGGCAGCATCTGGGCCAAGGGCAGATAGCGGTTCATCGGGTCCACGCCGATCAACTTGCCATCATACGCGGACGGCAGCGCTCCCCCTTCATAGATGATGAAATTGTGCGTGAAACGGGACACCGCCTCGTGCGGCATCGCGGGGAAGTAGCCGAAGGCGTACGGATTGGAGAGCTCGCCGTGCTTCTCGAAGCCTTTGCGGAAGTAGCCGCCTTGAACGTAGTGAAAGCCGCGGGTGTTGCCCCCGTTGTGGCCCGAGTAGACACGTCCCTTCGCATCGATTTCGCAGCCGAATGTGTTGCCACCGCCCTCGGCGAACACCTCGAAGCGGCGCGACTCCGGATGGTATCGCCAGATGCCCTGGCCCACGAGGCGGACGATCGGCTCGGTGTCGATGCCTGGACGGACGATGTCCGCTGTCACCGTCGAACCGACCGCGCCGTACAGCCAGCCGTCGGGGCCGAAGCGCAATGAATTCGCCACCGCGTGAGAGTCCTCGAAGTTGAAGCCTTCGAGGTGGACGGTCGGCGCCGCGTCCGGCACGTCGTCGCGATTGGCGTCCGGATAGAACAGCAGGTGCGGCGGCGAGAGCACCCACACGCCGCCCCGGCCGTGCGCCACCGAGGTGGTGATGTTCAAACCATCGAGGAACACGGTCTTCTTCGCAAAGGAGCCGTCGCCTTTCACATCCTCAAAGATTGCAATGCGGTCCTTGCCGCGAAACTTCGCCTTCTCAGGCGTATCGTACGGCGGCGGCGGCTTCTTGCCGTCGTACACCACGCGCCAGATGCTGTCGCGTGAGACGGCGTTGAGCCCGGCGGGCGACGGGTACTGCAGGTACTCCACCACCCACATGCGCCCGCGCTCGTCGAAGTTGAGAAACACGGGCTGCGCCACGGCCGGCTCCTGCGCGACGAGGTCGATCGCGAGGTCGGGAGGCGTGCGCAGCTGATTGACGCTCGCCGAAGGCGCCCCGCCGGCGGCGGCCCACCGCACCCCGTTGCGCAGCAGGGCGGTGAAGGACGGATTGGCAAAGTCAGCCGGCATGCCGAGGGAGGTGTAGAACGTCCGTCCCCCGTCATCGCGCGTGAAGGTCCAGGCCACCGGCTCGCTCTTGTCGCCCTCGACCGTGCCGATCAGCACCGGTTCGGCGCGGGGAGCAAGCGGAGTGACCTTGTACATCCAGGCCGGGGATTCGAAGGGCAGCGCCACCCCGTCGAGCAGCGGCGACGCCGGATTCGGCGCACTCATGCGACTGATCAAACCGCGGGGATGGTAACCGCTGTAGTTGCCACCGATCACGACCCGGTCCCACTCCGGCCACTCGGAGCCGCCTTCGGGCTGGCCGTTGCGGCCCCGGGCAAAGGCATGGTTGGCCGTGCGGATGCCAACCACCGGTTTGCCCGCGAGCACGTACTTTCGCACCAGATCGAGCTGGGATTTGGGCGGAAGCCGACGGCGCACGCTGACCAGCAGCAGGTCGGCATCCTCCACCTCCTCCATCCGGTCGAAGACCGAATTGGTGACTTCGCGCCCCGCCGACACCACGACGACACGATACTCCGGCAGGTGCTCGGCCGCGAAGGCCGGCAGGGTGCGCTCGGTTTCGTATTCGTTATCCCCGATGAGCAGGACGAGTTTTTTCCGGGCGGATTCGGGCTGGGCCGCCGTTGCGAGCGACGAGAGACCGAGGAAGCCGATGCAACCGGCGAGGACTGTGCGGAGGAGGAACGAGGACACCATGGATCGGAGATGAGAATGCGGATCCGCCCGCAAAGGGGCGAATCCGCGAGGTTGGACATCCGGACGGAATCCGGTGGGGGCGGTGAGTGAAGTTATAGGCGGAAATTCATGCCGAGCGAGACCAGCGGACTCATTTCCTTGATGTTGCGCGCCCGGCCGTTGAACCACTCCGAGCCGGAGTCCGGCTCGTCGAAGATGTTGTTGAAGTCGAGGTACGCGTCGATCTTGTCGGTCAGACGGTACATCGTCTTCACATCCACCGTCCGGCGACGAATGGTGTACCAGAGGCGGGCCTGGCTGGCGTTGTACGAGCTGAGGAACTCGTCCGTGTAGTTGTACTGCAGGCGCACGGTGATCTTGCCGCGGATGTAGGAGATGCCGGCGTTGGCCGTCATCGGATTGAATCCGGGCACCTCGCTGGTCGACTGCAGCCCGCCGCCGCTCTCGTAGTCACCTTCGATGTCCATCTTGGTGTACGTGGCGTAGGCGCCGAAGCCGCTCCAGAATCCGGGCAGGTGGGTGAACTGCTGATTGTAGTTCAGTTCAAGTCCGCGCACCCGGGCGGAGCCGCCGTTGTATTGGGTGGTCAGCGTGTAGCCGACGTAGTTGCCGCCGAAGCCATTGTCCGGCCCGCTGCCCACCACCGCCCCGCTGGCCGTGTAGATGAAGCGGTCGATCTCCTTCAGGAACACGCCTGCCGAGATGACGCCGGCCGGCTCGAAGTAATACTCGACGCTTAGGTCGAAGTTGTCGGCCCGCTGGGCCTTGAGGTTCGGGTTGGTCGTCGAGATCGTCTGGTTGTCGTCGTTGACCGTGGTGCGCGGGATCAGCTGGCCGATTCCCGGGCGGCCGATGTTGGTCGCGTAGCTCAGACGGGTGATCAGGTTGCGCACCGGCGTGTACTTGAAATGCAGACCCGGGAAGATGTCACGGGTCTTGCCCTCCGATGTCTGGCGACGGCCATACTCCTCGCGATTGCGGCGCTCGAGTTCGGCGTCGGTGACCGGACCAACCCAGGCGGCCCGGCGGGCCTTTTCCTCGGGGGACAGGTACTGCAGGGCGCCCTCGCCCACGACCTCGGTTTCCTCGACTCGAAGGCCGCCCATGACGGAGAGCTTCCCGAGGTCGACGTTGCCCATGATGTAGGCCGCCGTGATGGTCTCCTCGAAGCGTTGCAGGCCGGTCAGTTCGGTCTGCACGTTGCGCGCCACGTCCGGTTTGAAGAGCTGGGGCGACTGAGCGAAGATCTGGTCAATGCCCACGCGGCCCTCACCCGGGAAGTTGGCGTAAGGCAGCGTCGCATAACGCGAGAGCTCCGTATCCGGAACCGGATACCCGCGGCCGAACTGGGCCAGGTTGTCGTCGTTGAGCCCGGTCGCGGGATTGATGCCCATCACGCCGTCCGGGCCGACGTAGTTGCCGCGGTAGGAATTGTCGGTCAGGTCGCGCTTCTGCTGGCGGATGCGGACGCCGGACTTAACCCAGGAAGGCGCAAGGGTGTCGAAGCGCTTCGTCGCGTTGAACGCCGCGCCGATGTAGCGGTCCTTGCTGTTGCGGATCGTGCTGTTGTAGGTGTTCGACAGGTAGGTATTGAGATCCCGCACGTCGGGTCCGGCGGTCTGGGTGACATACGGGAAGTACGGATTGTCGCGCTTCTCGATCGTGAACCCGATGCCGCGCGCCGTGTAGGCGATCTCCCGGGTGCCCGGGTAGTCGGTTTCCGCATACGACTGGTAGACGTCGTAATCGAGGTCGACCGTCTCGTACTTGTGCACGCCGCCGAGTTGGAGGTAGTTCGATTTCGCCACCTTGTTCAGGTACTGGGGAAACAGCTCGACCGTGCTGGCCGTGACCGGACGGACGGCCGTGAAGGTTTCCGTGTAGCCTGGGATGATGCCGCCCGTGCCGGTGAAGTTGCCGTTCGCATCGACGCCGGCGATCGACTGGTTGGTCTGCCAGGTTTCGCGGTACTGGGTCTTGTCTTCGTCGCTGAAGTCGACCGAGCCGTTGAGGTAGAATCGGACCTCGTCATCGAGCTTGTAGTCGAGCTTGAGGTTCGCGCCGCCACGGGTGCGGGTGATGCGCGAGTCGCGCCAGTCGAAGCTGTAGGTGTATGCCGGTCCGTCGGTGCCGTTGGGCAGATTCTGGTAGGACTGCATCGACTCGGAGAGGATCGACGGTACGACGCGGTAGCCGAGGTTCACGGCGACGCCGAGCTTGTCGTTGAACACTTCGGAGTAGTTCAGCGAATAGCTGCGCGGTTTCGGCCAGTCGGTGTCACGCGGATCCCACGGACGCCAGATCGAGCCGATCGAGCCGCTGATGCGGCGCTCCGGCGAGCTGTCGAAGGCGCTCTTGGTGACCAGATTGACGGCGCCGCCAATCGAATCACCATCCATGTCAGGCGTAGGCGACTTGACGACCTCCATGCGCTCGATCGCATCGGCATTCGTATGCTCGAACTGGTACTCGCGCGACGTGCCGGCCGAGGCGGCGTTGGCAGCGCGGTTGCCGTTGATCGTCACCGTATTCAGATTCTGGCTCATGCCACGGATGCGGACGTAACGGATATCGCCGTCCATCGACTGACCCTCGACGCCGGGCAGGCGGATGAGCAGGTCGGCGGGATTGCCGGCCAGATTGCCGAACGCATCGGCCGACACGATGCTCTTCACGCCCGGAGACTGGCGCTGCAGGGTGATCGCCTGCGCATTGCCCTCGCGCTCGCCGGCGACGACGAATTCGCCGAGGGTGTAGACGTCGGACGTCAGTTTGAAATCCTGGCGGATCGATCCGCCGGCCGTGACGGCCACCGATGTCTCCACCGGATCGAGTCCGGTGTAGGACACCTGGATCAGGACCTGGCCCGGAGCGACATTGGTGAAGCGAAAGGCACCCTGCTCATCCGTGTAGACTTCGCGGTTGCCACCTTGAACGAGCACCACCCGTGCGCCTTCCAACGTGCGGCCGGTGGCGACGTTGATCACGGTGCCGGTGACGATGCCTTGCTGGGACTCCGCCGTCTGGGCGGAGGCGAGGGAAACGACTGACGGAACGGCCACAGCGGTTGCGGCCAGCCAGGTCAGCGCGGGAATCAAGCGGGTCATGGGGAATCAGGGGTTGGGGTCGTGCGCCGCGTCAGGCCGGGCGAAGGGGGCCGCACCGGCCGTGGGTGATAACGCTGCACAAGATGACGACGCTCTTGGGAAACGGGACGCATCGCCGGCATTCAACGGGCAATTTGTGCCTTCTTATGCCCGGTTTTGTTCACCGCCTGGGGGCGCGTTTCCGCCCCCGGGCGGCTTAGCTCACGAGCGCGGGAGAAGCGTGTATTCGCCGCCGGCGACGGTCGTGAACTCGATCACGTCGGCGTCCACGCGCCGCACCTCGACCTCACGATTTCCTTGCCGGACCACGGCGCCTCCGGCCACCCGCACGCGACAGGTGCCGGCCTGGCCGGACCGCAGCGTCGCGGAGGAGAGCCGGCCCTGATCCCACGCGAGATCGAGACCGTACGCCCCGCGGGCGCGCAGGCCCTTGACCGAACCTTTGGCCCACGCCTTGGGCAGGGCGGGCAGAAGCTCAATCTCGCCGGCATGGGATTGCATCAGCATTTCGACGATACCGGCCGTGTATCCCTGAATGGCCTGGTTGCCCTCCATCGAGGGCACGCGGTCGCTGTCCTCGGGTGCTGGATGGATGGAGATGTCGGTCTCCATCATCTTCGTGATACGATAAGCGGACTCCGCGTCTCCAAGTCGTGCATACAGATTGATCTTCCAAGCGGCCGACCAGCCGTGGTTGTCGCCCTTGGCGACGAGCACCTTGCGCACGGCCTCGGCGAGCTCCGGCGTCCCGCGGCGGGTGATCTGGTTGCTCGGATAGGCGGCGTAGAGGTGCGAAACGTGGCGGTGTTTCGGATCGAACTCGAGGTAGGGCTTGAGCCACTCCATCAACAGTCCGTCCTCGCGCACCTGCTCCGGCGGAAGCCGCGGCAGCGCGCGCGCGATCTCGGCCCGGAGATCGGCATCGACCCCGAGTGCGAGCGAAGCCTCGGTGACCTGACGAAAGATGTCGCGCAGCAGCTGGGTGTCCATCGCCACGCCCTCGGTGATGGAGTTGCGCACCCCGTTCTCCGGCCGCGGCTGGCCGTGCATCAGGGCGCGGCCGTTGACGAGCACGATGCCGTTTTCCGGGGAGCCGGACGGCGAGGTCACAAGCCATTGGCCGTTCTTGTGCTCCACGAGCATGTCGAGACCGAACTCAGCCGCACCCTTCAACAGCGGGTAGATGCGCGCGAGGTAAGCGGGATCCGGGTTATAGAGATAGTGTTCCCAAAGGTGCTGCGTCAGCCAGATGCCCATGGTCGGGGCCATGCCGTGGAACACCCGGTCGGTCATGGCGGTGTTCATCCACACATCGGTGCCATGGTGGGCGGTCCAGCCGCGTGCACCGTAGTTGCCCCGGGCCGTGCGCGCCCCGCTGGCAGCAAGGTCCTCGATGAAGCTCAGGAGCGAATCCACGGTGCTCGGCAGATTCGCATTCTCCGCGGGCCAGTAGCATTCCTGGATGTTGATGTTGAGGGTCCAGCGTCCGCGCCAGCGGCCCTTGAGGTCATCGAGCCAGATGTTGTGGTTGTTGAAAGCCATCGTGCCCGGGCGGGAATCGGCGATGAGCAGGTAGCGTCCGTATTGGAAATACTGCGCGGTGTACTTCGGATCGAGGCCCCCTTGGCGCAGGCGGTCCATGCGCGACGTCGTGTCGTCGAGGGCCGCCTCGTTGGTGCCGAGATCGAGTTGGCAGGCGGCAAAAAGCGGACGGTAGTCGTCCAGATGGCGCTGCCGCAGCTCGGCATACGTCCGGCCGGATACGCCGCGGATATAGTCGGCGCAGCGCGTGTCGGGATTGGCGGTGATGTCGTTCCAGTTGACGTAATTGGTCGCCCCCACGAGCAGGATGGTCACGGCATCCGCCTGTTCGATGCGCAGGGAGTGCGCCTTGCCGTCATGCACGACCTGCACGCGGCCCCCCTCGGGCAGCACCCGCACCCTGCCCTGCCAGCGCATCAGGCTCTTGATCTGGGGATTCGGCTGCGAAACGCCGCCCTCGATCAGAATCGTGTCGGACCCAAGCGACCGCGTCACAGCCGAGGTATGCAGGCTGGACAGTCCGGTGTTGAGCGTGAGCTGACCCGGTTTCGAGGCGGTGAGACGGATCACCACCACCTGGTCCGGGTAACTGGCGAAGGCCTCGCGGGTATACTGGACATCGCCGATGCGGTAGACGGTGCGGGCGATGGCCGACTCCATGTCGAGTTCGCGGCGGTAGTCCTGCACCGCATCGTGGCCGTCGAAACGCAGATGCAACCGCCCCATGGCCTGGTAGGTCTGCACCACCTCCACCGGGTAACTCAGCAGGTTGGCCGCGAGGTCGGCGGCCTCGCCGAATTTCTCCTCGGACAACAGCCGCCGAATCTCGGGCAGGGACGGAAGCGCCTTGGGATTCACCGCATCGTAGGGCTGGCCGGTCCAGAGGGTCTCGTCGTTGAACGGAATGATCTCATCCTTCACCCGTCCGTACAGCATCGCCCCAAAGCGGCCGTTCGCGATCGGCACGCCTTCCCAGAACTTCGTCGCCGGCGTCCGGTACCACCAGGCCATGTCCGTCGCCGGCGGCGTGGCCGTGCCGGCGATCGTGGCATCGGGTGGCAGATTCTCGCCCACCGATGCCGCAGCCGCGGCGCGGGCCGCAGCGGGCACCATCAGGGAGACGGCGAGGACAGACAGGAGACGTAGCAGGGGGATGTGGGGGAGACGTAGCATAAATCAGGGGGCGAGGATGACCTTCAACAGGCCTCGCTCGCGGGCATGGAGGCGGGCGAACCACGACGCGCCCTCCTCCAAGGGTGCGATGGCGCTCAGAAGCGGCTTCACGTCGAGTTTCCCGCGCGCCATCATGTCGAGACAGGCCGGATAATCGCCGGCCGAGGCACAGGAACCATGGAGCGTGAGTTCGCGCGTGACCACCACTTGAAGGGGCAGTTCCACCTTCGGAGACACATTGCCCACGAGGGTAACGGTGCCTCCCTTGCGCACGCAGCGAACAGCCAGGTCAACCGTCGGCGCCACGCCCACCGCCTCGAAGGCATGCACCACGCCGACCTTGCCAGTGTGGGACAGGATCGCCTCGAGCGGAGCTTCTGTGGACGAATTGATCGCGATGTCGGCACCCAGCTTCAACGCCTGCTCCAGCCGGTCCGCGGCCGTATCGACCACGAACACCTTGCCGCAACCGGCGATGCGCAGGGCCTGAAGCAACGCGAGGCCGATCATGCCGCAGCCAATGATGACCACGGAATCGTTGATCGCCGGCTTGGCGCGCTTCACCGCATGGAAGGCAATGGTGAACGGCTCGATCAGCGCGGCCTGCTCGAAGGAGATTCCGTCCGGGATGCGATAGACGATGTGCTGCGGCACCGCCACGTACTCCGCGAAGGCCCCGGCCTGACGGTAGTCCTCGCAGGACACGCCGAGCACCCGGCGGTGATCGCACAGGTTGATCTCGCCGCGGCGGCAGAAGTCGCACTTTCCGCAGTAGATCGTCGAATCGAAGGTGACGCGGTCGCCCGTCGCCCAACCCTTCACATCCCGCCCGGTGCGGGCGATCACACCCGCCGCCTCGTGACCCATCACGATCGGCGGCCGGCGCCGGCCCGTCGAACCGTCCATGCCGTGCACGTCGCTGCCGCAGATGCCGCAGGCTTTGACGGCGACCAACACATCCTCCGGGCCGATCTCCGGCACGGGAAGGTCTTGGAGTGAGAACTGATTGGGCTGGGTGAGGACGAGGGCACGCATGGCGGGGGACGACTCCACCGAGGTGCAACGTGCACCCGTTTCGCGGGAGTCGGGTGCAGGCTAGACCGGGGAATCGGGCTGGGTCAGCCCCCAGATGCGATATATGTTGCGGTATATAGTAAAGCAAAAAGGCCGCAGCCCGTGCAAGTGACCCTCACGTCCGCCTTGGACCCCAGAGCGACCCAAGCCGCAACCCCACCGCAGCGACGCCCTCCGAGACGGCCTGGCCCAGGCCGCGGAAGCCGATCAGGCGCCAGCCGAAGCCGGCGCGAAGGCTGAGCAATCGCGGGGGCGGGCCGCGTCGGCAGCCACCCACCCCCGCCGACAGAACCTGCCGTCAGAACCGCACCGTGGCGCTCAGGATGAACCGCCGCGGACTGCCGTTGAACACGTAATTGTTCCCGTTCAGCACAAAGCTGCCATCGGCCAACTGCACCGAATTGAACGAGGTGTAGCGCTTGAAGTACTCGTCGAAGACATTGTCGACGTTGAGCTGAAAATCCACGTTCTGGCCGAAGACCCGGGTGCGGTAGCCCGCCATGAAGTTCACGATCTCGTAACCCTTGGTGCGGATTTCGGTGAAGGTGTTCTCGTTGCCGAGTCCGGGCACGCGCTGCTGGTAGACCACGAAGCGTTCCCCGCGGATGTTCGCCCCGCCGCCGATACGGAGGCCCTTTAGCCGTCCGGCGGAGAATTCGTAGTTCGTGAACACATTGGCGGTGAAGTCGACTGTGCCCGTGAGCGGACGGCCGTTCGCGACCGAGGCCAGCCGGCCCTGGATCGTCTGCAGGTCGTTGCGGAACGACGTCGCCCGGGAGTCGCCGGCGGCCACGAGGTTCGCGAGGGTGGATTCCCAAAGGGCGATGTTGTTGTCGTAGTAAGCCAGGGTGCGGGCGAAGCCGCCGGTGCGTTCGGTCTGGGGCAGCGAGAGGTTGAATGAGGTGCGCCAGTTGCGCGTGGGATTCACGACCACTTCAAACTCGACGCCGTCGCCCTCGTAGTCGATCACCTCGGCCGGTCCGGTCGGCACCTGCCGCGCCGGATCGATGACGGTCCAGAGGCGGTTGATCTCGTTCCGGGGGAAGGTGACGCCGGTGTTGTTGTCGTTCGTCTGCTCGTTCTGATAATACGCCACCGAGCCGACGATCCGGCCGTCCCACAGGCTCAGCTTGGCGCCGACCTCCCAGCCCTTGGAGTCCTTTGAGGGCAGGGGCGTGTCGGGGACGCCGGTCTCCGGATTGAGCAGGAAGCCGACGTTCGAGGTGTCATATCCCTCCGAATACGAGGCGTAGGGCGAAAGCCACTCGGTAAGCCGGTAGACGGCACCCGCGTTGCGGGTGATCACCGGTTTGAAGTCATCGCCATCGAGCCGTTCGTTGTAGCTGGTGAACTCGCCTGTCACCGGATCGACGTTGGCGGTGACCCGCTTCTTGCGCAGCTTGTCGTGGCGGATGCCGACCAGGGTGGTGAGCCGACCGTCCCGGAACCACTTCGACGAGGCGGCAACCTGGCCCGAGTAGAGGTCTTTGTCCTCGCCGGGGAAGAAGTTCCACACGCCGCTGATTGCACCCTCCGGCACGAGCGAAGCCGAGCGGCCGCGCTGGTCTTCGTAGATGCGCAGGCGGAGCGAGTTCGGATTGGCGAAGGGGTTCTGGAAACGGGCTCCGGGCACGTCGCGCATGACCTGCCGCGAGGTGTCGCGGTAGGCGTCGCGCCGGTAGGCGCCGCCGAGCAGGAAGCGATGGCTCGACCAGCCAAAGTCCGCGACGTACGCCGCCGTGATGCGGCCCTCGTGCAGCGTGTTCGCCTGCCGGGTGATGCCGTACTGGCCTGTCTCCGTGTAACGCTTGCCGAAGTTCGGGTTCACCGAGCCGTCGGGCAGATTCCGGTTGATGTCGACCCGGATGCCCTCGGCGGCGAGTTGCTGCTGATCACGCAGCTGCTCGGCGACGTTGCCTGCCACCTCGAGGAAGAGGTTCTCCCCCACCCTTTGCTCGACGGTCAGCGCGACCACGTCGTGCGTCAGGGTGGTGTCATGATCGTCGCCAAGGCGGATATTGTACCCGCGGTAGGGCAGCACGGGCACACCGGACGAGACGTAGGCCGGCCGGTTGACGTCGAGCTGATAACCGGTGCCAGAGGTCTGGGCAAAGTTGGACCAGGTCACGATGCCGACGGAGCCGGGCGAATACACGTGATAGTTCGCCGAGATGCGCGACGTGCCGGATCCCGTGACGAGCGGCTGGTTGGCCGCGGTGTACGTGGTCGTTCCGTCCCAGGCACCCAAGTCGTCGCGGAGCACCGAACCAAAGAAACGCACGGAGGAGTCCTGCCGGTAGGTCTCCGCCTCCACGCGCACCTTGGTGTTCCGGAACGGCGTCCAGGTGACGGTGCCGAACAGCCCGGAGCGCTTGATGTACGTCGAGTCGACCCAATCGTCCTCGTCCTGAAACAGTCCCGCGACGCGAATGGCCAGATTCTCGGTCAGCTTGCGGTTCACATCGAGCGTGGCCCGGCCGAAACCGCCTTCGGAGCTGTAGCGGTAGCTCACGCTGCCGAAGTTGCGCAACTTGGCCTGCTTCGTCGACACGTTCAGCGTGCCGCCCGCCTTGGTGTCGCCGAACACCAGCGCGTTCGGTCCGCGCGCCGAGTCCAGCCGTTCGGTGATGTAGCTGTCGGGATTGACGTAGCTGATGAAGAAATTGCGGTAGAGAAATCCTGAGGGAAAGCCGCGCACGCTGACGCTGTAGTCGCTCAACGGCGACGGGGTGAGCGGAAGGGCGTTCGGGAAATACTGCGCCGCCGTGCTGAGATCAGTGGCGGCGATGTCGTCGAGGAAATCGCGCGTCATCACGGAGACCGACGACGCCAGCTCCTGCAGCGACGTCGACAGGCGTCCGCCCGCCAGCGAGTTGGCCGCAACGTAGCCGGTGTCGCGTTCGCTGCTGATTTCAAAGGGCGAGAGAACGATCACCGGCTCTTCGGCAGCCGGCGGAGTGGCGGGAGCGGTCTGGGCCGCGCCCACGGCCGGCAGCACAAGCGCGCCGGCCAAGGTGAGGAAACGAAGGTGGTTCATACGGGACAATGGGGTGCAGGGTGGAACGCCGCGGAGCGCGGGGGCCTCGCGACTTCCTTCCCATGCGCCCACGGTGTCAGGCCGGCAAGTGCCCGCCCGTGGGACCTGTCCCACCCTCTGAAATCCTTCCGCCGGGAACTTGCCAAGCGTCCCGCCCGGACCACCTTTCCGAGGATGCATCTGAGAGTGACCCTGCGGGACATCGCCCACGCCTGCGGCGTCGGCAAGTCGACCGTCGCGCGGGTCTTGTCCGGCAGTCCGCAGGTTTCGGACGAAGTCCGCGCCCAGGTACTCCGCATGGCCGGCGAGCTTGGCTACCGCCCCGACCCGAGCCTGCGCGTGCTTGCCCAACACCGCTGGAAACGGGGCACGCCGGCAGCGAGCACCCTCGCCGTGATCGACCTGAAGTCCAAGCACAGCAACGCCCTGGCCATCTACCGTCCCGGACTCGCCCAGGCCGCCGAACGGGCGGGCTATCGCCTCGAGGAATACCGGCTGTCGCACTACGGCTCACTCAAGCGCATCGGCGAGGTAATTCATCATCGGGGCATCCGCGGGCTGATTGTCCCTCCTGTGACCGATGCGCTCGAGTGGTCGATCGATTGGTCGCCCTTTTGCACAGTTGGCTGCGGCGTGGGCGAGTACCGGCTCCCCGTGCACAGCGTCGACATCAGTTACTTCAGCGCCACCCGCCTCTGCTGGCGGGAGTGCCGGGCTCGGGGATACCGGAGGATCGGTGCGTTGCTGTTCCGCCAGCCGGGCCCGGACACCAACGACTCGCTCCGGCATGCCGCCGTGTTCTACGAGCAGTCGTTGCTGTCGGCCGGCGAGGTGACCATTCCACCGTTCTCCGGCACCATGCAGGACAACGAAGGCATCGCCCGCTGGTTCCGCCATCACCGGCCCGATGCGGTGATCTCACTCAACGAAGGTGCGCTGTGGGTGCTGCGCGATCTGGGGGAGAAAATCCCGGAAACGGTCGGCTACTGCATTCTCAGCCATCCGGGAAAGAGCCAGTTCGACGCGAGCGGCGCCGCCACCCACCGCAGCCACATCGCCGAGAGTGCGGTCAACTGGCTCGACCAGCTTCTGCGCAGCAACCAGTTCGGCCTGCCCAGCGTACCCGATGTCCTGCTCGTCGAACCGCACTGGATCGAAGGCCGCACCCTCCGTCCGCGTTGAGGGCACCGGGCCCAGTGCCTCAGCGCCGGCGGGTCTCGTTCATAAACGCGTCCCGCAAGGCGAGCAAACGCGCCACCACGTCGGGATGCGCCGCAGCGGCATTGTCGCTTTCATCCGGGTCGGTGGACAGGTGGTACAACTCGGGATTGCCCACCTCTGCGGCGGGCCGGCCGGGCGTCCGCTTCAGCACCAACCGCCAATCCCCGTCGCGCACGGCGTCGATGACGTCATTGCCAAAAAAGAACGGCGTCGGGCGCCGCGCGCCCGTGCCGGCGAGGAGCGGAAGCAGGTTCTGCCCGTCATACACCCGATCGCCCGCGGGCTCGACCCCGGCCGCTGCGGCGAGCGTGACAAAGACATCCATCACGATCGCCGGGGTCTCCACCACGCGGCCCGCCGGGATCCGGCCTGGCCACACCGCGATGGCCGGCACCCGAACCCCGCCTTCGTACGGCGTGTTCTTTCCTCCGCGGAACGGGCGGTTGCTGCCCCACGTATTGGAGGGATTGAGCACCGCCTCCATTTCGCGTCGTTCCGGGACGGAGACGACCGCGCCATTGTCATTCGTGAAGACAATCAAGGTCTGCTCCGCGTGCCCGGTCTCACGCAGGGCCTTTCTCAACTCGCCCACGCTCCCGTCGAATTCCTCAACCATGTCCCCGTACAGCCCGCCCGCCGAACGTCCGCGAAAGGCCGGCGAAGCCGCCAGGTAGGCGTGCGGGGCGTGGGTCGCGTACAGGAGGAAAAAGGGCTGGTCGACCGGTTGCGCCCGGATGAACCCGACGACTTCCTGCGTGAACCGCTGTGTCAGCGTCTCGAGATCGACCGGTTGCTCAATGCGCTCGTGGTCGCGGTGCAGCGGCAGCGGCGGCCAGTTGAGTTTCATGCGCACGGACCGCGGATGGTTGCCGTCCATGTCGTTGGGGTACGGCAGCCCGAACCAGCGGTCGAAGCCGCGGTCCAGCGGCAGCATGCCGGGCTGGTGACCGAGGTGCCACTTGCCCACCAGGGCGGTGCGGTAGCCACGGCGCCGGAGCAGTTCCGCAAGGGTGGTCTCTTCTCGCGCGAGGCCGTAGGTGTCCTCAGGCCAGAGCAATCCGGTCAAGCCGTTGCGCAACGGGTAACGTCCGGTCAGCAGTGCACCCCGCGTCGGCGTGCAGGACGGGGTGGTGACATAGAACGACGTGAGCTTCGCCCCGTCCGCGGCCAGCGCATCGAGGTGCGGCGTGCGCAGCATGGTCCCGCCGAACGCCCCCAGATCACCATAACCCAGGTCATCGGCTACGATCAGGATAATATTCGGCGGTCGTTCGGCTCGGGCCTTCTCCGCGGCCTGACCGATGGCAAACACGGCATTCAAGGCCAGCACACCGGCAAGGATGAGTGAAACGCGGGTCATTGCCGGAGGACGTCAGACTCAGTCATCCGTCGCCTCGGCCTTTGTCCCTGCCCGCGGACCGGTCATGCGCGGCAGCGGTTCGGGCCGGCGGAGGTAGGCCTCGAGGATGTAGAAGTGCGCGTCCGCCTGGGAGTCGTTGTCGAGGGTCACGCCCCAGCGCTCGGCGGCGTTCACCCGTTCGCGATCGTCGCCTTCCGCCATCAGCCAGGTGTAGGCGCCGAGCGCCGTGTCCCGTTGGCGGATCGACCGTAGCCAACTCCGCTGAAAGCCGTGTGCCGCGTCGAACGCGGCGGGCGGCAGTTCCGCCTTCACCGCCGTGACGAACGCATCCACCGATCCACCCGGCGACAGCAGGCGGTGCACGTGCCGGTCGAACACCTGGATCAACTCCGGCCGACCCAAGCCCCACGGCAGGCCGGGCGGATAACCGGCCTCCTCGGGCCAGAACGAGGCCACCTCGTCCGGCACGGCGACATGCGTGACCGAGGGGAGCAATCCGCTCGCCCGCGCAAACACATCGGCCCCCTCGGGTGAGGTCGCATACTGGAGAAAATCCACCGCCAGCGCCGCGCGCGGACTGCCTTGCGTCACGCCAAAGCTGTTCTGCAACCGTCCCTGGCTTTCGTCGATCGGCCCCATGACAAACCGTCCATAGACCGGATCGTCGGCCGTCGGCCACGGGATGCGCATCACGCCGATCGGAAAGGTCGTCTGCTCGCGCAGCGTCGCGAGGTCGGCCGGGCTGCCGAGCATCATCAGGGCCTGACCATGCACAAACTGGAAGACCGCACTGTCGCGCTGCAACTGGGTGAATCCGGGTGTGCAGTGCAACCCGACCTCGCGCGCCAGTTCGAGTCCGGCCCGGACCTCGGGACGGTCGAAGCCGAAACCGCCGCCCAGCGCGGCCCGCAAGGTGTCCGTCGGGTAGAGGGTGAACTGCCGGTGCGGATCCAGTTCGACGCGCAACCATTGGGTCACGCTGCTGAAATAGGTGCTCATCAACTCCTGGCCGGTGTTGCGCGCCGCGGCGATCGGCACCAAGGGCCGGCCGGTTCGGCGCTCGTAGGTCTGGATGGCGTCGCAGAGGGCGCGAAACTCCCGGTAATCCGCCGGCGGTTCGTCGCGGCCGGTGACGTCCTGCAGGAGCGCACGATTGTAGACGAGGCGGGTCGTGTACGTCGTGAAGGGAATGCCGTAGACCTCGAAGTTGGTCAGCGAATACGAGGGCGGCCACATCAGGCCGTCGCCAAAGGTCTGCCTCCAGGGCACGTGCGCCCAGGCCGACCCGGCCGCGTAGGGATTCGGTCGCGTCATCTCTGCCCGCAGGGGCCGGAAATGGCGGCCGAGCAACTCGTCGAAGGCCTGCGAGGACAACCCTTCACCCGGCGGGAGGCCGATCTGCACGAGGTCCGGGGCCATGCCGCCGACCAGCTTGGTGATGAGCCACTGCGCCCAGACCGAACCGGGCACCTCGATCACCTCGACTTTCACGCCCGGGTGCCGGGCTTCGTAACCGGCCACCACCGCCGTCAGGCCGCGCCGAAATCCCGTTTCGAGACTGCGATGCGCCACGGTGAGCACCTGCACGTCCGGTGCGGTCGGCGTGCGGCGCGCGGCTCCGCGCATCCCCGCCAGCAGGGCCGCGACGAGCGCCAGCACGACGAGCAGGCCGGTCCACCGCCCCGCGCTCATGGCAGGCTGGCCAGGATCTCGCGCGCGAGGCGCGCGGCGTGACTGCGCGGATAACGTTCGACGTAGACCTCCAGGAAAATGCGGGCCTTGCGCGCGTCGCCCGTCCGCCGCGCCGTTTCCGCCGCACGCAGGAGAACGTCCGCGTGGAGGTTGTCCTTCGCCAATCCGTCCGCCAGCGCCGCCTCATAGTGGCCGAGCGCCCGCTCCGGATCGTCGACCAGCACCTGGCAGGCCTGGCCGAGCACATGCCGGAGGTTGCGCCGGACTGCAGGATGGGTGAGCCGTGGCAGCAGTGCCTCCACCGATTGGATACGCTCGGCCGGCGCCGGTCCGGTAGCGGTGTAGAGATCGAGGATGCCGACCTTGACGAGACCGTATTGGGCCAGCGGATGCTCCGGCGCCGAGGCCGCGAGCTCCAGGTAGGCGCGGCGGGCCCGCTCGAGGTCCGGTTGCGGCGCATGGATCTGCCACCACCGGGCGGCGAAGTACCGCGCCGCCACGCCTGCCTCGTCGGAAGGATTCTCCGCCGCGAGCGCCTCGAAATGCCGGAGCGCCTCCGTCAGGTTTGCGTCGCTGCGCGGCTGGCGGTTAAGCAGCGCAAGCCCGAGGCCCAGCCGGGTGGCCCTCACGTCCCCGGGCGCGGCCGCGGGCACGCTCAAGGTTTCGTAGGCCTGGTTTGCCCGCAGCGCACCGAGGTCATGAAACGCCTCCGCCGGCTCCGCTCCGGCCATGGAGACGGACACAAGCGAGCCCAGCAGGACCGCGAGGGGCCGGGCGCAGCCGGGGGTGAGGCGCGACAGACAGGGGTGCATCAAACAAGTGATAGGCAGGAGCGTGACAGCCCGGACCGGCGCTGTCACCCCGTTTCGCAGCTACGGGGTGGCTCCCCGGCACACGCGCAGGTACTCGAGGCTGCGGGCGGCAATCAGCTCGGCGCCGCCGGTAAAATCAAAGACCTCGACTGACACAAACCCCTCATAACCTTGATCCTGCAACGTTGCAAGGATCGGGCGGAAGTCGACCGTGCCGAAGCCCGGGCCCCGTCCGTTGGCATCGTTGGCGTGAACATGGGCAAATCGCCCGGCCCACGTGCGCAGGTTGTCCACGACCGGCATGCGCTCGGAGCTCATGCTCTTCACATCGACCATCATGCCGACGTGCGGATGAGCCAGCGCGGCGACGAAGGCCGCCACCTCGGCATTCGTGGTGAGCACATTCGTCAGGTCCGCCGGCAGAGCCTCGAGGCACAGCGTGACCCCGCGCGCCGCCGCCGCGTCGCCAACCTGGCGGAAGGCGTCAACGGCCCACGCCTGGGCGACCGCGGGCGAAACGCCCTCCGGGCGACCTCGCTGGTACGGCGATCCGAACACCATCACGCGTCCGCCCAGATCGGCGCACAGATCCACGAGGCTGCGCAGATGATCGATCGTCCGGGAACGCGTCGCAGCCTCGGGCGCCAGCAGCTGCAAACCGGGCGGCTGCGCGAGCAGCCAGTGCAGGCCGGTGATGGCCAGGCCCAGATCGCCCGCGATTGCGGCCAGTTCCCGCCGCGCCGCCGATGAAATTTCATCAACCCGCCCGGCCAAGGTGTACGGCGCGAGCTCGATCCCGTCATAACCGGTGGCGGCGACACACTCGGCCATGCGGCGAAAGGTCCAGCCTTCGAAGAGCTCGTTGCAGATGGCGAAACGCACCGCCTCTCCGTGCCGGATCGCGGCGGAGTTGTCAGCCCCGCATTCCGGGCTCGGCAAACGCCGTCCGGTGGACCACCACTGTCACACCCCGTTCACCCCATGTCCACCCTCCGCTCCCTCGCTGTCGCCGCCTGCACCCTCGGAACCGCCTTCGCCCAGGACGCCGACCTGCGCATTGGCCTCATCGGTCTCGACACGTCGCACGTCGTCGCGTTCACGCGCGTGCTCAACGACCCGGCGCACAAGGATCATCTCAAAGGCGGGCGCGTCGTCGCCGCCTACCGCGGCGGTAGTCCCGACATGCCGCTCAGCGCCAACCGCATCGACGGTTTCACCGCCGAGCTGAAGAAGTATCCGGAGATCGTCTTTCATGACACCATCGCCTCGCTGGTCGCCGCGGTCGACGCCGTGATGATCCTGAGTGTCGACGGACGCATCCACCTCGAGCAGGCCCGCCAGGTCCTGCCGGCCCGCAAGCCGGTCTTCATCGACAAGCCCTTTGCCGCGAGCCTGGCCGACGCACGCGAGATCGTCCGTCTCGCCCGCGAGCATGGCACGCCCCTCTTCAGCACCTCGTCGCGCCGCTACAGCCCCACCCTGCCGCCCGTGCTGAAGGCGACCGAGGGCAAGGTCCGCGCCGTGCTCTCCTACGGTCCGATGCAAATCGAGCCGAACCACCCCGACCTCTTCTTCTATGGCATCCATGCGGTCGAGGGTCTCTACACCGTGCTCGGCCCGGGCTGCGTCTCGCTCCAACGTACCCATACCGCGGATACCGACGTGGTGACCGGCGTGTGGCCGGACGGACGGGTGGGCACCGTGCACGGGATCCGCAACGCGAAGGCGCCGTTCGGAATGGTCGTGTTCGGCGCCGACGGACCGGTGCGCGAGGACGTGGACATGTCGTACGTGCCGATGCTGCAGGACGTGCTCACCTTCTTCCGCACCGGGGTGTCCCCGGTGCCGCTGGAGACGACGCTCGAGATCATCGCCTTCATGGAGGCCGCAGAGGAGAGCAAGCGGCGGGGCGGCGCACCGGTCACGCTGGCCCCGACGACCGGCGCTCGCTAGGGCGTATCCGGGCAGGGCTCAGCCGCGAAGCCGCAGGACCGTCATCGTCACGAGGACAGCCAGCGCCGCGACACCGACGGTGTTGGCCAGCCAGCCGTTGCGGTGCTCCCGGACCGCGCGCCGATCATTGGCGAGCACGAGCAACACGGCAGCGCCGAGGGGCACGGCGAGCACGGTGGTGCGCTGCGCCCAGACGATGCCCTCGATGGCCGTGCCGGCGCGCAGGGTAAGGTAGGCGGTGGCCACGCCGGCGACCATGCCGATCGCGGTCAGAAGCCGCGGCCAGCGATCGTTCACGCCCGAGCCCAGACCCAGTCCGTCGGACAGCAGACCACCGCCGACCATCGGGTTGATCACGACCGAGGAGAAGCCCGCCGAGAGGAAGCCGAGGCTGAACAGCCACACCGCCACCGGGCCAAGGACGGGGCGAAATTGCTCCGCCATGACCGCGGCACTGTTCACTTCGACGCCCCGGAGGACCGTGCCGGCGGTGATCATGATGACCGCGGAGATGGTGCCGAGCAGGCCGAGTCCGACGAGGGCCTCGCGGCGGGAGAGGCCGAGGTCGGCCTCGGTCCAGCCCTTCTGCCGCGCCAGCGCGCCTTGGTAGAGCGCGGCGATGACGGAGAACGTGGTCGCTACCATCGCCATGGCCAAGGCGGTGTAGCCCTCCGGCCACGGCCGCGGCACGAGCCCCGTGAGCACGGCCCCGACCGGCGGCCGGCTCGCCAGCAGGTTGAAGACGAAGGCAAGGACCATCGCGAAGACGAGCGCAGCCATGGCCTTCTCCACGAAGCGGTAGAGCTGGCGCACGAGCAGGAAAAACAGGCCGCCGGCGCCCACCACCGCGATCCACACCGTCTCACCGATGCCGGAGAGCACGGTGAGCGCCGTGGCGCAGGCGAGGTAGTTGGACAACTGAAACGCGGTCGTGACCAGAAACGCCAGCACCCCCATCAGCATGGCGAGAGGGCGACCGTACAGGCGGGCTACCACGGACAACAGCGAGTCCGGATTGAGGATGGCGACGCGCGCCGCCATGGTGGAGAAGAGCCACATGAACGTCGTCGCCAGCGCGACCACCCAAAGCAACGCGTAGCCGAGCCCGGCCCCGAGCTTGGAGGCAACCGTGATGGTGCCCGGGCCGATCACCACGGAGGCGGTGATCAAACTCGGACCAAGGGCGCGAAGCAGACCGGGACGCGGCGCGGAGGGCGCCGTGGCAGACGAGGAAACGGTGGGCATGGTGCGGGCGTAGAGGGGTCAGTTCAGACCGTTTCCGGAATCACGTAAGGGGGACGCTGGGTTTCCTTCTCCAGGAAACGGGCCTCGGCCAGTCGCGCGGGGTCGCCGGAACCGACGCCGGCCACAGTGTCGCCGTCGAGGGTCAGCCACTCGCCGAGGGTAAATGGGTGCCGTTCGACGTCGACGCCATGCACCTCGACGTGGCGCTTGAGATCGGCGGCCAGAGCCGCGCCTTCGCCGGTCGCCTCGACCGCCTTCGCCACCGCGCTCCACGGAGCCTGCGCTCCCGTGCGGTAGGAGAGATTGCCGGCATGGCACAATACCGTGGAGACATGGCTGACGTCCACCGGCGCGGCCAGATCCGCGGTCCGGCGGCTGCGCACGGCTGCGAGGAAATTGTCCATGTGCCCCTTGCCGCCATCGCCGGCGAAGGCCTGGATGCGCTTGCCGTCACGATCGTAGGCCGCCGCGCCGACGAGGCCGGACACGTAGCCACCTTCGCACTGTACCACCACGCCGGTGCGTTGACCACGGTACTGGTCGGCAAAATTCACGCCCGGTTTGGCCGGCAGGTTTCGAAACTCGAAGAACACCGGCACGTCCGCGTAATCGTAGACCGCCAGCTGCGTGTTGGGCGTCTCTCCGGCGTCGCCGAAGGCAAAGCGTCCGCCGAGGCTCAGCACGCGGCGGGGCGGTGCACGGTGACCGGCGAAGGCCAGCGCGACATCGATCACGTGGATGCCATTGTTCCCGAGGTCGCCATTGCCCGTCGCCCACATCCAGTGCCAGTCGTAGTGCAACTGGGTGCGCGTGAGCGGGGCCATCGGGGCGGGACCGCAAAAGAGGTCGTAGTCGAGTCCGTCGGGATACCACGGCGCGGTGCGCCCGATCGGCTCGCGCGGCCGGTGGGCGACGGTATGAATGTACTGGATACGCCCGAGCGCGCCGGAGGCCACAAAGGCACGCGCCTCAGCCAGACCGGTCTCCGAGCGGTACTGCGTGCCGGCCTGGACCACACGCCCGTACCGCCGGGCGGCCTTCACCATCTGCCGGCCCTCCCAGATGGTACGCGACACCGGTTTCTCGACATAGACGTCCTTGCCCGCCTGGCAGGCCCAGACGGTGAGCAGGGCATGCCAGTGGTTGCCCGTCGCGATGACCACCGCGTCGACGTCGCTGCGCTCGAGGAGCCGGCGCGCGTCGGTGGTGGCGAACACGCCGGGCCCCGCGTCGTTGACCGCCGCCTGCAGATGGGCTGGATCCACGTCGCACAGTGCGGTCACCCGCACACCCGACGTGGCCAGCAGTTGCTTCAGGTGCGGCCGGCCCTTGCCGTTGAGGCCGATCACGCCGATCCGGATGGCGCCATTGGCGCCGATCGGGGCGCTCTGGGCAGAGCGCAAGGGAGCGGCGGCCAGGCTGGCGCCGGCGAGCAGCAGGGAGGAACGCAGGAAGGAGCGACGGTTGAACGACGGCATGCGGGTAACGGGTTCGGCGACCGTCGAGGCGGGGGTACCGGCGGCCGACGGCTAGGGATTTAGGCCCACGCCTTTGAAACTCAATCCACATCTCGTGGACGGTGCACCCGTCGCTCAGCCTCATCTCGGCGGCCGGCCGTGGCGTCGAAACGTTCAATCCGGCGCCACCCTCCCCGGCTTACGATCGCGGGAAACCTTGCGGTTTTCTCGGTAGGCGGTTCGTCGGCGGTGTGCAATCATCGCAGACGTCCATGGTCCGTTCCGTTCTCCGTCTCTTCGCCGCCCTCGCCGCGGCCGGCTTTGCCGGCTCCATCTCCGCCACGCCGCCCGACGAGGTCCGTTATGTCCGGCTCGATGCGCCGGCGACGGCGCTGTTCGAAGCGACGCCCCTAGGCAACGGCCGGCTGGGGGCGAGTCTGTACGGCGATCCCGTGAACGAACGCATCGTACTCAACGAAAGCGGCGTGTGGTCCGGCTCGCCGCAGGAGGCCGACCGGCCGGGCGCGGCCGACGTGTTGCCCGAGATCCGCCGCCTGCTGCTCGCCGGGCGCAACGCCGACGCGGAAGCCTTGGTCAACGCGCACTTCACCGCCGCCGGTGCCGGTTCGGGCCACGGTCGCGGAGCTGACGTTCCTTTCGGCTGCTACCAGATTCTCGGCAACCTCGAGCTGCGTTTCGCGGGACCCGACGCCTCCGCGCCGGTATCCGACTATCTCCGCACACTCGACCTCGCCACGGCCACCGGCCGGCTGGTCTACACGCAGGGCGGCGTCACCTACACGCGGGAGGCGTTTGTCAGCGCACCCGACGAAGCGATCGTCGTGCGCCTCACGGCGTCGCAGCCGGGCCGGCTCGATCTTGATGTTGCCCTGTCCCGCCCGGAACGCGCCACGGTCATCGCCGACGGTCCGGCCGGCCTCGAGCTGTTTGGCCAGCTCAACGACGGACGCGAGGGCGGGACGGGCGTGCGTTTCTCGGCCCGGGTCGCGGTCCGCAGGCAAGGCGGCCAGGTTTCCACCGTCACCCACTCCGGTACGCCGATGCTGCGCATCCGCGGTGCGGATACCGTGACCTTGGTCGTCACCGCGGCGACGGACATCCGGACCTTTGCCGGCCGCGGCGTGACCGATGCACGTGCCGCCTCCGCGGCGGACCTGGCCCGCGCGCTCGCGCGCGATGACGCCGCGCTGCACGCGGCACACGTGGCCGACTACCGCCGCTGGTTTGACCGGGTGACACTTCAGCTCGGCGCCGCCGATCCGGCCCGGGCCGGACAAACCGCACCCGAACGGCTGCGTGCCTTTCATGCCGGCCAACCGGATCCCTCCCTCGCCGCGCTCATGTTCCACTTTGGGCGCTACCTGCTGATCTCGTCGTCGCGGCCGGGCGGACTGCCCGCCAATCTCCAGGGCATCTGGGCCGATCAGATCCAGACCCCGTGGAACGGCGACTGGCACACCAACATCAACGTGCAGATGAACTATTGGCCGGCCGAGGTCACGAACCTCTCCGAGCTGCATCAACCCTTGTTCGCGCTCATCGCCTCCCTGGTGGAGCCCGGTACCAAGACCGCCCAAACCTACTACGGCGCGCGCGGCTGGGTCTCCTTCCTGCTCGCCAATCCCTGGGGCTTCACGTCGCCGGGTGAATCCGCCCGCTGGGGCGCAACCGTCTCGTGCTCGGCGTGGCTGTGCCAGCATCTCTGGGACCACTATCTCTTCACCGGCGACCGTGACTTCCTCGCCTGGGCTTATCCGATCCTCAAGGGCTCCGCACGGTTCTACCTCGACATGCTGATCGAGGAACCGCGTACGGGCTGGCTGGTGACCGCGCCGTCCAATTCACCCGAGAACGCGTTCCTCCTGCCCGATGGTACGGTCGCCCACGTGTGCCTCGGGCCGACGGCCGACATGCAACTGCTCCGCTCTCTCTTCGCCGCCACCGCCGAGGCGGCGCGCCTGCTCGACGTCGATGCCGACTTCCGCGCCGACCTGCTGGCCGCGCGCGCCCGACTCGCGCCGACCCGGCTCGGACCCGACGGACGCATCCTCGAGTGGCTCGAGCCCTATCGCGAAGCCGATCCGCACCATCGTCACATCGCCCACCTGTGGGGACTCTTTCCAGGCGACGAGATCGATGCCCGCCGGACGCCCGACCTCGCCGCAGGGGCGCGGCGCACCCTCGACGCGCGCGGAGACGAGAGCACGGGCTGGAGCCTCGCGATGAAGATGGCGATGTGGGCCCGCCTCGGCGACGGGAACCGCGCGCACCGACTCTTGATCAACGCTCTGAAGCCGGCCGACGCCGAAACCTCACGCCAGCGCTGGAGCGGCGGCACCTACGCGAACCTCTTCGGCGCCCATCCGCCCTTCCAGATCGACAGCAACTTCGGGCTCACCGCCGCGATCGCCGAGATGCTGCTGCAATCGCACGTCTCCGATCTCAAATCTGAAATCCATCTCCTCCCCGCCCTGCCCTCCGCCTGGCCCGAAGGCTCCGTCCACGGCCTGCGCACCCGCGGCGGCTTCGAAGTCGACCTGGCGTGGCGCGACGGACGCCTCGTGACGGCGACCCTCCGCACCACGCACGGCACCGACGCGGTCGTGCGCCACGGCCCGCAAACGCACACCCTCACGCTTCGCCCAGGCGAACATCGGGTGATTGATTTTTGAAGAGACGGCGACCTGCTTGTCCGCGGCATGAAAGTCGCCCCTCGTGAGACTGAGGCGACTCCGGCAGATAGAATCCACACACGATCTGCCACACGGAGGCGCAAAGACGAGACTGCGACAGAACGATCGCGAGAAATTCTGACCGTTTCGGTGGGGCGCTAATCTACGGAGAAAGCCCCCACCCGACTGATGAACGTGTACCGGCCGGCGGGGGCCTCGGTGCGCGCATAGCCGTCCTCCCGGGAGAGCACGGGCAGGCCGTCGAGTGCAACGGCCGCACCGGCCGCGACCGGCACCCAGACCTGGGCGGTGGTGTTGGGCGGCACGGTGATGTCCCAGGTAAGATGCACCCCCTCGCGCCGCCAGTGACTGACGATCTCGCCATGGAGCGTGCGGTAGGTCGCACGCGCCCAGTCGAGACCAGCGCCGAGGTAGGGCTTGAGCACAAACCGTTCGTAGCCGGGAAACGCCGGATCGAGCTCGATGCCCGCGACGTGCCGGTACAACCACTCCCCCACCGAGCCGAGGGAGTAATGGTTGAACGAGTTCATGCTGGGATTGAAGAACCCGTCCTCGTGCGTCCAGCCGTTCCAGCGTTCCCAGATCGTGGTGGCGCCATGCTTCACCGGATACAGCCACGAGGGGTAGGTGTCCTGGAGGAGCAGGCGGTAGGCGACGTCCGCATGGCCAAAGCGCGTGAGGATCGGATTGAGGAAGCGGATGCCGATGAATCCGGTGCTGAGGTGCCAGGCGTTGTCCCGGATCAGCTCGACCAGCCGGTTCGCCGCCGCCGGCCGGTCCGTCTCCGGCAGCAGCTCGAAGGCGAGGGCGAGCAGGTAGGCGGTCTGCGTCTCCACCGCGAGGCGGCCGCTGCCGAGATGAAACTCCGCCTGAAACGCGTTCCGCACGGCTGCGAAGGTGGCGCGATACCGCGCCGCCTCGGCGCCCCGCCCGATCGCCCGTGCCATGTCCGCCATTTGCGCCGCGTCTGCCGCCCAGTAGGCGGTCGCGAGCAGGTTCTTCATCGGCGACTGGGTGCGGAAGCTCGTGTCGGTCGGGATGCAGAGCCAGTCGCCGTAGTTGTTGCGCAGGTCGCGCGTGCGCAGGTGGTCCGGGTTGGTGCGCTCGAGGTAATCCATCCACGCCGTCATCGCCTGCCAGCTGCGCTCCACCACCCGGGTGTCGCCATACACCTGCCAGAGCGTCCAGGGCACGACGATGCCCGCATCGGCCCACCCCGCGCCGCCGCACAGGTCGTCGAGCCCGATGTAGTGGATGTCCTCGCGCAGGCGCGGTGCGATGTCGGGAAAAAGACCGTCGGGCGTCTGCGCGTCGATCACGTCCGTAATCCACTTGGTGAAGAACGCGGCCACGTCGGCATTGCAGGCCGCGGTACGCATGAACACCTGCGCATCCCCCATCCAGCCGAGCCGCTCGTCACGCTGCGGGCAGTCGGTCGGCACGGTGAGGAAGTTGTCCCGCTGCGACCAGAGTCCGTTGAGCCAGAGCCGGTTCACGCCTTCATGCGAACAGGCGAACGTGCCCACCTGTGGCGTGGCCGAATGGATGACGCAGGCCGTGACCGCATCGGGCCGGGGCGCGCCGGGCAGACCGGTCAGCTCCACGTACTGGAACCCGTGAAAGGTGAAACGCGGCTGCCAGGTCTCGACGCCGCCCCCGGCGCACACGTAGACATCCGTCGCCTTCGCCTGCCGCAGGTTCGCGGTGTAGAGCGTGCCATCCGGATTGAGCCGCTCGCCATGGCGCAGCTGCACGCGGGTTCCGGCCGGCGCCTCCACCGTGAGCCGCACCCAGCCGGTGATATTCTGACCGAGGTCGTAAATGAAAACGCCGGGGGCAACTTCGTTCACCGAGCGCGGCGTCATGGTCTCAATGACGCGCACGGGTTCGTTGCGCTGCGCCACCAGCAGGGCCGACGGAGGCGCCACCTCGCGCACCGGCAGGCCGTCGCCGACCGGACGGCGCGCATCGAAGGTCTCTCCCATCATGAAATCGGACGCCAGAATCGGACCGGTCGCCGCCCGCCAGGTGCCGTCGCTCGCCACCACCTCCCGCCGTCCGTCGACCAGTTCGATCTCCAGTTGCACGAACAGGCTGTTCTCAAGGCTGCCATAGCGCCCGCGCTTCTCCTGCCAGCCGACAAAGCCGCTCCACCAGCCGTCACCCAGCCACGCGGACAACCGGTTCGCGCCCTCGGTCACCAGGGGCGTAACGTCGTAGGTCCGGTAGTGGATGCGCGTGTCGTAGTCGGTCCACTCCGGGGCAAAGAGGTCGTGACCGACGCGCTCGCGCCCGAGATGGAGTTCGACGATCCCGCGAGCCGACGCATACAGCGTGGCGCGGCGCACGGCGGCCGGCACGGTGAAGTCGCGACTGAAGACCGCCGGGGTGCCGGGATCGGTCAGGGTCGGTACCAAGGCCGCGGGGTCGCGGCGCAGGATCTCGGGATCGGCGGCGATCCAGCGGGCGGCCCAGTCATGCGGGTCAAGCAGCCCCATGGTCCAGCTCGCCGGCGAGGAAACCGCCGTGCCTTCCGCGCCGCCGGCGGCGACCCATTCGACCTCGACCGACCAGAAGCAGACGTCGCGCGAGCGCAGCGCTGCGCCGGCGTAGACCACGTGGGTGGTCTGCGCGCCCTTGACCCAGCCGCTGTCCCACCGGTCGGACCCGCCCGCCGCCAGCGTCTCCAGCGTACTCGCGACCCGGATACGGTAGGCCGCCTGCCGCAGACCGCGACGGGGCGACTCCAGCGCCCAGCTGAGGCGCGGCGCACGTTCATCGATGCCGCGCGGATCGACCAGGTATTCGCAACGCAGGTGGGTGACGAGGGTCATGCGCAGGAGAAGGCGGGGTCAGGCCCGGCCGGAACGCTCGGCCTCGATCTGCTCGAGCGACTTGCCGGAGGTGTCGGGCATGAAGAAGTAACCGACCACACCGCTGATCGCGAGGAAGAGGGTGAGCAGCGCGGCGATCTGCTTGATGCCAGCATTGGCCAGCATCGGCACGAAGAAGCTCCAGATGCCGAGGATGGTGCGGGCGACGCCGAAGGTGAAACCCTGTGCCGTGCCACGCAGCATGGTCGGGAAGAGTTCCTGGCTGAAGACCTTGTAGAAGGCCTCGCCGGAAAGCGCGGCGGCCGTGGAGAAAAGCACGATGTTGGCGATGACCGAGATGAGCGTGAAGTCGGTGAAGAGGAACAGTCCGTACGCCACGACCTGCATGATCGCACCCACGCCCCAGATGAGTTTGCGGGTCGCGTAGCTCCGATCCGCGTAGCGCATGAAGATCGTGACCGTCACCACCATGGTGATGATGAAGTTGGCGCTGGTCAGGCCGACACTCATGGCCTGGCCACCGGCGCCGAGCGTGCTGATGATGTAAGGATTGAAGATGCCAGCCGTACCGGCAGCGAGGTTCCAGAAGAGGTAGATCGTCGCGGTCCAGACGATGGCACGAAGGTTCGGCCCTTTGAACAGCGCCCCGAGCTTCACCGCCGCCCCGGCGCCGGATTTCGCCGCGGTTTTCCAGCGCGCCGATTCGGCCAGGCCCCGGCGCAGCGCCCACGTCACGATCGCGGCGACAAACAGGTGGAGGAACACAATGCGGATGCCGAGCAGCCCGAGCGGGGCGAGCAGCAGCGCGAGCCACAGCACGATCACCGGCCCGAGGCACCATGCCACCTGCGTGAATCCGAGCAGCTTGCCGCGGGCCTTGTCCGGCGCGAATTCGCCGACGAGCGCGAGCGACGTCGGCACGTCCGCACCCACCGCCACGCCCACGATGAACGTGCCGAGGAAGAGCATCTCCACGTTCACGGCGAGCGCGACCATCAGGATGCCCGCCGCGTAGACCATCAGATCGTACTGGTAAATGAACTTGCGGCCGAGCTTGTCGCCCAGCCAGCCGCCGATGAGCGCGCCCAGGGCGCAGCCGAGGGCGTTGGGGCCGATCGCCGCGAGCAGGCCGACGGCGCCGTCGCTCAGGCCGAACTCCTTCTGCAGGATGGCCAGCCCCGCGCCCAGGGCGACGATGGAGCCGGCATCGAGGTAGGAGGCCATGCCCGCGAGCGCGGACCATTTCCATTGCTGGCGGGTAATCGTGCTGGAGTCGGCGGCGGAGGACGAGGCGGCGGGGGTCATGAAAGCAAAGGACGTTCGGAGGAAGATCGGGTCCGGTCAACGGGCGGGCAGCCACACACTCATGTCCGCCTCGCCGCGGTTGCCCCAGGCAAAGTAAGGGACGAGCTTGAGATCGATCGGAACGAACCGGACCGGACCGACCTCGCGATAGAGCTGGCCCGGCTGCCACGGCGCGCGCTGCCTGAGCCAGGCCGGGACGGTCAGCGTCGTGACCGAGGCGTTGACGATCTGCTCGCGCTGCGGCGCGAAGGTGCGGTGGGCGGGATCGAGGCTGAGCACAACGTCAGCCAGGCGCACGCCGGGCGGGAGGTCGTTGCCCTCGACGCAGTACACCAGCGGACCGTGCTTCACCGCGACCTGATTCACGGTCTCCTCGACCAGGGGATTGGCCTCGATCAGCACCGGCTCGAAGGCGAGATCGAGGGTGACGACGTCGCCGGCCTTCCAGAACCGTTTCACCTCCGCGTAACGGCCGGGCACCGGCGGCGTGAGCACCGGCGAGCCGTTGACCTGCAAGGAGACCTTCTCGGCGCGCGCCCAACCGGGAATGCGCAGCTTGAGCGTCACCTCGTGGGACGGAGCCTCGTCGACCACGAGGCGCACGGCCCCGGCGTACGGATAGCCGGTCTCCTGGCGCAGCCGGATGCGGGCGCCTTCCGCCCAGGTGGTGTCGAGCGTGCTGGCGCCGTAGAGATGAACCCAGAGCGTGTCCTGGGAGAGCGAATACACGTAGTTGTGCGCCTGGGCGATGACGCGCACGACGTTGGGCGGGCAGCAGAAGGACGACTTGATGTTGGGCGTGCGGGTCCGCGACCAGCGGAGGGGCACGTCGAAGCCGGCGTCCTTGCGCAGCGGATTGACGTAGAAGTAGTCCTTCCCCTCAAGGCTGATGCCCGGCAGCACGCCGTTGTAGAGCGCCTGCTCGAAGAGGTCGGCGTACTGCGCGTCGCCGGTGAGCGTCAGCATGCGCCACATCCACATCGCGTAGCCGATGGTCGCGCAGGTCTCGTTGTAGGCGGTGAGATTGGGCAGCTGGAAGTCGCGGCCGTAGGCCTGGTGCACCGTCTTGATGAACGCGTGCTGGGAATGATGGGCGCCGTCGGGCGAGGCGCCGTCATAGAGCGCGCCGGTCATGCCCGTGACGTAGAGTTTGCGCTGCGCGACGTTGTCCGAGAGGCGTTCCAGCGGCGTGAACAGGGTGCGGTCGCCGGTCTCCGCAACCACGTCGGCCACGCCGGCGTAGAGGTAGTTGGCGCGGACCGCATGGCCGACCGCCTCGACGGACTCGCGGAAGGGAATCCGGTCCTGGTTGTGGTCCGACGCGACCTCCGGCGGCACGAGGCTGCGGATTTCGATCAGCTGCCGGCCCAGCTCAAGGTAGCGGGGCTCGCGCGTAACCCGGTAGAGTTCGATGACCCCCATGTAGTGCGACGGGCAGATGGCATTGCGCGCGAGGTCCTGCGGCACGGTCTGGCAGAGGCGTTCGATGTAGTCGGCCGCCTTGCGCGCGAGGTCGAGCATCGTGGTCTTGCCCGTGACCCGGTGATGGATCACCGCCGTGGTGATCAGGTGGCCCATGTTGTAGGTCTCGAAGTGCTCGCGGTCCTCGAACTCGCGCGCCACCGCACCGGTCTGGCCGCGCCGCTGCGGCACGATCTTGTGCGTGTGCAGGTAGCCGTCCTCGCGCTGGGCCTTGCCGATGACCACGATCATCTCGTCCATCCAGCGGTCGAGCGCCGGATCGCGCGTGACGGCGTAGACCTGCACCAGCGCCTCGAACCACTTCAGAAAATCGCCGTCATTGAACGGCGGCCCGTGCGGCCGGCCGGTGCCGCGCCCCTCGCCCATGCCGGCCGCCATGAGAAAGTTGTCCCACGCATGGCTCTCGTAGGGATCCTTGAAGATGGTCCACAGGTGCGGCACCATCGTGTCGCGGGCGACGGCAAAGCGCTCCGCCCACAGCCCTTCGGTCCAGCGCACGTCGGCGAGCCCGGTCATGTACATCTTCGCGTGCGGCGAGCGCGAGGTGTCGACCAGCGCGGCCGGCGCTGCGCCAACGGCGGCGGCGGCAAGGAGAAACCATACGGCGGCAAAGCGTTTACGCATCAGGTCGAAAGGGTTTGGCGGACCGCCGCCCGCCAGCCGGCGTGCAGGGCGGAAACATCGTCGGGAGTACGTTGGGGCAGATAATGGTTGGACGTCGCCGTGGAGGTCGCAAGCGCCGTGATCGACGGGACGTGCCCGAGGCCAATCTGGCCGGCGAGCACGGCGCCGAGCGGCGAGCATTCCGGCATGGCGGCGACCTGCAGATCGACCCCGGTGAGGTCGGCGGTGAACTGCATGAGGAATCGGCTCGCAGTCGGCCCGCCGTCACCGGCGAGCGTGGCCACCTCCACCGCGGCCTCGGCCCGCATCGCCTCGAGCGCGTCGCGAATCTGGTACGCGATCGACTCGAAGGCCGCCCGCGCCACGTGCCGGCGGTCGCTGTGGCTGCTCAGCCCGACCAGGCCCGCGCGCGCCCGCGGCGCCCAGTACGGCAGACCGAGTCCGGCAAAGGCCGGCACGAGGTAAACGCCGCCATTGTCGGGCACCTCCTGCGCCCAGGCCTCCAGCTGGTCAACCGTCGCCGCCAGGCCGAGCTGGTCGCGCAGCCAGGTGAGCGTCGACGCCGACGAGATGATCACGCCTTCGTAGGCGTAGGTGGCCACGCCCTGGACGCTCCACGCGAGGGCGGTGAGCAGACCGTGCGCGGAGAAGCGCGGTACGTGACCGAGGTTGAGCAGCAACGACGAGCCGGTGCCGAAGGTGACCTTGGCCGAACCCGGCGCAAAACAGCGCTGCGCAAACAGCGACGCCTGGGAATCTCCCATCACGCCGCAAATCGGCAGTGGATGGGACCAACGGCCCTCGAGCGTCGTCCGGCCAAAACGCGCCGAGCAGTCCCGCACCTCGGGCAGGGCGTGCACCGGAACGCCCCAAAGCGCCGCCAAGCCCGGATCCCAACGCCGCGCAACGATATCGTAGAGCAGCGTCCGGCTCGCGTTCGTCGCGTCCGTGGCAAAGACGGCCCCGCCGGTCAGCCGGTAGATCAGGTAGGCGTCGATCGTGCCGATCAGGGCCGATCCATCCCGCACCCGCGCCGCGACGTCCGGCCGGTGGGTCATGAGCCAGTGCAGCTTGGAGCCGGAGAAATAGGGATCGAGTTTCAGGCCGGAGCGCCGGTGCACCGACTCCTCCCGCCCTTGATGCCGCAACTCTTCGCACCGCGCGTCGCCACGGCGGCATTGCCAGACGAGCGCGCGATGCAACGGGCGGCCAGTGCCCCGCTCGAAGACCACAACGGTCTCGCGCTGGTTGGTCAGGCTCAGCGAGGCAATCTCGGCGCTGCGCACACCCTGGCGGCGGACAAGCGCGGCCAGCACCTCGACGGTGTTGGTCCAGATCTCCTCGGCGTCGTGCTCCACCCAGCCAGGCTGCGGGTAGTGCTGTTCATGGTCGCGCGCCTCGCGATCGAGCAACCGGCCGTCCGCATCGAAAAGCAGGGCCTTGGTGGCCGAGGTGCTTTGGTCAAGGGCGAGGTAAAGGGGCATGGCAACCAGGGTGACGGGAATGCGTTCAACGCACCGGCAACGGGGCCTGCACCAACGAGCGCGCAGTCGCAGCCAGCCCTTCCATCGAGATTCCGTAGTGGCGGAAGATATCCGCCTGGGCGCCCGTCACCGTATCCTCATCGGGCAGGCCGACGATCCGGAAGGGCACGCTCACCCCCGCGCCCAGCAGAGTCGCGGCCACGGCCTCGCCGAGACCGCCGTGCACCGAATGCTCCTCCACCGTGACAACGGCGCCGCAGTCGCGTCCCGCTGCCAGCACCGCGGCGCGGTCGAGCGGTTTGATCGTCGGTACGCTCAGCACCCGGACCGAGAGGCCACCAGCGGCCAGCTCCTCCGCGGCGAGCAACGCGTGCACCACCGTCTCCCCGGTGGCGAGGAAGGCGACATCGCGCCCGTCGCGCAGGACGGCCGCCGTGGTGAGCGCGGGTTCTGCCCCGGCCGGATGCACCTCGACCATCGGGGCCTTGCCAAAACGCAGGTACACGGGCGTCGTCGCCGCAGCGGCGAGCCGCACGGCGGCGCGGGTTTCGGCCTGGTCGGCCGGAGCGATCACCCGGACATTGTGAATCGCGCGCAACGCCGCGAAGTCATGCAGCGAGTGATGCGTGCTGCCGAGCGCGCCGTAACTCACGCCGGCACTGATGCCGACGAGCACGACGGGGGCGTTCGAGTAGCAGACGTCGTTCTTGATCTGCTCGAGCGCACGCGCGGTGAGAAAGCAGGCCGGCGACACCGCAAACGGCTTTTGTCCGCACAACGCGAGGCCGGCCGCGATGCCGACGAGGTTCTGCTCCGCGATGCCGACCTCGACGATCTGGCCGGGCAGCGCCTGGCCGAAGGGGCCGAGTTTGCCGGAGCCGCGCGAGTCGCTCGTGACCGCGACGAGACGCCCGTCCTCCGCAGCCAACGCCTGCAGCGTCTCGGCAAACACCTCGAGGTTGGGTCGGCCGGGACGCAGCCCGAGCGCGCGCAGACGCGACGACGCCGCCGGAGAAAACATCGAGGGGGCGGGCGCGCTCACGCGGCCACCTCCGCCGTGCGCAACCGCTCCTCCGCCGCATCGAGCTCGGCCAACGCGC
Source organism: uncultured Opitutus sp. (assembly GCA_964476565.1). Taxonomy (GTDB): domain Bacteria; phylum Verrucomicrobiota; class Verrucomicrobiia; order Opitutales; family Opitutaceae; genus CAMAXB01. Next base: position 54,102 of record CAYZBG010000013.1, read on the forward strand.
GCTGCAACTCCTCCTCCGACGGCACGCCATGGTGCCATTTGCCCACGTTCTCCATGAAGCTGACGCCCTTGCCCTTCACGGTGTGGGCGAGCACGCACAGCGGCCGTGCCGCCTCCGGCGGACGAGTGAGCGCTTCCGTGAGCGCAGCAAGATCGTGTCCGTCCACCGCGCGCACCTCCCAGCCAAAGGCGCGCCATTTCTCATCGAGCGGGGCGTTGCTCATCACCTGGCGCGTCGGCCCGGTGATCTGCAGGCCGTTGTGGTCGAGGATGGCGGTGAGATTCGCCAGCCCGTAGTGGGCCGCGGCCTGGGCCGCCTCCCAGTTGGAGCCCTCCGCGAGTTCGCCGTCGCCGAGCAGCGTAACCACGCGGAACCCGGCGCCGGTCCGCCGCGCGGCGAGCGCCATGCCGACCGCGATGGGCAGACCGTGGCCGAGCGCACCGGTGTTCACCTCGACGCCCCGGATCTTGCGCGTCGGGTGGCCGACGTACGGCGAACGGTAACGGCAGACCGTGTCGAGGTCGGCGTCGGGAAAGAAGCCGCGGTCCGCCAGCACGGTGTAGAGCGCCTCGACGCAGTGGCCCTTGCTTTGGACAAAGCGGTCCCGGCCCGGGGCATCGGCCGTCGCCGGCGACACGCGCAGCACGCGGTGATAGAGCACAGCGAGGAGGTCGAGGCAGGACAGGCCCCCACCGGTGTGGCCCGCGCCTGCCTCGACGATCAGGCGCAGCATGCGCCGGCGCAGGGCGATCGCCTTCAAGGCCAGCTCGCGGTCGTTCATGGCGTCACTCCACCGGCGCGGCGTGGTGATACACGTCCCAGCCGAGGTAGCGGCCGAAGGCCTCGCGCAGGACGCCCGCGGTCCGGGAGGCGTTCATCACGACGTGGTGCTCGAAGCCGTGCTCGCAGACGTGACGCATCAGCGTCTGCAGCCGGGGAACCCGGGCGACCGCCCGGTTGCCGAAGGTGTGGAGGGGATCGTTGGTCAGCTCGCCCTCACCCACGTAGGCCCGGATCACACCCGAGGTATCATCGGTGGTGATACGACCGAAGGTGAGCGGCCCGGCCGGGGTGCGGCCGTCGAGCGCGCCCCAGGTGTTTTCCACTCCGAGGGTCGAACCGAGGATCGGCGCCGTTGCCACCGTGATGTCGGGCAGGAAGGACTTGGCCCAATTGCCGCAGTGGAACAGCACGCACTTGTCGTCGTCGCCCCCGTAGTTGTTGTTCCAGTCGACCAGCGCGCTCGGCGAACCGGAGGCCAGCTGCATCGCGTACATCGTGAGCACACCGGTGACGTCGACCTCGCACGCGCTGGGCAGGAGCTGCTCGCTCATCATGCTCATCGACGTGCAGACGTTGCAGCCGTGATTGGCCTGCACGGAGGTCCAGCACTGGATGGCGGTCGCGTCGAGCTGCTGGGCGGCAACGAAGTCGTCGAGCACCACGCCGAGGCGCGCCATCTGCACGAGCTTTGCCGGGGGCACGGCGGCGGTGTTGGCGTAGGCGCGGATCTCGTCCACCTTGGCAACCAGACGCGCGTCCCTTTCGCCGAGCTTGGCGGCGGCCCCAAGCACCTCGGAGAGATCGAGGGTGGTGACCGATACGCCGGCCCGCTCGAGAATCTTTTCCGAGTAACGCACGGTGTTGAAGGCGCCGGGTCGCGCGCCCACCGCACCCAGCCGCGCACCGCGGATGCCACGCACGACCCGGCAGATGCCAAGGAAGTCGAGCAGGTCAGCCCGGAACGACGGATCGGTGGGATGCACGACGTGCCGGGTTGTGAGCGTGTAGGGGATGCCCGCCTGGCGGAGATTGTTGCAGACCGAGATCTTGCCGCACCAGGAGTCGCGGCGGCGGATCGCGTCGAGCTTGTCGAGGTCGTCCGGATATCCCTGCACGAGCACCGGCACCTGCAGGCCGGCCATCTTCAGCGTGTCGGCCACGCCCTTCTCGTCGCCGAAGTTGGGCAGCACCACGACGACACCGATCAGGCGGTCGCGATGCCGCCGGAAGAGATCGGCGCACGCGCGCGCATCGGCCAACGTCTCGACTCCGCCGAGCTTCGTCTGCTCGGGCGAGAGCATCACCGGCTCGATGCCGAACTCGGCAAAGAGGCGCACGAAGTCGTGGCGCGCATCGGGCACGAGGCGGTCGGGGAAGAAATCCCGGTTGCCAAAGATGACACCGAGAACGGGAGCAAAGGGTTTCATGGAGGAGGCAGAGGACGCGCGATCAGGGGACGCGCCGCCGCGAGGACAACAGGAACGACAGACCAGGGAAGGGGTTGGACGATTGACTCAGCGGAGGAGGATAGATTATGTTTCACGCCGATTCTTCCGCATTTGCGGCCATTTCCTCCGGGATTCTAATCATGGTCCAATTTGACCCCAAGCGCCCCGACTTCTCGCCGTACGGCTTTACGTGCGTGAAATGGACGCCGTCGCCGATGCCGCGGCCCGATCATCACAACGAGATCGAGCTCAACATGCTGCATTCGGGATCGGTCACCTACGTGCTGGGCGGCAGCAAGGTGAAGATCGAAGCCGGCCGCCTCAGCGCCTTTTGGGCGGCGATCCCCCACCAGATCATCGATTGCACGCGGGGCACCGACTACTTCGTCGCGACCATCCCGCTCTCGTGGTTCATCCAGTGCGAACTGCCCGAGCGGCTGACGATTCCGCTGATGCGCGGCGACCTGATGAGCGAGCCGACGACGGAGCGGGCGGCCTCCGATCTCGCGATGTTCGCGCAGTGGAAGCATGACCTCGAGTCCGGAGCCGCGGACGCCAAGGACATCGTGATGCTCGAGATGGAGGCGCGCCTGCGCCGCCTCGCCGCGAACCTGCCGGCGCCGGCGGACGCCAAGACGCGCCACGCCCGGCTGTCGCTGCAGGCTGGCGGACTCAACAAGGTCGAGCAGATGGCCTGCATCGTCGCGCAGCGCTACACCGAGCCGCTCTCGGTCGCCGAGATCAGCAAGGCGGTCGGGCTGCATCCGAACTACGCGATGAACCTCTTCAAGAAGGCGTTTGGCACCACGCTGATCGACTACCTGACCCACCACCGGGTGTCGCACGCCCAACGCCTGCTCGCCACGACGGACGACAAGATTGTCGAGATCGCCTTCAGTTCGGGCTTCAACTCCGTGAGCCGGTTCAACGAAGCCTTTCGCCGCGCCTGCGGTTGCACGCCGCGCGAGTACCGCACCGTGCACGAGATCCCGCTCGCAGGCCGCGTGGACCACTAAGAAAACACCGCAGCCCCGTCGGTTGCGCCCGGGAGAACTTACGATCCGGCAACATTCTCCCGGTTTTGCGGCAGCGACCCGACGGCCGGACGTCTACACTCCGTCCGTTGAGAGCACGCGCTCAACCCGCGTGCGGACCTCCTGCCTCCCCTCCCCTTGCCCCCATGCTGTCCTATAGCCGTCGCCACTTCCTGCAGACCTCCGCCGCCGCGGCCGCAACGGCCTGGCTCGCCCCGCGCCTCTTCGCCGCGCCCCCGCCGATCCCGCGTTTCCCGGTGGGAGTCTGCGACTGGATGATCCTCAAGCGTCAGCGGCTCGGCGCCTTTGCCCTGACGAAGGAGATCGGTGCCGACGGGGTCGAAGTCGACATGGGCGGCCTCGGCCAGCGTCCGACTTTCGACAACCAGCTCGCGAAACCGGAGGTTCGCGCCCAGTTCCTCGCGGAGGCGGACAAGCTCGGCCTGCGCATCTGCTCGCTCGCCATGTCCGGCTTCTATGCCCAGTCGTTCGCGGAGCGCGACGGCGTCGGCCGCATGGTGCAGGACTGCATCGACACGATGGTCGCGATGCAGGTGAAGACCGCCTTCCTGCCCCTCGGCGTACAGAGCGACCTCGTGCAACACCCGCACCTGCGTCCCGCCGTCGTCGAACGCCTGCGCGATGCCGGCCGGCGCGCCGCCGACGCGGGGGTCGTCATCGGCGTCGAGACCGCCCTCGATGCACGCGGCGAGGCCGCCCTGCTCGACGACATCGGCTCGCCCGCAATCCGCAGCTATTTCAATTTCGCCAACCCGCTTCAAGCCGGACGCGATCTGCACGCCGAGCTCAGGATCCTCGGCCGCGAGCGCATCTGCCAGATCCACGCCAGCAACCAGGACCGGGTATGGTTGGAAAGGGACCCGCAGATCGACCTGCCCGCGGTCAAGGCGACGCTCGACGCCATGGGCTGGCAAGGCTGGCTGGTGATCGAACGTTCCCGCGACGCGACCGACGCCCGCAACGTCCGCGGTAATTTCGGCGCGAATACACGTTACCTCAAGCGGGTCTTCCAAGGCGCCTGACGTGCACCGCCTCGCCGCCCTCGCCTGCGCCAGCCTGCTCCTCGCCGGCCATTGCCCGGCCCAGCCGGCGCCTTTGCCCGCGGATGCCGATCCGTTCTTCGACCTGTTCCGTCCGGCCCGGACCGAACAGGCCGCCCTCTCGCCCGACGGCGCGCACCTCGCCTACACCGTGCGCGAGGGCAGCCAGCTGTCGGTCATGGTGGTGGCGACCGACCGGCTCGACCAGGCGCTCGCCCGCGTGGTGGTCGTCGACGACGAGCAGGCAACCCCGCGCTTCGGCCGCCGGGACGAACCGGTGCCCGCCGCCATCACCTGGCTGAAGTGGACCGACGCGGAGCGGGTGGTGCTCGCCACCAACGCTCACGTCGCCGTGGCCGGCGATCGCAGTGTACCCGGCGTGATCATGACCTTCCGGCGCGACGGCTCAGATGCGCGCGTGCTCGCGACGCCACGCGACGTCGCGGAGCTCGTGGGCGCCGTCGAGCCGGCCGCCTCGCTGGCCCGCGATCAGGCGATGCTCGGACCGACGCCGGACAATCCCAACTTCGGCCGCGACGAGGCGGAGCCTGCCTTGGATCCGTTCGCCCCCGGCGGCTTGTTTGCCGGCGGCGACGACGCGGCCGCGCTAGGGCAGAATCCGGCCCTCGACCCCGCCACGCTGATCGAGCAGCGGCCACTGAGTCCGTCGATCTTCGATCTCGACCCAGTTAGCGCCAACCACGTGCTCGTGCGCACGCGCAGCGACCAACGCATCGTCCTGCACCGTCTCGACGTCACCACCGGCCGGCTCACCCAGCAGGCGGAGTACGCCATCGATCCTGACCGCCACTGGCTGACTGATCGCCAGGGCGTGCCGCGGATCAGCGTGCCGGCCACAACCGCGACCGACTTTCCCCACCGGCTCGCCCTTGAGCGCGGCGCGGGCAATCGCGGGCCACGTGACCTCGCCACCGCCATGGGCCTCGCAGCCGGAGCCTTCGACCTCACGCCGGAGACCACCTTCGGCCACCGTGCCATCGCCCTCGGTTTCGATGAGCGCCCGGAGATTCTCTACTTCGCGTCCAACCTCGGCCGCGACACCTACGGGCTGTACGCGGCCGACCTGACGCGCGGTACGCTCACGGACTTCGCATTCGAGCATCCGCGGCTCGACCTGATCGGTCCGCCAGCCGGCGCCTTTGCCTCTGGCGGCACGCTGGTCTTCGACCGTCACACCCGCGCCTTGCGTGGCGTTCGCTTTGGCGATCGCCCACGCACCACGCGCTGGCTCGATCCGGTGTTGCAGGCCGCGCAGGCCCAGCTCGAGCAGGCGCTGCCCCAGCGCAACATCGAGCTGCTCGACTGGGACCGCGACCAACGGCGCGTGCTCGCCTTTGTCAGCGGACCGACCGAGCCCGGCCGCTTTCTGCTCTTCGATCGCAGCACCCGCCAGGTGGCCGATTTCGCCTCCCGCGCGCCCTGGCTCGCCGACGGACCGCCGACGCGCCTGCTCGCCTTCACCGTCACCGGTCCCGGCGGGACGGATCTGGCCTGCCAGATCACCCTGCCGGTGCAGCCGCGGGTGAAACCGACGCCCATCGTCGTGGTCTGCCCAACCTCACCGTGGGAGCGGCTGTCGCCCGAGTTCCAAGCGGAGGTCCACGCCCTCGCACGCATGGGTTTCGCCGTGCTGCAGTACGCCGGCCGCGGCGCCTGGGGCTACGGGGTGCGCCACCGCGCCGCCCTCGCGCCCGGTTACGACGACACGCAACTCGCGGACCTGCTCGCCATCCTCGACGAAGTGGGCAAGGCGTTCCATCTCGACCCGCGCCGCGTCGGTCTGGTCGGATCCGGCCATGGCGGCTACCTGGCCCTGCGCGCGCTCGCGGCGCACCCGGATCGTTTTCGTTGCGCCGTTGCGCTCGAACCGCCCGTCAACCTCGCCGCCTGGCTCGAACGTGAGCAGTGGGAAGGCCGGGATCCCGCGCTCCAGCTCGTGCGCTCGGCCTACGGTCCGGCCGCACAGCTCGAGGCCCACCGCCTCGACCGGGCAACCAGCTCCCTCACGAAACCCAGCCTGATCCTGAGCTATCCGGGCGAAGACGGCACATGGCGCCGCTCCACCTACACCGCGGCCCGCAACCTCGCGAGCGCCGTGCGCGTTACCCAACCCGAGTCCGAGTTCATCGCGCTCTCCCACGACTTCGCCCGCGGCCTACCGCGCGCAAAGGCTGCGGTCTATCGCTCAATCGAGACGTTTCTCAACACCCACGTGTACACCTTCGATGTGAAGATCGGCGAGGCCGTCGAGGCGCCTTAGCGACAACGGCCCCACCGGGTCCGGCTCCTCGTTGTTCTCACGCCAGGCTGGCGCCAAAACCGTCCAGCCCGGACTCGCCTTCGCCCGCCAGTCCGCTCAACTCAGGGCTACCCTGCGCGCCGTGGATACGTTCGCGCCCTCCGCCCTGCCATGCCCTGCCCGCCCTGTCTTCGCCTCGCCCGTTACACCTCCGCGCTCTGCCTCGCCGTCGCCTTGCCCGCCTTCGCTGCGTCCGCCACCGACGCACCAGCCAACGTCGACTGGCGCGCCTACCTCGGCGATGAGGGCACGACCCAGTATTCGCCCCTTGCGCAGATCACTCCCGAAAATGTGCGGGCTCTCCGCCCGGCATGGAGCTACGCCGCGGGCGGGGCGGATCCCAACCACCGCTCGCAGATCCAGACCAACCCGCTCATCGTCGACGGCGTGCTCTACGGGCTGTCGCCGGACCTGCAGGTCTTCGCCCTCGATGCCGCCACGGGCCGCGAGCGCTGGCGCTTCAACCCTTCCACGGGCGCTTCCGGCAACGGCCCGGCCGGCGTGAGCCGGGGTCTGACCTGGTGGCAGGAGGGCACGGAGCGCCGCCTGCTCTTCGCCGCGGGTAAGTTTCTCTACGCGCTCGATCCGGCCACCGGTCAGCCCCTTCCCGGCTTCGGCACCGACGGTCGGGTCGACCTGTTGCAGGACCTCGTGCAGGACCGGAGCGAGCTCTCCGGCCGCTACCTCGCCGTGACGACGCCCGGAGTGGTGTACCGCGACCTCATCATCCTCGGCATGCGGGTGAGTGAGGGACCGGCGCCATCCCTGCCCGGCCACATCCGCGCCTTCGATGTTCGCACCGGCGCGCGGCGTTGGATCTTCCATACCATTCCGCACCCGGGCGAGTTCGGTCACGACACCTGGCCGGCCGATGCCTGGCAACGTTCCGGCGGAGCCAACTGCTGGGCGGGCATGGCCTTGGATTCCGAACGGGGCCTCGTCTTCGTGCCCACGGGCTCGGCGGCCTTCGACTTCCATGGAGCCGACCGCCTCGGCGACAACCTCTTTGCCAACTGCCTGCTCGCCCTCGACGCCGCCACCGGCAAGCGCCGCTGGCATTTCCAGTTTGTCCGCCATGATGTCTGGGACCGCGATCCGCCCGCCTCGCCGGTGCTCTGCGAGGTGGTGCGCGACGGCCGGAAGATCGCCGCGGTGGCCCAGGTGCTCAAGAGCGGCCACGTCTGGGTCTTCGACCGCGAGACGGGCGAATCGCTCTTCCCTTGGCACGAGGTGCCCGTGCCGCCCTCCGACCTCGCCGGCGAACGCCTGGCCGCCAGCCAGCCGGAGCCGCTGCTGCCGGCGCCGTTCGCCCGCCAGGTGTTGACCGAGGACCTCCTGACGAACCGGACCCCGGCCGCGCGCGCCGCCGTGCTCCAGCGCCTGCGCGACGTGCGCCCGCACCAGCCCTGGGATCCGCCCAGCGAACGCGGCACGATCATCTATCCCGGCTTCGACGGCGGCGCCGAATGGGGCGGCGCGGCCGTGGATCCGTCCGGCGTGCTCTACGTGAACAGCAACGAGATGGCGTGGATCCACCAGATGGTGCCCACCTCCGCCCTCCGCGGCGCCAACGCCGGCGCGCAGGGACTCTACAACCAGTTCTGCATGTCGTGCCACGGACCCAACCGCGAGGGCAACGCCGCCGCCAACATCCCGCGCCTCACCGACCTGCCGGCGCGCACCGACCGCGCCGCCATCCTGGCCCTGCTGCGCAGCGGCAAGGGCATGATGCCGTCGTTCTCGTTCATCCCCGAGCCCGCCCGGGGCGAACTCGCCGACTTCCTGCTGGCCCCGCCCCCGGCCACCGCGCCCGCGCGGGTGGAGCACGCCGGCGTGGTCGAGGAGGCCGCCCCGCCGGGCGCCCAGACCTACGTGACGACGGGCTACAACCGCTTCCTCGACCCGGACGGCTACCCGGCGGTCAAGCCGCCGTGGGGCACACTCAATGCGATCGACCTCAACACCGGGGCCTACCGCTGGCGTATCACGTTGGGCGATACGCCGGGTGTGACCGCCGACGACGGCGGCCCGGCCGGCACCGAGAACTACGGCGGCCCCGTGGTCACGGCCGGCGGCCTGCTCTTCATCGCCGCAACCAAGGATGAGAAGATCCGCGCTTTCCGGGCCTCGACCGGGGAACTGCTGTGGGAACACGCGCTGCCTGCGGCGGGCTTCGCCACCCCGGCCGTCTACCGCGCCGGCGGCCGCGACTACGTCGTCATCGCCTGCGGAGGCGGCAAGATCGGCATGAAGTCCGGCGACCAGTACGTCGCCTTCGCCCTGCCGGAGTGACGGCACGGCGGCGGCTCAGGACTAAAAAAAGGGGCGGCCACCCGGGCCGCCCCTTCGCTGCGCCACATTCCGGCGGCACGGGGGCCACCGCTGCGGCTCAGAACTCGTACGTGGCCGTCATCGTGAACCGGCGCGGGGGCTGGATGTAGTAGCGGTCCGCCACATACTGCGTGACCCCGTTGACCGTGTAGTTGCTGTAGCGCGTCGGCTGCACCAGCTCCTGGTCGAACAGGTTCGAGACGTTGAGCTGCAGCCGGAGTGGGTTGTCCCACAGCCGCATGCGGTAGCTGAGCGCAGCCGTGACCAGCTCATAGCTGTCGGCGTAGACATAATCGAACGCACTCGACGGCCGGTTCGTGATCAGGCGCTTGCCGCGCAGTTGCACGCCGCCGCCGATGCCGAGTCCCTTGAGGCGGCCCGTGCTGATCGTGTAGTTGGAGTACAGGTTGGCGGTGTAGTCGTACGCGCCGTTGAGCTCGCGGCCTTGGGCAAAGCTGGCGATGCGCGTCTCGATCGCCGCGATGTTGTTGTTGATCCGCGTGGCAATGGCCGGATCCGTCTGCGCAGCCGCGCCGGCGCGCCAGGCGGCGACGTTCTGGTTGAAGTAGGCGATCGTCGTCGCGTAACCGTCGAGCTGCTTCGCCTGGGGGAAGGCGATGTTGAAGAGCAGGCGCCAGTTCTTCGTCAGGTTCGCCGTGAGGTCCAGCTCCACGCCCTTACCCTCCTGGGAGAAGGTGTCGTTGTAGCCGGCGGTCACTTCGTTGCTGGAGTTCAGATCGTCCCAGATGGCATTGATCTCCGTGGCCGAGCCGGTGGTGCGACGGTTGGTTTCCTCGCTGATATAGTAAGACAGGGATCCGTTCACCCGTCCGCTGAAGAGGCTGAACTTCACGCCGAGGTCGATGCCCTCGGAGTCGAGCGGCGGGATCGCCCCGCCATCGATGCTGACGGCGGCGGTGGCGGGCTGGAACGACTCCGCGAAGTTCACGAAGGCGTTGATGTTGTCGGTGACTTCAAACACCGCGCTGCCGGTGAAGGTCGTAACGTTCACCTTGGGGTCGCGGGTCTCGCCCGCGTACCGGGCCCACTCGAAGGTCACGGGATCGAGGACCTGGTCGGCGCGTTCGACGTTGAGGAAGTCGCGCCGGGCGGCGACCACCGTCTTGAGCCGTCCGCTCTTCAGCCAGGAACCGGACGCGGCGGCCTGCAGGTAGGTGAGCTCGTTGTCGTTGTAACGGCCGCTGAGCTGCGCGTACTTGCTTTGGATGCCGGACGGATCGCCCGATGGTGCGGGCAGACCGAGGCCGGCATCGAGAGCGTCCTCGTAGGTGCGCACGTTGATGCGGTTGGCCGCTTGGTTGAGCCGCAGATCGGTGCCGTTGGTGCGGACGAGCTCGTGGTCTGAGATGAAGAAGGTGTCCCAGCGCTGACCGGCGGAGACCAGCACGCGTTGCTCAAACCAGTCATGCTTGAGCAGGTAGGCGGCGGAGGCGCGGTATTCGTAGAGCTCGTTCGACTGGTTCTGCTGGCGCCGGCGGTCCTCGGTGTAGCGCTTGCCGAAGTTGGGATTCGCCCCGCCCGAGGGCAGGAAGCGGTTGACGTCGATCGTGACTGCCTGGGCGAAGTGCTGGATCACCTCGCGCTCCTGCTTCTGGGTGTTGCCCGCCACCTCAAGGAACAGCTGGTCACCCACTTGGTGCTCGAGGAAGAAGGCCCCGACGCGGTAGGGTTGATGCACGACGGCATCCGGGGACTGGTAGCTGCGCGAGAGCCGGTCGACCGTCGGCGCATTGGCCGGCGCGAGTTCGAACGGCGTGGTCAGCATCTGGCGGACGGTGCCGCTGGTGCGGCCCCAGTTGCGCCAGTTGACAATGCCCAGCGAGGGCGAGCCAGGCGTCCAGGTGAGCTGGTCGGCCGTGTAGCGGCTCAGGCCACCGGTGAAGTTGCCCGTCGTGAGCGGCGCCGAGACCGTCGTGGTGCCGTCCCAGCTGCTGAAGTTGTCGAAGGGGAAGAAGCCGACGACGCGGTCGACCACGCCCCACTCGTATTCGCCGCGCAACTCCGTCGTCGGCGTGAGGCGGTACGTCGCCGTGAGGTACACGCCCTCGCGGTCGGTCCGCTGGGCGTCGACCCAGTCGTCGCTGTGATCGAAGAGGCCGGCGACGCGAACATAGAGCTTATCGCTCACCGCGCGGTTGACGTCGAGCGAGACGCGGTTGCCGTCGAAACTGTTCCAGCGGTAGGAGAGCTCGTTGATCTCGGCGTTGACCGCCCGCTTCGAGCTGACGTTGGCAATGCCGCCCACGCCGGAGTCGCCGAACACGACGGAGTTCGGTCCGCGAGCGAAGTCGATCCGGCTGGTGTTGTAGACGTCGGAATTGACGTACCAGCGGAAGTAATTGCGCGACTGGAAGCCGGCGCCGAGCGAACGGAAGTTCACCTGGTAGTCGTTGAAGATCTGCGGCCCGCTCGCGGAGTACACCGAGTTGGAGTTCGGCGCCCAGTCGGCGGCCTCGAGGAAGTTGTTGGCCGCGATGTCGTCGAGGAATTCGCGGGTCAGCACGGTGATGGCGGCGCCGGTGTCCTTGAGCGACGTGGCCAGGCGTCCGCCGGCGAGCGACTGCGTGGCAGTGTAGCCTTCATCGCGGCCGGCGGTGATCGAGAAGGGGGACAAGGTGACCACCGCCTCCTGGCCGGGCGGCGGCGGCGGGGCGGTCTGGGCATCGAGATCGCCGGCGGCGGCAAAGCCGAGGGCGACGAAGGCACGGGAAACGGAGCGGAGCAAAGTGGGCTTGGATTTCATCGGAGGTTCGGACGGGGCTGGGGTGAGGGGGTTCGCGCCGGCGGAGCCGCGCGGACCGTTCTTACGGGCGACGACCACGAAGGCACCGCTCGCGCTATCCGGGACGGCCTCGAGTCGGGTGCCCGCCAGCATCTGCCTCAGTGCATCGGGGCCCGGCATCTTCCCGCGTACGCGGCGGGTCTCCACGCCCGCCACCGTGTCCGATTGATAAAACACCTGCAGGCCCGTCTGACGCACGAGCTCGGGCAGGGTCTCGGCGGCCGGGCCAGACGGCACCCGCAACTCCGGCCACGGTCCGGACTCGCCCGCATCCGCCGCCCAGAGCGTTGCGGCCAGCAACCACCCCAGCCCGAACCAACAGAGGTGTCGGACACGGCGGGGAGACGTGCGGCAAAGGGCCGGCATGAACGGGGGAAGCACTCCGAGGCAGGAGCATGGCGAGGGGGTTCTCGCCTGTTGAGATGCGCCTGCCGCTGATTTCCACCAAAAGGAAATCAGCCGTCGTTCGCTAATTCGAATCCTTTTTCGTCCGCAGCCGGATCACCGCCGCATCCGCCTGCTCGATCCGCGCCCCAAAGCCCGTCTCGAGCAGCCGGGCAAAACCCGCCAGGTTGTCCGAGCGGATGGTGCCGCTGAACCGCGTCGCCGCCAGAGCCTCATCGAGCAGGACCAGCTGCGTGTCGTTGAGCCAGTTCAACTCCTCGACGATCTCCGCGAGCGGCTTTTGCCGGAAGGTCATCAATCCGTGCTGCCAGGCCAGCCGCTGCTGCACATCCTGCCGCGTCAACGTCGCCACGACCGGCGTACCTTCGCTGCGGATCGGAACCGAAATTTGCTGGTTGGCCCCGACGAGCGCGGCCGGGCCGGACGCCGCCGCCGGCGCATCTGTCGCAGGTCCGGCGGATGCCGCCTCGCCGGGCATGACCGCCACCCTGCCCTCCGCCACCACGACGGCCACTTCGCCTTCGCCAAGTCGCACATCGAACGCGGTTCCGACTGCACGCACGGTCACGCCGCCGGCGTCGACCACGAAGGGCCGCGCCTCATCGGGCCGCACCATGAAGAAGGCCTGGCCGCGCCGCAGCACGACGCGCCGCTCGTGACCGGCAAAACGAATCTCCAGGTCCGCGCCGGCACCGAGCTTGGCCGTCGAGCCGTCAGGCAACAACCGGCGGTCCTCGTGGCGCGAGGCGGCAGCGACGGATTCAACCGGTGCCGCGGGCCGCCACGTCTGCCACATCAGCGCCACACAGGCCGCCGTCGCGAGGGCCGCCACCGCCAGGCCCCACCCGCGCCGTGGCCGTGCGCGCGGCGGCGCGAGGAGGTCGGGATTCGGCCGCCGCGCGTGCTCGGGTTTCCAGTCCGCCAGCGTGTCCAGCCGGCCCCAGTGCGCCCGGAGGCGTTGCAACGCCTGCCCGTGACGCGGATCGGCCGCGAGCCAATCGGTGTAGGCATCCTGCTCGGCCGGGGTGAGGCCGCGGTCGAGCCGCAAGGTCCACAACGCCGCTGCCTCCTCCGGATCGGAGGGCAAGGGATCATCGAAGGGATCGGACGGCGTGGACATGACAGGGTCAGCGAAGCGGTTTGCGCGCCTTCTTTTCGAAGAACGCCGCCAGTTTGCGCAGCCCGATCGCGCCTTGGTTCTCGACCGTGTTTTCCGAGATGCCCAATTCGCGGGCGATCTCCCGCTGGGACAAACCGTAGATCTTGCGCAGGGTGATGATTTGACGGCAACGATCGGGCAGCGCCTGGATGGCTTCGGTGAGGAGTTCCAACTCCTCGGCATGGATCACCGAGCCCGACACATCGGCCTTTTCGTCTTGGACGTCCAAGTCGGCCAAATCCGCCAAATCAATTTGCGGCCGGATGGCGTTTTTGCGCTGGGCCGCGATCACCAGGTTCCGGGCCGTGACGAAGAAGAACGCCTTGGGCGACCGCACCTCCCCAGTCTCGCGCGCCCGGAGCACGCGGAGAATCGCCTCCTGCACGATGTCATCCACGTCTTTCTCCCGGGGAAAGCGCGCCCGCAGCCATCCGCGCAACAGGGCTTCGTGCGGCTGGAGGTGGAGCCGGTACCAATGATGTAGTTCGGATCCTTCCGGGGGCATGGATGCTCCCGCGCAGCATCCGCGGGAGTCTTTCTCCTGAGCCAGGGTCCGCCGGGCGACAAGGCAATTTGCGGTCCGGCCGCCCGCGAAGAGGCCCTATGCGTTGGCGCGATCCGAGGGGGATGCGCGGGTGCCGCCGCGCATGGCTCGACCGTTTACGCGCCACCGCCGGCACCCGACCAACAACTAGTTCGCCTCAATCGGCCGCCGGCCGAGGACAATCCGGCCCTGACCGCTGATGTAGCGAATCTCCGCCGGACCTTTCTCCGCCGGCAGCGCAATCCGGCTCGGCAATCCCCGCTCGGTATCGGCGTACTTGCCGACCTGGGCGGCGGGCGCGCCCACCAGGACGATGACCGCCGTGCGGCGCGAGCGAGAGGACATGCCTCCACCGTGGCCGGCTGACCTCCGGACTCAATCGCGAACCCGCCGCCCGCAGCGCGCGCCTCGAGCCTCGCGTCTCGCCGCACCGGCTCGCTTCCCGCCACCGGGCACTACCGCGGGAAATCGTCGTAGTTCGCCACGCCTGACTTCATCAAGGCCCACTCCAACGCCCAGGCCGTGAACGCGGCGTAGGTAAAGTCCTTCCACGGACGCGGCGAACCAGCCGGAGCGAGCATGCTGGCGTGCTTGAGCCGGATCTCCGGCTCAAGCGGCCGGACATCGTCGAGGGATTCCGCCAGGCTTCTCGCCACGAACAGGCTCAGGTTGGGTTCGGTCTCCTTGAGCAGCTCGCGGAAGGTCGCGACCGCCGCCTCGGTTTGCCCGAGACGCGCGAGCCCCTCCGCCGCGGTGGTGCGCACCACGGGGTTGTCGTCGTTCAGCGCGTCCATGAACCGTCCTGACGCCCCGGAGCTGCGATCGCCCTGCATGATCAGCGCCATCAGCGCCCAATAACGTACCGCTGCATCACGGTGGGTAAACGCCTCCGCCGGCGGCGGTGCGCCGCGCGACGCCGCCTCGGCCGCCGTCAGGATCTGCTCGAGCGGATACAGCCCGGCATCCTGCGCCAGCTCGTAGGGCGTGAGTCCTGCCGCCTGGGCCCGGCGATGCATCTCCGGCTCCGGCAGGAACGCGGTATCCCGTGTCTGCAGCATCCAGTCGCGCAGACGTGCAGCCAACCGTTCCTTCACCGGGCGCATCGTGAGTTCGTCGGCGAGGTTGTGCAGTTCGTACGGATCGGTGTGCAGGTCGTAGAGCTCCTCGGGTCCACGTCGCTCCCACAGCCGGTGGGAAACCTCCGTGTCGCCTCCCTCCGCGTGCAGGCGGTGCAACTCACGCAGCGAGTCCTTCTCGTACGGACCCAGAATGATTCCGCCCTGGATCGGCGCCTGATGGGGCATGAAATGGCGAATGTAGAGGTACCGCCCGTCGTACACCGAACGGGACAGGTCATACATGTCGTCGGCGCGATCGCGCGCGCCGAAGATCAGCGCCGGTCCCGCCGGCGCCGCCGCTTTTGCCCCAAACAAGGCCCGCCCAGCGTAGGTGGCCGGCGCCTCGATGCCGGCGAGGGAAAGCACCGTGGGCGGCAGATCGATCAGGCTCACCGGCGACGCATGCCGCCCTTGGGCCGCGCCTCCGGGAGCGAGATGCCGGAATTTCTCCGGTACGTGCACGATCAGGGGTACCTGCAGGCCGGTCTTATACAGCCATCGCTTGTAGCGGGGCAGACCCAGGCCGTGATCGGAGAGCAGAAAGACGATCGTATTCTCCGCCAACCCCGCCTGCTCAAGCCGGCCGAGCACCGCCTGCACGTCCAGGTCCCACACGGAGATCAGATCGTGATAACGGGCCCAGATTCGCCGCATCTCCGCCGTATCAGAGTAGTAGGGTGGCAAGGAAACCGCGGCGGGGTCCGCCCGGCGCTCGGCGGGCAACCGAGACAACACGGACGCCGCCCGTTCCGACCGGTTGCCCGAGCCCTCATGGGTGCTGCCCAGGTTCACAAACGCAAAAAACGGCCGGTCGGCGGGACGTCGTTCCCACGGCTCGGTGAGCTCGGCATGCAGATCGAACAGGCCCGCGGGACTAAAGTTGTAGTCTGTCTTGCCCCGCAGCGCCGTCCAGTAGCCGTGTTTGCGCAGCACGCTCACCATGGGCTCAATCGCCGCCGGAATCGAAACCTCCGAGCGAAGATTCTGCGTGCCCAACGACGACGCGTAGACACCGGTCGCCAGCGCCGACCGCGACGGCGCGCAGATGGGCGCCGTCGCATACGCTTCCAGAAAGACATGGGAACGGGCGGCGTACGCGTCGATGAACGGCGTCGTGGCGTCCGGGTTGCCGTAGCAACCGAAGAAGGGCGAGATGTCCTCCGCCACAATCCAGAGAATGTTCGGCCGTTCGTCGGCCTGCGCCGATCTCATCAGCGCCACAAACACGGTCACGAGAACGACGAGACAACGGATCATCGGGGAAAATCGGGCCGGAGACATCGGGATGCGGCGGGGTGTCGCGCACGCAACGCCATCGACTCGGCCCGCGCAAGCCTTCGCCGCGGCCCCGCGCGACCGCACGCTCGTTAGGGCGTGATGCCGTGGCCGGCGAGATGCTCAGACACGCGGCGGGCCATACGCTCCGCCGCCGCCCTGACGGCGGTCTCGCGCGAAGTGCCCATGTTCGTGGACGCACTCTCGCGGAGGACATAGGTGTGCGGGCCGATCGTCAGCTCCACGGTAACCGTATACCACTCGGCTCGCATTTCCTGATACGGTTCGGCCGTACCAGGCAGGGACGGATCCTTGGGCCGCTCCCACTCTTCCCGGATCACGCGCACGGAGGCCAACGATCGACCCCATTGACCGTTAAAGACGGTCTTCCACGTACTTTCATACGACGTCGAGCGCTTCTGACCACGGACGATCTCACCCCGATCGAAATAAACCGGCAGCGACACCACCGGCTTCCACGCCTGCGTCGCACATCCCCCCAGAAGCGCGATCCCCAGCAGTGCCAACACGGACTTTCCCGCCTTCGACCACGCCGTTGCCATGGTACCTATGTAGGATGGAACGAGGATGGAGTGCAAGACCATCGTCTTGCACTTACTACGCCCGAGTCGGGGGCCCATTGAGGACGTGAGAAAAACCACTCTTGAATCAAATCAAGGGCCATTCGTCAGCGCGGCCCGAGCACCGCGCGTTACCTACATTGAGCAAAGTAGTAAATGCATAGCACCGCGGAGTTGTGGAATAAATGAACAAGCGCCGATGCCACATACGCCAGGATACGGGAATGCCTTCTCCATACAACAAACGCTCCGCTATAGAAAACAAACGAAACGAAAGCAAAAATCCCCCACATCATATAAAACACTGCGTGAAGAACTGCCCAGGAGACGGCCAGTGCCAGAATCACGCGTCTCGAGTCGCCGAAAATGCGCCCCCATACTCCAGCGAGGGGAAACATAAGGGCTGTCTCTATAGCGGCAGGCAACAAACAACCCAACAGAAACTCCACCTCAAGCGCTTCACAATCAACCTCGCCGCCGAACCCGAACAATAATCCAAGCAGAGTCGTAAGCGATACAGACAGGAAAGCCAATTTAGCTACATAAAGGCCGAAGCTCTCGCGTTTCTCGATGAGCGGCCAGAAGTACTTTTCAAAGATTGCGAGCACTCGGCGCATTATCTCAATTCGAGAAGCTTAGTGGGCGCAACTCTTGGCCTCAAAGCTTCGTCCACCGCTCGATCTCCCGGCTGGTAAACGGAAAGCCGGCCACCGCCAGGTGCAACGCTTCGCGGGGATCCCACGGATGATCGGGCGCACGGCGGAGCACAAGGAGACCGGTCACCGCCGAGCGTGCGGTGCCGCGCAGACAAACCTCCACCCGGTGCCCGAGCGGAAGCCTCCAAATCGCGGCAATCTCGTCCCGAAGGTCGGGCAGCACGGTCGGGGCCGTCTCGTGGCCGACGTCCAGATTGAAGCTGATCTGCTGTTCTTTCACGCGCGAGATGACTGACTCGTTTTTCCGGGGCCCGACGTACCGCGTCAATGTCGCCCGATACCCACCTCGCCTGACGCCGCGCACCCGGGAGCGCCGAGCCCCAGCTCGGCATTTCTCGTGATAACAAGCCGAGCGAGAGCTCGGCATTCCCGCGCCACGCACCGAGCGGTCATCGAAATGCGGCCAAGAGCGCCGGCCTCGGCGCGGGTGAAATTTCACTCCGGCGACTGCACTTTTTCCGACTCCGGCATGGCTTCACGCCGCGAAGGTACTACGGTTCTCCCACCCCGTTGCTGCGCCTTCTGCGCGGCCTGTTCCATGATGTTGCCTCGCCGTCCTTTCGTCGGACGCACCGTTGCCGGTTGCGTCGCCTTTGTTTCCTTCGCTGCGCTTGCTTTGGGCGCTCTGCCCCTGGCTGATCCCACCGTCGCGCCAGATTTCAACCGCCACGTCCGGCCGATCCTTTCCGACAACTGCTACCACTGCCACGGTCCCGATCCGGCGTCACGCGAGGCACGGTTGCGGCTGGACCTCCGCGACGACGCGCTCGCCGGCGGCAAATCCGGCCTGCCCGCCATTGTCCCGGGCAAACCCGACGAAAGTGAACTCATCCTGCGCATCACCTCGCCCCACGAGGACGAGATCATGCCACCGGCCGATTCGCACAAACCTGCCTTGTCCGCCGACCAGATCGCCATCCTCAAGGCCTGGATCCGCAACGGCGCCGAGTACCTGCCGCACTGGGCCTTCATCGCGCCCGAAACGCCGGCCGTGCCTGCCGGCGCCCTTCATCCAATCGACGCCCTCGTGGGCGCCCGCCTGCGCGCCGCGGGCCTGACCTTCTCGCCCGAGGCAGATCCGGAGACCCTCGCCCGCCGCCTCTACCTCGATGTGATCGGCCTCCCGCCCACGCCGGCCGAGGTGGACGCCTTCCGTCGTGACGGCTTCGACGCCACGCTCGACACCCTGCTTCAGCGCGACGCCTACGGCGAGAAATGGGCGCGGACGTGGCTCGATGCCGCACGCTACGCGGACAGCAACGGGTTCGAAAAGGACCTGCCGCGCGAACAATGGGCCTGGCGCGACTGGGTCATCGGCGCGCTCAACCGCGACCTGCCCTACGACCGCTTCATCATCGAACAGGTGGCCGGCGACCTCCTGCCCGGCGCCACCCAGGAGCAGATCGTCGCCACCGGATTCCTGCGCAACAGCATGATCAACGAGGAGGGCGCCATCGTGCCAGAGCAGTTCCGCACCGAAGAACTCTTTGACCGCGTCGACTGCCTCAGCCGCGCCGTCATGGGCCTCACGCTCCAATGCGCCCAGTGCCACACCCACAAGTTCGACCCGATCTCGCACGACGAGTACTTTGGCACCTTTGCGTTCCTCAACGACACCTACGAGGCACAGTCCTGGGTCTATACGCCCGACCAGCTGGCCGTGATTGACGAGATCAAGCAGGTCGTCGCGCGCGCCGACGACGCCGTCAAGGCGCAGCGCCCCGACTGGCGCCGCGAACTCGCCGCGTGGGAAGACAGCATCCGCGCCCAGGACGTGCCCTGGACCACGCTGATCGCCACCGACCTCGGGAGCACCACCGGTCTCAACCATCCGACGCAGGAGGCCGACGGCTCCATCCTCTCGCAGGGCCATCCGACGACCCGCGGCGCGATCTACGCCATCGCCGAGCCCGTGCTCGACGGCGTGACCGCGCTGCGCCTGGAGCTACTCACCCACGGCGACCTCGCCTTCGGCGGCCCGGGCCGCAGCAAGTACGGCACCTGGGCGCTGAGCGAACTCGAGGTCGACGTCCAGACCCCCGGTTCAACGGCGTGGCATCGCGTTGGCCTCAAGCAGGCCACCGCCGATTTCTCCGAACCCGCCGGTCCGCTGGAGGACGAGTGGGCGGCCGACTTCGACAAGGAGAAGAAACGTACCAAGGGCCCCGTCGCCTTCCTCATCGACGGCGACAAGCTCACCGGCTGGCGCGCCGACCGCGGTCCGGGGCGGCGCAACCAGGAGTCGGTGGCCGTCGTGCAGTTCGAGTGCCCGCTCGAGTACCCGCCCGGCACCAAGCTGCGCCTGCAATGGACCACCGACCACGGCGGCAGCGACAACGGCCGGCACAGCACGATGGTCGGGCGCGTGCGTTTCGGCCTCACCCGCGCCCCGGCCGCCGAGGTGCCGCCCGTCGACTACGCTGCCGTCCTGGCGCTGCGGATACCTCCCGGGGAACGCACCCCCGCCCAGCAGGAGGCCGTCTTCGCCGCGTGGCGCCGGACTCTGCCCGAGGCGGCCGCCGCCAACGATGCCATCGCGGCCGCCTACGCCCGCCATCCGTCGGCCCCGACGTCGGTCCTGCACCTCGCCGCCCGGCACCCCGACGACGCACGCGTCACCCGCCTGCTCGATCGCGGTGCCTGGGATCAGCCCAAGCACCCGGTGCCGCCCGGCACCCCGGCCGCGTTGCATCCCTTCCCCGAGGACCAGCCGCGCAACCGACTCGGCTTCGCCCACTGGCTGGTGGACCGCCGCTCCCCGCTCGCCGCCCGCGTGGCGGTCAACCGGGTCTGGCAGGCCGTCTTCGGCCTCGGCCTCGTCGAGACCAGTGAGGATTTTGGCACCCGCGCCGCCGTGCCCGCGCACCTCGACGTGCTCGACTGGCTCGCCGTCGACTTCATGGCGCACGGCTGGAGCCAGAAGCATCTCCTGCGCACGATCCTGCGCAGCGCCACCTACCGCCAGTCGTCGCGGGTCACCCCGGAGCTGCTCGAACGCGATCCGCGCAACCAGTTGCTCGCGCGCGGGCCCCGCTTCCGCCTCGAGGCCGAGGTGATGCGCGACTCGGCCCTGCATGCCGCCGGCCTGCTCACCGCCAAGGTAGGCGGCCCCAGCATCTTCCCGCCCGTGCCGGCCAGCGTATTGGAGTACAACTACACCAAGCCGACCTACTGGATCCCGGCCGAGGGCCCCGAGCGTTACCGCCGCGCCCTCTACGTCTTCCGCAAACGGTCCATGCCCGACCCGGTGCTCAGCGCGTTCGATGCCCCCAACGGCGACACGGCCTGCGTCCGCCGCCCGCGCTCCAACACCCCGCTCGCCGCCCTCACCGGGCTGAACGAGCCGGTCTTCGTCGAGGCCGCCCAGCACCTTGCCCTGCGCGTCCTGCACGAGGGCGGCACCACCGATGCGGAACGGGCGGACTACGCCTTCCGCCTTTGCACCACCCGCCCCATGTTGCCCGCTGAGTGGCCCCACGTGGCCCGGCTGCTCGACGACACCCGCCGGCGCCTCGCCGAGGGCTGGCTCAACGCCCGCGAGGTCGCCACCGGCTCCGCGGCCGGCCTGCCCGCCCTGGCGCCCGGCACCACCCCGCAGGACGCGGCCGCGTGGACGGTGGTCGCCCGGGTCCTACTCAATCTCGACGAAACCCTCAGCAAACGGTGACGCCATGACCGCCCTTCCCTCCTCCACCCACGCCCACGCCGCCCGCCAGCTCACCCGCCGCTGGTTCCTGCGCGACTGCGGCGTCGGCCTCGCCTCCGTCGCCCTGGCCCAGCTGCTCGTCCGCGACGGCCGCGCCGCAACGGCCGCCGCCAATCCCCTCGCCGCCCGCGCCCCGCACTTTGCACCGAAGGCCAAACGCGTGATCTTCCTCTTCCAGGCGGGCGCCCCCAGCCACCTGGAACTGTTCGAGCACAAGCCCGAGCTCGTGAAACGCGACGGCCAGCTGCCACCCGCCGCCTTGCTCGAGGGTTACCGCGCCGCCTTCATCAAGCCCAACTCGGCCCTGCTCGGACCGAAGTATGGCTTCAAGCACTACGGACAGGCCGGCATCGAACTCTCCGAACTGCTGCCCCACACTGGCGGTATCGCGGACGACCTCTGCTTCATCCGCTCGATGCAGACCGACGCCGTCAACCACGCGCCCGCCCAGATCATGATGAACACGGGCTCGCAGCAGTTCGGACGCCCGAGCCTCGGCGCCTGGACGCTCTACGGACTCGGTAGCGAGGCGGAGGATCTGCCCGGCTACGTCGTGCTCACGAGCGCCAAGGGCACGAGCGGCGGGGCGAGCAACTACGGCTGCGGCTTCATGCCGACGGTGTACAACGGCGTACCGTTCCGCGGCAGCGGCGATCCGTTGCTTTATCTCTCCAATCCCGCCGGCTTCGACGCCCCCACGCAACGCGCTTCCCTCGACACGATGCGCGAACTCAACCTGCTCGCGCAGGCCGGTCACGGCGACCCGGAGACGGCCGCTCGCATCGCGAGTTACGAGATGGCCTACCGGCTGCAGACCAGCGCGCCCGAGCTGATGGACCTCGCCTCCGAGCCGCAGCACGTGCTCGACCTCTACGGAATCAAGGACGTCAAGGCCTCGACCTACGCACGCAACTGCCTGCTGGCCCGCCGGCTGGTCGAACGCGGCGTGCGGTGCGTGCAGCTCTTTCACGAAGCGTGGGACCAACACGGCAACCTGACCAAGGATCTCGCCAAGAACTGCCTCGACACCGACCGGGCCAGCGCCGCCCTCGTCGCCGACCTGAAGGCGCGCGGCCTGCTCGACGACACCCTGGTGATCTGGGGCGGCGAGTTCGGACGCACGCCCATGGTGCAGGGCGGCAACGACGGCCGCGACCACCACAACCGCGCCTTCACCATGTGGCTCGCCGGCGGCGGGGTGAAGCGTGGCCACCTGCACGGCGAGACCGACGACCTCGGCTTCAACGTCGTCAAGGACCCGGTGCACGTGCACGACCTGCACGCCACGATCCTGCACCTGCTCGGCTTCGACCACACCAAGCTGACCTACCGCTTCCAAGGCCGCGACTTCCGCCTGACCGACGTGCACGGCAAGGTGGTGCAAGGCGTCCTCGCCTGAAGCCGTTCGCCCCGGGAGCGCCAAGCCCCAGCTTGGCTTCGCCGACGAGAAGGCCGAGCGGGAGCTCAGCGTTCCCGGTCCCAACACAAAAGGGGTCGAGGCGCGCCGTGAGTATCTTCGCGCCTAACCCCTTGGCCGCGCAACACGGCTCCCATGGCGGGCACGCTCCGTCTCATATCTCCATCGCCTTTGCGAAGGCTCGAAAACATGCTGACCGTTCAAAGGAGACTAGGCCGTTACGACTCCCGTAATGCCCGACGCCTCTGACCCCGAACCCACCGCACCATGCGAGACGAATACCTGAAGGCCGCCCTGAGGATCATCGACGATCCGAACATTCTGATCAATGTCGTCTCCCGCCGGGTGAAACAGCTTCGCCGCGGTGCCCGCCCATTGGTCCAGTCGTTGGAAAAGCTCTCCGCCGAGGACACCGCCTTGCGCGAGATCATGGAGGGCAAGATCAGCTACGAGTTGCCCACCGCCGAAGAGCTCGCGCGTCCGAGTTAGGCATCGGAGCCCTCGCGGATCAGACGGCCCCCGGGCGGACCAGCGAGGCAACACCCACGCCCGGACACACGTCCTCAAGACCGGTACTGTGCGGCGGGCATACGGAGCGAAGCGTCCTGCCACGGGAGCCGCGGATCACGTGTGTCGACGCTTGGTGCGAACCTTTGGCGCTCAGATGGGTCAAAGAGAAGGCCGCCGTTTCGCCGCTCAACCCTCCCTTGTGTACGATGATGTCTTTTCCATGCCTTCGCCGCTTCTCCTTCGCCTTGCTGTTGGCCGCTGGCTGGAGCGACGCTGCCGGAGCTTCCCCTGAAGCGGTCACCGAGGCGCGGAAGGCCGGACTGTTCACGCTCTACTTTGAGAACGACGCCTTTGGCGGCACCGACCAGCACTACACCAATGGCACGAAGCTGTCATGGATGACCGGGGACCTCAGCGACTGGGGCCAGACCGGTTGGCGAAGAACCTTCCTGGGGTTGCTGCCGTTTGTGAACCGGCCAGAGACGCAGAAGAACCTCGGCTTCTCCCTCGGGCAGAACATCTACACGCCCCGCGACACCGACGCCGCGATCCCCGATCCGACCGACCGCCCTTATGCCGGCTGGAGCTACCTCGAGGTCTCCTTCATCAGCAAGACGCAGCGCCGCGTCGACATCCTCTCGTTTCAAGCCGGCATCGTCGGCCCCTCCTCGCTCGCCGAGGACACCCAGCGGCTCGTGCATGAATGGATCAACAGCGACGATCCGCAGGGCTGGGATTACCAGCTGCGGGACGAGCCCGGATTCAACCTGATCTACGAACGCCGCCATCGCGCGTACGCCCGGGCGTTCGATGCCACGCTGGGCATCGATTTCATCCCCCACGGGGGATTCTCGCTCGGCAACGTGCAGACTTACGCGAACCTCGGCGCCACCCTCCGCTTCGGCTACAACCTGCCGAGCGATTTCGGCGTGCAGCTCGCCCGCGGCGGCGCCATCGGCGCCTCCCCGGCGGACGACCGCGATCCCCGGGTGGCCCCCGACCGCTCCACGAGCCTGTTTTTCTTCGCCGCCGCCGACGGGCGCGCCGTGGCGCAGGACGTCTTCCTCGATGGCAACACGTGGAAGGAGGGCGGACCCTCGGTGGACAAGGAGCGTTTCGTGGCCGACCTCATGGCCGGTGTCGGCCTGATTGCCGGACGCTGGCAGCTGACCGGCACCTTCGTGCACCGCACGCGCGAGTTTGCCACTCAGCCCGAAGGCTCCTCGCGCTTCGGTTCGATCACCCTGTCGGTCGCATTCTAGGTCCTCCGCCTGTCCGCCGTGCTGATTCGATTCGGATTCGATCTCGCCCTCGAGTTTCCAGTGCCCACCCCGCTGGTGCTGCTGCTGCACACCCGGCCGGAGTACGCGCGGCAGTTGCGCCGTCCTGAAGCCTTGCAGGCCGAGCCGGGAGTCACGCCGCGGCTGTTCACGGACAGTTTTGGCAACACTTCCACCCGCCTGTACGCGCCAGCGGGCCGGTTGCGGCTCGCCATCGATTCGGTGTGCGAGGTGCCCGACACGCCGGACCCGGTCGTTCCGCAGGCTGCGCTCCACGGGGTGGATGACGTGCCGGACGAGGCCCTCCGTTACCTCGTCTCCAGCCGTTTCTGCGAAACCGAGCGCCTCGCCGATTTCGCCTGGGCGCGTTTCGGCCACCTGACCCACGGCTGGGAGCGGGTTCAGGCCGTCGTCGACTACGTGCACGCGCATTTGCGCTTCGACTACGCCCAGGCGAGGCCGACCCGCACGGCGTTCGAAGCCTGGCAGGAACGCGTGGGCGTCTGCCGCGACTTTGCCCACCTCGGCATCACCCTCTGTCGCTGCCTGAACGTGCCTGCGCGCTATGCCACCGGCTACCTTGGCGACATCGGCGTGCCGCCTGACGCGGCCCCGATGGATTTCAGTGCGTGGTTCGAGGTGTACCTCGGAGCGCAGTGGCACACCTTCGATCCGCGTCACAATGCCCGCCGCATCGGCCGCATTGTGATGGCGCGGGGCCGCGACGCGGTCGACTGCGCGCTCGTCACGAGTTTCGGCCGCCACGAACTGCGTCTCTTCCGGGTGATCACGGAGGAAGTGGCGCCGATGGATGCCGGCGTGCGTCCCTGACCCCGCGCTGCGGAGGTACATCGCGAACGTACCGTCCGTCCGGCGCGAGGTCGCGGACAAGGCTGGCGCTCGGACCGGAAACCGTCAGGCTGCGGCCACCTGCCCCGCGGACCGGCTGGTCGGTTCGCCCCCACCTCCTGCCCCATGCTTCACTCCTCCTGCGGTCGCTCCGCCTGCTTGGTCGCCCTGGTCCTGTTTGTCACGGGCTGCGTCGGGCCGGCGCGCCGCCCCGTGGACAGCTCGACCCTCACCGGCAAGGTCATGGTCGGCTACCAAGGATGGTTCAACGCCGAGGGTGACGGAGCCGGCCGCGGCTACACGCATTGGGCGCGCGGCAGCGCGGTGCCCGATCCCAAGACAATCCGGGTCGACCTCTGGCCCGACCTGACCGAATACGGGCCCGACGAGCGTTTCCCCACCGGACTGTTCCATGCTGACGGCACGCGGGCGGAAGTCTTCAGTTCGTTTCGCCGCGCGACCGTCATCCGGCACTTCAAGTGGATGGAGGAGCACGCGATCGACGGCGTCTTTGTCCAACGGTTCATCAACACCCTCACTCGTCCGGATGCGCTGGCACACAACAACACCGTCCTGCAGCACTGCCGTGAAGGGGCGCGCCGGCACGGCCGGACCTATGCCCTCATGTACGACCTGAGCAGCCTGCCGCCAGGCGCCGCGGACCGGCTCATCGAGGACTGGAAGACCTTGCTGCGCGACACGCGGCTCACGCGCGACCGCGCCTACCTGAAGCACCGCGGCAAGCCCGTGTTGGCGTTGTGGGGCTGCGGGTTCAACGACGACAAGCCGCGCCCTTCCCTGGAAGATTGGCAGAAGATCCTGACCTTCCTCAAAACCGATCCGGCCGCCGGCGGCGTCGCCGTCATGCTCGGCATACCGAGCTTCTGGCGCGAGCAGCGCCGCGACGCGCGCACCGACCCGGAGTTGCACGCGTTGCTTGAGCAGGCCGACATCCTCTCGCCCTGGACGCCCGGGCGGTATCGCACCCCCGAGCAGGCCACCCAACACGGCGCGACCGTGTGGCAGCCCGATCTCGAATGGTGCCGCGCCCGCGGAATCGACTACCTGCCGGTGGCGTTTCCCGGTTTCAGCTGGCACAACATGAACCCGACATCCCCGTTCGATGTGATCCCGCGGCTGAAGGGTCGTTTCTTCTGGTCGCAGATCGCCGCGGCGAAGAAGGCGGGGGCCTCCATGCTGTATGTCGCCATGTTCGACGAGGTCGACGAAGCCACCGCCATCTTCAAGGCGACCAATACCCCGCCGACGTCCGGCGGCGTGCGCTTTATCACCTACGAAGGCCTGCCCAGCGACCATTACCTCTGGCTGACCGGCCTGGCGGGAAAGGTGATCCGCGGGGAGGTGCCGCCCACCGACGAACCTCCGGCGCGCTTCGGAGAGGTGGCCCCGGAACCCGGGGTGGAAGCTGCAGCGGCCACGCCGTGACGCGGGCGGCCTCCGGCCCTGCACGAGCCCCGCGGTGCCGGATCGAAGTCAGGCGTCCTCCGGCGCCTCACGGCAATCCACGGGGAAGGCCGGCTTGCCTTGACCCCAGCGAAAGGCGCAGAGGCTGTTTGTGAGCGCCTCGTGCAACGCCGAGCCGAAGTCGTACGCCTCCTCGTCGTAACCCTCCGACTCCACCGCCTGATCGAGGCCGAGCATGACGGCGAACATGCGGCCGCGCAGGCCCGGGATCTTCACGTTCACCTCCTCGCTGCCGGCGGCCAGGTTGGCCTTGCACCCCTCCACGCTCAGGCTGTGGTGCGCCCGGCAGATTCCGGGCCGCGCCTCATAGACGGAACACCGGCCCTCTTCGAGAAGCACGCACGGCGTGCGCGGTGAGGTCCATCCCGGAGTGCCCCGCCCGGCGTGCGCCTGCCGATGCGCCGCCGCCCGCGCGACCAGGGCCTCCAGCGCTTCCGCCGAAAAATGCCGCTGCACGTGGTCGGCGACGATCAATACCTCGTGCGCCTGCACGGCCACGCGTTCGTGGCAACAGGCGCTGCAACCGGCATGACAGGCCACCTTCGCACGCACGGCGGCCGGCGCGGACGCATAGGCGCGCTCGAAACCCGCAAAGGCCTGCCGGATGCAACCGAGAACCGCCTCCGGCTCACGCACCGCGCTGAGGCGTTGCTGCACGGATTCGACCGTCTTGTAATAAAGGGCCTCCTCGGCCGGACTGAAGACGGT
>CAYZBG010000014.1:0-29812 GCA_964476565.1 uncultured Opitutus sp.
TGTCTTAACCACGCCGCCAGCGTTCATTCTGAGCCAGGATCAAACTCTCCGAAAAGAGAGTTCAGAACCTAGTGATTCATGAACTACATCAGCAACGACCGGAGGCCGTTGCTCGATTTTGGAATATGTTGATTGGGGGTCCCAATCAATCGTACAAAGTAAGTTTCAAAGAGCTGCTTCCCACAGAGGGGAAAGATTTCCAAGAAGACATTTTGAACTAGGTCCGTCAATGACTTTTTCGAAAAATCTTTCGGAGATTTTTGCGATCACTGCCGTACCCGAACCCAAATTTTCTTCAAAGAACCTCATCGCTACCCGGTTTGTTTTACCGCCCCGGAATCGATGGGAGTGCGGACAATGGGAACGACACGCGGAGGATCAAGACCTTTTTAGTTTTTTGTCCCTATTATTTGGAAACTATTGTTTATAAGCTGTTTACGCACTGCATTTTCCAGTGAGAACATGAGCGGGGCGCTTCCTGTGGGATCGCCAGGCCCACTCCCGCAGCCGTTGCGTATTTGAATTTTAACTACGCCGTCGATCCGTCCGCGATAGGGCCTGGGCGTACTTGTGGACGGCCTGGGGTGTGACGCCGAGCAGGCGGGCCGCTTCGCTTTTTGAGCCCCCGGTTTTCCGCAGGGCCGACCGCACCAGTTCGTACTTCAAGTTTCGCAGGTAATCCGGGAGGGAAAAGCCGCGATGCATCCGGGGCTCAAGGCTCGTGAACACGTTGGACAGGTTCACCCCAAGATCAAAGTCGAGGTCCGACGCATCAATGACCGGACCCTCGGCATTGACCACCGCCTGCTCCAAGACGCGTTGTAGTTCGCTCAAATTGCTGGGCCACGAATGGGCCTCAAGACGGGCAATCGCCGCCCGGGATAGGCGCCTTGGACGGGGTAGCCTCCGATTGAGCCGCTCCAGCTCCTCGTTGGCCAAGACGAGAATATCCTCCTTTCGCTCACGCAGCGGCGGTACCCGGAGTATGCTGGCCTGCAGTCGGGCCCACAGATCGGACGGAAATCGGCCCTGGCGCACCTCCTCTTCGATGTCGCGATCGGTGGTGCCGATAAGACGGACGTCCACCGCCGTCGATCGACGGCTTCCCGCAGGGTAGTAATAGCCGTCGTCTACGGTCCGGAAGAGACGTGCCAGAATCTCCCCCGGCACTTGATGGATCTTCAGCAGCACCAGGGTGCCACCATCCGCCTGGACAAGCTTTCCCTCCCCCTCGCCTGCGCCGGTCCCTCCACCGAAGAACACCTCATCGAAGAGATGAACCGGCAAGGAGCCACAGTTGAGGATGATCAGGGGGCCTGCCTCTCGGCGGCTGAGCCGGTGCACCATGGCCGCAAGATAGTGCTTCTGCGTTCCCGGCTCGCCACTGATCAACAGCGGCGCGCGATGCCGACTCATCAGCACGGCCTGCTCCAAGGTGCGCCGCGCGAAGAAGTGACGGGGCACCGTGGTGGCGGGATCCTGCAGCTCGGAGTCGTCGAACCGCGCCCGCCGGGGTGCTAGCAACGACAGCGTCTCTGGGGTGACCTCGGCAAGCGGCTGACTCCAGTCGAGTTCGCGAAGGCCGCGAGGACCAGCCAACCCGTTATGAACCGTTCGCTTCACATTGAGCAGCCGCGCCCTGACTTCACCGGCTACATGCAGGAGCACCCAACAGGCGTGCACCTCGGGCGGCCCTGATTGAAGGGAAATGGAGTAGTCGTCCTCGGGGTCCTGCTGGATCAACGCATGCCATACCCGCCGAAGCTCGCCCACGATCTCCGGGTGGTAGGTCGAGTCGCTCCACTGCACGGAGCGGACTTCGACCCGCAGCGCAGGTTGCCGCTCCCGCAGCGCCGCCCGGGTCAACTCCCCCTGATCTTGGCGAAACGGGCGCACCAGGAGCACGACGCGATCAAAACGACGCTCCTCCACCATCGACAACACCGGCCCCAGCTGACGGCCATCCTCGTGCGGCTCGTAAAACCAAGGATCCCTCAACCCCACCAGCGTGACCAGGGAGCGGCGCGACATAAAATCACCCTACTAAACAAACGTTACATTAATCAACAGTCGTTTAATCTTAAGTTTTTGCGTCTCGTCCTGGATCGGGATTTCCCTCTTCGACAGGTCCTGCCGTTGCTGTCCTCAGCCGCGACATCCCCACCTCCAGAACCCTGCCCCACCCATGACCTCGCCTATCCTGCCGTTCCGGCACGCCTCCGCCGGCGCTTCCCTCATCGCCGTCTTCCTCGCTGCCGTAAGTCTATACGCACAACCCACCGCGCCAACGACCTCCGAACCCGAAGGATCCACCATTCAGCTCGAGGCGTTCCGGGTTACCGGCTCGAACATCAAGCGCCTGGACCAAGAGAAGGTCCTGCCCGTGACGGTCCTCGACCAAACCGCGTTCGAAACCCGCGATGCGATGACACCGGTTCAGCTTCTGACCGCCCTACCCCAAGTGGTCAGTGTGCCGATCAATGAGTCCAACTCCACGGGCGCGATCGCCCGCGGCGACGTAGCCGCGTTGAGCCTGCGCGGGCTCGCGTCCGGCAACACCCTCGTGCTTCTGAACGGCCGTCGTCTCGCCAATCACCCCATCACCCAAAACGAAAGCGGAGTCCTCGCCAGTTCCGTGAACGTCAACCAGCTGCCCAACCGCGGCATTGGGCGGGTGGAACTCCTGCGGGACGGAGCGTCGGCGGTGTACGGCTCGGACGCCATCGCAGGCGTGGTCAACTACATGATGGACCGGGAATTTCGCGGGACCGAACTCAGCACGCAGATTGGTCTTCCGGAGGATGGAGGCGCGGAGTATGGCCGCGCGACCCTCTCCCACGGCCGCGACTTCGCCAACGGGCGCGGCCGATGGCTGACCGTGTTGGATGCCTACTACCGAAAGGAGCTTTATCTGGCCGACCGTCCGTTCTCTGCGGACGCCGACAAATCGCGGGTCGCGCCCGCCCCGTTCGATCAACCAACCTCGGCTTTCTTCGACCGCAACGCATCCGGACCCTACGCCGCATTCCGGGTAGGGTCGGCGACACAGACCCGTTACCTCGTGCCTACTGCGCCCGGGGTGGTGGGATTTACGACCACGGTGCCCGCCCGTACCGGCGTCACCGCCGACTACTATTACAACATCAACTCGGACCAAATGAACCTGCCCAAGACAGAGCGGTACAATTGGTTCAACCAGGTTGAATTCGATCTCTCCGACCGGCTGACGGCCTTTGGCGAAATCTCCTACTACGATGCCTTCACTGACTTTCGCCGTTCTCCCCTGCCCTACAGCAGCGGCGCGGATCGACCGCTCGTGCTCGCGATCGGCAACCCGTACAATCCGTTTGGCTCCCGCTTCTATGACCCCGCTGGCGCCCCCAATGCAGATGGCTCGCCCCGCCTGACCGGTACGCCGCAGACCGTCCGCATCATGAATTTCCGCATCATGGACATGGGCCAGGAGCGCGTGGAGATCGACACCGACATCTATCGCGTGCTGGGCGGTCTGCGCGGGCGGTTCGGCGACACCTGGACCTGGGAAGGCGCCGCCTACTACACCCGCGCCAAGACCGTCGACGAAGTCCAGAACGCCTTGCGCGAATCCGCATTGCTGGCCGCGGCCGAACGTACGGACAGCAGCGCGTACAATCCTTTTGGCTACACCTTTCGCGTTCAAAACGGCGCTGTGGTCCCTGACCAGGCCTACGCCAATCCTCAGAGTGTGATGGGGCCGATCTACGATAAGCTGCCCAACAACGGCCGCAGTTCGGTGGGTAGCATCGACTTCAAGGTCTCCGGGGAAGCGCTTCAGCTTTGGAGCGGCCCCCTCTCCGTCGCGGCCGGAGGCGAGTATCGCGTGGAGGAGTTGTCGCATACCCGCCCGCCTTTCGCCGGCCTGAACCCGCCTACCTCGGGCCTCGACCCCACCAACAACGATTTCGTGCAGGCCTCGGCGACCGCGGACATCGTCGGCGACCGGACCGTTTCAAGCAGCTACGCCGAGGTCGTGGTGCCGCTGGCGAGCCCGAAGAACGATCTTCCCTTGCTCACGTCGCTCGAATTGTCCGCCTCCGTCCGGCATGAAAGTTACAGCGACTTCGGCGACACCACCAAGCCGAAGTTCGGCGCCAACTGGAAGCCCGCTCCCTGGGTCATGATTCGCGGGTCGTACAACGAGGGCTTCCGAGCTCCCAATCTGGCCGTGCTCAACCAAAAGGAACGCACGATCGTCCAGGCCTACGCCGATACCTACCGCGTCCCTGTCACCGGGCTCGCCTCCGACGGCACGGTCAACCGCACGTACACGACCGCAGGCAATGCCGAGCTCGAACCCGAGTTCAGCGAGGGCCGGAGCGCCGGTATCGTGATCGACGTGCCGCGCATCCGGGGCCTGTCGCTGTCCGTGGACTTCTGGCGCATCGACCAGCGCAACATCATCGACGCCGACACCACGGCTCAGGTGGTGGACAACGATTACCAGTTGCTCCGTGCCTACACCCAGCAGCAACTCGCGGCCGGCGTGCCGATCGGCAGCATCAACACCGGCAGCGGCACGGCCGGCTATGTGGGCGATCCCCGTGTCACCCGTGCGCCGATGCCGGCGTCCGACCAGATGTTCTTCGACGCCTACAACGCCACGCGTCCGGCATCCGATCAGATCGCGGCCTTCGGACCGATCCTCACGCTCCGTACGGCCTTCAGTAATCGGTCCATTGCCCGGGTCGCAGGAGCGGATCTGGGTTTGACCTACCGCCTGCCTGAGAACCGCCTCGGTCTCTTCACCTTCTCGACCGAGTGGACCTACCTCGACGAGTCCTACGAGTCGGTGCCTGAGACTGACGTGATCGACAGCCGGCTCGAACAGAACGGTGCCGCGCGCTGGCGCGGGAACGCCAATCTGACCTGGCGCCGCGACCAGTGGACCGCCGGACTCAGCGCCTACTACATCGGAGCCTTTGCGGACACCGGTGCGTCCACCACCCAAGCGGTCTACGACTCCCTCGGACAACCCTCGCACATTATGGTCCTCGAGGACCTCGGCCGTTTGAACTACTGGTACAAGGTCGCAAGCACGCTCACCTTCAACCTGTTCGTCACGCATCGGTTCGGAGCCGACACCCACCGCTGGTTGCGCAACTCAACCGTCCGCGTTGGCGTCACGAATCTCACCGCCGAAGATCCGCCGCTGAGTGCGGATCCCTCCGGCTACCAAGCGTCGGTCTATAACTACCTTGCCGTCGGCCGTACCTGGACGCTGGAGCTCACCAAACGCTTCTAACCGGTCCCGGTCCGCTCGATTCTCCCCGGCGCGGCCTGCGTGCGGCGCCGGGGAAAACGGCCGTATCTCGCTTTGCCTCGTCTCCTCATGAATCACCTCCGCCATCTTCCGCTTCTGCTGCTGATCGTCGTGTCCGCGGTCAGTGCCCGCGCCGTCACCACACCGAAAGAGCATTTCGGCTTCGCCATCGGGGACGATTATCACCTCGCGACCTTCACGCAGACCGAGGCCTATTTTAAGAAGGTCGCGGCGGAGTCAGACCGTGTGGTGCTGGTCGATATCGGACCCACCGAGGAGGGTCGCCGCCAACCTATGCTGATCGTGACCTCTCCGGCCAATCATGCGAAGTTGGAGCGTTACCGGCAGATCTCCCAGCGCCTGGCCCGCGCCGAGGGCTTGAACGACGCGGAGGCGCGGGCCCTAGCGGAGGAAGGTCGCGCGGTCGTCTGGATCGACGGCGGCCTGCACGCCAACGAGACTGTCGGCACCCACCAGTTGATCGAATCCGTCTACCGCTTCGCCAGCGCCACCGACGCAGTCACGCAGCGGATCCTCGACGATGTGATCATCCTGTTCACGCACTGCAACCCGGACGGGCAGGAGTTGATCTCGTCCTGGTACATGCGCCGCCCCGTACCCGAGGAGCGCTTCTTTGATCTTCAGCCCCGGCTCTACCACAAGTACGTCGGCCACGATAACAATCGCGACTTCTTCACCATGGCGATGAAGGAGAGCTCGAACATCAACCGTCAGCTCTACGTCGACTGGCTGCCGCAGATCGTCTACAACCATCACCAGTCGGCGCCCCCCGGCACGATCATTTCGGGCCCGCCTTACCGGGATCCCTTCAACTACGTCTTCGACCCGCTCCTCGTGACGAGCATCGACGCGATCGGGGCCGCGATGAACAATCGCTTTCACGCCGAGGGCAAAGTCGGCATCGCCCAACGCCGCGGCGCACCGTTCTCGACCTGGTGGAACGGCGGCCTGCGCACGACGCCGTACTTCCACAACCAGATCGGCATCCTTACGGAGATCGTGGGCAACCCGACGCCCATGGACATCCCCCTGCTGCCCGAGCGGCAGATCCCGTCCGGAGATCTGCCCGCCCCGGTCGCCCCGCAGCGCTGGCACTATCGTCAGTCGATCGACTACTCGGTGAGCGCCAACTACGCGATTCTGGACTACGCATCCCGCCAACGCGACCAGCTGCTCTACAACATCTACCTAATGGGGAAGGCCTCGATCGAGCGCGGCAGCCGGGACCATTGGACGCGGTATCCGTCGCGGGTGGATGCGATGCGCAAAGCCTATGAGGCGGACCGTCGCACCGCACCCGCCGCGGCGCCGGATGCCTCGGAACGCTTCGCGGCCTACAACGCCCCCGGGATCCCGCCCGAATACTTTGCCCATCTCCAGAAGCCCGAGCAGCGGGATCCGCGCGGCTACATCCTGCCCGCGGACCAACCCGATTTCCCGACCGCGGTCGCATTCATCAACATGCTGATCAAAGGGGGTGTCGCGGTCGAACGCGCCACCACCGACTTCACCGTGAACGGCAAGACGTATCCGTCTGGGTCTTACATTGTCCGGACAGCCCAGGCGTTCCGGCCGCACATCCTCGACTTGTTCGAGCCCCAGGATCACCCGAACGATTTCCTCTACGAAGGCGGTCCCCCCATCGCGCCCTATGACTCCGCCGGGTGGACCCCCGCCTTCCTGATGGGTGTCCGCTTTGACCGGATCCTCGACGGGTTCGAGGGACCGTTCGTACGCCTTCCCTGGGGGGAGGTCCAGGCGCCGCCTGCGGGCCGCATCGCCGGTGCCGGCCGGGGCGGGTTCCTGATCCCGCCGGGACCGGTCAACACCTTCAAGCTCATCAATCGCGCCTTGGCCGCCGGTCTCGAAGTGCACCGGTTCGCCTCGGCCTCC
Organism: uncultured Opitutus sp.; assembly: GCA_964476565.1. Taxonomy (GTDB): domain Bacteria; phylum Verrucomicrobiota; class Verrucomicrobiia; order Opitutales; family Opitutaceae; genus CAMAXB01. The sequence goes on from CAYZBG010000014.1 coordinate 7,214, forward strand.
GGGTCGGCGAACGCATTGACGCCCGGCACGGTGTTCATCCCGGCGCAAGCTGGCGCCGAGAATCTCATCAAGACCGCTGCAGCGGAACTGGGACTCGCCGTCCAAGCCGTCGACCAACCGCCGTCCGGTCAGCGAGTGAAGGTCAGCCGGCCGCGCATTGCCCTCTGGGATGTCTACGGCGGCTCCATGCCCTCCGGCTGGACCCGCTGGCTGCTCGAACAACACGACTTCGCCTTCGATCTCGTGTATCCCGGCCAGATCGACGCCGGAGCACTCGCCGGGCGCTACGATGTGCTGATCCTGCCGTCCGGCGCCATCCCCCTGCCCCGCGCTCTCGGCGGTCCGCCGGCCCCGCGGTCCTCCTACGTGCTCCGCACCCCGCGACGCGAAGACCTGCCGGAGGAGTTTCACGGTCTGCTTGGCAGTTTTTCCGAGGAAAAGACCGTTCCTGCCCTGCGAGCCTTCACCGAAGCAGGCGGTACGATAGTGGCGGTCGGCACCAGCAGCCAGCTGGCGCATCACCTGAATCTCCCGGTGAAGAATGCCTTGGTGGAGCTGACGCCCGACGGACGAGAGCAGCGTTTGCCCCGGGAAAAGTTTTTTGTCCCGGGCAGTGCGCTGCGCGCGAAGGTTGATCCTTCGCAACCGGCCGCCTGGGGCATGACGGCGGACGTGGACATCTATTTCGACAACAATCCCGTCTTCCGGCTCACGCCCGCCGCGTTGGTCGAGGGCGTCAAACCCATCGCTTGGTTCGATACACCGCGCCCCTTGCGCAGCGGTTGGGCGTGGGGACAGGCCTACCTTGACCAGGGCATTCTCGCCGCCGACCTGCCTGTCGGGCAGGGCACGGTGCGCCTGCTTGCGCCTGAGGTGACCTTCCGCGCCCAGCCCTACGGCACGTTCAAGCTGTTGTTCAACACCCTGCTCCGCCACGATCCCGCCCGGTGATCACGTGCGCCCATCCGCATGATCCCAGCGCCTTCTCCGGCCGAGCCGTACCGTCTGTACGAGCCGCGGACAACCGCCCTCCCGATCGTCCTCGACTCGCCCCACAGCGGCGCGGTGTGGCCCGAGACGCATGCGCCGACGGCACCCCGGGAGGCGCTGCTCACCACCTGGGACGCCTATGTGGACGAACTCTGGGCGGACGCGCCCGACCACGGCGCAACGCTGCTGGCCGCCCGTTTCCCCCGCGCCTATGTCGACGCGAACCGGGCTGAGGACGACATCGACCCGGCCCTCCTTGACGGCCCCTGGCCGCACCGCCTCGGCACCTCCGACTACAGTCGCCGCGGCATGGGCCTGATCCGCAGTCTCGCGCTGCCGGATGTGCCCATGTACCGCAGCCGCCTGCCGGTGTCTGAAGTGCAGCGCCGCATTGATTGCTACTATCGACCTTATCGGAACAAATTGCGGGCTTTGCTGGATGCTCAGCATGCCGCCCACGGCATCGTGTGGCACATCAACTGCCACTCGATGAAGTCTCGGGGCAACCGTATGAACCTCGATGCCGGCCGCAGCCGGCCCGACATCGTGGTCAGCGATCGCGACGGTACGACGGCTGACCCGGCCTTCACCGACTGGGTGGCCCGATGGTTCTCCACCCATGGCCTGCGCACGCAGATCAACGACCCGTATCGAGGCGGCGACCTGGTCGCAACATTCGGGCGCCCGGCGCTCGGCCGCCACAGCATCCAGATCGAGATCAACCGAGCGCTCTACCTCGACGAGGCCGCCTTCACCCGCGGCGCGGGCTTTGCCTCCTTGCGGCGTACCCTCGACACCTTCGCCGCCAACCTCGCCGAGTTTGTGCGGGCGAAAATCGTTTCCTCCGCTCCTTGAGCCGCGAAGGCGATTCACCGATCCACGCCGCGCCTTCCACACCTTTGCTGTTTCTCTTCCATGCTCCCCCGCCCCACCCGTTTCCAGCGCTTCCTTGACCGGCTTGAACGGGTCGGAAACGCGCTGCCACACCCCGCCACCCTCTTTCTCCTGCTGGCCGGCACGGTAGTGCTCGTTTCCGCGGTGCTGAGCGTGACCGGACTTGAGGTCATCCACCCCGCCCGCAACGAGCCCGTCCGCGCCTTCAACCTTCTCTCGGTTGAAGGCCTGCACCGCATCATCCTCGGGGTGCTGCCAAACTTCATCAATTTTGCGCCGCTCGGCTCGGTGCTGGTCTGCGTGCTCGGCCTCTCCATCGCCGAACACAGCGGACTGCTGAGCGCCGTGATGCGGCTGATCGTCCAGGCGGCGCCCGGACGGCTGCTGACGATGGTGGTCGTGTTCTGCGGCGTCACCTCCAACACGGCTGGCGACATCGGCTACGTCCTGCTGCTGCCGCTCAGCGCAGCGCTCTTTCATTCCGCCGGCCGGCACCCGCTCGCGGGCATCGCCGCCTCCTTCGCCGGCGTGTCCGGAGGGTTTGCGGCGAACCTGCTCATCTCGCCGACCGACGTCATCCTCGCGGGCCTGAGTCAGGAGGCGGCGCGAATTCTCGACCCGGCCTACACGGTGACCCCGATGGCCAACTACTTCTTCCTCGCCGCCTCGGTCTTTGTCGTCACCGCCGTGGGAACGGTCGTGACCGAGAAAGTGGTCGTGCCGAGATTGGGCACCTATCGGGGGGACGCCGCCGCGCAGCCGATCACCGCGCTCACCGCCGCCGAGTGGCGTGGGCTGCGCTGGGCCGGGATTTCCCTGCTCATCCTGTCTGCCCTCGTGCTCGCGGGCCTGCTGCCCGAGAACGGTTTCCTGCAGGATCCGAAGAACCCGGGATTCATCGGTTCGTATTTTGTGCGCGGCCTCGTGTTCTTCATTTTTGTCTTCGGCCTCATCCCCGGTGTCGCCTACGGGATCGCGGCGGGCACGGTGCAAAGCGATGCGGACGTCTACAAGGGCATGCAGCGAACCCTGGAACTGCTCGCCGGTTACCTGGTGGTGGTGTTCTTCATCGCCCAGTTCGTAGCCTTCTTCAACTGGACCAACCTGGGCGTGATCCTGGCCGTCGAGGGGGCCACCGTGCTCCGTGCCCTCGAGCTGGGGCCGATTCCGCTGATGATCGGCCTCGTGCTGCTCACCGCCACGATCAACCTCGTGGTCGGCTCGTCTTCGGCCAAGTGGGCGATGCTCGCACCGATCTTCGTCCCGATGTTCATGCTGCTCGGGTACGCACCCGAACTCACGCAGAGCGCCTACCGCGTGGGCGACAGCACCACCAACATCATCACGCCGCTGATGTCGAACTTCCCCCTGGTGCTGATGTTCGCACAACGCTACGAGCCCAAGGCCGGCATCGGCACCATGACCGCGCTCATGCTGCCCTATTCGCTCGCCAATCTGGTCGCATGGACCGCCTTCCTGATCGTCTGGGTGCTGCTCGGCTGGCCCCCCGGTCCGGGCGCCCCGCTCCTGATGCCGTGACGCGCCGCCGGGAGCAGGATCAGTCGGCCACGCCGGCCATGGCCCGGCCGGCGATCCAACCCGTCGTCCATGCCGCCTGAAAGTTGAAGCCGCCGGTGATGCCGTCGACATCAAGCACCTCCCCGGCGAAGTGCAGGCCGGGCCGCACCCGGCTCTCCATCGTGCGAAAGTCCACCTCGCGCAGGCGGACGCCGCCGCAGGTCACAAACTCCTCCTTGTTCATGCTCTTGCCCTCGACCGCAAACTCGGACGCCGAAACCTGAGCCGCGAGTGCCTGTAAGCGCGCGTTGGATACACCCGTCCAGCACAGCTCGGGTTCGAATGCGGCGCCGGCGACGAGGCGTTCCCATAGCCGGCCCGGCAAGCCGAAGGGATTGGCGCTGGTGACCTGCTTGCGCGGGTGCTCCTGCCGAAACTGCTCCAGCGCGGCGCGCACGGCCTCCGGGGGCCGCGGAGCCGCCCAGTTGATCACCAGCTTTGCCTTGTAATCACAGGCATGCAGCTCGCGCGCGCCCCAGGCCGAGAGCTTGAGCACCGCCGGACCGCTCAGCCCCCAGTGGGTCACCAGGATCGGGCCGGCCTCCCGAAGTTTTGTGCCAGCGATGGCGGTCGCCACCAGCGGCACGGAGAGGCCCTCGAGGCCCCGCAGGCGCGGATCATCGATGTGGAAGGTGAAGAGCGACGGTACCGGCGGCTCAATCGTGTGATCGAGCCGTGCGGCGATCGCCAGCCCGGCCGACCCTTTGTTGCCTCCCGTTGCCAAGAGAAGGCGATCCGCCTCGACGACGGAGTCGTCCGTCAAAGTCAGGCGGAAACGCGCCCCGCCCTCACCTGCGGCCCCGTGCAGACACTCCGCCTCGCGCAGGCCGCGGCAGACGGTCACGGTCACCCGGGCGGCGTCGGCGGCGGACCGAAGACAGTTCACGATCGTGGCCGAGTCGTCTGTGACCGGGAACATGCGACCATCCTCCTCGGTTTTCAGCTCCACCCCGCGCGCGGCAAACCAGGCGACCGTTTCTCGCGGACCCCAGCGATGAAAAGGCCCGAGCAACTCGCGCCCTCCGCGCGGGTAACGTTTCACGAGCTCGCGCGGCTCGAAGCAGGCGTGCGTCACGTTGCAGCGCCCTCCGCCGGAGATGCGGACCTTGGCCAGGGGATGGGCCGTCGCCTCGTACAACGTGACCCGAGCGCGCGGGTTTGCCTCGGCCGCGGCGATTGCGGCAAAGAATCCCGCGGCTCCGCCGCCGGCGATGACGATCCGTGGTGCCTCCATGAAGACCGCAGCGTGCGCAGGTCGACGCGTCGGGGGCAAAACGAAAACCGCCGCCGGCACAAAGGCAGGCGGCGGTCGGGAAAACGGAACGGGAGGGCCGTTACTTCTTGGGCTCGCCGTCGGGACGGCCCTTCTGGCCGCCGCCCGGTCCGCCGGGTCCGCGCGTCTCGGCAAACTTGGCCTGCTGCTCGGGCGTAAGGATGGCGCGGATCTGCTCGGCGAACGAACGGCGGATCGCCTGCATCTTTTCGCGCCGGGCTTCCTGAGTGAGCGAGGCGTCGGCGCGCAGGGCTTCGACGCTGGCGCGTTCGGATTCGAGGATCGCCTGCACCTTGGTCTTTTGCTCGGCGGTCAGGGCGAGGCGTTCGGACATCTGCTCAAGGCGGGCGCCAGGGCCACCGCCTCCGGGGCCACCGGGGCCGGCACGTTCCGGACGCTGAGGGCGGTCACCCGAGGGTTGAGCGGAAAGCGAGAGCGGGGCGGCAAGGCCGACGGTAAGGGCGAGGACAGGGAGGAGAACTTTCGACAGGGCATTCATGGCTGATGATGGTTTTGGATGGTTGTTCGGCAGCGCCCCGGGTCGCGTTGCTGATGGAGAACTAGACGCGGTCTCCGGATTTTGGTTACATCACGCCTGTCCATGACTCACGACGAGCTCGCCGCCCTTGCCGCTGCCACGGTCGCCGCCACCCGCCGGCGCCTCCCCGCCCGGCTGCGTCCGCTCGCCGAGGCTCTGCCGGTCGTCTATCACGACCGGCCCAGTCCGGAGATCCTGGGCGACGAGTTTGAACCTGACATCCTCGGAATGTTCGCCGGCAGTCCCCACGGTCTCGACACGGGCGACAACAATGCCCTGCCCGCGCACATCATGCTCTTCCTGGAGAACCTTTTCGACTATGCCGAAGGGGACCGCGCAACCTTCCAGGAAGAGGTAAAGCTCACCTATTTGCACGAGCTGGGGCACTACTTCGGCTGGGATGAAGACGATCTTGAAGTCCGCGGCCTGGGCTGACCGACTCACGGAACCGTTCGTACTCCGCGCTTTCCAACGGGATGCGCCCGTGCATAGTCCCCCTTCAACCTTTTCGTGCTATGAAGAAATGCTTCCTCCTCATGCTGGCCTTCCTCGCCGCCGCGGCCTCCGCCGTGGCGCAAAACACGCTGACGCGGAAGGACTACGTGACGCGCATCGAGAGCTGCGAGGCCATCCTGCGCGAGTTCATGCTGCGTCCCAACACCGCCATCCCGTCGGACATCCTTAAGCGCGCCCGCGGCCTGATCATCGTGAATCAGGTCAAAGCCGGCATCATCTTTGGCGTAAAAGACGGTTACGGGGTTGTCATGGTCAAGCGACCGGATGGCACGTGGAGCGTGCCGGCCTTCGTGAATGCGGGCGAAGCCAGCCTTGGCCTCCAGCTCGGCGCGACCACGGTGGAGACGGTCTACGTGATCATGGACGACCAGACGCCCCGCCTGCTCTTCAACCAACGGTTCAACGTCGGCGCCGATGCCAAAGCGGTCGCCGGTCCGCGCGTGGCTGACGCCGAGAGCTACAATCGTGCAATCCTCGCAACACCGGTGCTGGTCTACAACAAGACGGCCGGACTCTACGCCGGCGCCACGGTCAAAGCCGGTTACCTGTCGCGCAATGACAACGCGAACCGGGCCTTCTACAACACCTCCTCCTCCCTGCCCGAGATCCTTTACAGCAACTGGATCACACCGCCCGCGGAGGTTCAGCCTCTGATGGCGTACGTGCAGGAGCTCACGCGCTGAGCCGCCTCCGCTCCCCCTTTCACCACGGGTTGCTCCATCACAGGGGCAACCCGTTTTTTGTGCCCCGACGGAACCATCCGCTCAGTTAAGCCACGTCAGGGCCGGCCGCTGGAGCGATCCGGCCAGCGCCGCCGCGTCCCGCTCGTCGCAGCGACCGGTGTCCTCGTCACCATCGAGAAACGCCACAAACTCAAGCTGGGTGGCGCCGGAGGGACCGGTCCAATGCCGCACGATCTCGAGGGCCGGCAGGGTCTTCCGGCCAAGAATCTCCACGAGCGGAAAATCGATGTATCCATTAAAGGAGCGATACACCAGTTCCGTGCACACCAGCCGGTCACTGCTGAAGAAATCGAAGTCGAAATCGTAGGCCTTGCCCGCGTGGCTGAAGGCCCGGGCAATCACTTCCCGAACCTGCTCCGGAGAGAGGCGGGGGCGCAGCACCGCGACGGAATCAGCCTCTCCGATCGAGTGTTCCGCACTGGTAAAGACCACGCCGGCGCCAATCGCTTCGATGATCACGTGTGCGCGTCCGCCGGCGTCCGGGCGCGCATACGCCTCGAGGTGACGCGCCACCCGTGGATCGTCCGCCAGGCCCATGGCGCGCAGGTCATCCACCGTGCCGACGTACAGCGCAGAATGCGGCCAGTAGCCGGGCAGGAAGGCATTGGAAAGAAACCAGTTGCGACGCTGGAGGAGAATATCGCCCGGGCGGAGGCGCGGGCGCAGCGCCTCCAGTTTGTCCGGCGTGATCAGGGCAGCCCCGGAGCGCGGTTCGCGAATCTTCGTGTGCCCGACAAGCGAGGAGATGGCCGAACTCGCCCGATAGTACCCTCCGCGCGCCCAGTTGCCGACGTCCGTGACGGCCGTCGCGACCTTGTAGGTCAACAACCGGTCCGACAGCCCGGCGGTGTACGCTCCGGCGGTCGCAATGGCGCCGTGAAAACGGGCGTAGGGCTCTGCTTGATACAACCCGGTCTCCCGCCAACGCGGTACGGTCGCGTGATAATGCTGCCAGCCGGCTTCCAGCCAGCGGCGGTGCGCCACGTTCGCGAGGTTTGAACGGATCTGATCGTACGTTCCCGCCGGCAGACCCCAGACCGGCTCAGGTTCGTTGAGCTTGCGGATCGCCGTCTCCTGACCTTCGAAGGCGAGGACAAAGCGGGCGGCGTACTCGTACGCGACTGCCGCGGCGGTATAGTGCAGCAGCAGCGCCCGCAGACGGTCGTGCTCGTCGTTGAGTTGGGCATGGCGCTGATACTTCCAAACCGTGCGGAGCAAGGCGGCCCGGTAGCTCAGGTAGGACACCATCATCCGCCTGATTTCATCGTCATCCTCCTGCCGGTAGTAGCTGCGCTGGCCTGCCAGCAGTTCGGCCTCAAACCGGCGGTAACGCGCCTCAAGCTCTGCGAGTCCGTCGATCACGGCCACGAGGGCCCGCTCATCCGTCTCGAGATTCTCCGCCCGCTCCGCCGGGGACCACGCCTGGAGGGCGGGAGCCTGGGTGCGCAACCACTCCACCGGACGATCGCGGAGGAGCCAAAGCGCGGCCAGCACCGTCACCGCGCAGACCGCCGAGCCAGCGAGCAGGTTGACCCAAAGCGGCGGTTTGTAGGTTACCGAGTGCGGCCCAACGCCGGGTGCGTCCGACGCCGGACCGGAGGGGTTCAGCTCCGCAGCAAAGCCACGCAATTCGTCGACAATCGCCGCCTGTTGATCCCGCAACGCGGTCGCCATCGCCGGCTTTGCCAGGAGCCTCAGCTGCGCCCACCACAACGGGACGGTTCGCCGGAACGACCGGCCGGCCTTCAGCGCGACCAGCCCGGCCACCGGCATGACCGCCACCCAGGTCCAGGCCACCCACGGAAGAAAATAGACCCTCAGCAGCCACCAGACTGCGACATACCACAGGGCGTAGACCGGCAGGCCGATGAGCAGTCGATACAGCGCCACGGTCATCCGTCCGGGCGTCTGCAGGCGTCCGGCCAGCAATCGCACCACGCCATGCGGGACGAGGTGATGAACCAGACCGGCAAAGCCCACCACGCCGCCCACCAGCAGGCCCACGCCATCGCGCACGAGCAAGCGGGCCAGGCGCCAGCCGCGCACCTGAAGGATGCGGGCGTCGCCCGCCAGACCGCTCCGGCGCAGCGCGGCGTCGTGCGCTCGCACCCGCGCTGCGGCGGCCTCCGCGCGCGCACGGTCCACACGATGGAACCGGTTGATCGCATCGGCGACCGCCTTCCGCTGATGCAACGCCTCCAGGGCATGACGGCGGTAGAAGCCGGCCGCCGGCAACAAGGCTTCGACTTCGTCGAGCAAGTCTTCCCAGGCCGGATCATCGAGATGCACCACGCATGCCTTCAGCCGCGCATCGATCTCCGCCGTGAGGGCGCGAAGGGCCGCAGGTCCCTCCGTGGGGAACCCGGCACGCCAGGCGGTCAGGCCGATCGGCTCGCCCACCTGGATCCACACGGCGGTGCGGAACCGCTCCTTGCGTTCGTAGTTCAGGCCCACCGGTACGACGCGCAGCTCCGTTGCCCCTGCCTCGAGGGCTTGCAAGGCCAGCCGGGCGGCACCGGACCGCACCATTTCCACCCGGGAGGCATCGTGGCTTTTGCCTTCCGGAAAGATCCCCATCACGTGCCCCGCCGCCAGCGTCCGGGCCGCCGCAGCCAGGGATTCAAAATTTTTCGCCACCTCTCCCCGATCATCCGAGCCGCGGTACGCCGGGACCATCCCGAGGGCGCGCAATACCGCCCCAAAAACCGGCACGCGAAACAGCGGCGCCTTTGCCATCAGCCGCACCGGCCGATCTGCGGCGATGCCCAGCAGTACGGGATCGATCAAGGAATTCGGGTGGTTGGCCACGAGCAGCACCGGCCCCGACCGGGGGATGCGCTCTCCACCGGAGACTTCGATGCGCGGATAGTAGAACTTGACCAGCGCGCGCACGAGGCGCCGCGCGAGGGAACCGGCGACTTCGAGGAAGGCCATGCGGGTGACCCGCGGACGAAAGCGGTTTGCGGCAGAGGCGTCGAGTCGCGAAATCCCGCCGCTCACCGTCCCCGACCGCCACCACGGAGGCCAATCCGTGCGGGCGGAACGGCTTGGTCACCGAACGCAGGGAAATTTGAGTTTGCCAGCCCCGCGACCCGGCGGTCACCTTGCCCCTTCACGTTCTGACCAACTCCTTTCAAAAACCAACAGCCATGGCCGAAGAACTCTCAGGTAATGTCTTGGTGGGCCAATCCGGTGGCCCCACCGCCGTCATCAATGCCAGCCTCGCCGGTGTCATCGCCGAAGCGCTGAACCATAGCTGCATCGAGGAGATCTACGGCTGCTTGAACGGCGTTTTGGGCATCCTTCAGGAGGACTTGATCGACCTCGCCGCCGAGTCCCAGCAGACCATCCGCGGCCTGCGTTTCACCCCCGGCGCCGCCCTGGGTACGTGCCGTTACAAACTCAAGAAGCAGCAGGACTTCGAGCGCGTGCTTGAGGTCTTCAAGGCGCACAACATCCGCTACTTTTTCTACGCCGGCGGCAACGACTCCCAGGACACCGCCGACAAGATCTCCAAGCTCGCCCAGCAGCAGGGTTACGAGCTCCGGGTGATCGGCATCCCGAAGACGATCGACAACGATCTGGTCGTCACCGATCACTGCCCGGGCTACGGTTCGGTCATCAAGTTTATCTGCACCACCGTGCGCGAGCTCGCCTGCGACAACGAGGCCATGGGCCAGGGCGACCTGGTGTCCATCCTCGAGGTCATGGGCCGCAATGCGGGCTGGATCGCCGCCGGTGCCTCCCTCGCCAAGCGCCGCGATCATCCGCACGATCCGCCGCACCTCATCTACCTGCCCGAAGTGGCTTTCTCCGCCGAAAAGTTCGTCGCGGACGTTCAGCGCGTCCTGAAGCGCGAAAAGTACTGCCTCATCGTGGTGGGCGAGGGCTTGGTCGACGCCGATGGCAACTACGTCGCGGCCGCGGAGGCCACCGATGCCTTCGGGCACGCCCAGCTCGGCGGTGCGGGCGACTACCTGCGCAGCCTGGTCGAACAGAATCTTCCCGGCGTGAAGGCCCGCGTGGCCAAGCTCGGCATCTCCCAGCGCGCCGCCGCCCACGCCGGCTCAAAGACGGACGCCGACGAAGCGTTCCTCGCTGGTCAGGCCGCAGTCCGCGCCGCGATCAACGGCGAGACGGACAAGATGATCACCCTCGTGCGCGGTGACGGCGACCACTACACCTGCGAAACCGGCCTCGCCCCGCTGAGCGACATCGCCAACGGCGTGAAGAAGCTCCCGCGCGAGTGGATCAACGAGGACGGCGTCAGCATGAACTTCCAGTTCACCCGCTACGCCCAGCCGCTCATTCAGGGCGAAACCCAGGTTCCGCACGAGAACGGCCTGCCGCACTTTGCCAAACTCGAAAAGCAGCGCATCGACAAGGTGCTGCCGGCTTACGAGCTCTGAGCCGCGCCCCGGACTCACCCTCCCCTTGATCAAGGCCGGTCATCACGACCGGCCTTTTTGTTGAGCCCCTCCGCCGATTCCCCAACGCCCCGCCTGCCATGTCGAATCTTCCTCACGTCGGCTTCCACCACATCGCCCTGCGCACCCAGCGTTGGGACGAGTCTCTCCGCTTCTACTGCGGTCCGCTCGGGTTCACGCCCAAGGTCACCTGGACCCTGCCCTCCGGTTATCGCGCCGCCCTGCTCGACACCGGCGCAGCGGCTTACCTCGAGGTGTTTGAGGATCCGACTTACACGCCGCATCCGGACGGCGCCTTCATCCACCTCGCGCTGCGGAGCGCCGATGTCGATGCCGACATCGCCCGGGTGCGCGCCGCCGGCATGCGCATCACGGTGGAGCCGAAAGACGTGACGTTCCACACCACGAATGGGCTGGGGCCGATGCCCATCCGCGTCGGGTTTTTCGCCGGCCCCAACGGAGAGATCTGGGAGTTTTTCCAGAACGACCGCACATGAAGAGCCGGGCGCTGCTCATCCGTCTGGTTCTGTACGGGATCCTGCTCGTGATCGCGCTCAAGATTCGCGACCGCATGCAGCAACTCCCGCGCAACCCCACCCCGCAGCCCGCGCCTTTGCAGGTCACGATTGAGTCCGCGCCGGAGGCAGACCCTAAAGCCCCCGCGCCGCCCGCACCCTGATCCGGTTCGACCGGCTAGACGTCCTGCATCTGTCCGTCGAAGACGAAGGCGGCACGCAACGGCGTCACCACGGTCCGGCCAGCCTCGTCGACAAACACGACGTTGGCCGGCTCAAATCGTACCGCAGCGACGCGTCCAAACTCACGCGGGACCGGGATCGCCCCCTGCACGTAGAGCACTTCGAACGGTTGCCGGCCATCGAGCTCGCGTGCGGTCGGAATTCCCCGGCGGTTGACGACATTCGCTCCCGCCGACTCGGCGAGACCGGCGGCAAAATACATGCAGCCATCCTCCAGTCCGATACAGGCGTTGCGTCCGTTCCAAGGACTGCCGTGCCGTCCGTGGTTTTCGATCCAATGGGCGCGTGCCGGCATCACTGCGGCATTCTTGAAGGCAAACCAGAGCCAGTGAGCTTCGGTGTTCACCACGGTCACCCAATCCGGCGTGGCCGCATCCGCTGGGTCACTGAAGGTGCTGATCAAATCGGCAAAACCCCGCCGCGCAGGAAACACCGAGCAATCCGCCTCCGGCTCACCCTTGCGCCACGCAGGTACCCGCGCGAGGTCGGCAAACTCGGCGCCCGGCAGGAGGGCTTGGTATTCGCGCTGGGCCGGATCACTGAAGACCTCCGGACAAACGAGACCGAACTTAAACGGGCGCACCCCGATCTTTAAGGCGCCCTCCTGCTCAGGCGCCGCCAGAATCGCATGGTGCGCAAACGGCGTCGGGCCGGCAAACCCTTCGACGACGGTGCGGCCGTAAACCGCGTTGTGCCCGTCCACCAGGGAAAACTCGCGCCGCACCCGACCCGGCCGCACCTGCGTCGCGAGCTCGATCGTCAGCGTGGTGATGCCTCCCGTGCGCCGGGCGTCATGCATCGTCCACAAAGATCCCGCCGTCTCTCCATGCGGCGGGTGACGTTCACCCCGAAAGGCCGTGCCATTGCCGCCAAACGGCAGGCAAAAGAAGTCGCCGCGCAACGGCACGAGCACCGGCGCCGGCAAGTCGCTCAAGCCTTCCTCCTGCCACGGGCTCACGTAGTAGGGGCTAACGCCCGGTCCCTGGTCACAGGCAAACTGCGCGTCCGCCAGGTGGGCGCCGAGGCGGGTCACGGCGAACGAGACGTTGGCGTTGCGCAGAGTCCAGCAGGGCTGGCCATGCAGCGTGCGGAGTTCGGAGAAGGGCGAGGAAGTCATGGGGAATGCGCCGGTCAACGAGCGGCTTGGGCCGTCGCCACCGGCAGGGTGACAGTGAACGTCGTGCCGCGACCGATTTCGGACTCAACGTCGATCATGCCCTCGTGTTTCTTGACCACGGAGTAGGTGGTGGCAAGCCCGAGCCCCGTGCCCTTCGACTTGGTGGTAAAGAATGGCTCCCAGATGCGCGTCAGCACACTGGCCGGGATGCCGCAGCCCGTATCGGAAACAGTGATACGAAGGGTTGGTCCGGCAGGACCGGCGGCGGCCGCCGCCGTCACGGTCAGCACCCCACCCTCCCCCATCGCCTGCACCGCATTCACGGCCAGATTCGAGAAAACCTGATCCATCTGCACCGGATCGGCGAGCACCTCGGGCAAATCTGCGGGTACACCCAGGACGAGCCGGACCGGCGAACCTCGGACCGCGCCTTCCGCGGCGGCCACGATGATGGGCCCCAGCGCAATCCGCCGGCGCTCCGGCGTGGAGCCCCGGGCGAAGGAAAGCAGATTCTGCGAGAGGTCCTTGGCCCGGAGCGCGGCGTTCTCAATCCCCTCGGCAAACTTTGTCTCCTTGGCGGACAGATTCGGCGACATCTTCAGCAAACCCGAGTAACCGAGCATGATCCCCAGGAGGTTGCCGAAGTCGTGCGCCACGCCACCGGCCAGCATGCCGAGCGATTCAAGCCGCTGGGCCCGCGCCGAACGTTCCCGCTCCTCCGCGAGGGCACGCTCGGCGGCGCGTCGTTCCGTGATGTCGGTGAACACTCCGAAGATACCGATGGGCTGGCCTCGCTCGTTGCGAATGATGTCGGCCCGCACGTACGCCGGCACGATCCGTCCACCCTTGGTCTTGATGTCGGTCTCGCCACGCCATGACCGACCCGCCCGGATGTCGGCATGGATCTGCGCCGCCACCGCCTTGTCGGCAAAGAGCGCCGCCGGTTCATCGCAGGCGTTCAATTCGGCGACCGAATAGCCAAACAACGCAAGGTGGGCGCGATTGTGATAGAGAGAATTGGCCGCCATGTCGCCGATGCCGATCGCATCGGAGGCGCTGTCGAGCGCCTGCAGGAGTTGCTGCAGCGTCTCGTGATCCTTCGCCGCAACGCGCGCCTCCCGGCGTCGCCGCCGCAGAACTACCACCAACGCCACGCCCAGGGCGCCACTGATCAACCAGGGTAAGGTCACCCACCACATTGTGGTTCGACTAAAGGCAGCCAGGCATAAACCACAACCGCCAAGGGCATTTGCAATCGGCGGGCAACCTGCCCGCCCCGGCCGAAACGGATCAGTCCGCCTTGCGCTTGCGCACGGCCTTGGGCTTGGCCGCGGCCTTGGGTTTGTCCGCCGACTTGGCCTTGGCGGCAGTCGCACGCGGAGCCCGCGCCTTAGCCGGCTTGGGCTTCGGCGCCTCTTTTGCGAGCAGGCCGGCCACCGGCAATTCTTCCGCATCCTTCCAAAGCCGCTCCAGGCGATAGGCGTCGCGTTTGTCCGGGGTGAAGAGGTGCACCATGATCTGGTAGGCATCGACCACCGTCCAGCCGCTGCCTTCAGACGACTCCATGCCGGCAATCGCAACGCCAGCTCCGTCGATGATCTTCTCGAGCTCGACCCGCAGCGCCCGCAGGTGCGGATCGGACGTACCCGTTGCCAACACGAGGTAATCGGTGATCGATGACTGGGCGCTCACGCGCAGGGCACGCAGGTCGACCGCCTTCTTCTCGTCGAGCGCCCGCACGATGTTGGCGAGCAAGGCATAGGTGGCGTCAGCCGGGGCGGCGGTGGATTTTTTCGCAGGCATGCAGGTGGTGTCAGAGATACAAACGCTTCTCCTGGATATACACAATCGCCTTGTGCGGGATGAAGTATTCCAACGACAAACCCTTGCGGATGCGCTCCCTCAGCTCGGTGGAACTGATCTCGATGAGGTGGCCGTCGCAGCGGTACAGCCGCAGGCCGGGGATCTCCGACCTCGCCTTGGCCGGATGACCGGGCCGCTCCAGGAAGATGAATTCGATCAGGCCCGCCAGTTCCGCGATGTCCTTCCACAGGTGCATGCGCGGCAGCTGATCGCCGCCGATGATCCAATAAAGCTGATCGTGAGGATGCAGCGCCCGGAAGTGCCGCACTGAATCGATGGTGTAACTGATGCCGCCCTTGCGCAGCTCGTAGTCGGACACCTCGAAGCGACGGTCCCACGCGGTCGCTGCGTTGAGCATAGCGAGGCGGTCTTCGGGACCGGTCTGCACCTCGTTGGGCTTGAGCGGCGCCTGCGCCGCCGGGACAAAGACCACCTTGTCCAGCCGGTACTGCTCGAACGCATCCTGGGCGGCGATCAAGTGGCCGAAATGCACGGGATCGAAGCTCCCGCCCATGTATCCGATTTTCACTCGCGCACGGTTGCCGGGCGCAACCCGGCGGGCAAGGCCGCTTTTTACGGGGCCAGCGGGAACAGCGCCCCCAGCACAAGGAGCTGGAGCAGTCCCACGACCGAGATGAACGTGAGCGCCATCGTCCACGACCGCAGCGTCTCACCCTGGGTCAGGCCGCTCATCCGGCTGAACACCCAGAAACCACTGTCGTTCATCCACGAGAACACCGACGCGCCGTAGCCGATCGCCAGGGCGATGTAGATCGGGTGCACCCCAAACCCTTGTTCCCCGGCGAGGGACGCCATGATGCCCACCGCCGTGATCATGGCGACCGTGGCCGAGCCCTGGGCCACCCGCACCACCGCGGCGATGAACCAGGCCAGCGCGATGTAGTTGATCTCGCTGCCGGCAAAGAAGGTCTGCACCGCTTGCCCGATCTCCGCAAAACGGATCATCCCGCCGTAGGCCCCGCCGGCCGCAGTGATCAGCACGATGACACCACCGGTGGCCAGCGGACCACCGATCAGATCCTCCGTCTGGGTCCACTTAAGTCCGCGCTGGCGAAGATAGACCGCGACGGAGACGACGGCGGCCACGAACAGCGCCACGTTCTTCTGGCCGACCAGCAGGGCTGTTTCGACCACACCCGCCGGCAGATGGGCTTTCAGCGAATTGGCGAGCGTGGCACACGCAATCAGGATCACCGGCAACACCACGGGTGCCACTGCCAGACCAAAGGACGGAAGCGTCGATTCATCACGCGAGGCGATCGCCTTTTCCTCTTCGAGCGATTGACCGGTTACCACCCGCAGTTCCACGGGCCGGCGGCGGTCCAGCCAACGGGCAAACCACAGCCCGCCTGCGGCGGGAATCACACCGAGGACAATGCCCCCAAGGATCGCGATCCCCAGGTCGATCGACAGGCGGTCGGCGACGAGCAGCGGCCCGGGGGTGGGCGGCACCGTGCCGTGCGTGATGACCCCGCCCACCGCGATGGCCAGCAGGAAGAGCAGGTAATTCTTCCCCGTGCGCAGCGCCAACGCCCGCGCCAGCGGTACCATGAGAAAGAACACGGTGTCGAAGAACACCGGGATGCCGAGCACGAAGGCCGAAGCCATGAGCGCGAGCGGAGCACGCCGTTCGCCCAGCGCCCGCACCGAGCAGCGCACGATCTTGTCGGCCGATCCGCTCTCCATCAGCGCCGCACCGATCACCACGGCAAAGGCGATTGGGAATCCGATTCCGGCCATTGCCGTACCGAACTCAGCGGCCACCTTGTCGAGGGCCTGCAACACCGTCCCTTGCGCCACCCCCGTCATGACCGCCGCCGCGCCAACGGCGGCAGCCGCGAGGATGAGAACGAAGAATGGATGCAGCTTGAGCAGCGCGATCCCCACCACAATCAGCGCCATGCTTCCAAACAGGATCAAGAACGGCACGGACACCGATTGGGCGGCGAGCAACATCATGGGCGAGCGGGGTTGGGGGCGGGAACCGTCGGGGGAAGAGCCCGGGTATCGTTCACCGTAATACCGCCGTCAACCAGAAGTGTCTGACCCGAGACGTAGCCCGAGGCATCGCTGGCCAGAAAAAGCAGCGGTCCGTCGAGATCGCCATCCCGGCCCGGCCGGCGCAGGGGGATCTTCTCGCTCAGATACGAAACCCACGCGGCGTTCTCGTAAAGCACCGCATTCTGCGCGGTCTTGAACCAGCCCGGCGCCAGGCAGTTTACGGTGATGCCATGGGGGCCCCAATCCGCCGCCAGGCTCATCGTCATCTGCTTGATGCCGCCGCGGCTCGAGCCGTAGGGCGTCAATCCGGCGTAACCGGCCACACAGGTTACCGAACCGATGTTGATGATGCGCCCGTAACGGCGCTCGATCATGCCCGGCGCCACGGCCTGCGCGACGAAGAACGGCCCGCGCAGGTTCGTATCGAGGATCAGGTTCCAATCATCCCATGTCACCGCGAGGGCGGGCTTCCGCACGTTGCAGCCGGCATTGTTCACCAGAACGTCAATGCGGCCCAACCGCTCCACCGCGGTGGCCACCGCCTGCTTGATGCTGGTCTCGGATCGCACATCGAGCGCGATCGGGAAACAACGGCGACCGAGCGCTTCCACTTCCTTGCACACGCCATCGAGCGACTCGAGCGTGCGGCTCGTAACCGCCACGTCGGCACCGGCGGCCGCAAGCGTCCGCGCGAATTGTCGTCCAAGGCCGCGACTCGCACCGGTGACCAGTGCCGTGCGGCCCGAGAGGGAGAACAGAGGGGATGTACTCATGGGAGAGCGCGCAGGTTGAGCCAACACCCTACCGCAGGCGACGCATTTTGCGCCGTCACCGGCACGGCGACCGGCATTCAGGTCGGCGGAGGACCGTCCAGGAATCGCCGTTGCCATTCCGCTCGCGCGAGCGGCCGGGGCACCCAACGGCCAAACAGCCGATAGCGCAGTCGTGCGACGACCTTGTACCCGGCATCGCGCCACGATCCCGGAAGCAGGCTCACCACGCGAACGATGCCGCCAAAACCCGCGCAATGGCCGAGCGCCGCGAGGGCGCCATCGGTTCGCATCAGATAGTCCGGTTGATCCCGCCGGTCCCAATCAGGCACAAAGATGAGGCTGTCGAAGTCCTCGGTGGGAAGTCCGTGCCGCCGCAAGTAAGCCTGGGCCGCAGGACCCTGCAAGGGGGCGAAACGCAGCACCTGCCGCCGATCCAGCCGCAGCAGAACGCGCACGAGGCGGTTGCACAGACCGCATTCGCCGTCGAAGAACAGAACGGGTTGCGCGGATGAGGCGGGTACCGGCTCGTCCGGTTGGACCGGGCGGGTCATGGTCCGCCCGGATGGGCATGCTCCGCCCACACCTCCACGATATCGGCGAGGTCGCAGAGCACGTCGCCAAGCGCGGCGAGACGCTCACACCTCGCCCGGTCTTGAAAGGTGCCGGGTTCGGCGTACTTCACCGTGCCATTCTCGGTGCGCAACGATCCGGGCAGCCCCTTGCGGTCGAGCTCCATCAGCTTGGCGCGCAGTTCCGGCAGGAGGGCTGCGCGAAAAAAGTCCGGTTGGTTGGTCTCGATGAACCAGCGCTCGTCGAAGTGCCGGTCCCCTACCTCAATCTCGGTGGCTCCGAAGAGACTCCGCACCCGCGAACCCAGTCCCTGCCGGGTCAGCGCAAACGTCAGTCCGCTGTTGCGGGCTGGCGTCACCGCAAGGGCGACCCAGGACTTGCGCGACTTGCCGGAGCCCGTCGTGTACGAGAAAAACTCCATGCGCTTGCCCCGCACCCGCCCCGACCCACGGGGCGCCGGATAAAACCAACCGAGCCATGGGGCCGTGGCCTCCAGACTGAGGCCCAGCCGGGCGGCAAGGGCCTCACCATTGGCGTGCGAGGCCTTCGACGCCTTGGCCGCCAGCCACGCCACCAGCCCAAACCCGGAAACAATGACAACGGGAACCACCACCTCGGCCACGGCAAGCATGGCGATACCCTGCCGGCCGGCCGGCCGGGACGAAAGCAAAAAGCCGGATCCGTGGGGATCCGGCTTGGTCGGTCTGCGATGGGCGTGACGAACGTCCGCGCAGGCCGTCAGTTCACGGCGATCTTGCGCGGCTTGATCGCCTCCGTCTTCGGGAGCGAAAGCCGCAGAACCCCGTCGTTCAGCTCGGCGTGGATCTTGTCGACATCGACCGTGTGCTCGTGCTCCACCACGAGTTCATAGGCCGCGTCGGAGCTCTCCCGGTGCAGCTGCGTCCAGCTCTCTGGACGGCGCCAGGCCCGGCGGCCGAGAATACGGATCGCGTCCGCTTCGGCCGTGATCTCGAGCCCGGTCTTGGCCACTCCCGGAAGATGTACCACGAGACCGTAGGCTTCCGGTGTCTCCTTGATCTGGTACACCGGCCGGACCGTGGGCAGTTCAGGCTGGTGGTCGCCGTCAGCTGGAGCCGTCGCCGGACGGGTGAAGGCAGGGATGAGGGAATTGAACAGGTTCATGACAGGTGTCTCCTTCTGTTTGAGGGTTCCGTCGGCAGGTTATTGAACCGCCACGGTGATCTTTCGCGGCTTGGCCTCTTCACGCTTGGGCAGCGTGACCGTCAGCACACCGTTCTCGTAGTGGGCCGCGATCTTGTCGGCCTGCACCACGTTGTCCGGCACGGAGACCGAGCGGTTGAGGGTGAAGGACTCCGTCTCTTCACCGTTCGCTCCGCGAGTCTTGCGGGTCGCGCTGAGATTCAGCGCGCCATCGACCAGCTCGACGCTGATGTCTTCGCGCTTCACTCCAGGCAACTCGGCCCGGACGTAGGTGTTGTCCTTGTCCTCGTAGAGATCGACCGGGAAGCGGTCGGCCGACGGCGTAGCCAGGTCGCTCAATGCCGCACCAAAGAGGCGGTCGAGTTCGCTCTCGAGGCCGCTCCAAGGGCTGCGGAACGAAGCCGGCAGCGTCGGGCTGAGGGTGCGATAGGTCGGATAAGTATAACGTACGAGTCTCATGATTGGTTCTCCTTTATGTGGGTTGGTTGGATTGGCACCTTCCTATGCAACCGGTATGCCCCGCCCCGCACTTACCTAAACCGCTGAAAATCAAACGTTCGTCATCACCCAAGCCGACTGTGCGGGAATTTTTGTCCACCCCTGTGACGTCCCGCCTGAGAAAATCCGTCGCGGTCCCGCGCGGGATCTTTCAACGTCGCGATTTCGTCCCTTTCCAACGCCCGGTCTGGTCACGTTCCCATGTCCTTCGATTTCGATACACCTCCCTCCCGCCTCGGCACTGATTCTCAGAAATGGCAGAAGTACGAGGGTCGGGATATTCTCCCGCTCTGGGTGGCCGATATGGATTTCCGCTCCTCGCCGGCCATCGTCGCCGCGCTGCGTGAGCGAGTGGAGCACGGCGTCTTCGGCTACGCCCGCCCCACCCGGTCGACCGTCCAGGCAGTCGTCGACGCCCTCGCCCGCAACTACGGATGGACCATCGATCCGTCGTGGATCGTCTGGCTGCCGGGTCTGGTCTGCGGTTTGAACGTCACGTCCCAGGCTTTCGCCCAGCCGGGTGAGGACGTGCTCACACTCACGCCGGTGTATCCGCCGTTCATGGGGGCCCCGCGCAACAGCGGCCGGATCTCAACCCAAGTTCCGTTTGTCCTCAACGCCGCCGCAGGACGCTGGGACGTGGACTGGGACGCGCTCGAGCGCGCGGTGACCCCGAAGACCAAGCTCTTCTTCCTCTGCAATCCGCACAATCCCATCGCCCGCGTATGGCGACGCGACGAACTCGTACGGCTGGGCGAATTCTGCCTCCGGCATGACCTCGTACTATGTTCGGATGAGATTCACTGCGATCTCATCCTTGACCCGGCCCTGCCCCATGTGCCCGCCGCCACCCTTTCGCCGGAACTCGCCGCCCGCACGGTCACGCTCATGGCGCCGAGCAAAACCTACAACGTTCCCGGCCTCGGCACCTCGTTCGCCATCATCTCCGATCCGACCCTGCGTGCCCGCTTCGTCCGGGCCACCACCGGCATCGTCGCCGAGGTTACCTGCCTCGGCTATGCCGCCTGCGAGGCCGCCTATCGCGACAGCGAAGCGTGGCGTCAGGCCCTGCTGCACTACCTGCGCGGCAACCGCGACTTCCTGCTCGAGACCCTTGCGCGTGATTTTCCCGGGCTCCGGGTCGAGGCGCCGATCGAGGCGACCTACCTCGCCTGGATCAACGTATCCACGCTCAAACTACCCGACCCGGTCGCACGCTTCGAGGCCCACGGCGTCGGCCTGAGTGAGGGCGCCTTCTTCGGCGCGCGAAAGGGCGACTATATCCGCATCAACTTCGGCTGCCCGCGGGCCACGCTCGACGAGGCCCTCCGACGGATGAAGGCCGCGCTCTGAGCCGAACGACTGCCGCCCGGCAGACGACGGAAGAGCCAGGAGCAGCGGACCCGCGGAAGGCTCTCAGGGAGCTTCCCGGCGCGACCCGGCAACCGCGAGCGCGCCCGGGGCCGCCGGCTCGTCAGGGCTTTGGGTGGAGCGGCCAGCGAAATCCAGCCTCGCCTGCCCCACCAACGGCGGCGCACGGCCGCGAAGCGGAGAGTCAGGGGCCGGCGTGAAGGCTTCGATCACCGCAGCACGGTCGAGGCGGGCCGGAGTGACCGCCGGGAACCGGGGATCGAGCCGCAAGGCCTGCGGGTCGGGTGGAAGCTCGGCCGGGAGGACGCCGGCATAGGCGTTGCCGAGAAAGCTGTTGGCGGTGCTCTCGCCAAAGACGTAGCCGACGCCGGCCTCGGCGTGCACGATGACATTCGCCGCCCAGAGGATGTCGCTTGACCAGCCGTTCCACGACTTGTGACGGATAACGGTCGGCGCGAATCCTTTCATCGGATGCGTCATGCCCGGCGCGAGCACGAACGTGTTGTGGACCAGGCGCGCCCCGGTGACCGGACCCGAGAAACGCACGACATCGCCCCCATCGGCATAACTGATGTTGTAGCGCACGAGGGTATCCTCGTTGAACCCGCCCCGGCCGTTGTTGCAAAGCAGCAGGAACCCGAGGTCGTTGTGATGCGAGAAATTGTACTGGATGACGGTGCGACGGCAGTTCCAGTCGCTGTCGAACCCCTGCGCGTCGTGATCCCCGAGATTGTAGCGGGTGTACGCAGCCTCGTTGAACTGGATGACCGCGTCGTCGGTGTCGAAGGTGAAGCAGCCCACGCCGTTGCCCTCGATCGCACAATGCAGGAAACGATTGTGCTCGATCAAAGGGGAAAGCGCGGCGCGGACGATCACGCCGTCGCGGGCCGTGCGCTCGATCAGATTTCCGCGGATCACGATGCCACGGCTGGGAAACCAGGATTCCGGATCGTACGTGCGGTGGCCCCGGGCCCAGGTGGAGGCGTTGGCGAAGCCGACGAAACTGACGTCGTGGATGTGGTTGTCCTCGACCCGGACGTCGTTCCAGGCGGTGGGCACTCGGTCGCCATCGATGATGAAGCCGATCGCGCCCATCGATTTAAGGGCTACCTGGCCGTCGTCGAAACGGGCGGACGGACCGTTGATGGCATGGAGGTGCAGGTCGCGAAGGACGAAATGCGACAACACCCCGGCATCGCGCGCCGTGATCTCGATGCCCCGGGCCGGAGGCGGTTCGCTTGCCCGGGAAAGATTGGTGATCTCGAGACCAATGATCTCCCAGTACTGCTGGTTGTGCAGCTTGATGACCTGCGGCACGGCACCATCGCCGTGCAGCGCCGGACGCGGGCCGTCTCCATAAGCCGTAACGACGATCGGTCGCCCGGGTGCACCGGAGCCTCCGGGCGCAAGCGTGGACCCGCGCCAGGAGCCGCCGGCGCGCAGGAGCAAACGGTCGCCAGGCTGGAACGTGGCGGCGTTGGCCGGC
>CAYZBG010000014.1:29912-80434 GCA_964476565.1 uncultured Opitutus sp.
TCGGCCGGCCGCAAGGCGGCTCAGAACGTCAGCGAAGCGGTGAGGGTGTAGGAACGGGGTTTTCGGTACTGGAAGTTGACCGGCGTGGCCACCCGGTCGGGGCGCGAGAGGTCGCCGCCCGGAGGACGCAGCGCGGTGCCGGTGAGGATGGGCTCGTCCTCGTCGAACAGGTTGCCGACCGATAGATTGAACGAGAGCGTCGAACGGTCGGAAAGCTTGATCTGGTAGCCAAGCGTTGCGGTCGCGGTGTAATAGGCTCCGTTCACGACGAGGGTGTCGCGGTCGACGCCCGGATCGTCGACCGCCGCGTTGGGGTTGCCGGGATCGACCATCGTATCCGCGCCGCGGTTACCAATGACGCGGTCGCCAAAATACTGCACGCCGCCGCCGACCCGCAGGTTCTTCAGGGGCCCCTTGGTGAAACGGTAGTCGGTGTAGAAGTTTGACGTGAACTTCGGGAGGCTGCTGAACGTCTTCGCGGTCGGATCGTTGGTGAGCTTGAAGGTCTGGATGCTGTTCCAGCCGGCAACGGCCGCGGAAACATCCGGCGAACGGCTGCCCTCCGGAACCGTGAGATCGACCGTGGCGGTCCCGCCGGCATCGATGACGCCGCCGGCATCGAGCACGATCTGCCGCAGGGTCGCCTCGTTGGCGTTGAGGTAGGACCACTCGTCCTGAAGCGAGTTGGTGGTGAACGTCTCCGGGTCGGAGAAGTTGAACGTCATGCGCCAGTTCGGCGTGATATTGGCCACGAGGTCGATCTCGAACCCGCGGGCCTCGCGGTCCGAGAAATCGAACGTCGGCGTCGGCAGCAGGGGCAGCCCCCGGGTGTTCGCACCGTTGATCGACTGATCGCCCACCGGATTGGCGGAGACGATGTTGGCGTACTTGCGAGTGGATCCGCTCGAATCGAAACTGTTGTTCGACTGGCTCCCGCTGTAGAAGCCGGCGCTGGCCACAATCCGACCCTCCAGGAGATAGAAGCGCAGGCCGGCGTCCCAGCCCTCGCCGACACCCGCCGGAACCGGCTCGCCGGTCAGGGTCAGGCCCGAACGCGGCGGCACGTAGGTCTCGGCGAAATTGGCGTACGTGCTCAACCACTTCGTCAGCGCGACGACGCCGCCGTAGCTGATCGTGTCGATGCTGAAGTCGACGTCGGGAGCCGAGTAGTCGTCGCGAAAGCGATCGTTCGCGTACTGGGCCAGCGGCACGCCGTTGGCGCGGGGACGGCTGAGCGCAAGGGTTTCGGGACCCGTGGCGACGCCGCTGGCGTTCTTGGGCACGTAGGTCAGGTCGTAGTAGTCGTCCGGCGCCCCCGGACGGAAGAAAAGGGTCTGCCCGTCCCAGTCGGTCGGGTAATCGTTGATGAGCGCCGCGGGACTGCCGATGACGGAGAGGTCGTGCTGCAAATAGGAGTCGCGCCGGGCGCCGGCCAGCAGGTTGACCCGGCCGTTCCACAGCTTCGCGTTGAGCGCGAGCTGGGCGTAGTTGTAGGCGGTCTCGGAACCTCGGTTATTGGTGGTGCTGTTGAGGTCCATCGCCGTGCTGACGTCGTACGTTGCCGTCGTGCCCGCCACCGGATCGACGAGGGTGAGCGAGTCGGGCGGAACCAGGGTCGAGGGGTTGTTGAAGTAGTACCGATGCCGGAACGCGTCGGTCTGCGATCGGCGGCGGATGTCGGGGTTGCGGTTGATCACGTCGACTTTTCGGTAGGTGAGCGACTCGGCCTCGGTCCGGCCAACAATGATGTTGCCGCGGAAATCTCCCCAGCGGGTGCCGTTGTAGACCGCGGCCACGGCCGCACGAACCTCGTCGTAGCGGTTGTCGAAGTACTGAAGGCTGTTGGACGCCTCCGCGTAGGGCTGGAGAAAATTGGGATTGGGGGCGCCGGTGGGCAGCGTCTGATTCACATCGATCAGGATCTCGTTGATCTCGCGGGCGACGATGTAGTTGCTGAGCTTGCTCGTATCCGCGGTGTGGGCGCCCACTTCAAAAAAGAGATGGTCGCCTTGCTGGTGCTCCAGATAGACGGCGAGGTCGTCGAACTTGTAAACAATGGTCGGCGTGGTCGGACCGGTCACAGTGCGGCGGGTCGGCGGCGTGAGCGCAGAGCCCGCGAGCGCCAGGGCGAGCGTCTCGGAGGGGTCGTAGACGTTGCCGATGATAGCCGCCCCATCGATGCCGAGATTGGAGGTACTGAGCGGCCGGACGCCGCCGACGGGCACGCTGGCGTTGGCACCGCCGCCAAGCGTCTTCCAGGTGGAGGCCCAGTTCATGAGCGTGCCCGGATCGTCGCCCGGGATATAAACGAGGTAGGGACTGGTAACGGAGCCGACAGACACAAGGCCCTTGGAGGCGGCATCGGCGATCACCGTGCGCGGGGCCGCCGCGGTGGTGACACCGTCCCAACCCGAGACGCGATCCTCGACGGATTCGCGGCCGACATTCATGTCATTCGCATAGTTCTCATACTCGGCCCGAAGCTTGGTCTTGGGGAGGATCTTCCAGGTGCCGGCGATGTGCACGCCCTTGCGTTCGTCGAACTCCAGGTTGCGCCACGAGTCCGCCTCCTGCTTGAGCACGTTGAGACGGAAGGCGAACCGGTCGCCGAAGGCGTGATTGTAGTCGAGGGAGGCGCGCATTCGCTGCCATGAACCCACGGTAACCGAAGCGCGCCCAAAGGTACGGTCCGTGCGCGCCTGCTTGGTCATCGTGACGACGCTGCCGCCCAACCCGGTGGTTCCGATCAGGAGGGCGTTGGGGCCGCGGGCGAAATCGATGCGGTCCTCGCTGTAGTTGTCGGTGTTGACCCCGAGGAGGAAGTAATTGCGCTGCGGGCGCGAGGTCTGGATGCCTCGCGAGATGATGCTCGAACCAGCCTCCGTGTTGAAATAGCGGTAGTTGGTGACGTCCGTGTAAGGCTGATACGCACCGACCGACCACGAGAGCGCCTCTTCGGAGTCGAAGAGGTTGAGCGTATCCAGGAACTCCCGCGTGATCACCGAGTACGCCAGCGGTGTATCCTTGAGGTCGGTCGCAAGGCGCCCTCCGGCCAGCGAGCTCGCGGCGACGAAGCCGACATCCTTGGATGCGGAAATGGTGAACGGAGAGAGCACGACTGCAGGATCTTCCGCGGACGAATCGCCGGTTGGGGCGGTCTGCGCGGAGCTCCATGGAAGCATGGTCAGGGTCAGAACAAAGGCGAAGTACGACCGGGTTGAGGTGAGTAAAGGACACATGGCGGTTGGGCGTGGCTGGGTCAGGTGGATCCAACGGCGACATCGTCGGCGGGGAGCCGACATGTCCCGCAGGAGGGGTCGCGGGCAGGATGCACGCCGTGCTCCGGCGAAACAAGGCCGAGTTTATTGACTCCGTTCAACGAGGCGCCCGTGCGGCTCGTAAGCCCGGCGCTGTCTTGCCGGGAGCCCACGTTCCAGCCAGGAGGTGCAGGCGCGCCCGGTCGTTGGCGCCATACTCTCCCCGCTGCAGGCGCGACACCAGGTGCTCGACCGCGATCGCTCCCACGCGCTGGTGGTCCTGAAAAATGCCGGTCAGTTCGCCGTCGGGCGAGATGACATCGAGGGCAACGGTGTCAACGCCCCGGGGCAAAACGAAGGGGGATGCCGGGTCGTAGTTGCCAAAGATCACCACGTCGGGACGCTCGCTTCGGCACCAGGCCGGCAGCGCGGCCGGAATGCCGTCGGGCTCCTCGCAGAGCAGCGGTGCCAGCCGTTCTGCGGGCGGGAATCGGGACGCGGCCAATAGGTAACCGGACAGCCAACGATCATCGAGGCGCTCGCTCGTGATTCGACTCACCACGAAGCCGATCCGCCGGTATCCGTTGTCCCGGCACTTGGCCATCGCCAGCATCATCGATTGGAAATGGTCGTTCGAGACGCGCTCGATCGAGGGCGACACGACGCTCAACCCCAGTCCCACGACCGCGAGATCGCCGAAGTCGAGTTCGACGCGCTTTTCGTTCCGCGGCAGCGGAGCGATGAGGGCACCGTGAATGTTGCGCGCCCGCAGGATCTGCCCATAGCGGCGCGGCGTCATGCCGGGTTCACGCAGTGGAAACTCCCGCAGGCTGTAGCCGAGCTCCGACGCCCGCGAGGTCGCTCCGCGCACCAAGGACTGGTAGCCGGGATACTTGCGACCCGGTTCATCGGGCCGGTGAGTCGTGACAAGGGCCAACGTCGTGTGCTCGACCTGCACGCCTTGCATCCGTCGCGTCGTCATGAGTGCGGCAACGAGCGGATTCGGCTTATAGCCGAGTTGCGCGGCTGCCCGGCTGATGCGCTCGCGCGTGACGGCCGGAATCCGCGGGTCATTGCGCAGAGCCATGGAAACGGTGGAGCGCGCACAGCCCGCGAGCTCCGCCACGTCCCTCATGGTTGGATGGGCCGCACACATAGGGTCAAGACGGCCGCGGGAGCGAAGCCGGCGTACCTTCCACGATCCGGCGCAACGCAGGACAAGGATTCATGGTGCGTTGATGCTTATCCGACCAATCCCGGGCAACCGAATCCCAACACGGTTTCCCGTAGCCTTGCGGAGCTCAGCGTTCCGACTGTAAACCTTCTGTCTCGCCGGCTCCAACCGGCAGGTTGCAACATGCAAATCGGTTCCCACAAGCTGTCCGCGCCGCTCTTCCTGTCTCCGCTGGCCGGTTACACCAACCTGCCCATGCGCCTTACCGTGCGCGAACTCGGTGGGCTCGGCTGGGCCACCACCGACCTTGTGAATGCCCGCTCGTTGCTGGAGCGGAACCCCAAGGCGCTGCAACTCACCGCTACCGCCCCAGACGACCGCCCGCTCGCGATCCAGCTGTTCGGGGCAGTTCCCTCGGAGATGCGAGACGCCGCGCGCGTTTGCGAAGACCTCGGCGCCGCCTCAGTCGACATCAACATGGGGTGTCCGGTGAAGAAGGTCGTCAGCATCGGCGGCGGCTCGGCCATGATGACCGAACTGAACAAGACGGCAGCCTTGGTGAAAGGAATGGTCGACGCCGTCCGGATTCCGGTGACGGCCAAGATGCGGCTGGGGTGGGACGAGCACAATCTGACCGCTCCCGACCTGGCCCGCGTCCTCGAGGACGTCGGCGTTGCCGCCATCTTCGTGCACGGACGCACTCGCGCCCAGGGCTTCAGCGGCACGGTCAACCTCGCCGGCATCCGCTCGGTGGTGCAGGCCGTTCGCGGCATCCCTGTCATTGGCAACGGAGATGTCACGACGCCGGACGCCGCGGTGCACATGTTCAAGGAGACGGGCTGCGCCGGAGTCAGCATCGGCCGGGGCGCCTTCTACGATCCGTGGATCTTCCGCCGGACCGCGCACCTGCTCGCCACCGGAGAGCTGCTCCCCGAGCCGAGTTTCGACGAACGGGTGCGGGTCATGCGCCGCCACTTCGAACGCTACCTCGAGTTCTACGGCGAGGAGATCGGGGCGAGGCATTTCCGCCGCGTCGCCCCTTGGTACGCGCGCCGCTTCGGGCCCTCGCGTCCGTTCAAGACCGCGATCATCGGCATCACCTCGCGGGCGGACTTCGAGAAGGCGCTCGCCGACTACCTCGCCTGGCGCCGTCAATTCTGCGACGACACGGGCGAGCTGCTGCCGAAGTTCAGGCCGGATCCCCTGGTCGCCTCGTTCCTGCGCGATCCCGACGATCCCGTTTTCCAGCGCGACGCGATTCCTGTTCCCAAGGGCCCAGTCGACACCTGGTGACGTCGCCGGCACCTCCCGCACCGGGAGGCGGTTCAGTACTTCTTCGCCAATTTTGCGCCCGACGCTTCCTGCAGGAGCACGAGCCGGCGGTCCACATCGAGGCCGATGAAACGGATGCCAAGGCCTGGATCGGCCAGGTCTCCCTGCCGGATGGTTCGTCCGTTGAGCATGGCGCGCGCAGGCTCGCCCTGAAAGACGCCGCTGATCTTCATTTCCGCGACGAAGCGCTGGAAGGCGGGGCTCGCAGCCGGTTCAGGGGGAGGCGCCGGAAGCGCACGGGCGGGCATCTGTCCCATCACCCCGGCATCCGCCGGAACCACCACAGCGTCGCCAGACGGCTGACGCGACTCGATGCCGAGTTCGGAGAGATCCGAGCCGCCACCCTCACGCGCCGCCAGCGCGTCCTCTGCCTTGCCGACCATCTGACCCGCCAGTGAAGCCGGTTGGTCCGTGCCCGGCGTGGATTCGGGCGCAGGGTCGCTGCCCGGCAGGAAGCCCCGGCCAAAGAAGGCCGCCACGAGCAAGCCCACGAGTAAGATCACCAGCATCACGGGGCGACGACTCTTGCGGCGGGAGGGCACGGGCCCCGCATCGACGTCGAAACTCTTGATCAGCTCCGGCGAGGGCTTGACGCGCAACTTGGGCGGAGGCGCAGGCACCGGCGCAACGTCGGTCAGCGGCAATCCCACGGCGGCATCAGGGGCCGCCGGCAGAGGAGGCGGCATGGACAAGGGCGGGGGTACCGGCGCCTCGCCCTTAGGCTTGAGCTTGAAACCCGCGGGCGCCTCCGGAGGCGCAATGACTCCGGGTTCCGGTTCCGCTTTGGGTTCATCGATGAACAACACCGGGGGAGGCGCGGCCACGGGGGGCTCCGGTACCACCTCACCTGTGCTGGCTGACGACTGGGCCTCAGGGGACAGCTTTGGCTTGAGCCTCACCTTGCCCTCGACAGCCGCGGCCGCCGGCGGGGCCGGGGGAGCGTCGGAGACCGGCGACGGCATATCGCCGGTCGCGCGCGGCTTGAGGCGAAGCCTCCCGGCTTGCCCATCGGAATCGGTCCCACCGGCAACCGGAGCGGAGATCTCGGGTCCTACGTCACCTTCGACCTTCACCTTAGGCTTGAGCCGGAGGGGGGTTGACGATGACTCTTCACTCATGCTGATGACGTTAGGATTTTTCTTCGGCGCCAAAACGAAAATCCGCCGGGAAAATCCTCCCAAAGCTCGCACCCTCTGATCTTAGGTATTTTTTTACGCCCATGACGACGCGATGCCTGGCCCTGCTGCTTTCCCTCGTGATCCTGCCCGCCGCGCTCTCGGGCTGCCTTGGCTCGAAGAAAACCAAGGAGAGCCCCTACCCCGCCGCCGAGCTTGAGGAGGGCTTCAAGGAGCGCTGGGTGACGAAGCGCGTGGGCGAGCTGCTCCAGGCAGGCGCGGCCACCGACGGCCTGCAGGCACGCCGGATCGCGCTGCAGGAGTTCAAGGAGCGCTACGAGTACGTCCGCGGGCTGGAGCAACCGGTGCGCTGACGCAGCACCGGGCCGGCCTACTTGGCTCCGGGAGTTGGCTCGGGGAGGATCGCCAGCAATTCCACCTCGAAAACGAGGGTGGCGCGACGGGGAATCTTCGGCGGATCGCCGCGCGTTCCGTACGCCAATTCAAACGGAATAATGAAGAGCCGTTTCTCGCCGACCTGCATGAGCTGCAGGCCCTCCTCCCAGCCATCGATGACAAAGTTGCGTCCCAGCCGGAAGGTGAAGGGATTGTTCCGATCCTGATTTTCGTCGAACACCTTGCCGTCGAGCAACTGCCCGCGATACAGCACGGCGACCAGCTGACCCTTGGCCGGCTTGGGGCCCGTGCCGGGCGAAATCAACTGGGTGCGAAGGCCGGTCGACGTTCGCACGGCCTCCGGCCAGGTCTTACGGACGAACGCGAGGTCCTCCGGAGGCAGCTTTTCGCGCTGCGCGTGCAGCGCGAGCGGCGGCAGAGCCAGCAAGAGAAGACAGAGGTAACGAAGCGCACGCATGATCCCTTTGATTCGGGCAACGCTGGCGCGTGACGCAAGGCTGTTCGCCACGAGCGTCAACGGCGCCCGCGAAAACCACCGCGCCCCCCGCGCCCACCCCGGCCCTGATTCTGGCCGGGGCCACCGCCGGGACGACCGCGTCCGCCGCCACCCGGCCTGCCGCCCGCACCCGGAGCAGGCGCCGGACGAGCCGTGAGCGGAGCATAAGGAAACCCTTCCAGTTTCAGTTCCGGGATGCGCTGTCCGATGAAACGCTGGATCGCTCGGATGTCGTCGGCGTTCTCCGGCGTCACCAACGTGAAGGCATCCCCCACCGCCTGGGCGCGACCGGTACGTCCGATGCGGTGCACGTAGTCTTCCGGGTTTTCGGGCACGTCGTAGTTGATCACGTGCGACACGCCGGCCACGTCGATGCCCCGCGCCGCGATGTCCGTCGCCACCATGATCTCGTACTTGCCGCTCTTGAAGCCGGCCAGCGCCTCAATGCGCTGGTTCTGCGAGCGGTTGGCGTGCAACACCGCGACTGAGTGCTTCGCCGCCTTCAGCTTGTGGGCAATCTTGTCGGCTCCGTGCTTGGTGCGGGAGAAAATCAGGACGCTGTCGAAGTCCACTTTCTCAAGCAGCGCCACGAGCAGGTCGAACTTCTGCGCCCACGCCACCGGGTACAGCGCATGATTGACCGATTGATTAACCGAGCGGTTGACCCCGACCTCGATCCGCACGGGGTCGCGCAGGGCAAAGGCCGCCACGGCGGCGATCTCCGGCGGCACCGTGGCCGAGAAAAACAAGGTCTGGCGCTCCCGCGGACAACGCGCGATCACGTCCTTCACCGCGGGCAGGAAGCCCATGTCGAGCATGCGATCCACTTCGTCCAGCACCAGGATCTCGATATCGCGCAGGGAAAGTTCGCCCGACTTGAGGTAGTCCAGCAGACGTCCGGGCGTCGCCACCACCACGTCCACGCCGCGCTTCAGCTCCTGGCGCTGGGCGCCGTAACCGACGCCACCAAACAGGGCCACGCCCCGCAAATCCGTGAAGCGGGCAAAATCGCGGAAGGCCGTCTCAACCTGCGCCGCGAGTTCACGCGTCGGCTCGAGGACCAGCACCCGCGGCCCCTTGCCGGCGGCATGGCGGTCGAGTTTCGAAAGGATGGGCAGAGCAAACGCGGCGGTCTTGCCGGTGCCGGTCTGGGCCGACCCAACCAGGTCGCGACCGGACAGGACCACGGGAATGGCGCGCAATTGGATGGGAGTCGGCTCGGCATAACCGGCAGCGACCACGCCGCGCAGGACGGGCGCGGAAAGGGAAAGAGCTTTGAAAGGCATGGCAAATGGGCGGTCGCTCGATCCGAGCGTTCCGCGTTCGAACGCTAAACGTAGAAACAAAAAAGGGGACGAGGCGCGAGGCCTCGTCCCCGGAAAATCGGTCGTTAACCGAATCGCTTAGTAGCGACGGT
This sequence comes from uncultured Opitutus sp., assembly GCA_964476565.1. GTDB lineage: Bacteria > Verrucomicrobiota > Verrucomicrobiia > Opitutales > Opitutaceae > CAMAXB01. The sequence goes on from CAYZBG010000014.1 coordinate 39,121, forward strand.
CGCCACCGCGACCGCCACCGCCGCCGAAGCCGCCGCGACGCTCGCCGCCGCCGAAGCCGCCGCGACCGCCACCGCCGCCGCCACCGCCGAACGAACGGCCGGCGCCTTCTTCCTTCGGACGGGCTTCATTGACCGTGAGGGCACGGCCGCCGAGGTCGGCGCCGTTCATCTTCTCGGCCGCAACCTTGGCCTCTTCAGCGGAGCCCATGGTCACGAACGCGAAGCCGCGCGGGCGGCCCGTCATCTTGTCCATGGCGACGTAAACGTCGGTCACGGAACCGAATTGACCGAAAGCCGAGCGGAGCTCGTCTTCGGTGGTCTTGAACGACATATTACCGACGTACAGTTTGGAGTTACTCATGTGATGATTTCGTCGATTCCCGTCTGCTGCCAGACTGTTCCCGACTGTCGGGTTTCAAATCATCACTGAAGCCTAACCTCAACTGACGATCCACCAGTATCTGTCGCCTAACGATTCTCTAACGATACGGGCGGACGTTCGGCGATCGACGGGCGGACTGCAAGGGAAATCATGATGGCCGAAATACTTACGGGTTTCGGCTCCAGCTTGCACCCGCTATGCCAAGGAGGGGACGCCACCGGCCAACCCTATTTGCGGCATAAGGTTAGCCCATAAGAAAAATTACGGCTCAGCTTAAGAACTGATCCAACTGGCGCCGGTCGCGCTTGGTCGGCCGACCGCTTCCGCGTTCGCGGGCCAGCCACTGTTCGACCCGATTCGCCGTGGCTTTGGCCCATTCCTCCGGTGGGGTGCGGTCGTCGCAAAACGCCGGCACCGCTTTGGCGCTCAGGCGTCGCAAAGGCACGCCCAAGACGGCGACCGTACGGGTCACCAGACCGTGCCTCCACTGGACGATCTCCCCGGGGCGAACGTCGCGCGCCGCCTTGGCGGGCTGGCCGTTGACGGTGACTCCACCCGCCCGGCAGGCCTCCGTAGCCAAGCCGCGCGTCTTGAACAGGCGCACACACCAAAGCCACTTGTCCAGGCGGGCGGTATCCGAAGAGGGAGTGACCACAGGAAAAGAAAACGGCCGCGAGCCTACCGAGGCTCGCGGCCGCTGCAACCCGTTTGGTCGGGTCGAAGGCTCAGGAAGACGCGTCGCGGCGGAACTCGTCGCGCAGCCACTCGTCGAGCAGCTGTTTCTCGTGCCGAAGCGAGTCGTTCCGATTGATGGAAAGGTTCATCATGAACGTCAGGTCCCGGAGTTCACGCCGGCCCTGGGCCACGATCTCGCCACGCGCGTTAACCAACTTGAACTCGAGCGTCACGCGGGGCGGATAGATGTCCTTCACGATGCGAATGTCCTGGAAACGCGGCCCGCGCCACGGCTCGAACTCGCCGGCCATGTCGACGTCGAAGACGGTGACGCTGAGCTTGGAGCCGGCCGGCAGCCAGGCCGCGACCCGCTCCACCAGGTGCTCGCGCAGCATTTGCAGATAATAGTCGCGATCCTTCTCGCTGCCCATGAGGTCGGCGCGCACATCGGAGAACTTTTCGGGCTCAAAGAAAATCACCTCCACCTGCGCACGGCTCTGATCGGCCGGCGTTGCCGCCGATGCCGCTGCGCCGCCGAGCGCCGCGAGGACGATGAGGAAGAGAGTCTTGGTAGTCATGGTAGGGAATGTGACCTCGGACCGGCCGGGATGTTTCCCCGAATCCGAACCGTCGATACCATGCGGAACCTCGCGGTCCGCGCGAGCCCAGATCCCGGCATAAATCCGCAACGGCTTCTTTGCTTTTGCCGCCGCCCGGCTTTCATTTGGCCTCATGCTCGCCAATCTCCTGCACTTTCTCCACCGCCGGCGCACGGCGGAGGAGTACGAAAGCGCCTTCGTGGAAGGCGTGGAGGTGCGTACGCCTCGGGAGAAACGCAGCCGGAAATCCGAACGGATCCTGATCGTCGGCTGGGTTCTGATCGCCCTGAAGGCGCTGCTCGTCTGGTGGGCCATCCGTGCGTACGCGATGCCGCTCAATCCGTGGTGGATCATCGCGCCCACCCTCGGCGCCGCCGGGGTCTGCACCTGGCTGTACCTGCGTCGACGCTGAGACCGGCCCGAAATGCGGTTGCCGGCACGGGGCTTTACCCGGTGAATGCGACCTGCGGCCGTGCCGGCCGACGCCCATTCCCATGCCTTCTGTTCCCGGTCTCCGCAGTTGTTATGCCCTGGTGGGCCGCTTGGTCTACTTCGGGCGCATGCTCGACAAGCTCCGTCTTCACGCGGCCGGCCGACTCCCGGCGGACTACCACGCCAATCTCGGGCGGGGTTTCGACGCCCGGGCGTGTGGGTTTCTCGGGGTCGATTACTCGGCCCTGAAGGACGAAGCCCTTGCCCACCCCTCGCGCGACGACACGGCGTTGCTTGCTTGGTGTCATCAGCATGGCGGACCGCGGACCGACGCCGCGTGTGATCAGTGGAATCGCTTCATGCTCAAAATCGGCTGGCGCGACGACCGGTCCGCCGCGCTGCGCCAGCGGATCACCGAATGCGGTCTGGACGGCCTGCCCATCGAGACGTTCTTCGACCTGATCGAGTTCGACGAAGGCCGCAATCCCGTGGCCACCCGGGCCTGGGAACTGCGCCCTGCCTCCCTCGTCGTGATCATGGGCGTCGCCGGCAGCGGCAAGACCACCATCGGCGAGGGCCTCGCCCGCGCCCTGGGCTGGAGTTTCGCCGATGCCGACCAGTTCCATCCGGCGGCCAACGTGGCCAAGATGTCCGCCGGCATTCCCCTCACCGACGAAGACCGTGCCCCGTGGCTGGCCGCTCTCCACGCCCACCTCGTGACCTGCCGCGCCCGGGGCGAAAGCGCCGTCGTGACCTGCTCGGCGCTGAAGCAACGTTACCGCGATACCATTCTGGCCGGGCTGCCGGAGGCGACCTTGGTGTACCTGAAAGGCGACCCCGCGCTCCTGCACGCCCGCCTGCAAGCCCGCACCCATCACTTCATGAAGGCCTCCATGCTCGACAGCCAGCTCGCCGCTCTCGAGGAACCGGCCGGCGCCGTGACCCTCGACATCGCCGCACCTCCCGACGCCTTGGTGGCAAGCCTGCGCAACACGCTCGGATTCCCCGCGAAGGCATGAACGCCGCCACCGCACGCCGCCTCCGTCTCGCCGCGCTCGTCTCCGGGCTGCTCGTGCTCCTCGGGCTCGCGTTCACCGCCTGGGCCTGGCTACGGCTGCGGGCAAGCCTGCCCACCCTCGACGGCGAACAGGCGCTTCCCGGCCTCGCCGCCCCGGCCCGGATCCTGCGTGACGACGCCGGCGTGGTGACAATCCAGGCGGACAGCCGGGAGGATGCCGCGCGGGCGCTCGGATTTGCCCATGGGCAGGACCGGTTCTTCCAAATGGATCTGCTGCGGCGCAGCGCAACCGGCGAATTGGCTGAATTGTTCGGCAAGGCGGCCCTGCCCCGCGACCGCCAGGTGCGTATTCATCGCTTCGCCGCCCTCTCCGCCACGGTGCTCGACGGGCTGCCATCGGACGACCAAGCCTTGCTCCAAGCCTACGCGGACGGAGTCAATGCCGGCCTCGCCTCGCTGAGCGCTCCACCATTTGAATACACGGTGCTCCGCCAGGACCCACGTCCCTGGCAGGCGGCTGATTGCCTCCTCATCAACTATGCCATGGCGCTCGATCTCCAGGACGGACTCGGCCACTATGAGCGCTGCCTTGCTGCCGTGCGCGATGTGCTCGGCACGGAGGTGCTCGCCTTTTTCTCACCGTCCTTCACGCCCGGCGATGCCCCGCTGGATGACACGATCGGCCCCCTGCCGGTCGTGCCCGGACCGCGCCTGCTCAACCTCAGCGGCCAACCGGCTCCCGCGGCAGGGCCTGCCTCCGGCGAGGAGCCGGCCCGCCCGGGCTCCAACAGCTTCGGGCTCGCCGGCGGACGGACCGCGAGCGGGGCTGCCATGCTCGCGAACGACATGCACCTCGGGCACGGCGTCCCCAACATCTGGTACCGCGCCACCCTCAGCTGGCCGGGCCATTCGGTCACCGGCGTCACCCTGCCCGGCGTGCCCATCATGGTTGCCGGCAGCAATGGCCACGTCGCGTGGGGCTTCACCAACAGTTACACCGATACATCCGACCTTGTGGTCGTCGACGTGCACAGCGCGGCGCCGGAACTCTTTTATCTCAATGGTGCCAACCCCGTGGAGTTTGAGGTCCATCGCGAGACGATTCGAGTGCGGGGCGAAGATCCCGAAACGTTCACCTTCCAGGGCACGGCGTGGGGTCCCGTGATCGGCACCAACGCCTTCGGCCGTCCGCTCGCGTTCAAGTGGACGATGCACGATCCCGGCGCCGTGAACCTGGACCTGCGCGGCCTCGAAACCGCACGGACGGTGGCCGAAGCGGTCGCCATCGCCCACCGCAGCGGCGTGCCCACGCAGAACATCCTCCTCGCCGACCGCTCGGGTGCGCTCGCGTGGACGATCGCCGGCCGGCTGCCAAAGCGCTTCGGGCATAACGGCCGCCACCCGGTGGCATGGACGTTTGGCGACCGGGGCTGGACCGGATTTCTTCCGCCCGCGGAAACACCGGTCTGGCACGCCCGCTCCGACGGGCACCTGTGGACCGCCAACAACCGCATTCTGGGCGGGGACTCCTTCGAGCGCCTCGGCCACGGGCGCTATGAACATGTCGCCCGGGCGCGCCAGATCCGTGATGCGATCGCCACCATCGGAGCCGCGCCGGGTATACGTGCGGAGCCGGCGGACCTCCTCGCCCTCCAGCTCGACGACCGTGCCCTCTGGCTGGAACGCTGGCAGCAGCGTCTCATCGCGGTGTTGTCGGATGACAACATCGCCGGCCATGCCGGACGGCAGCGGCTGCGGGACGTTGTCGGCCGCTGGGACGGCCGCGCTTCGGTCGATTCCGCCAGCTACCGCCTCGTGCGCGGGTGGCGCGACCTGGTCGCCGAACGCGCTCTCCGGCCGGTCTTCCGCCGCGTGGCCGATCGGTATCCGTCATTCGACTACCGCGTCCTTGCCTATGAACATGCCCTGTGGGCGCTCGTCACGGAACAGCCCCGCCACGTGCTCGCGGCCGACTACGCCACTTGGGACGAGCTGCTGCTCGCCGCGGCCGACGACCTGATCGCCGGGTTCGAACGGCAGGACGTGCCGCTGGAGGAAGCCACCTGGGGCCGTCGCAACACCGCCCGCATCCAGCACCCGTTTGCCCGGCTCCTGCCGGCCTTCCTCGCCCGCCCCCTGTCCATGCCCGCCGATCCGCTCCCGGGGGACGAACACATGCCGCGGGTGCAGCGCCCGGGGTCCGGCGCGTCCCAGCGTTTCGTGGTCGAGCCGGGTCGCGAATCCGCCGGGATCTTCCACATGCCCGCCGGCCAGAGCGGGCACCCGCTCTCGCCGTTCTTCCGCGCCGGGCACGACGCGTGGGTGCGGGGCGAACCGACGCCGTTCCTTCCGGGCGAAACCCGCCACACCCTCGTCCTCCGGCCCTGAGCCGCCGGGACCAACGGGCGCCGGGTCGGATTTGCCGTTGTCCTTCCCGGCGCGATCCCGCTTGCTGGCCGCTGCATGGCCGGGCGAAACAAGCAGAAGCGACCTTACACCGTCTACTTTGGCAGTGAGCTGTTCAGTCTGAAGCACCTGCTCGGCAACGCCTACCTCGCCGAGGCAATCCACGAGAAGTCGCACGGACGCTACCTCTGCCGCCTGCCACAGGACTTTGAATTGCGCGGGTTTCATCCCCAGACGATCCGCGACCAGGACATCCGCGCCCTGCTCGAGTGCGACCTGGCGCTCTTCTGTTTCGACGGGACCGAACTCGACAGCGGCACCGTGGTGGAGTTCATGTTCGCCAAGTTTGCCGACATCCCGGCCGTGATTCTGCGCAGCGACATTCGCGCCGCCGGCGACCAGGGCCGGGGCGACCCATGGAACCTGATGGCGAGCTTCTATCCGCGCACAGCGAGCCTGCACCTCGACAGCCTCATCGCCTACCGGGCCCTGCAAAAGCGGCGCGCCCGGTCCCGGCGCGCTCCGCTCGACGCCGTGGCCCGCCTCGCCGGCCAGCACGCCAGCGCCACCGCCGCCGTTGTCACCGACCAGCTCGCCGTCGCGGTCGTACGTTCGCTCGACCGTGTTGCCGCCCTTCCGCCCGTGATGCCCAAACACGTGCGCGAGGAGGTTTACGCGTGGCTCGCCCTCATGCCCGGCTTCCGCGGCAAGGAGAAGGTCCTGCGCAAGGCGATGGAACGCGTGCTCGAACACAAGGTGGAGCGAGACCTGCTCTGATTTCCGCGCCTGCCATGCTCACCGTCCTGCACCATCCGCTCGCCGCCCATATTCTGACGCATCTGCGCGACCAGACCACGAAGCCGGCCACGTTCCGCACCCTCGCCTACCAGGTGAGCCTCCTGCTCGCCTTGGAGTCGACCCGCGACCTCGCCACCCGGCCCGTGCCGATCGCGACTCCCCTCGAGCCGTTTCCCGGCACCGTCCTGGCCAAGGGCCTGGTGGTGGTGCCCATCCTCCGGGCCGGCCTCGGCATGGTTCAACCTTACCTCGACCTCTTCCCGGAGGTCAGCGTCGGCTACGTCGGCCTCGAGCGCGATCACGCCACCGCCGTCGCCCGCAGCTATTATTGCAAGCTTCCGCCCCTGCAGGGCAAACGGGTGCTGTGCGTCGACCCCATGCTCGCCACCGGCGGCTCCGCGGTGCAGGCCCTGCAGGTGCTCAAGGACCAAGGCGCCCGCGAAATGGCCTTGGTTTGCATCGTCAGCGCGCCCGAGGGGGTCGCCGCCGTCGAAGCAGCGCACCCGGACGTTCCCATCTACACCGGCGCGCTCGATCGCGAGCTCAACGCCCAAAAGTACATTCTCCCCGGCCTGGGCGATTTCGGCGACCGGCTCTACGGCACCTGAATCCGATCAGCTCGTGCCGCGCTTGCGCTCGGGAATGTAGATCGAGGCGAGGACGGACACGGTCAGCGTGGCCGCAATCACGCTGAGCGAGACGCCAATCGGCACATGGATCGAGAGGCTGGTCAGCAGCATCTTCACGCCGATGAACACCAAGATGAAGGCGAGCCCCAAGCCAAGATAACGGAAGAGCCCCATCACCCCGGAGAGGGCAAAATAAAGCGCTCGCAGCCCGAGGATGGCAAAGATGTTCGAGGTGAAGACGATGAAGGTGTTCTTGGTGATCGCCAGCACCGCCGGGATGGAATCGAGCGCAAAGGCCACGTCCGTGGTCTCGACCACCAGCAGCACGATGAAGAGGGGCGTCGCCATCTTGCGGCCGTGGTGCATCGCGAAGAACTGGCCGCCTACATAGTTCGGCGTGACCGGGAAGAACTTTCGGAAGAGACGGACCGCGATATTCTTCTCCGGATCGATCTCCTCCTTCTTCGGGAGCGCCATCTTGATGCCGGTGAGGACCAGGAAGCCTCCAAAGATATAGATCAGCCAGTGAAACCGCTCGAGCAGCGCCACGCCGGCGAAGATGAAAATCAGGCGCATCACCGCCGCGCCGAGAATGCCCCAGAACAGCACGCGATGCTGGTGCTGCGGCGGCACCTTGAAGTAGGTGAAGATGACGATGAAGACGAAGACGTTGTCGATGCTTAGGCAGATCTCGATCAGGTACCCGGTGAAAAACTCGAGCGCCGCCTGATTGCCCAGCCACCACCAGACGATGGCGTTGAACGTCATAGCGAGCGAGAACCACACCCCGCACCACGTGAGCGCCTCCTTCATCGCCACCGTGTGCGACTTGCGGTGGAAGACCCCGAGGTCGAGCGCCAGCATGGCGGCAATGAAGACAAAGAAGGCCATCCAGGCCCAAAACGGCAGCGTTTCCATGAACACCGCGATGGTGGAGACGCGCCGCAAGCATCAGCAAGCGGGAAACCGGGCGCCCGCATGGTTGCTTGCGCTTCTTTACCTTTGACCCAACCTTTCCGATTACAGACCGTCCGCTTTCCAGACTGACGTCATGCCCCCGTCCTCGACCCACTCACCCTTCCCGGCCCCGGCACCGGCGCGTGCCTTGGTCGATGTCGGCTTCGTCCCCGTCCGGGCCAAGCTCATCGAGGTCGCGGCCTTCCTCGACCGGGTCGAGCGCCACGGAGTTGCCGATGACTTTCGTTGCGCCGCGTTGCGGGATGCCGCCCGGCTGCTTGTCGACGGGCAACCCGAACGGGCCCGTCGCATCCTCGAGGCCCTCAGCGATCCGACGACGGAGCCCGACGCGGCATCGACCGGCAAAGCCGCGGCCGGGGCCTGGCAGCCCCGCAGCTGACTCCCGCCATGCGCTACATCGAGCCCCACGGCCACATGGTGAGCCGGACGACCGACGACTATGAAGCCATGGTCAACGCCGGTTGCCTGGCCGTCTGCGAACCCGCATTCTGGGCCGGCTTTGATCGCACGTCGGCCGCCGGCTTTCGCGACTATTTCCGCCAGCTCACCGACTACGAGCCCGCCCGCGCCGCCAAGTTCCTCCTCCCGCACTACAGCTGGCTCTGCCTCAATCCCAAGGAGGCGGAAGACCTCGCCCTCGCCGCCGATGTGTTGGCGATGATTCCCGAGTTTCTCGCGAAGCCGAACGTGCTCGGGATCGGCGAAATCGGCCTCAACCGCAACACCCGCAACGAACTCCGGGTGCTGGAGCTGCACGTCGACCTCGCGGTGCGCCACGATCAACTCATCCTCGTGCATACCCCGCACCTGGAGGACAAGCTCAAGGGCACGCGCCTGATCCTCGACCTGCTCCGCGCCCACTCCGGGGTGAAGCCCGAGCGCGTCATCATCGATCACGTGGAGGAGCACACCGTCCGCCTCGTGCTCGACCGCGGCTTCTGGGCCGGCATCACGTTGTATCCCGATTCCAAATCATCGCCGCCACGCGCCGTCGACATGCTCGAGCTGACCGGCGGGGACCGTCTTTGGCTCAACAGCGCCTGCGACTGGGGCGTGAGCGACCCGCTGGCCGTGCCGAAGACCGCGCTGGAAATGCGCCGCCGCGGCCACAGCGCGGATGACGTCGACCGCGTCTTCTTCCGCAATCCGCACCGCTTCCTCTCACAGTGCCCGAAGTTCCGCCTGGGAGGAGGCGCGTCCGGATGAACCTCGGGGGAGGCCTTCACCTCGCCTATTGCACGAACGTCCACCGCGGCCAGACCTGGGCGGAGACGTTCGCTGCGCTCGAAACACACACCGACGCCGTCCGGCGGCGCATCGCGCCCGACGAGCCCTACGCGATCGGCCTGCGTCTCGGCGCGGCCGCCGCAGCCGAACTCGCCCGCCCGGACACCCTCGACGCCTTCCGCCGCTGGCTCGACGCTCGCAACAGCTACGTTTTCACGATCAACGGCTTTCCGTACGGCTCCTTTCACGGGACGCGTGTGAAAGAGCAGGTCTATGCGCCGGATTGGTCGACGCCCGAGCGTCTCGCCTACACCAACGGTCTTTTTGATCTTCTCGCGCAACTCCTGCCCGAGGGCGTGGCCGGCAGCGTCAGCACCGTCCCGGTCTCGTTCAAAGGTTTCGCGCGCCCGGCCGGCCACGCGCACGCCTGTTACGCCAACCTGTCGGCCTGCGCCCGGCATCTCGAACGCCTGTGCGAGCGCACCGGCCTCGACCTCCACCTCGGCCTGGAACCCGAGCCGATGTGCGTACTGGAAACGACTGCCGAGACGGTCGCGTTCTTCGCGGCCTGGGCCGCCGCCGATCCCTCGGCCGCCCGCTGGCGCCGGTATGTAGGCGTCAACTACGACTGCTGCCACCTCGCGGTCGAATTCGAATCGGCGCCGGCCGCCCTCGACCATCTTGCCGCGGCAGGAATCCGCCTGAGCAAACTCCACCTCAGTTCTGCCCTGCGCGTCCGGCCCGACGCCGCCGCCCGCGAGGCTCTCCGCGCCTTTGTGGAACCGGTTTACCTTCATCAGGTGGTCGCGGGCCGCACCGGCACGGGCGAGGTCTTCCGCCGCTACACGGACCTTCCCGACGCCCTCGCCGACTCCGGCGCCATCCGCGACGACGAAGAGTGGCGCGTTCACTTTCACGTGCCGCTGCACGCCAGCCCAGGCGCGCCGTTCGCCGACACGCGCGACCACCTGCTCGGCGCCCTCGACTGGCTGGCCGCCCACCCCGGGGCCTGCACCCACCTCGAGATGGAAACTTACACCTGGGAAGTCCTGCCTCCGGCGCTGCGCCTCGGCATCGAGGATCAACTCGTACGCGAATACGCGTGGTCGCTTGGCGAACTATCCCGGCGCGGCCTCGCCCACCCCGCCCGCGCCACCCGCGCCGCCGCGGCCGCCGGAGCATGAGCCGCCCCGCCCGGTCCGCCGCCCGCGCCTGGTTCGATCTGGCCCGCGCCGGCAACTTCCCCTCCGTCTGGAGCAACGTTCTCGCCGCCCTCGTCCTGTCGTCCGCCGCTGGATACACCTGGCCCGCCGCCGTGTCGTGGTTGCTTGCCACCCTCGCCGCCACGCTCGCCTACGCCGGCGGCACCACGCTCAACGACGTGGCCGATCTCGCCTTCGACCGCCGCCACCGCCCGGAACGCGCCCTGCCCTCCGGCATCGTCTCACGGACCACGGCCGCGCTCGTCGGGGCCGGCCAGCTCGCCGCCGGATTTGCGATCTTCGTGTTCGCCCTGGGCGCCTCCGCCGCCTGGGCCGGCGCGCTGGTGGCCGTCATTGTCGGTTATGACTGGCTGCACAAACGCTGGGCCGGCTCCGTCCTCCTCATGGCCGGCTGCCGCGCCTTCCTCGGACTGACCGTCGCCTCCCTGCCCGGGCACGGCTTCACCCCCGCGTTGCTCACCTGGGTCAGCCTGCTCTCTGCCTACATTGTCACCGTGACCCTGCTCGCCCGCGCCGAGTACAAGCCGGGCGCCCCCGCCGCTCGGCTGGGCCGCTGGGTCGGACGCCTGCTCGCCTTCATTCCGCTGGTCGACGCGACGGTCCTGCTCGCCGTCGGCGCATGGCCGATGGCCCTCGCCTGCGCGGCCGCGATCCCGCTCGGCCGCTTCGCCCAACGCCTCGCCGCCTCCACCTGAGGCGGGCATGCGGCCCACCGCCGGCCGCCCCACGCCGAGGTTGCCGGAAAATTCGTGTGCATTCGCGCGCGTTCGTGGTTCAGTCGGACCTTTCCCGCCGCCCACCCGCCCGCATGGAAGCCCGCGCCGACCTCTTCTCGCTCCCGATTGTCATCCAGCAGGACCTGCGTCTGCTCTTCAGCCGCAATGTTTTTGCAGCGGAGAACCCCCTGCTCAGCGAGGTGCTCACCCGCCGCGACGAAGGGGTGGTCCCGCGCGTGCTGGTCTTCTGGGATGGCGGTCTTGAGCCGGCGTTTCCGCAGTTGCCGGCCGACATTGTCGCCTGGTTCGAGGCGCATCCCCAAACCGCCCGCCTGGAAGGAAGGCCCCACCGCGTTCCCGGCGGCGAAGGAGTCAAAAACGATTTCCGCCAGCTGGAGAAAGTCTGGTCGGTGATCGAAGCCGCCCGGCTTTGCCGGCATTCGTATGTCGTCGTGATCGGCGGCGGTGCCGTGCTCGACATGGTCGGCTTCGGGGCCGCCACCGCGCACCGCGGCATTCCGCTGGTGCGCCTGCCCACGACCAGCCTGAGCCAGGCCGACGGCGGCATCGGCGTAAAGAATGGCATCAATTATTTCGGGAAAAAGAACTGGCTGGGATCCTTCGTGGTGCCGCACGCGGTGATCAACGACGCCCTGTTCCTGCATTCCCTCCCTCCGCGCGAACGGCGCGCCGGTCTCGCGGAAGCGGTCAAGGTCGCGCTGATCCGCGACGCCCGCTTCTTTGACACCATCGAGGCCCGTCTCGACGCCCTGGCCGCCTTCGAACCGGACGCGCTTGAGTCCGTCGTGCGGGCCAGTGCCCGCCACCATCTCGAACACATCGCCACCGCCGGCGATCCGTTCGAAAAGGGTTCGGCCCGTCCACTGGACTTCGGTCACTGGGCGGCGCACAAGCTGGAACAGATGACCGATTTCGCCGTCACCCACGGCGAAGCCGTCGCCATCGGCCTCGCGCTCGACCTGCTCTACGCCGTGCGCATCGGCCTGCTGGCCGCGCCGACCGCCGAGCGTGTGCTGCGCGTCCTGAACGGCCTCGGCTTCCGCCTGTACCACCCTGCCCTCGAACAGCGGGGTGTCCACGGGCGGCGCCTGATCCTCGACGGCCTCGAGGAGTTCCGGGAACACCTGGGCGGCAGGCTGACGATTCCGATGATCCGCGCCCCGGGCGAGCGCCTCGATGTTCACTCCATGGACGCCGCCGAGGTCGACGCCGCCCTCGACACCCTGCGCGCCCGATTCGGCCATGGCTGACCGCACCGCCATCCTCAATGTCGTCGGCCTGACCCCGCGTATCATTGGGCCCGATACACCGCACCTGGCCGCCGCGGTCTCCGCCGGTGGATTGACCCGCATCCGCCCGGTCCTGCCAGCCGTCACCTGCACCGCCCAGAGCACCTACCTGACCGGCCTCCCCCCCTCCGGGCACGGGTGCGTCGCCAACGGTTGGTACGACCGCACGCTCGCCGAACATCATTTCTGGAAGCAGTCGAATCACGTCGTGTCCGGCCGGAAGCTCTGGGAGCGGGCCCGCGACGCCCGTCCGGGCTTCACCTGCGCCAAGCTGTTTTGGTGGTACAACATGTACTCCACCGCCGACTGGTCGATCACTCCGCGGCCGATGTACCCGGCCGACGGACGCAAGGTCTTCGACGTCTACAGCCACCCGCTCGGAATCCGCGACGCCATCAAACGCGACCTCGGCCCCTTCCCCTTTCCCGCCTTCTGGGGCCCGACGGCCGGCCTCGCCTCCTCCCGCTGGATCGCCGATTCCGCCCGCTGGATCGAGGAACGGCAGCGCCCCGACCTCTCCCTCGTGTATCTGCCGCATCTGGACTACAACCTCCAGCGCCTCGGTCCCGATGATCCGCGGCTACGGGAGGACTTCCGCGCCATCGACGGCGTGGTCGGCGACCTGCTGGGCTTCTACGCGGCCCGCGGCGTCAAGACCTTGATCCTGTCCGAATACGGCATCACACGGGTCAACCGCACGATCGCCCTCAACCGGCTGTTCCGCGCCCGGGGCTGGCTCACCGTGAAGGACGAACTTGGGCTCGAGCTGCTCGACTGCGGGGCGAGCCGTGCTTTCGCCATCGCGGATCATCAGATCGCGCACGTGTACGTCAATGACCCGTCGATCCGTGGAGAGGTGCGTACGCTGCTCGAATCAACCGAGGGCATCGCCCGGGTGCTGGCCGACGATGACCGGCGCACCGCCGGACTCGATCATACGCGCTCCGGCGACCTGATCGCGTTCTCCGACGAGAACGCCTGGTTCACCTACTACTACTGGGAGGACGACCGGAAGGCGCCGGATTTCGCGCGCTGCGTCGACATCCATCGCAAGTACGGCTACGATCCCGTCGAGCTGTTTCTTGATCCGGAACTGAGCCTGCCGCGGCTGCGTCTCGGCCTCAAACTGCTGCGCAAGAAGCTCGGTTTTCGCACGCTGATGAACGTGATTCCTCTCGATGCGTCCCTCGTCCGCGGTTCCCACGGCACCTGCCCCGCGAGCACCGACGAATGGCCCGTGCTTATCGGCACTGGAACCGACGCCGAACCTCTGCCCGCCACTGCGGTGCACGACCGGCTGCTGCGCCACGTCTTGTCCTGAGGAAACTGACGCCGTTACCTGCGCGACGCCGCTTCGCGCTCGGTCAGGGCATCACGCAAGGTTGTGAGCATCGATGCCGCGGTGAAGGGCTTGGTAAGGAAAAACTTCACGCCTTCCTGGGCCGCCTGCGCCTTGCCGGATTTGCCAGCGTACCCGCTCACCGCCACGATGCACACCTTGGGATCGAGGCGGCGCAGCGCCGAGATCAAGGCCGAGCCATCCATTACCGGCATCATCATGTCGGTGAGCACCAGCGCGATCTCGTCCCGATGCAGGGCATAGATGCCCACTGCCTGGGCCCCGTCTTCCGCCGTCACGACGCGATACCCGTGGCTCTGCAAAGTCTGGCGCGTGATCTCCACGATCGACGGTTCGTCGTCGACCACCAGCACGAGTTGCCCCTGTCCGCGGGGCAGATCTTCCACCCGCTCGGATTCGCCACCGGCCAAGTCGTCATGCGCCTCAAGCGCCGGCAGGTAGATCTTGAAGGTCGCCCCGCGTTTCGGCTCGCTCGCGACATTCATGAAGCCGCCGTGCGACCGTACGATGCCGATGGCCGTGGAGAGACCGAGCCCGGTCCCCTGGCCCACGTCCTTGGTGGTGAAAAAGGGCTCGAAGATGCGATCGATGATCTCCGGCGGTATGCCCATGCCGGTGTCGGACACCTGCAGCTCGACGTAACGGCCGGGACTGACCTGCCGGTTCATCGCCGAATACTGCGCGTCGAGCACGAGGTTGCCTGCCTTCAGACTGATGGTGCCGCCGCCGGGCATCGCGTCGCGCGCATTCACACATAGATTGAGCAGGACCTGCTGCAGCTGGGTCGGGTCGCCCGCCACCAGCCACAGATCCGACTGCACCTGCACGTCCATCTGCACGTTCTTCGGAAAGGTGTTCGATACGATTGCCCGCAGCTCGCGCAGGAGATGACCGAAGTGCACCGAAACCCGCGCCCCCTCGACGCCCCGCGCAAAGGAGAGCACCTGCTTGACGAGTTCGGCGCCCCGGCGGGCGCTGCGCTCGATGGTGGACAGGATCTCCTCGGGCGAATCCCCGGGCTCCAGATGCTTCAGGAGGTCCACCCCCATGGTGATGGGCGCCAGCAGATTGTTCAGATCGTGGGCAATGCCCCCGGCAAGCGTGCCCAGGCTTCCCATGCGCTGGGCGCGCAGGAACTGTTCCTCCAGGCGTTTCCGTTCGGTCGCATCGGTGTCGATGAGCAGCAGGGATCGCGCCTCTCCTCGTTCGTCGCGCAGCAGCGTCCAACGCGCATCGACGGTGAGCACCCGCAGAGTCTTCGCCACCTTGCGCAGCTCGCCCGTCCACGCCCCGTGCTCGCGCACGGTATGGTCGGCTTCGGCCAGACGGGCGGGGTCCACTTTGAACAGGGTTTCCAACAGCCGACCCTTCGCCTCGTCGGCCGTCCAGCCGTAGAGCCGTTCCGCGCCGCGGCTCCAGAACGTGATTCGGTGGGCCAGGTCGCACACCATGATCGCGTCCCGCGCATCATCGATCAGCGCGGCCTGCTCGCGCACCTTCTCGTCCGCCAGCTTTCGCTCCGAAATGTCGATCAGGCCCCCCACCATGCGGCAGGCGATGCCCGCGGTGTCGTACAACGCCTGGCCGGTGGCACTGACCCAGACATAATCGCCTGCCTTGCGGCGCAACCGGTACTCGACGCGGTACGGAACGCGGTCCGGCGAAAAGTGCGCCGCGAGCGCCTGCTTGACGCGACCAAGATCGTCCGGGTGCACCTGGTTGAAGAACGCGTTCGCGGTGGTCGCGAATTCGCCGGGGGCAAAGCCCACCAACTCGAGAAAACGCGGCGAAAAATAGCATTCGTCCGTTTCGCGGTTCCAGTCCCAGATCGCAGCCGTCGAGCCGCTCACCACGAGTTGGAAGCGCTCCTCACTTGCCCGCAGTTTCAGCTCCGCCTGCTTGCGGGCGGTGATATCGAGCGTGGTGCCCACGATCTGGACGGCGTGACCGGCGTCATCGACCACCGTTCGTCCCCGT
Source organism: uncultured Opitutus sp. (assembly GCA_964476565.1). Classification (GTDB taxonomy): domain Bacteria; phylum Verrucomicrobiota; class Verrucomicrobiia; order Opitutales; family Opitutaceae; genus CAMAXB01. Next base: position 54,851 of record CAYZBG010000014.1, read on the forward strand.
TGCTCCACCCAGCGCAGCGACCCATCCGGCCGCATGATGCGATGCTCGATGGCCAGCGCTCCGCCCGTCTCGAGCATCCGAGCCCGGGCCTCGGCCAACCGGGCTCGGTCGTCGGGGTGCACCCGCGCAATGAACTCCGCAAACGTCGGTACGAATGAGCCCGGCTCGCACCCGAAGATGCGGTAGATTTCATCCGACCACGCCAGGCTACCTTCAGTCAGGTCGTGCGTCCAACTGCCCAGATGCGCGATCGCCTGGGCCCGCGAGAGGCTGGTCTCGCTCTCTCGCAGGGCCGCCTCCACCCGCCGCTGCTCGCGCAATTGCCGGCGCAATTGCAGCTGGGTCATGACGTGGCGGCTGAGCACGTTCAGCGCCCGCAGCTGCTCGGGACGAAGCTGCCGGGGCTGGCGATCGATCACACAAAGCGTGCCCAACGCCTCTCCATCCGGCGTCACGAGTGGAGACCCGGCATAGAAACGGATTCCTGGTTCGCCGACCACAAAGGGGTTGGTGTTGAAGCGAGGATCGAGGGTGGCATCCGGCACAATGAGGTTCTCTGCCGGACGCTGGATTGCATGGGCGCAGAAGGCATGGTCGCGCGGCGTCTCCGAAACGGTCAGCCCCACCTTCGCCTTGAACCACTGGCGGGAGGAATCGACGAGGCTGATCAACGCGATCGGCGTCTCGCAGATCTGCGCCGCAAGATCGGCGATGTCGTCGAACTCCGCCTCCGGCGCCGTGTCAACGATGGCGAACTCGCTCAGCGCAGCCAGTCGGCGGGCCTCGTTCTCCGGGAGTGGGGCGTTCACGGGGCCATGTTCGCACACCGGGCCGGGTATACCAGAGGGAAAGAGCGCAAGTGGATAACAGCGGCAAGGATGCCACCGCAAGAAACGCCCCAAAAACACCCGGAAACGCAGCGCCGGCCGCGCGCATCCGTGGGAAAATGCGACAATGAGGAGTCCCTCCGCCATGAAAACTCATCATCCCACTCCCAACCCCGATCGCCCCGGCGCCACCGCCCAGCCGGCATCCGCCTTCCCCAAAGCCGCCGCCTCCGACCGCGCTCATCCGCTCCACTCCCTCCCCGCCATGGACCAACGTCCGAAGGTCAACCGCTCCGGTGCCACGCAACGCCGACGGGCCCATCCGCCCAAATTCTAGGTGCCACTCCGCACCGGCTCCTCCGGCCGCACGCGCGCCTCCCGCGCCAGTCGTCGCTCCCAGTACCAGGTGAAGAAGACGGGCACGGAGAACAACGACACGAGGTCGAAGATCATTCCACCGACCACCGGCAGGATCATCGGCACCATCAGCTCCGATCCCCGGCCCGTGGACCACAGCACCGGGATAAGTGACAGTAGCGTGGTCATGTTCGTCATCACGGCCGGCCGGCGGCGGCGCAACCCGGCGAGAAACACCCGCCGGTTGACCTCCTCGACCGTGCCAGGGTGGGTCTTGAACTGCCCCTGGAGGTAGGTTCCGAGCAGGATGCCGTCATTGAACATCACGCCCAGCAGCACGAGAAAACCCACGACCACCGCCGTGGTCATCTCGACATCCCAGAGCCACACAAACAGGAAACCGCCCGCCGTAGTGACCACGGCATTACAGAGCAGGATGATCGCGGTGATCAGCCACGAGCGCGTGCCAACGTAGATCAGCACGACCATCACCAGTCCCGAAACGGCGATGATCCCGCGCAGGGTTTCGTCCGCCTTCAGCTTCTGCTCGTAACGACCAACCCAGCGGTAGGTCGCCCCCGGGGGAAGTTCGAGGGTTCCGTCCGCCAGCGCCGCCCGCAGCCGGACGTCGGCATCGCGCACGACCTCCACCTCGCCGCGCCCGCGGGCATTCAGCAGCACGTACTGCGTGCGTTTGCCTCCCTCCGAGCGGATCGCCATCGGTCCGATGGTGTAGGTCAGCCCGGCTTCGCTCGGACGTTCCCCTGCCAACCGCAGCCGGCCGGACGCCGCCGCCGCGGCCACCGCAGCCGGAACCGGATCGCCTGCCGGCACGGTGAGCTCGGCCCGCCGCTCGTCCAGCACGACATAATTGCGCTGTTCCGACAGCGTCAGCTCGGTCAGGAATGCCGCGGCGCCGGGATCGTCGGCGGTAAACTCCAGCGTATGGACCCGCGGAACGGCCAGCAGACTGGCGAGCGGAATCGCACCGTGGCCTTCGGTCACCGCCACCTGGACTTGCAGGAGTTCATCGGGATCGTCACGCCGCTCCCGCGCATAACGAATGCGCACCGGGTAACGCAGAGCACCCTCCACGGAGTACGTCACCGCCATGCCGCCCAGCGCCACTTCCACCGTGCGCATGACCTGTTCGCTGGTCAGGCCAAACCGGGCCAGACGGGCCGGATCGAGGCGGATCTCGGCATAGGGTTTGCCTCCCTCACGCTGCATCTGCACGTCCACGGCACCCGGGGTCGGCTGGATGACCTTCTCGGCCCGCTCGGCGAATCGTTCCAGGGCATCGGTGTCGTCACCCAGCACCTGCAGCGCGATCAGGCTGCGAATGCCGGTCGAGAGCATCACCACCCGGGTCTCGATCGGCTGCAGCCAGCTCGGGGCCGCACCGGGGATGTCGCTGATGGCCGCCAACGCTGCCCGCACTTCGTCGAGCGTGCGCGGCCGCACCTCCACGCTCCCGTCGGCGCGCGTGATCTCGTGGGCCGGCCATTCGGCATAAGGCTTCAGCAGCACCACGGTTTCGATCATTCCGATCGGGGCCGGATCCAGGGCGGTCTCGGCCCGCCCCATCTTGCCCATGACACCCGCCACCTCGGGGATCGCTTCGATCTGCCGGTTCTGGGCCAGCATCAACCGCTGGGTTTCTCCCAGGCCGCCGGTCGCCGGGATCGAGGGCATGAACAGCAGGCTGCCCTCGTCCAACGGGGGCAGAAAACTGGAGCCCACCCCGGGAAACCAACGCGTCATCGCCCGATCAAGCGTGGTGGCGGAGAAATCAGCCCCGGCGGCGGCGAACACCTGGCGCAGCGGCCAGCTGAGCGTGGGCCAGCCGGCGCCGAGCAGGTAGCCACCACCCGCCATCGCCGCGATCACCAGGGTGAACGCGACCTTGTGCCGCAGGATGCGCACGTACGCCCATTCATAGGCGACGTGAATCCCCCGGCTCATCGGATTCTCCTCGTAGTTGACGAGTCGCTCCCGGCCGATCCGCCACACGACCGAGCCCACGAGCAGCGCGAAGAGCGGCGCAAACAGCCAGCCAGGCACGGTCAGCACCCATCGGCCATGATCCATCGGCAGCGACCATCCGTCGCGCCAGAACCAACCGAACGCGACGCCCGCTCCGACTCCCGTGAGCGCCACCAGCACCGTCCGGCGGACCTGCCAAGGCGGCAGCAACAGGCGACACAGCACCGGCACCAACAGCGTGCCAAACAAGACTGCCCCGCTGATTGCGAGCGACTTGGTCAGCGCGAGCGGCTCAAACAGCCGCCCCGCCTGATCGGTCAACGCAAAGATCGGCAGGAAACCGATGACCGTGGTCGCGGCCGAGGTGAGCAGGGGCCGGGCAACTTCCTGCGCCCCCTGCACCACCGTGTCGATGATCTCAGCATCGAACGGAGACACCGGCATCGGCCGACCTTCCCTCCGGCAGCGGGCCTGCAAATCGACCAGGTGCTGCGTGATGTTCTCCGTCATGATGATGCCGAAATCCACCATCACCCCGATCGCGATCGCGATGCCCGCGAGGCTCATGATGTTGGCCCCGACCCCGGCGAGATGCATGACGAGGAACGTGAAGAGCATGCCCAAGGGCAGACTCACCGCCACCGCCAGACTGGCGCGCACGTGCAGCAAAAAGGCGACCACCACGATGACCGTGGTGATCACGGCCTCCTGCAGGGTGTTGGTCACCGTGGCGGTGGTCTCACGGATCAGCTGGGAACGGTCGTAGAAGGGAACAACCGTCAACGACTCCGCGGTAAACGTCGGACCCAGGTCGGCCAGGCGCCGCTTGACCGCATTGATCACCGTCTTCGGATCTTCCTGGACCCGCATGCCGATGATTGCGCCCACGTGTTCCTGATAGCCATCCGCCAGCAGTCCCTGCCGGAACTGCCCGCCCAGACGCACCTCCGCAATGTCGCCGAGGCGCAGACCCGCGCCCTTCAATCGGTCGCCACGAATGACAATGTTCTCCACATCCTCGACCGAACGCAGGAAGCCGACTCCGCGAATCATTGTCTCGACGCCGCTCTGCTCCACGCTCATCGCGCCGACATCACGACCGGCCGACTGCACCGCCATCATCAGCATGTCCACCGTGATGCCCTGCTCCTCGAGGCGATTGGGATCCACGTCGATCTGGTACTCGCGCACGACCCCGCCCGCCGGCGCCACTTCCGCCACGCCCGGCACCGCCCGGAGCGCGGGCACAACCACCTGGTCCAACAGGTAGCGCTTGCTCTCCAGATCGCGCGGCCCCTGCAGCGTGAACGCATAGACCTGACCCATGGCCGTCGCATCCGGTCCGAGGCGGGCGTTCACTCCGGCTGGCAGCAGCCCGGAAAGCTGCGAGAGGCGCTCCAGCACCCGGGTCCGGCACTCATACAAGTCCCGGTTCTCCTCGAAAATCACGTACAGGTAACTTGCCCCATAGAGCGACATGCCGCGCACCGTCTGCACCCCGGGCAGGCCCTGGAGTTCGCGCGCGAGACGCGCGGTGACCTGCTGGTCCATGTCTTGCGGACTCTTGCCCGGCCATTCGGCCCAGACGATCACCTGGTTGTCGCTCAGGTCGGGAATCGCATCGACCGGCACCTGGCGCCACGCCCACAGCCCGGCGACAGCCAGGCCCAAGGCGGCAGCGAGAGTCAGAAAGGAGTTGCGGATGAAGAAGGAGAGCATGCGAACGTCGCGCACCGTCCGTGCGGGACAAGAAGAACGACCGTGGAAGGGGAACTCGGCTCGGAGCGAAACTCCGCCGTCAATGTTGATGCGCCGGTGCCGGCGCCGTGGCTCCGAGCGGGAAAAGCAGGCTCGGCGTACCGGCAAGCTGGGCCTGACTATCGATCAGGAACGCACCTTGTGTCGCCACCTCGTCACCCGGCGCGAGCCCGGCGCGCACCACGTAAAGGTCATTGCCCGACTCGTCCTCGATCCGGGGACCAAGAGCGAGCGCGGCGAGCTCGAACCGGGCCCGGCCGTCGCGCTGCCGCTCCGCGAGGCGCCAGGCCACATGCCGGACGCCGGTGGAAAGCACCGCCGTCTTCGGGACCAGCGTGAAGGTGCCCCACGTCTCCGGTTGCGAGGGATCGGCCGCCGTGGCGTCGCCCGCCAGCACGGCCTCAATGCGCGCCTCCACCAGGCTGCCCGGCAGCAGGCGGCCCGCCGGGTCCCGCAAGTGCAGGTGCACTTCCCGGGTACGGATCTCCAAATTCAGTTCGGGCGCCACCCACGCGACACTCGCCTGCACGTCCGGCAGTTCACCGGCGTCATCCGACGCCAGCCGCACCGGCTGCCCCACCCGCAACCAGTGTGCCCGGGTTTCCGGGACATGGATGACCACCATGTAGGCCGCGGGATCCACCAGACGAAGCAGCGGGGCGTCGGCCATCACTTCCTGCCCGACCTGCGGCAGCGCGCTGGTCATCGCCTCGCCCTCCAGCGCGAGCACGACCCGACCGGCGAACGGCGTGGTGATCGTAATCGTATCCACGGGATCACCACCCGCAATCACTGCATCGGCAACGGCCGGCAGGTTCCAGCGCGCAAAGCGCTGCGCGAGTGCACGGATGGCGGACTGGTCTCCGAGTTTCACAGCGGCGGCGAGCTCCGCCTGCGCCGCATACGCCTCGGGGCTGTACAGGTCCACCACCGGCGCCCCCGCCTCGATCAGAGTCCCGGGATGGCGCGCCGCCTCATGCCGCTTCACCACGCGCCCACCGACCCGCGGGATCACAACCTGGAGCGTGCGGTCATCGTAGCGCACCGCGCCGTAGGCCCGCACCCGCGCGCGCCGGGCCCGACGTCACCGTCGCGAGCTGCACGTCCATGCGGCGTTGCTGCTCCCGCGTAAGTTCTCCCGCCGTCACCCGCGTCATCTGCATGCCGCAGACCGGGCAGTCGCCCGGACGGTTTCCGATGAAGTCCATCATCGGACAGGCCCAACGCTCACCCGTTGGACCGGCCGCGTTCTCCTGTCCGGCCACAGGCGTCACGAAGAGGATGTTGCGCGGCAACAGCGCCACGGCTCCGCCACCCACGAGCAGGCCGGCGAGACCGATGAGAAGGAGCGGAGGCGGACGCATGGCGGTTCAGCGTTTGACGACTTCGTTCTTGAGGTAGACGGGGCCGTAACGGTCCGGCTCCGCCTTGAACTTCGGCGGGCACATCCGGCAACCGAAGCCAATGACTTTGCCCTGATACTCGGCCGTCGGAAGGCGGGGGTCGACGTCCATGCCGCAGATGGCGCACACGGTGTTGACGGGCTGACCGGCGGAGGGCGCCGCGACATTCACGGGAGACGCCGCTGCCGGGGTGCCGTGCCCGTGACCGGCATGCTCGCCGGTCGCCGCCGCGTTGGTCACCATCGGGACGTAATCGCCGCCGTGGGCCGCAGCGGCCGTCGCGTCGGCCTCCGGAGAAAACAGCGCCGCGCGAACCACGAGCGCGGCGAGCGCTCCCGCGGCAAAGGTGCCGGCAAAAACAAAGAGGGATTTGATCATGGTGAAACAGGGATAGAGGGATGGAAAAAGCGGTCAGCCGGCACGTAGCGCCACAGTTCGGCCCGCGCGATCCGGACCGTGAGATCGGCTTGGATCAGCTGGAGCCGGGTGTCGGTGGCTTGTTCGAGCAGCTCGACGAGCTGCAGCACCGTGGAGTCGCCCGTGCCGCCCACGCCGGCCGTCCTCACGAGCGTGTCGTACTCGGTCTCGAGCCGCGCCAGGGTTTCCGATCCGAGCCGGTGCGCTGTCTCGGCCAGGCGCTCCGCCCGCTCGACCCGGGTCAGCGTCGATCGAATCCGAAACTGCGCTGACTGGCCCTCGGCTTCCGCCGCACTTCGATCAGCCTCGGCCGCCCGCGCTTCGGCCGCGGCATACTGCCGGCTGCGCCAGGGAATCTCGGACATGAAGGCCACGCCAACGATGTCCTCGTCGCCCATGGCCGTGCGCTCGCGTTCCAGCCGCAGCCCGACCGCCGTCATGGGCCGTGCGCCGGCCCGGGCCATCTTTGCCATCGCGGTCGCTTCGTCCGCACGCGCCGATGCGAGGCGGATGGCAGCTACATCGACTTCCGCCACGTCGTCGACCGACGGCACCGCAAACGGCGGCAACGGCGCTCCGGGCGGAAGGCCCAGGCGTCCCCGGGCTGCAGCCAGTGCGTCCTCCGCCATCGTGCGTTCCTGCTCGATCATCACCGTCATCGACGCGAGCCGAGTTTCGACCGTCAGGCGGTCGGCGAGACGGACGTCCGATCCCGCACCAAGACGGATTTCCATGGCGCGTAATACCGCCTGCAACCGGCCAACCTGCGTAGTCAGGAGCCGGATACGTTCCGTCGCGGCTTCGCCCTAGGCCAGGGCCATCGCCGTGTCGGCCGCCAGTTCGCCCGCCATGAGCGCATAGTCCGCCTGCGCCATGGACACGCCTGCGACCGCCCGCTCACGGTCCGCCGCGCGCTCACCGCGCCGCGGGAGCGGCTGGCGCACGTTCAATTCATACATGGTCGCGCGCTCGCCCATCGGACCGTTCATCCGCGACGCCATTCCCTCCACCTCCGGGTCCGGCAGCCGCCCGGACGAGGCCACGCGCGCCTGCGCCGCATCGGCGCGGTGCGCGGCCGCCTTGAGCAGCGGCGCCTCCGCCACCGCCTGCAGCAGCGCGTGCTGCGCCTCAGCCGGCTCCGCCGCGCCGGCGGTGGCCGGCAGGCCCGAAGCCGCCCAGAGCAAGAGCAAGGTTCCGTGGATACGCATGACGAAGCGGGCCGGCGGCACGCCAAGAGGTTACTTGCCCGCCTTGGCTGCGACAGCCTGGTCGAGCTTCGCGATGTACGTCGCGGGCTCCTTCAGAAAGTCATCGCCACATCCCTCGCAGCAGAAGACCACGAGGCGGTCCGCTTTGCCCGACACGCGATACACCCACTCCGACGGCTTGCCCATGCTGCCGAGCTTTTCGTCGGACGTGAGGCAGGCATTGAGCGGGTAGGCCTTGCGCGCCTTTTCCAGCCAGGCCGCATCGACGTCGGCCGCCGGGACGAGTTTGCCGGCCGCCGCTTCAGCCTTGGCCTTGCCATGATCGTGACCGTGCCCGGATTGGGCCGTGAGGCTGGCACCGGAGAGGAGGAACGCCGCGGCAAACACGGCGGGGAGGATGGATTTGATCAGCATAGTGAAAGGAGAGTTCACAGGGCTTTACACCGCAGGACCGGAAATCCCTCGAAATTTTTGAGGGATTTCTTCGCGGCGGGGTTATAGTGTGCAGAGACACCATGAATCCTACGCCTCAAGACCCCCTCGGACCGGTTTTGTCCGCCTGGCGGGTGAACCCGCCGCCCGATCCCGCCTTTCGCCCCCAGGTTTGGCAGCGCCTGCGCCGGACCACGCCGGCCTCCTGGGGCGCCTACCTTCGCGCCCATGCCGGCGCATGGCTGCTCGTCGCCGGCGTCACCTTGGTCATCGCCGGCTGGGGCGGCCGCGCGGCCGCCGCGGCCCGCCTCGAGGCCGAACGTGAGCGCCGGGTGATTGCCTACCTCGTCGAACTTGATCCGCGGGTCCTCGCGCTTACCCGTCCCTGACCGATGAAACACCTCGTCGTCACGCTCGCCGCACTCGCGCTGGCCGCCACCATCACGGCGGGCATCGCCTACCGCACCGGCAGCAGTCGCACCGTCCAGGCCGCGCTCGCCCAGGAGGACGCGATGGAATGGCTTCGCGTCGACTTTGGCCTGACCGATGCCCAGTTCGCGGCGATCAAGAAGCTGCACGACGACTATTCCCTGATTTGCGAAGAACATTGCCGGGCGATTCAGGACGCCACGCGCACCCTGAGAACGCTGAAGGCTGCCCAGGCCTCGCCCGCCGACATCGCCGCGGCTGATCGGGAGGTACAGTCGTTGCGCCTCGTCTGCGAGTCCGCCATCGCGACCCACGTACGTCGATGCGCCGCCGAAATGTCGCCCGAGGCCGGGAAGCGTTACCTCGCGATGGTCCTGCCCAAGATCAAGGATTTCGACCACGTCGCACCGCCGGATCTGGGTCTTCACCACCGTCATCCCTGAACCATGGCGCCTCCCGCCGACGCGGCCGCAACCACCGACGACGATTCGCGGCTCATGGCGCGTGTGCATGCCGGCGACGAAACGGCGTTGGGCGAACTGATGGGGCGCTGGGAGCGTCCGGTCAAAGCCGTGATCGGGCGGATCGTGCTCAACACCCGGGACGCGGACGAACTCGCGCAGGAAACGTTTGTACGCCTTTGGGAACAACGTTCGCGCTTTCGTGACGACGCCCCGTTCCGTCCCTGGATCTTCGCCATCGCCGTCAATCTCGCGCGCAACCGACTCCGCTGGTGGCGGCGGCGACCCGAAGTCGCCCTCGAGGAGTGGACCGAGATGCCGGGTTCGACGGGAGACGGAGCCGATCAGGCCGAACGTATCGAACGCGCACAGGCGGTCCAGGCGGCCATTGCCTCCCTGCCCCCGGACCTCCGGGAAGCGCTGGTGCTCGCCGAGTACGAGAATCTGAGCCACGCCGAGATTGCGGCGATCGCCGGCACCACGGCTAAAGCGATCGAGTCCCGCCTCGCCCGCGCCCGGGCCAGGCTCCGAAGCAGCCTCGCGGCATGGCTGCGGTAGCGTCCTGATCCGAGGCGCCACCCGCTGGCAAAACGGATGGATTTTTGCCTTGCGCGAACCGCGCGACCACCTACGTTCCGCCCTCTTTCGTTCTTTGCGTCCCCATCGTCTAGCCCGGTTAGGACACCACCCTTTCACGGTGAGAACCGGGGTTCGAATCCCCGTGGGGACGCCATCTTACATTAAAGCGCTAATCCGCGAGGGTTAGCGCTTTTTTGCGCCCGGCTCTACCGAAAACGCTACACTACTGCCCCGAAACCTCATCAGGCGTCTTCAAGCCACCCTTCACCCTTAGCACCTTGCGGTACTCCGAGACACTTCGCCTCCGCGGTAACCACCCCAAGCGTTGCAGATGCCGGTCCGGATCATGCACACGCCCCCAGAACTGGTGCGCCACGGTGGGAGACGCGTGCTCACTCAACCCGGGCTAGGCGAACAAGGCAGTTGAACATGGCGTAGCTGCTACGACGGTTCGCCTGCGGTTCCCAGTGTGGCGTCTTGCCTGTTAGGCCATACTCGCGCGGGCGAAGGACGGGGAAATTGGCAAGACGAGGTCACCACAGCTTCCGAATGTCCTCCCTCCCGTCGGCCCGTTGGTGTGTGACGACGCCGCGCGCAAGGCCCACGACTTTGTCGGCGGAGCGTTCAGCCTTGCTTGAACACGCCCGGCACCAAGGTCGCAAACACCTTCGCCCGCACCTACCGGGACGACGCGAAGAACTACCACGACACCGACAGCGTCGGCCGCGACGACCTCCCTCTGGTCGCCAAACTCGCCGATCAGACCCACACGTTCATCTTCGAACGACTCTAGGAAGCGAAGTCGAAGTAGTTCCAACTCGACCGGCGGCCGGCAGCCCGGCCGCCGGTTTCGTTTTGTCTAGCGAGACCGCAAGGGCGCCGTTCGCTCCCGTCGCCTCATACTCAGTCACCGCTAGAGCTGAGCAGGCTCGTTCAACGAGGTGACTCAAGTTGCTGAATACTCCCAACCCGGTCGATACTCGCGCTTGATGAGCGCATCGGCCTCGGGAGCACCCTTTACTTTCAAGGCTGCGGAGTCCCACTGAATGGGCCGGCCGAGTCGGATGGCGAGGTTTCCAAGCAAGACGATCTCGGTGAGTTTTGCCGCATACTCAAAGTTCGCCCCCGGCTGGGTACCCTGTTGGATCGCGTCGATCCACTCCTTGATCGGTCCGCCCACCACACGGGGATATTTCTTCGCCGGGCGGTTGGCCGCGAAGGCCTGCATCGACGTCTCCGGGATCAAACGGAGCGTCTCGCAATAACCACCCGGCGAGTAAATCTGTCCGTTCGTCCCGTGGATCAATTGACCGAACTGAGGATCGAGCGTGCGATTGGCATCGAGCTCAACGGGCCTGGGCGGAAGCAAGCTGCCATCGGACCAGACGAACTCGACCGGTCTCGCAAGGGGACGCCCACGGGACGTCGTGAATCGATACTTCAGCATCGACTGCGCAGGGGCCGAGTTTTCGTCGAAGGGCGACGCCGCGATTGGTTCGACCAAAGCCGGCGTGTCGAGATCAAGCGCCCAAAAGACGGCGTCGAAAAGATGGCAGCCGATGTCGCCCAAGGCCCCGCAACCATAATCCCACGCCCCGCGCCATTTGAACGCATGGAGGTCCCGACTGAACGGACGCTCGGTCGCGACTGTGCCCTGCCACACGTCCCAATTCAGGCCTGCTGGACGATCCGACGGCTCCCACATCAGCTTCGCCCGTTGCGGCCAAATGGGACGATTGGTCCAATAGCGCACGGTGTGGACATCGCCAATCGAGCCCGCCTCGATCCACTCCCTCAGCAAACGCTGGCCCTCGAAGGTGTGACCTTGAATGCCCATCTGGGTAACCACCTTCGCCTTGCGCGCGGCAAGGAGCATCTGACGGCATTCCCAAATCGAATTGGACAAAGGCTTTTGCACGAAGACGTGCTTGCCGTGAGCCATCGCCAGCATGGCGGCCGGGAAATGAGAATGATCCGGCGTGGAGATGGTCACAGCATCGAACTCCTTGCCCATCTTCTCGAACATAACGCGGTAGTCCGTGAAACGAGGGACCTCCGGGAAGTGTTTGAAGGTTTGCGCGGCACGGCTTCCAGGTTCGAAGTCGATGTCGGCGAACGCTACGATGTGGGCGTAGTTCGCGAGGTCCATCACGTCACTGCGGCCTTTGCCGCCGATGCCGATGCAAGCAACCCGTAGATTGGTGCTCGGCACGGGACGGACATAATCGTCCTCCGCGGCCTTTGCCGTCGGGCCTTCGGCGCCCCGAAGCAGGGGAAGCCCTGAAGACGCGGCGGCCAGCAGGGCTCCGTTCTTAAGGAAGGAACGACGCCCCGGAGAGGGCGGCTGAGAGGAGAACGGAATCGGGTTCATTAGGGAGTGCGGGGTTGTTGGGAATCCAATGATCTTATCGGTCGAACATCATACCGGACATCCCCTTTTGAGGGGATGGGCACTGGCTTGATCACACCCAGTTCGAAGCATCCCCTTAAAAAATGGGATCGCCGCGGCCGCGAAACGGCGCGCTCATGGCTCACTTGACGGCCCTCGATTGCGATCACCACCACGCAGAGAGAGGTTCGATGCCGTACGATCACCTTCTCGCCGGCGCGGGAGGCGCTTCCGTATGATCACGCCCACTCCTCTTCGCTACATTCACGTGTTGACCGTCTCCGTCGCGCTAGCCGCAGCGACCGCCGTCCCGACCAGGGAGGATCGTGGAACATCCTTGTCATCGTCGCGGACGATCTCGTTTACGGCGACCTGGGCAGTTACGGCGCGACCGGCTTGTCGACACCCCGCCTCGACCGACTCGCCTCCGAAGGCATGCGGTTCACCAACGCGCACGCGCCGGCCGGCGTGTGCATCCCCTCGCGCTCCGGGCTGATGACCGGAATGTATCCATCCCGCGACGACCGTCATCCGAACCAAGGTCCGGTGATCGAGGAAGGCCGGATGCCGCCCGCTTCGCTTCTGAGGGACCGCGGTTACGCCACCGGGATGGTCGGGAAGTGGCATCTGGGCTTCGAGGGCGGAATCGATTTCGACCACACCCGGCCCTTGCGCGGCGGCCCCCGTCGACCGGGGGCTTCGGCTCGTTATTCGGGATCCACGCGTCCACCGACATTCCGCCCTATTTCTACATCCGCGGTGTTTTCGTGGAGTGAGACCCGGGCACAACGAGAGCCCGCCCCCATTTTACCATGCGACTGCCGATTCAAATCAGACCAAACAGGCGTTTACGTGTCGGCCTGGGCCGCGACCGGGTGCGCAACATCAGTTTGACGGGGCGAGGATCGCGTAAACGCCTGGCTTACGCAGGAAGCCGCCGCATATATTTCACGATCGCTTCAGCACGGCTGCGGACATGCAGCTTTATGTAGATGTGATTCACGTGCGTCCGCACAGTTTCGAAGCCGATCCCGAGGTGGTCAGCCACTTCCTTCAGGATCAATCCCTTCACGAGCAGGTCGAGGATTTCGGTTTCACGCGGCGAGAGGCGTTCGGATTCGGCCGCCGGGGCCTCACTCCGATGAAAAAATTGCACGACTTGGCGGGCGATGTGGGCCGACATTGGCGCGCCCCCATGCTGGATATCCTGCAGGGCGGGCAATAGTTTCTCCGACGCATCGCGTTTAACCAAGTAGCCGTTGGCCCCCGCCTTCAATGCGCGAAAGACACTGTCGTCGTCCTCGTAGACAGTGAGCATGAGCACATGCAAGTGCGGGATCAGGAGCTTGAGTCGCCCGACGCATTCTATGCCGCTCATCCGCGGCAGGTTGATGTCCATCACCACCAGCTCAGGCTTGAGTACGGGAATCTCCCGTAGAGCTATTTCCGCCAAGCCAAAGGTGCCCAGCAAGCGCAGTCGTTTGTCGGTGTTGATCAGGGTTGCGAGATTCTCCCGGACCGCGCGGTCATCCTCTACAATTACCACACCTGTCCTCATAGGGCCTCCGTGGGTTCGGGCAAAGGCAAGGTGAGCCGGATGGTCGTGCCCCCCGCGGGCCGGCTCTTCAAGCCACACGTTCCACCAATGTCCGCCATGCGCTTCTTCATGTGTTCAAGACCATTGCCACGTTTTACCGTCTCGGGATCAAAACCGCCGCCGTTGTCCGCTACCGTCACGAGCAGGCACTCGCCGTCGACTTCGAGCCGGACCCAGACCTCGTCGGCTTCCGCGTGTTTGAGAGCATTGTTCAGTGCTTCCTTTACCGCCATCATCAGGCGGTGGCGAACTCCGCTGGGTAAACTGCGTTCCGGGAGTGCCGTGGGAATATCCAACCGGCAACGCAGGCCGGCATCCCGCAACACTGTGCCGGCGTACTGGGCGAGGTAATTGCCGAACCCCTCGAGCGTATCGTGCTTCGGGTTGGCTGCCCAGACGATTTCCTCCAAGGCCGACGCCAGTTCCTTCACGGCGCCGTTGATGTTTCGAATCGGTTCCTGCACCGACTCGTCGCTTGGAGCGGAATGGAGGGCTCGTCCAGCCAGAAGGGAGATCTGGGTGAAGCGCGACCCCATCTCGTCGTGAAGGTCCCTGGCCAGGCGGGTCCGCTCCTCCTCCACCGCCCTCCGTTTCTCCAGCCGCTGCAATTCCCGCTGCATTCTTCGCCACGAAGAATATCGCACGCCCCCGAGCAGAGCCCCGAAAAGGAGACCGGCACCGAGCAGTCGAAACCAGCCAGTGGCATAAAACGGCGGTCGCACTTCCACCGGCAATCGCAGCGTAGGTCCCGTGGGCCGCCCCAACTCGTCCGTGGCCCATGCCCGAAACATATAGTTACCCGCGGGAAGCATATGGAACGACAATTCCGTTTCGTAGCCGCGACCAATGCTAAATTTCTCCTCGACGTCCAAGCGCAGGCGATGACCGGGCACGACTCGCGCTGTGGCGCCTGGCCTTTGCAGCCAGCCTCCGGTGTTGTCGGGATCGGTGTCGACCAACGCGAGCATGGGACCAGACGAGCCGATATCCTCGGTATTCGTATAAAGCGTCGGCACATCGAGGCCAGTGCCATCGCGTGACCAACTATCGGGACTCCCTCGGGGGGAATCGAGGCCAAGTCCGCGCAGTCGTTCGAGCCGGTAGATCTCGGTGCCGGCCGTGGTTTCGTCTTCCGCCGCCTTCACCGAAAGTTGCAGCTGCCGCACGGCCCAAAAACCCGTTGTGCGCGGTGTCCCCCCCGATACCAGCAGAATCTGCACCCTCGTGGATCGCTCCGGCACGACGGCCTCGTCCACCTGGCGGTGCCAGCGAGAGTTCTCGGGCAAGCCGCTCCAGCCCGGGCTGCTTCCCCTGCGAATGAACGACTCGCTGCTGACGGCACGATTCTCCGCATCGAGAAAGCGCAGCACGAGATACATCTGGCCTTCATGGTCGCGCCATTCATCTTCCCACCCTTCGAGACGGGTGCGGATACGCACGACGTGTGGTTTGCCCGGGGCGGCGGTCTTCAGGCCGAGGTTCAGAGGAAATTCGTTCGGGAGCAGCGAAATACGCGGATAGCTCACCTCCACGACGGTGTTGTCCTGCACTTCGTTTATCACCGGTATCGACCGGCCGCCATAAACGATCTCCGATAACGCCAAGCGCGCCGAATAACGGCCCTCAACCTCGGCTCCCTCCATCGTTTGCACGCCACCACTGGCGAGCCAGACAAAAGCCATCCACGCCCCTGAGGAGAAAGGCACACGCACGCGCCCCATCGTCGCCATCGAGACGATTTTTCCGAGGCTAATCTTTGGGGTTGGTTGCATGACGCACCCCGATTTTGGCGGCTTGCGCGGCATTTGTGCATCCCCCTAAGGTGGGATGCACAAAACTCCCGTAATAGTGAAGGATGCAGGGCGCCAACGGTCCCCGGCTGGAGCTGCTCTCCCCGCGCCTGACCCTGAACCCACTAAACCCCTGCCTTATATGGCTTCCTCCTGCTGCACACTCCCAAGGCGTAGCGTCCGCACAGACCGTCTTTGCCACCTATTGAGCGCTGTATCCTTCCTTCCATGACGATAAACAGAACCCTACGCCCCTTGCTCCTTGGCACCTTGGTTGCCTTGGTGGTCGCCGGCTGTGCGATCATCAGCGGACCTAGCCCTGACTCCAGCGGGCCACGCGTCGACTCCACCTCCCTCACCGGCAAGGTCATGGTGGGCTACCAAGGCTGGTTCAACGCCGAGGGCGATGGCGCCGGCCGCGGCTATAACCACTGGGCCCCAAAAGGCGGTCAGCCCGCCCCGGGGAACGTGCGGGTTGATATGTGGCCGGACTTGAGCGAGTTCCCGGCTTCGGAGCGTTTCCCCACCAAACTCAAGCATGCCGACGGCACGACCGCGGAAGTGTTCAGCTCCTATCTCCGGCCCACCGTCACAAGGCACTTCGCGTGGATGGAGGAGCACGGTATCGACGGCGTTTTCCTGCAGCGTTTCATCAGCTCGCTTTCCCGCGGCACCTCCCTCGCCGCCAATAACGCCGTACTTGAGAATGTCCGCGCTGGCGCCAGACGTCACGGTCGCGTGTACGCGCTTATGTACGATCTTAGCAGCCTCCGGCCTGGGCAGGCCGATGTGCTGATCGAGGACTGGAAGAAACTGCTACGGACCACCCGGCTCACCCGCGATCCGAACTACCTGCATCACCGTGGCAAACCTCTCATCGCCCTCTGGGGCTGCGGTTTCCTCGACCACGACAAACCCCGGCCATCGCTCGCCGACTGGCGCAAGATCATCACGTTTCTCAAGGAAGACAAAACCAGCGGCGGCCTCTCCGTGATGCTCGGCGTGCCGAGCCAGTGGCGTACGCTGACCCGGGACTCGGTGACGGATCCCGTGCTCCATGAACTTATCACCATGGCCGATGTCGTGTCGCCCTGGACCCCGGGTCGTTATCGCACGCCCGAGGCCGCGACCCTCCATGCCGCCACCGTATGGCAGCCAGACATCGCCTGGCTCCGGGAGCGTCAGATTGACTTCCTCCCGGTGGCCTTCCCGGGGTTCAGCTGGCACAACATGAAGCCCAGCGACCCGCTCAATGCTATCCCCCGCCTCCAAGGTCGATTCTTTTGGTCGCAGATCGCCGCCGCGAAACACGCGGGCGCCAACATGCTCTACGTCGCGATGTTTGACGAGGTCGATGAAGGCACCGCGATCTTCAAGGTGACCAACACGCCGCCGGTCGGCGATGGCGTCCAGTTCGTCACCTACGAGGGGCTCCCGAGCGACCACTACCTTCGCCTCACCGGTCTGGCCGGCAAGGTCATCCGGGGCGAACTTCCCCCAACCAGCGAACCACCCCAGCCCGCCCCCTCCGCAAACACCCAATGAAAGCTTGCCTGATCCTGTTTCTCGGCCTGACCGCACCGTCCGCCGGAGCTCTCGCTGCGGCCCCGGAGGGCAAGCTCAATGTCCTGCTCATCACGGTCGACGATCTGCGCGACACCCTTGGCTGTTATGGTAATGCCGGCGTACATACGCCCAACATCGATCGACTGGCGGCCCGTGCCGTCCGTTTCGACCGTGCCTATGTCCAGTACCCTGTCTGCAACGCCAGCCGCAGTTCGTTTCTCACCGGCCTGCGGCCCGACCAGACCGGCGTGACCGACAACCGCACGCTCCTCCGGGACCGCCTGCCGGAGGTCGTCACGCTGCCCCAGCTCCTGAAAGAGGACGGGCGCCACGCCGCCGCCTTCGGCAAGATTCTTCACCTGGGCGGCGGGCGCGACGAGGCCCAGCGCGCCCGCTGGGCGGATTTGCCTCACTCCTGGCACTCCGCGCAGCGATTCGAGGCGACGCCACTCGGACGCCAGAAGGTCGCCGGTCGCGATCTCTCGCAGGGAAACCTTGTCTGGTGCCACTGGGGCGCCATGGACGGCGGTGACGACGACCAGCCTGACGGCCAAATCGCGCGCGCCGTCATCGCGGAAATCGAGAAACTTGGCGACCGGCCTTGGATCATCGGCGCCGGATTCATGAAACCGCACGATCCCTTCCTCGCACCCAAGAAATACTTCGACCTTTATCCGGACGGCGCGGCCCCCCTCCAGCGCCCGCCCGGCGACCAAACGCCGGCACCACCGCTCGCCGTCGGCTTCAATGAGCTCGGCGCCGCGTTTGCGCAATTTACCGACCGTGAGCGTCACGAATTCCTCCGCGCCTACTACGCCTGCACCTCTTACATGGACGCGCAAGTTGGCCGCGTGCTCGACACCCTCGACCGACTCAACCTTTGGGAGAACACTGTCGTTATCCTACTCGGCGACCACGGCTATCATCTGGGCGAGCGCGGGTGGTGGAACAAGGATACGCTGTTCGAGCGGAGCTGCCGCGCGCCTTTGCTCATCGCCGCACCTGGGATGAGGCCCGGCGTCGCCCGCGGGCTTGTGGAGTTCATCGATCTATATCCGACCGTTGCCGAACTCTGCGGGCTTGCCCCGCCGCCGAACCTGGCAGGTCAGAGTATGGTCCCTCTGCTGCGTGACCCGGCCGCGCCCGGTAAACCCGCCGCCTTCTCATCAGTCATCCGCGGCCGGTCACGTGGCGACTCAATCCGCACCGACCGCTGGCGCTTCACCCGCTGGAGTGACGGCGCCACCGAACTCTACGATCACGCCTCCGACCCCGAGGAGGATCGCAACGTCGCATCCTCCCACCCCAACGTCGTCCGCGAGCTCAGCAGCCAGCTTTCGGCAGCGATCAATTCCTCGGCAGATCTCCAACGCATCCCTCCCACTCCCTAGCCCGACCCATTCAAGAGAATGAAAACCTATCTGACGCTCCTCCTCGCTGCTTCCTGCCTGCTCGGTTCGCCCTCCAGCCTTCCGGCGCAAAGCAAACACGGCCCCACCACACGACACCCCTCCTACAAGGGCCTGGTGATGGCAGGTTACCAAGGGTGGTTTCGTGCTGAGGGCGACGGCTCGGGCGAGGGTTGGACCCATTATGGACGAGGTGAAAGGTTTGATGACGAGAATGTCACGATCGACTTCTGGCCGGACGTTTCGGAGTACGAAAAGACCTACACCACAAGTTTCAAACATGAGGATGGCAAACCCGCCGAAGTCTTCAGCTCCTTGGACAAGAGCACCACGGAGCTGCATTTCGCATGGATGAGACAATACGGCGTGGATGGAGTATTCATGCAGCGATTCTTTGGCGTCACCCGCCGGCACAAAGAATCGAACAAGTCTCAGGACCAAATCCTGCGAAACGCGCTGGTCGCCGCCAAAGCCAACGGAAGAGCCATTGCCGTGATGTACGACTTGTCGGGTCTGAAAGCCGACGGAGAGGATTGTTCATCGGTCATCGAAGACTGGAAGATGTTGGTCGACGAACTGAAGGTGACGAATCAGGGCGCGGATCAGCCCTACCTTTTTCACAACGGCAAACCCCTGGTCGCGATTTGGGGAGTGGGCTTTCCTGATCGCAGTTACAACATCCGTAATATTGGAATCAACCGACTGATTGACTTCCTCAGGAATGATCCGGTCTACGGCGGATGTTCCGTGATGCTCGGAGTGCCCACGTATTTTCGGGATCTGGACAAGGACTGCACCACCGATCGCTATTTGCATGATTTGATCGCGTCCGTCGACATCGTCATGCCCTGGATGGCTCAGCGCTGGACTCCGCTGGTCCACAATCCAATGGAGCATATCCGGGATCATGTGCTGGCTGACATCAAATGGACCAAAGCGCGGGGGGTGGACTATGCGCCCCTGATCTATCCCGGCTTTAGCTGGCGGAATCTTTCCCTTCGCAATCCCAATCTGGCCCGTTACACGGCCTATGGTGCCATCCCCCGATTTGGCGGGCGTTTCTATTGGGACCAGATGACCACGATGATCAATGCGGGTGCCGAGATGATCTACGTGGCCATGTTTGATGAGATCGATGAAGGGACGGCCATCTTCAAGGTTTCAGACAATCCGCCCCGAGGCGTTAACACCCGCTTCGTGGCCAATGACGGGGTCCCATCCGATCACTATCTCTGGCTGACCGGCTTGGGTGCCCGGATGCTGCGAAAAGAGATTCCGCTCAGCCCTCAAATGCCACAGCGGAAGTAGCAGACGCGCCATCGTCACCATGCGTCCATTCGCCTGCCGTGCAGGACAGCCTGCTCGAGGCGCTGTTTTGGCGGATCGCCCGAGGATTGCCCGAATCGGTCCTGCGTGACGCATTTCGGCGTCTGCCGCCGGCTGAAGCACAGCGCGAGATGATCACCGAGGTGTTCCGTCGCCACCCGATGGAGAATCCCACGGCGGTGGAGCTTGCAGTCGACGCCAAAATGAGCCCGCGCCATTTGACGTCCTTGTGTAAGGAAATTTTCTCCACGAGTTCCGCGCGCTTCCTCTTGCATATAAAACTGCACCAGGCGGAGGAGATGCTGCATTACCGCGGCCAGATCGTGAAGGAAGGGAGCGACACCCTCGGCCTTGCCAACCCCTACCACTTTTCGAGAGTCTATAGGCGGGTGTACAGCCGCCCGCCTTCGCAGATATAGATCGGGGACGGGCCCAAGGCTCCGCACCGCGGCGATTGAATGATTAAAGCATTCATCGCAGGAAATGGAGAGTCTGCGCGCAGCCACCGGGACCCATCCCCCGAAAAGGGGATGCTCAGCCATGCGCATTGCCGTTACTATAACAATCTCCCGGTTCGTTCGTCCCTGTCCACGCTGGGCGAACCGCTGTATCCTCCCCGCCGCCCTAGCGTCCATCGCGAAACCCCGTTCGATGAATCTCCCTACTCTTCTCCGCCCGCTGCTGCTCATTACGCTTGGAGTGCCCAGTCCAGTATTAACCGCTGCTGCCAAGCCCGGGCGGAGACCGAACATGCTTTCCGTTATCAGCGACAACTTGAGTGCGCGGATCACACCCGCGGGCTACCGTGGCACAGGCGGTTCGATTTGATCATTGGCGCTACGCGCAATGGGGCGCACCCGAGAAGAATGAACTCTACGATCTCGCGGCCGATCCGCGCGAGTGGACAAACCTCGCTCTGCAACCCGAGCATTAAGACGTCATTCGGCGGGGAAACCAACTGCCGTCCGAATTACGACAGGTCGCTGTGCAACAAACTCCCAACGCAAAAACATCCGGAAAGACCAGTTCGTCGGCCACCACAACGCCGAGCGCTGGCCAACAATAAGCATAGTCCGATGCGCGTCCCGTTGATCCGACCGAACATAAACGATGTAGTGGCCACTGCCTGCTCCGCCCCATTCTTGTTCGCCACTGTCTTTTACCCCGCCTCCCGGCTGCTCGCCGACGCCTTCAAGGAAAAATCAGCCGGTCACGAAGACGTCCGTTCCGAACTACAGCCGCGCAGGCCCCGCGGTCTCCCGCGAGAACCAGTAGGGCTCATCCTTGGCATGGTCTTGTTCGTTCTTGGAGCAGCGACACTCCCGGCTGCAGAAGAATCCGCGGCACCGCGCCCACTTTACGTCTATAATTTTGGCGGCCTCGAAACCCTCTCACCCGAAGAGCAGGTTGCCGCTGCCACCGAAGCAGGCTTTGCGGGCCTCGTGCTGGATGTAAACAAGCCGGCAGCCCTGGCCAACCTGCCACGCCATCTAGCCGCTTCTCAGCCGCCGCACCTCAAGAAGATCCTGGCCGTGTTCGTGCGCATTGATTTTGCGGATCCTGCCGCTGATACCGCGCGCTATCAGGAAGTCGTCCGGCAAATTGCCGGACAGGACATTCCGCTGTGGATCATCCTTGGGAACAAGAAACCCACCATTACCCAGCCCGAAGCCGAGGCCGCACTCGTCGCCGCGGTGACATTTGCCGGGAAGCACGGCGTCCGCACGGCACTCTATCCTCACAGTCACTGCTTTATCAGCTCCGCCGAGCAGGCCCTCCCCTACGTGCGAAAGCTCAACCGTCCCGACTTCACCGTCCTGCTCAATCTCTGCCACGAAATGCGTGCCGGCAACGCCAACCGTCTTGCCGACGTTGTGGAGGCGTGCGCCCCGCATATCAGCGCGGTCATCATTTCCGGCGCCGATGCGACGGTCGACATGACTTCGCCGCGGGCGATGGACCGTTCGACCCTCCGTCCGCTCGACCAAGGCGCCTTCGACTGGGCCAATCTCATCCGCCTGTGCGATGCCGCCGGCGTTCGTGTTCCCGTCGCGTTCATCAATTTCAAGATCAACACGAACTATGGCGAGGACTACCGAGACTACCTCCCGCGATCAATCGCCGCCTGGCGCAAGGCAACACACACTCCAGCCGCGCCCACCCGTTGACCCCGCCCCTCTCGCCCGCTGTTTTTTGCGCCTCCTTTATGCCCACCTCCCTACTCAAACGCCTCATCCTTTCCGTTGCCGCCTTCGCCGCCGCATCCTCACCGGCCGCCCCGTGGTTCGAACTCCAGCCCGGTTACTACACCGATTTTGACATCGGCACCGCCCGCATCGAGGGTGGCGGTAATCTCGCGCCCTCGCTGGCGACCTATGGATTTGTCGATTTCTACGGGAAGCAGCAGGGGAAATTTAACCTCAGCACCTACTACGGCGAAATCCGCTTCATGCAGTCGCTCGCATTTGTCGATCCTGCGCTCAAGAAATGGAACGTCACTTTCGAGGCTAACGGCGGCACCGACTACGCCGGCATCGGCCGCCTGGGTCTCGTGTGGAACACCTCCTTCGCCGAAGGGAATGCCTTTGCGCTGAAACTCTACCCGGTGGCCACGCGCGATCACGACGCGCACGCCTCGTTCTTCATCTCACAGGCTTTCACGCCCAAGGTCTCCGGCTTTCTCGTTTTCGATTACGGTTTCGGCGATTGGATTTTTGGCCAGGACCAAATCTACGTCGAAGCGGAGTTGCGCTACCGCGTGACCAGCAAGTTCTCCCTCTTCGTCCAAGGCCGCCAGTTCGCGCCCGTCACCGGATTCAAGCTCCGCCTCTCCCCGGTCATCGGCGTGAAGCTTACCTTCTAGGCCGCGTGACTCTGGACGACACGCTCAAGGCCTTCCAAATGCATGGCCGCGCCCTGGCTGTGATATATGATCTCTCGGGCCTGAAAGCGGAAGGCTAAGACTACTCCAGCATCATTGCCGATTTCGCGCAGGGAGCGCCAACCTCAAGTTCGTCGTCGCGAACTTCCTTTGCGCATCGCCTTAGCGTCACCCGCAAATCCGCGGGCCATGCCCCATCTCCCCTCTTCAACTTGAAATACCCGGCGCGCCTCTCCCTCCTTTTCTTTGCTGCCTGCGGTCTGCTCCCCGCAGGGGACCCCGCTCCGGCGAACCAGCCCAATGTGGTCATCATCCTCGCCGACGACTTGGGCTACGGCGACCTCGGCTGTTACGGCCAGCCGAAGTTCAAGACGCCGAACATCGATCGCCTCGCCGCAACCGGAGCGCGGCTCACGCAGTTCAACTGCCCGGCGCCGTATTGCGCGCCGACGCGGGCATCGCTGCTCACCGGCCGTTATCCTTTCCGCAATGGCATGACGGGCAACCCAGCGCCGGATGGCCAGCGGCCCGAGGAAGACACGCTCCATTTGCCGGAGCGCGAGATCACGCTCGCCCAGCTCTTCCAGCATGCGGGCTACGCCACCGGCATGGTCGGCAAATGGCACCTAGGGCACGCGCGGCCGGAGTGGCTCCCAACGCATCGCGGTTTCGACGAATACCTGGGGATTCCCTATTCGAACGACATGCGCCCCGTCCAGCTGCTCGAGGGCGACCGGCCCATTGAATATCCCATCGTTCAGGCTAACCTCACCCAGCGCTACACTGCCCGCGCGATCGATTTCATCCGGCGCAACAAGCAGCGGGGCTTTTTCCTCTACCTCGCCCACGCGATGCCGCACAAGCCGCTGGCCCCTTCAGAAGCGTTCTACAAGAAATCGGGCGCCGGATTATATGGCGACGTGCTGGCCGAACTCGACTGGAGTGTGGGACAGGTCATGCAGACCCTCCACGAACTAGGGCTCGATGAGAAAACCCTCGTCATTTTCGTGAGCGACAACGGCCCCTACTACGGCGGCAGCACGGGCGGTCTCCGCGGCATGAAGGCAGGTTCCTATGAAGGGGGCTACCGGGTGCCCTGCATTGCCCGCTGGCCGGGGAAAATACCCGCCGGCCACGTCAACCACTCACCCGCCGTAATGATGGATCTGTTCACCACGACGTTGAACGCCGCGGCCATCGCACCGCCTGCGGACCGCGTGATCGACGGCCGTGACCTCATGCCCCAGTTCACCTCGGACGCCCCCAGCCCGCATGAGATTATACTTGGCCACCTCGGAGCACGTCTGGCCACGGTACGCGACACCCGATGGAAACTGCACGTTCTCCCTGCGCAGGATTCGCGGAACAAACTCCCGGAAGCCGGCCAGCGCTGGATCGACCCGCGCGCTCCCGACGGTGTGACAATCCTGGCGCCGTTCGAGCAGTATTCCCCAAGCGAATACCCGGGTCTCACCACCGGAATCGCGTCCGCCGCCATGCAACTCTTTGACCTCGAAGCCGACCCCGGGGAACAATACGATGTGGCGGCCGATCATCCGGAGGTTGTGGCCCGCCTGCGCGCACGCTACGACGAACTCGTCAAGGAAGCGGCGTCGACGTCGGGCGACTGAACCTTTCACTCAAGACCGGAAGAAGGCGACGGCCAGGGATATCGTGGCCGCCGTGAGGACCTGAACATCGACCCACGCCTCGCGGGATAGGGGAAGTGTTCGCGCCGTCCTCAGCGTCGTGTGCGCCAGTGACAACTTGCGACACCGAGAGAACTAAACGCACCCAGCGTGACCGAGATTGCGTAAATCGATATCCCATTGCCTCGAGGGACATAGGGAACGAAAGCCCCGCGCTGCTATGCTCGTGCCTTCATCCATGGCGAAGGCAATCGTCACTTTCGCCGGCGCAAGATGTCGCGACGTCGGTTCGCTAGGCGACGCTGCGGAGATTCACGATCACCCGTTCGTTTCGCGCTATATCGAGCGCGTCTGCGAACGGTCCTTGGGGGTCGCGTCCACCCCGGGGCACGCGAGTCGCCAGTGCAGAAGGACTGCCCATCCCCTTATCGGGGGATGGGCGGGTTTTTGGGAATATGAGACACTCCGAGAAACTCCGCTGAGCGCTTCGGTGCCTCCCTGTAAGCCAAGCCGCCCGATTCCAGCCGATTGAGTCGCGCCCCATCGATTCTCCGTCCTCACCCAGAACCCCAACAGCGTCACCCTATGTACAGCCGACGACCAAGCCCCCCCAGCACTCGCCTCCTCATCGCGGCGATTTTATCGTTCCTATCGCTATCCGCTGCCGCCCAAGTCGAGCCGGAACCTGTCGTATTAAATCCGTTCGTCGTAAACACCGACTCGACCAGCGGGTATTACGCGTCCGAAACCTTGTCGGGAACGCAACTGAGGACTCCGGTCCGTGACCTGGCAAACCCGATCACGATTCTTACCGAGGAGTTCATGCAAGACATCGGCGCAGTAGACTATCAGGAGGCCCTGGAGTTCCTGCCCAGCACCCGCGAGTTCAAGGGAGATTCCTCTGATTCTGAAGGCGTCGGAAATCGCACCGGCACGCCTTACTCCGTGCGCGGCTTTACCTCGAACACGCTTACCAACAATTTCTTCACCACTCGCGTCAAGCTCGACAACTACAACACCGAAACGGTGACCCAATCCCGGGGTCCCAATTCCCTGCTCTTTGGACTAGCAGGCCGCTGAAGAACTCCGCGATTTGATATAGTCCGACCACATTCTCGTG
>CAYZBG010000015.1:0-78929 GCA_964476565.1 uncultured Opitutus sp.
GTCTTGACCACGTCGATGGTCTGCGGATGGCAGTGCGCCGAGACGAAGAAGATGCGGTGCGTCGCAGCATCGCCTTCCTTCAGGCGATGGCACATCATCATGGCCTCGGCCGCGGCCGTGCCCTCATCGAGCATCGACGCATTGGCAATCTCCAGTCCGGTGAGCTCCATCACCATGGTCTGGAAATTGAGCAGGGCCTCGAGGCGTCCCTGCGAGATCTCGGCCTGGTAGGGCGTGTAGGCGGTGTACCAGCCCGGATTTTCAAGGATGGTGCGCTGCACGACGCCGGGGGTGACCGTGTCATGGTAACCGAGGCCGATGAAGCTACGGAAAATCTGGTTCTGACGCGCGATGCCCCGCAGCTCGGCGAGGGCGGCGGATTCGCCCAGGGCGGGAGGCAGGTTCATCGGGCCGCGGCGGATGGCGGCCGGTACGGCGGCATCGACCAGGGCATCGAGCGACGGCTGGCCCAGCAGGCGCAGCATGGCGGCCTCTTCGGCGGCGTCGGGCCCGAGATGGCGACGGGCAAAGGAGTCGGTCGGTGCGAGCAGGTCGCGGTTCGAGGACATATCCGCGCACGCTAGGGGTGGCCCGGGGCCGCGCAACCGAGATTTGGCCGGTTCCGGGGGTAGAATGCCGGATGGCAGGGGCGCCCGACATGGCTAATGGTGGCGAACCGGACTGGCGCCGGAGAAGAATTCATGCTCACTGCGGACACCCTTTCGTCCATGCCTGCGCGCGCCGCCTCCGTTCCCGAACCTTTCCGCACGGCCGCCGGCCGGGCCGCCTTTATCGACCGGCGCCTGGCCGAGCTGTACCCGGAGACGCCCGTGCCGCTCGATCATCGGGATCCGTACACGCTGCTCATCGCCGTCCTGTTGTCGGCCCAGTGCACGGACAAACGCGTGAACCAAGTCACGCCCGCCCTCTTCGCGCGGGCCGCAACGCCGGCGGCGATGGCGGAACTCCCGGTGCAGGAGATCGATGGTTACGTGCGGCCCTGCGGGCTTGCGCCGCGCAAGGCCCAGGCCATCCGCGACCTGTCCCGGCTCCTGCTCGAACGTCATGGCGGCGAAGTGCCGCGCAGTTTCGAGGCGCTCGAAGCCCTGCCCGGCGTCGGGCACAAGACGGCGTCGGTCGTGATGGCTCAGGCCTTTGGGGTGCCGGCTTTTCCGGTCGACACCCACATCCATCGGCTGGCGCAGCGCTGGAAGTTGTCGTCCGGACGGAGTGTCGAGCAGACCGAGCGGGATCTGAAACGGCTGTTTCCGGAGGACCGGTGGAACGCGCTCCACCTCCGGATCATCTTCTATGGACGCGAGCACTGTACGGCGCGCGGCTGCGACGGCACGGCATGTGAGATCTGCCGCACGCTGTTTCCGGACCGGCGTCGCGCGGTGAAGGTGCGGAAGAGCTGAGCCGCCTCATCGCGCCGGGCCGGCCGGCCCGCGCAAGGTTTCGCCCTCGACCCAGCGGGCCGGGATCGTGGTCGTGGACGGGGTTTCGGGCACGCCGTACTCGTTGCGGTGCATCTGAGCGATCAGCATTTCCATGCCGCGGGCTGCGAGCAGGCGCGGCTGGAGGTCGAGGCCGGCGCAGGGCAGGGCCGCAGACTTCACGTTGAGGCAGCAGAAACCGTGAGTCTTCGGCACCCGCGCCCCCGCCGCCTGCATCCAGGTGAGCGCGTCGGCGTTGTGGCAGAGCACGACGTCGGGCTTGGTGCGACTGAACCAGGGGGAGAAGACGTCCTCGGTCAGCGCGGGCACGATGAGCGGGGGCACCCGTTCGAAGCCGTCATGGTGGTCCAGATACGCGGTGAACGCCGCCTCCCAGCGGTTGAGCAGGCGGTTGTCGTGCGCCGCGTGCATGGCGAGCCCCGGGCGGCGGTAGCCGCGCGCCTGCAGCTGTTGCAGCGCGATCATCATGGAGCGGTAGTGGTCCGAACAGACGGAATGAAGGCCCGGTCGCTCGATGAGATAGTCCGCATAGAGCCCAGCGTAGCGTTCCCAGCCGAGGCCGCTGATGTCGGGACTTGAACCGCACGGCAGGAGGAAGACGCCGCGAATGCCCCGCGATTGAAGGATGGTGTCGAGGCGGGCGAGCGAAACGCCGCGCCGGCCCACGACGAAGGGCTCGACCTTGAAGCCGAGTTCCTCGGCGCGCTCCGTCGCACCGCGCACCAATTCGCGGTTGTATCGCACGGCGACGTGCGGCCGGTTCTCCGGTCCGTCGAGATCCAGCAGGCCGACGAGTCCGCGAAAGGTTCCGGCACGGGAACGCCGGAGTTCCGACATCAGGGCGCCGGCGAGCGGATTGTGCCGGTAACCGGCCGCCTCCGCCGCCGCCAGCACCCGCGCCCGGGTCGCAGGCAACACGCGCGGACTGCCGCGCAGCGCCTCGGAAACGGTGGTGTGGGAGAGCCCGAGCGTGCGGGCGAGGATGCGGAGAGACGGGGCAGCCATGGGTGATCGTACTGTCAGATACGTTACGGTTCGCGCCAGCTGACAAGCGGTTTAACAGTGCCGACTCAACCCCAACGCATCCTGTCAGTCCGCGTGTGTCCGCGGTCCCCGCCGGCAGACGTCGTATTCCGATGCCTTGCGTTTGAGCGATTTCACCCTCCCTTCCGCGGCCGGTGCCGCCTCGCCTCGCGGCCCGACGGCGGGCGCCCCGGCCCTTTTCACCTGATGAGCTCCTTTCACTTTCTCGATTTCGTCGCCATCGGAGGCTATCTGGCCGTGGTCATGTACCTCGGCTACCGGGGATCGCACGGGGCGGGGAGTGAAGAGGGGTTTTTCCTGGCCGGGCGCAAGCTGGGGAAGCTCTACCAGTTCTTCCTGAACTTCGGCAACTCGACCGACGCGAACGGCGCGGTCAGCACGGCGAGCCTCGTGTACCAGCGCGGCGCCTCGGGTGCGTGGTTCTCGTTCCAGACGATTTTCATGAACCCCTACTACTGGTTCATGAACCTCTGGTTCCGGCGGGTACGCCTCGTGACCGTGGCCGACTTGTTCGAGGACCGGCTGGGGAGCCGGGCCTTGGCGCGGTTCTACGCGATCTTTCAGATCATCGCCTCGGTGGTGGTGATGGTCGGCTTCGGCAATCTGATCGCCTACAAGATTTCGTCCTCGCTCATCGTGAAGGAGGAGGCGGTTTGGACCGCGGCGGAGCGCGCGTCGGTCGAAGGTTACCGGGAGATGCAGACGCTTGAGCGCCAGCTGCGTCAGGCGCCGCTCCCGCCGGAGGCGCAGCTGCGGCTCACCGTGCTGCGTGAGCAGAATGCCCGGGGCGAGCTGCGCAGCTACATCACGGCGATCCAGCCGGTGCCGTTCTACATCATCTATACTCTGATCGTCGGCGCCTACATCGTGCTGGGCGGAATGGCGGCGGCCGCCCTGAACGAGGCCTTCCAGGGAATCCTGATCGTGATCTTTTCCGCCATGCTCATTCCGGTGGGCCTCTCGGCCATCGGCGGATGGGATGCGCTTGGCGAAAAGGTGCCGGCGGCGATGTTCCAGCTGTTTGGCGGCGGCGGGGCCGTGCAGGTCACCGGCTGGGAACTCGCCGGCATCGTGCTGATCAGCATCGTCCAAATCCACGGCATCATCGGCAACATGGCGGTAAGCGGTTCGGCCAAGAACGAATTCGCCGCCCGCTTCGGTGCGGTGTCCGGAACCTACGCGAAGCGCATCATGATCATTCTGTGGTCGTTCGCCGGCCTGATCGCGCTCGCCCTCTATGCCGGTCCGGAGGCGCTCTCGGACCCGGATGCCGTCTGGGGCACGATGTCGCGACAGCTGCTCGGCCCCGGCCTGCTCGGCCTGATGCTGGCGGGCGTCCTGGCGGCCAACATGTCGACCGTCGCGGCCCAAACCATGGCTGTATCCGCGTTGTTCGTACGCAATGTCTACCGCTACATCAACCCGCGCATGACCGAGACCGACTCGGTGAAGGCCGGCCGCTGGACGATCGTGGTCGCTCTGGTGATCGGCATCGTGGCCGCGACGAACATGACCGGGGTTTTCCAAGTCATCCAGCTGCTGCTCACGGTCAACGTGCCCTTCGGTGCCGCGGTGGTGCTGATCTTTTTCTGGCGGCGGCTCACGAGCAAGGCGGTGTGGGCGTCCGTCCTCATCTGCGCCCTGGCCAACATCGTCGCGCCGCTGGCGCTCGTGAAGGTCGAAGCCGTGCGCACCGCGCCTTCCCTCGTGCTGCGCACCGAGGATGCGCTGGGCCGGACTTCGGCGGTCTTCTTTGAGTCGGTCGTGCGCACCCGGCCCGACGATCTCTCCAGCCCGCTCGAGGGCCGCGGCCGTTTCCACACCGAGCTTTATGTGCTCGATCGTCTCGGCCTCGACGTCGCGGCCTTGTCCCCGAGCCACCGCAACGCGGCCCGTTTCCTCTACAACGGCATCCTGCCGTTTGTCCTCCTGATCGTGGTCAGCCTCTTCACCCGGCCGCCGTCGGCCGAGCGTGTGCTCCAGTTCTACGGCAAGATGAAGACCCCGGTCGCGGAGTCGCCGGAGGAAGACGCGGCGGAGATGGAGAAGACGCGGCTCAATCCGACCCGCAACGACCATCTCAAGCTCTTCCCGCGGTCGAACTGGGAGTTCGCCAAGTGGGACAAGGTCGACACGATTGGCTTCCTCGCCTGTTGCGCGGTCTCCGGCGCCATCATCGGGGCGTTCCTGCTCGTCCTGCGCCTCGCCTCCGGCACATGAACTCTCCGATTCCAACGCGTCCGCGCGTCGGCCTGATCGGCGTCTCGGGCTACGCCCGCATCTACCTCCAGCTGGTGCGCGAGGCGCACGACCGGGGAGAGCTCGATCTGGTCGGCGCCGTGGTGATCAACCCCGACGAGGAGCCGGAGGCGGTGCGCGACCTGCAGCGCCGCGGGGCGGTCCTTTACGGCACGTACGAAGAGATGCTGCGCGCCCACGCCGGCCGGCTCGACCTGTGCCTGGTGCCGACCGGCATTCCGTGGCATGCGCGCATGACGGTCGCCGCGCTGGAGATCGGGGCCAACGTGCTGGTGGAAAAGCCGCTGGCCGGATCGGTGGCGGATGCCGCAGCCATTCGGGCGGCCGAGGAGGCAGCGGGCCGGTTCGTGGCCGTGGGTTTTCAGGACGTGTATGCGGAGGGGGCGGCGTGGATGAAGGCGCGGCTCGTTGCCGGTGCGATCGGCCGGGTGGAATCGCTTCGCTTCGTCGGCCTGTGGCCGCGAGGCACGGCCTACTTCGAGCGGAATCACTGGGCCGGGCGACTGCGCGCAGACGGGGCGGCCGTGCTCGATTCGCCGCTGAACAACGCCTTCGCGCATTTCGTCAATCTGTGTCTCTACTTTGCCGGACGAGATGCCGGCCACGCCGCAGGTGCGCGCGTGGATACCGCCGAGCTCTTCCGGGCCCACGCGATCGAGACGTTCGACACGGCGGTGGTGCGAGCCGCCTCTCCCGAGGGCGTCTCGTTTTGGTTTGGCGTCTCCCATACCTGCGCTCAAACCCGCGAGCCCGAGATCTACATCCAGGGCAGCGCCGGACATGCGGAGTGGCGGCACGAGCAGCGTTGCGTGATCACGCCCGATCGAGGCCCGGTCGAGGAACGCCCGCTGCCGGACACCTCCGAGACGCGCCGCACGATGTTTGCCTCGGTGTTGAAGCGTCTCCACCAACCCGCGTTTCCGGTGTGCGACACGGCCATGGCCGCGTGCCACACCGCGCTTATCGAGGATATCCATCGTGCGGCTCGCATCGAGGTGATCCCTGCGTCCCAGATCGATTGGCAAACCCCACCCGGCGCCCCGGCACCCGTGCCGGTGGTGCGCGGGCTCGAGCACGCGCTCGATCGCGCCTTCACGGCCCGGTGCACCTTGCGCGAGACGGGCTTTGCGGTCGAAGCGGCAATCGCGCGCTAGCGCACGTGAACCGGCGCGTCTGTCATGAACGTCCGCGATCTCCAGCCGAGTTTGCCTGACGCGGGTCGACGGCGTCTCCACGCTGAATTTCCCCTTCCTTAACCTTCACCCCCTCGCTCCGCATGCTCCGCAAAGCCTTTGTCATGAGTGTCAACGCCGGCCAGGAGGCCGAGTACGCCCGCCGTCACCAACCGATCTGGGCGGAATTGGCCGCGGTGCTGAAGAGTCACGGCGCCCACAATTACTCGATCTTCCTTCATCCGGAGACGCGGCAGCTGTTTGCCTACGTCGAGATCGAGGACGAGGCCCGTTGGCAGGCCATCGCCCAGACCGAGGTGTGTCAGCGCTGGTGGAAACACATGGGAGACGTCATGCCGAGCAACCCCGACCACAGTCCGGTCGCAACGGGACTGAAGGAAGTCTTTCACCTCGCCTGAGCGCGTTGGCGCTGGCGTCACCCATCACCCTCATCCTCCGCCGCCATGCCCCAGGTCACCCGCCGTGAATTTGTGAAACACACCGCGGTCGCCGCCGCGGCGTTGCAGGTTGCGTCGCTGCCTCAGGCGCGGGCTGCGAGCGCGGCGACGGGAGCGACCGTGCCGCCGGCGGTCCCGGTGCGCTGGCTCGATGGCAAGGCGCCGCCGTTCTGCTTCGGCGCAACCTGGGGGGTGCCGTGGCCGCAGGGGCGACACGCGCCCGGCACAGAGTTTGCCTTGAGTACGGCGGAGGGCACGGCCGTGCCGGTCCAGTCCTGGCCGCTTGCCGTCTGGCCGGACGGCTCGCTCAAGTGGACGGCGCATGCGGTCGGCGCCGGGCTCCCGGCGGCTGAGACGTTTACGCTTGAGGCGGGACGACCGGTGACGCCGGCCCAGGCGGTGACGACCCAGGTTACGGAGGATGCGATCGAGATCGACACCGGCGTCATGCGCTGCCGGCTCGCCCGGCGCGGACGCACGGTGGTCGAGTGGATCCGTCGCGACGGCAAGACGGGTTTGCAGAACGGCACACTCGTGCTCCTGCGGCAGGACCGGGCCGAGCCGGGACCGGACGGGGTGCTGCGCACCGAGACCTTTGTCGGCGAGATCGATGCGGTCGCGATGGAGCAATCGGGTCCGATCCGTGCCGTCGTGAAGATCGAAGGGCGGCACGCCGGCGAGTCCGGCCGCGCGTGGCTGCCGTTTGTGTTGCGCCTCTATTTTCACGCCGGATCCGACGCCGTGCGGGTCATGCATACCTTCGTGTACGACGGCGATGAAAACCAGGACTTCATCCGCGGCCTCGGCCTGCGGTTTGCGGTGCCGATGGCGGATGCCTTGCACGACCGGCATGTGCGGTTCGCGGGTGAAGGCGCCGGCCTCTTTGCCGAAGCGGTCCGTGGCCTGACCGGATTGCGGCGTGATCCGGGAGCGGCGGTCACGCAGGCCCAAGTTGCCGGCCTCGCCACACCGCCAGTCGAAACGTTTCCCGCCACGGTCAGCCGGCGCCTCGACTTGATCCCGGCGTTTGGCGACTGGACCCTGTTTCAAGCGAGCGCAGATTCGTTCGAGATCCGCAAACGTACCGACGCCCGCCACGTTTGGCTGCGGTGTGCCCACGGAGGGCGCGCGTCCGGGCTCGGCTACGTGGGCGGCCCGTCGGGCGGCGTTGCCTTTGGCCTGCGCAACTTCTGGCAGAGCCATCCGGCGCAGCTCGACGTCCGCGGGGCCACGGGGGCGGCGGCCGACGTGACGCTTTGGCTTTGGGCGCCCGATGCGCCGGCGATGGACCTGCGGTTCTATCACGACGGCATGGGTCAGGACACCCATGTGAAGCAGCTGGAGGGGCTGGAGATCACCTATGAGGACTACGAACCTGGCTACGAGCGCCCCTACGGCGTAGCGCGTACCAGCGAGGCGTTTCTCTGGGTGCTCCCGGCCACGCCCTCGCGCGAGCGGCTGGTCGAGCTGGCCGAGGCGGTGCGCACCCCGCCGCTGCTGGTGTGCACGCCCGGTTACCTTGAGTCGGTCGGCGTGTTTGGCGGACTCTGGCGCCGACCGGACCGGTCCACGCCCGCGAAGGCGGCGATCGAGGACCAGCTCGACTGGTACTTCGATTTTTATGCGAAGGAGGCGGATCGCCGCCGTTGGTATGGCTTCTGGCACTACGGCGACGTGATGCACAGCTACGACCGCGACCGCCACGAATGGAAGTACGACGTGGGCGGCTTTGCGTGGGACAATTCGGAGCTCTCCACCGACATCTGGCTCTGGTACCACTTTCTCCGGACAGGACGGGCGGAGGTCTTTCGCTTTGCCGAAGCCATGACGCGGCACACCGGCGAAGTGGACGTTCATCACATCGGACCCTTCGCCCCGCTGGGATCGCGCCACAACGTGGTGCACTGGGGCTGCAGTGCGAAACAGATGCGGATCAGCACGGCCGCCAACCGGCGGTTCTATTTTTATCTGACGGGGGACGAGCGGGTGGGGGACCTGATGCGCGAGCAGCTCCGTGCCGACCGCACGCTCGTGACCGTGCAGCCCACGCGCAAACTGCGGTCGCGCGCCGGCACGCCCGCGCCGGCGCCCTCGCCCGATGCGACTTCGGCCCTTGTCGG
The DNA here is from genome assembly GCA_964476565.1 of uncultured Opitutus sp. Taxonomy (GTDB): domain Bacteria; phylum Verrucomicrobiota; class Verrucomicrobiia; order Opitutales; family Opitutaceae; genus CAMAXB01. The sequence continues at coordinate 8,511 of CAYZBG010000015.1, forward strand.
GTTTGGCACGGACTGGGGTTCCCTGGTCGCCGCGTGGTTGACCGAGTGGGAGCGGACGGGCGATCCAGCGGTGCGCGCGAAGATCGTGGCCAGCATGGAGACGATCGGAACGCAGCCGCGTGGATTTTTCTCCTCCGCCAGTCAGATGGAGTTCGCCACCGGCCGCTTTGCCCGCGTTGACCACGACCGGGCCAGCGCTTCCCACCTCAGTGCGGTGTTCGGCCTGTTCGAGATCTGCGCTGAGCTGCTGGCCCAATTCGACGTGCCGGCGTTCCGTCGCGCGTGGTTGCAGTACTGCGAACTCTACAACGCCCCGGCCGAGGCGCAGCAGGCCGCACTGGGGCGGGGCTTGGGTTCGCTCAACCTCCGCCAAGGGCACTCCCGCCTCACGGCCTACGCTGCCCGGTTGAAGGACGATCCGGCGCTGGCGACCCGTGCTTGGACGGAGTTTCGCCAGGGCGGAGGTGGCATCGCCTCACGAACCACCTTGGCCACCACCCGGATCGAAGGGCCGGCGGTGCTCAATCCCGTGGACGAGGCCCTGTGGGTGTCCACGAACGGCGTGGCGCAGTGGGGCCTTGCGGCAATCCAGTGCCTGGCGCTGGCCGGTGACCATCTCCCAGCGGAGTAACCGGATCCTTTCGTCATGGCGTCATCCCCGATCCGTTTTCCTCGCCGCGGATTTCGTGGCGTTGCGCTGCTGGCCTGCTGCGTTGGTATGGCGGCCGCGAACAGTTCCGGCGCACCGCAACGATTCGATTTCGGTAGCGAGGAGGTGGCGGCCGGTGCCGTGGGCGTCGCGCCGATGACCGGCTTTTCAGTGGAGCGGGGCCATGGTCTCGAACCCGGCGCGACGCCGGTGGCGGTGGACCGTGGCGGCCCGGACGCGCTGCGCCGCGACTTCCTTACGTCCGAGGGACCGTTTCTCTTTTCGGTGGTGGTTCCGGAAGGCAATTACCGCGTGACCGTGCACCATGGCGATCTGGCGGGCGTCTCGGACCTGACGATCAAGGCCGAGACCCGGCGATTGATGATCGAACGCGCGGTCACGTCCCACGGGGAGATTCAGGCGGTCTCGTTTCTGGTGAACGTGCGCAACCGGACGCTTCCGCCGCCACCGGCCAACGCCCCGGGGGGCGATCGGGTGCGGCTGAACGACCGCGAGGACGGACCGCGCGGGCTTGTGCCGCACTGGGATGACAAGCTGACCCTCGAGTTCAACGGCGCGCGTCCCTGCGTGGCCGCCGTCGAGATCGAGCGGGTGGACGATGCCGTTACGGTGTTCCTTGCGGGCGATTCCACCGTGACCGATCAGCCCGGTGAGCCGTCCGCGAGTTGGGGGCAGATGCTCACCCGCTTTTTCGGCCCCGGCGTGGCTGTTGCAAACCATGCCGAGTCGGGGGAAACATTGAAATCGTTCCTCACCGGACTGCGGCTCGACAAGCTGCTCAGTCAGATCCGGGCGGGCGACTACCTCTTCATCCAGTTTGGCCACAACGACAGCAAGACGGCGTGGCCGCAGACGTACGTCGATGCAGCGGACACCTACCGTGCCTACCTGAAGGTGTACCTGGCCGAGGCGCGCAGGCGCGGCGCTCATCCGGTCCTGGTGACGTCCGTGCAACGTCGGCAGTTCGGCCCCGATGGCCGGATCCGCAACTCGCACGGCGACTATCCGGCGGCTGTGCGCGCAGTGGCGGAGGAGGAAGGTGTGCCGTTGATCGATCTCGAGCGCATGAGTGTGGCGCTCTACGAGGCGCTGGGACCCAACCGGGCGCCGCTGGCCTTTGCCGCCGGTGGCCGCGATGCGACGCATCATAACAACTACGGCGCCTATCAGCTGGCCCAGTGTGTCGCGCAGGCGATCCGCGAGCAGCGCCTCGATCTCGCGCGTCACCTCGCGCCGGACTTCAAGGGCTATGAACCCGCGCGTCCGGATCCCGTCGACACCTTCGCGCTTCCGGCCAGCCCGGGCCACCAGACGGAAGCGCCGCGCGGCAACTAGTCCGCAATTCGCCCCCTTTCCATGTCGTCACCTGCCTGGTTCTCTCTCGGTTGCAAAGTCGCCACGCATATGGGCCGGTCCCTGGTCATCGTGTCCGTGCTCACTGCCGTTGCGGCCGCGCAGCCTGGAACATGGCGCTTCGATTTTGGGGCCGGCGACGTGGCGCCTGGCCATATCGGAGTGACGGCCGACGCCGTCTTTTCCGTTGAGCGGGGTTACGGGTTTGAACCCGGTGCCCCGTTGCGGACCGTCGACCGCGGCGGACCGGACCCGCTCCGGGGCGACTTCGTGACCGCCGACTCCGCATTCTATTTCACTGCGGCGGTGCCGGAGGGAAACTATCGGGTGACGGTGACGCTGGGCGACCTCGCGGGTGAAAGTGACACCACGGTGAAGGCGGAGCTGCGCCGGCTCATGCTGGAAGGTATGCGCACGCGGCCGGGCGGCTTCGAGACGCGCACCTTCATCGTCAATGTACGGCGGCCGCAGATCGCCGCGGTGGATGGCATCGCGGCGGGTGAGGTGAGACTCAAGGCGCCGCGCGAAACCACCCAGGAGGCATGGGCGTGGGATGGTTGCTTGACGCTCGAGTTCAACGGATCCCGCCCCGCGGTCGGTGCGGTGGAGATCATGCCGGTGGACGTGCCCACCGTGTTCCTGCTCGGCGACTCAACCGTGTGTGATCAGTCGCGTGAGCCCTTCACGAGCTGGGGCCAGATGTTGACCCGCTTCTTCCAGCCCACCGTGGCGATCGCCAATCATGGCGAGTCCGGCGAAACGTACCGCGATTCGCTGGGCCGGCGGCGGCTCGACAAGATCCTCAGCGTGATGAAACCCGGCGACATCCTGCTGATGCAGTTCGGGCACAATGACCAGAAGCAGATCGCCACCGGACGCGGTGGCCCATTCACCACGTACAAGGAAGAGATTCGCCAGCACGTCGAAGGTGTCCGGGCGCGTGGCGGGCAACCGGTGCTGGTGTCGCCGATGGAGCGCCGCGCCTTTGCGGCCGACGGTACGGTCGTGCGCTCACTGGCCGATTACGCTGAAGCCACCCGTCAGGCGGCGGCGGAGTTGGGCGTACCGTTCATCGATCTACATGCCATGAGCCTGCCGCTCTACGCTGCCCTTGAACGTCAGGGACGTGACGTTTCCCAACGGGCGTTCGCGCCGAATGACAACACGCACCACAACAACTACGGCGCATACCAGATCGCCCAGTGCGTTGCCCAAGGCCTGAAGGACGCCGGCCTGCCCCTGGCGCAGCACCTCGCCGCGGACTTCGCCGGCTATGATCCGGCCCGCCCGGATCCGCTCGACACCTTTGCGGTGCCGCCGAGCCCGATGGTCACGCACCTGCGTCCGCTCGGCGATGAACCCGTCGCGGGAAAACCGTAAGCGCCGCCCGTCTGCTCTTTCATCATGACCATGAAACGCCTCCTTTCCGCCGGCGCCCTGGCTTTCGCTCTGCTGGGCGGTGCGCTCCCGGCCCAGCCGCCAGCGGACACCGCCTACCTGTTCACCTACTTCACCCACAACGGTGAGGACGGACTTCATCTCGCCTGGAGCCGCGATGGCTATGCATGGGAGGCATTAAACGACGGGAACAGCTATCTCACGCCGTCGGTGGGGAACTCCAAGCTGATGCGCGACCCCTGTGTCGTGCGCGGACCCGACGGCACTTACCACCTCGTGTGGACCTCGGGTTGGAACGAGAACAACATCGGTTACGCGTCGACCAAGGACTTCATCACCTGGAGCCCGCAGAAGGAGGTGCCGGTGATGGCCCACGAACCCACCGTGCGCAACAGCTGGGCCCCGGAGATCACCTATGACGCCGGCCACGGTGAATTTCTGATTTACTGGGCGTCGACGATTCCCGGGCGGTTCACCGCCACCGCTGGATCGTCCGAAGACGACTACAATCACCGGATGTATTTCACGACCACGAAGGATTTCGAAACCTTCGCCCCGACGGCGCTCTTCTTCGATCCCGGTTTCAGCGTGATCGATGCCACCCTGCTGCCGGCCATGGGGAAGGTTTACCTCGTGCTGAAGGATGAGACCCGCCATCCGCCCAAGAAGTACCTGCAACTCGCCGAGAGCGCCGACCTGCGCGGTCCGTTCACGAACCTGCAGCCGCCCTTCACACCCGAGGGGCTCTGGGTCGAGGGGCCGACCGCACTCAGGATCGGCGACCACTACATCGTCTATTTCGACGCGTATACGAAGAAGCACTACGGCGCGATGCGCTCGGCCGATCTGAAGACCTGGGAGGATGTGTCCGACCGGATGCGCTTCCCCTTTGAGGGTGCACCGGAGCGCATGCGCCACGGCACCGTCATCCCGGTGCCCCTTGCGCTGATCGAGACCCTTCGCACCACCCGGGTCAGCGTCGCTCCTCCCGTGCGCCCCTGACTTAGTAGGTGAGGCCGTGCCCGAAGGGGTACAGGGTGTCCGCTGCCGGATAACCCGGGGCATCGGGCGCGTTGCGGATCACGGATTCGAGATTGCCGGCGAGGGCGAAGGGCAGTTAGCCCTGCGGCTTCGCGCGTCCGGTAAACACGTCCATCAACGCGCGGTCGCTCACGCCGAAGGTGGCCACCAGCGCGCCGGCGCGGCGCAGGCCGCTTTCCTCGTCGAGGACGTAGGGGTGGCGGAAATACACCGCCAACACGACCTTCTTCGGGTCGCCGATCTCGGCCAGGGTGGCCTGGATGTCGGCCAGCGACGGGACGATTTGCCATGACTTCGCCGCGGCCATGCGGGTGAACGAGAGGGCGTCGACTTCCTGCGGCAGCGCTCCGCCGAAGCGGAGGCCGTCGTCGACGTTCTCGGGGTCCGCGGCTCCCCAGGCCTGGCCCGTGGCAGGATTGATCAATCCGCCGGTGGCCGGGTCGGCGCTCTTGTACGCGCCGGTGACATCCCGCGGATTCGTGATCTCGACCCGGATCAGGGCGTAATCGGTGCCGGCCGGAACGGCCACGCGCCCCGGTCGGTCGGTCGGAGGCCGGTCGCCGGCCGTGACCTGGTAGCTGCCGTAGTCCGGCGCGGCGACTACCTGCGGGTCGAGCCCGAGGGTGTACACGCGGACCGGTGCGGTGGCGGTCGGGGCACGCAACGGCAGGGCGTTGCCGTCCTGGTTCTTGAGCAGCACAATCGACCGGCGCTGCGCGTCGAGGGCCTGGGTGCGGAAGTCATCCTGGCCCACGACTGCGGCGGCCTGGCCGGCGTCGACGTACGGGTTCTCGAAGAGGCCGAGGGCGAACTGCTCGAAGAGCAGGCGGCTCACCGCATCGTCCACCCGGGCCTGCGGGACGAGGCCGCCCGCCACGAGGTCGATGATGGTCTGCTTCGTGTTAAAACCGGACAGCACATCCGTGCCCGCATTGATGGCGGCGGCGACGCGCTCGGGCACCGACTTGCCCTCGAAGCCCCAGGCGCGGGAGTTGATGATGCCGGTGTCCGAGTTGACGTAACCTTGGAAGCCCAGCTTGCCGCGCAGCAGGTCGGTGACGATCTGGGGGGAGAACGCCATGCCGATCTGGTCGTAGGTCACCCCCTCGTGGGTGACGCGGATCGGCACGCCGTAGTACGGCATGACGGAGGCGACCCCGGCGTCGATCGCAGCCCGGAAGGGTTTGAGGTGGTAAGCGAAGTTACCCGTTGGATACACTTGGTTCTTGCCGAAGGTGTAGTGCGGATCGAAGCCCGCCTCCTGTGGTCCGCCGCCGGGGAAGTGTTTCACCGTCAACGCTACCTTGGACCGCGGGCTGAGCGCGGGGCCCTGCAGCTCCTCGACCAAGGTGCGCAGGATGTCGGCGGCGAGGTCGGCGTCCTCTGTGAAGGTTTCGTGCACGCGGTACCAGCGCGGCTCGGTGGAAAGGTCGGCCATGTAGGCGTAGGCCGCGCGCAGCCCGATCGCGTTCCACTCCGCGCCCATGGCGCGGGCAAACTGGCGGATGACGTCGAGGTCGCGGATGGCGGCGAGGCCGGCCTCCTTCGGCCATTCCGAGAACGAGCCGGCGGCTTCGTTGATCCCACCGCGCGCCTGACGCTCGTAGTGGTTGCGCGCGTTGCTCTTGAACACCGCCGGGATGCCAAGCCGGGAGCCCTCCGCCATCTCCTGAATCAGGTTGGTGAACTGGGCGGCCTCGCGCGGTGTGACTTGCGCGCCAACGAAGCCAGATGACGGCCTTCCGTCGGGTGTGGCCGTGATGACGTTGCGCAGGATGAAGCGCGTCATGTTCTGCCGCTGGATGAAGTTGGCCGCGGCGGGCGGAGGGATTCCGCCCACGTCGGCGCTCAGCGAGTCGATCAGCATCATGCCCGCCTTCTCGTCGAGCGTCATCCGGGCAACGAGGTCGGCGACGCGCTCGCGGACGGGCCGACGCCAGTCCTCATAAGCGTCCAGTCGGCCGTTGCCGTTGCTGTCCTTGAAGCTGGCCCCGTCGGTATGGAGGACCGGCTTCGACCGGGTTTGGATGACCGGCTGAGCCGGCGGGGGCAAGGGCTGGGCGTGGCTGACGGCGGCAAACGCGGTCGCGACGACAAGCAGGCGGAGTGTCGGCATGGGGTGACAGGGTTGGCGGGGTGGGGGCCCCGGCTGTCACCATGGCATACCCGGCTTCAAAGGCGAGGGCGGAGCGTGCGGCCCTCGTTCCATGTTCCGGGCACCAGTTCGACCTTGGGCACGGCCGGAGGGCCGAAGTCCTGCAGGTAGAGGCGGCTGATCAGCATCTCGATGGCAATCGCGCCGGTGAGCCGGGGGTTCTGGCACATGCCGCTGATGCGCGCGAGGTCGGCAATGCGGCTGAGCACGAGATAGCCTAGGTCCCGGGGAACCATGATGTGCCGACGCAGGAGAAAGGCGTCCAACTCGACGACAAATCCGGGATCCTGGTGCATGACGAGGACGTCAGGGCGATGTTGGTCCAGCCACCCGGCCACGAGGCTGGCGTCCCAGGTCTCCGTGCGTAGGATAGGGATGGGCCCGTTCGAGAAAAAACGCTCCTGATGGCTGAGGAAGGCGCCCGTGTAGAGGAAGTCGGTGCGCCGGTCGGCATGGGTCTGCATGATCATGCCGGGCCGGCGGTAGCCGCGTGCGATGAGCTGATCCAGAGCAGTGCGGGCGTCCGCTGAAAAATGGCTGATCACGCGATGCGTCTGATCCGGCATGCTCACCCCCTGTGTGACCAAAGCGAACGGCTTCAGTGCCGGCGGAAGCCGCTCCTCCGGATCGAGGGCGCCAAGGCAAAAAAAACCGCGGACACCGCGGGCTTCGGCAATCTGGGCCACCCGTTTCGGCGTCATGCCCGGCGCCTTCAGCCAGAAGAGCTCAAGCTTGTAACCATGACGTTCGGCCGTCTCGCGGGCTCCGTCCACCTGCACGCCCAGGTGCCACCAGATCGGACGTTCGATCCACGGACGTTCCTCCGGAAACAGCGACACCACGCCCAGCGTGCCGCGGTAGGTGGGTTCGCTCGAGCGACGGACCTCGCTCATCAGTTCGGCGAGCCGGGCATTGGGCACGTAGCCCCGGGCCTTGGCGAGGCGCTGGGCGGCGCGGCGGAGATCGGCGGAGACCCGCCCGCTGTTTTGCAGGGCCAGCGAGACGGCGGTGGGGGAGACGCCCAACTCCCGGGCGAGAGCGCGAAGACTCATGGGATAGTTGACGTAAACCAAGACACCATTTGCGCCGGGGGGCCAAAAGAAAACGCTCCGCCTCACCCCGCCATGAAACCGACGTTGGTCGCCCGGCCACCCCCGCCGGCATGCCCGATTACCCTGCGTCTCCGCGACTGACCTCGCCCCGCTGCCGCCTGGTTGAAATCTGCCCCATTCGCGGGCTCATGCCCTAGCGAACCCTTTCCCCTAACCCAACCCTACCATGTCTACGTTTCGTCTACCCCACCGCTGCCTCGCTGCTGCGGGTCTTACCGCGAGTCTGCTCGCCTCTCTTGCTTCCGCCCAAACGACCTCTGCGCAACCCGTCACTCCGGCCGCCACCGAACAGGTCGTCACTCTCTCCCCGTTCGAGGTCAGCAGCGACCAGGATACGGGCTACGTTGGCCAGGACACACTGTCCGGCTCCCGCCTGCGCACCAACCTGAAGGACATCGCCGCGGCGATCAGTCCGATGACAGGCGAGTTCCTCTCCGACATTGCTGCGACCAACATCGAGTCGGCCATCGAGTACGGTGTGGGCACGCGGGTCGAGACGGACGATGCCCGCGCGGCCGGTCCGGTCTCGGACGGTTACAACGACTCGATCCGCTCCATCCGCATCCGCGGTCTTCCCGGCGGCGGACGCAGCATCAACTTCTTCAACGCGCCCGGCGAGGTCGACCTCTACATGACCGAGCGGCTCGAGGTGTCGCGCGGACCGAACTCCATTCTCTACGGCTTCGGTTCCCCGGCCGGAAAGATCAACGTTTCCTCGAAGCAGGCCAACACGAACAAGCACGCGTTCAGCCTGACCCATCGTATCGACTCGTGGGGCGGCGAGCGGCTTAGCGGCGATGCCAATCTCGCGTTGATCAAGGACAAGCTCGCCTTGCGCGTGGCCGTGTTGCGCGGCCGCGAGGAATCGTGGCGCAGCGCCGGTCACAACGACCAGAACCGGATTTTCCTCGCGAGCAAGTGGCAGCCCGACCGGCGCACCACAGTGAAGGTCGAGTTCGAGCGTGGCCAGGTCGACCGCTTTGTGCCCCGGCCCTTCTTTGCCAACGACTACCTCTCGATCTGGAACGCCTCGGGCCAGCCGATCTTCGACAACTTCCGGTCCGACTACGTCCCCGGCACGCCCGGCACCGGCGTGGCGGGCACCCCGGGCACCCCGTTCCGCGACACCGGGGCGACCAGCGTCAACGGGGTGCTGGAACGCTCGGGCGGCGACTGGGTCGTGTTCAGCGACCGCTTCGGCGTGGCGCAGAACTACCGTCAGTTCACCTACTCCGAGGCGCCGACCGGTGGCGTGCTGCAGAACGACTTCGCCCGCGGCTTGAGCAACCCCGATGCCGTGTTGGAGGCCAACTGGGTCGGTGGCGAATTCGAGACCAACAACTTCTCCGCCTTCGTGCAACGCGAGGTGATGCGCGACCTCAACGTCGAACTCGCGTTCAACCGCCAGGTGAGCCGCACCGAGACGCGGAATCTTGCCTCGTGGAACCACTACGGTGTCGCGGCCGATACGAACCGCTACCTGCCGAACGGACAGCTCAAGCCGGCCGATCAGCTCTACTACTTCGATGTGACGCCTGATCGGCGCCCGTCGAGCAATCAGACCAGCCAGGGTCGCCTGACCGTGTCGTACGAGAAGGGCTATCGTGACTGGGCGACGCTGCGTGTGGCCGGCCTCGGAGAGCTTGCCCGGATCAAGTCCCGCAGCGAGATCCTCCAACAGTACTGGCTGCGCGGTCCGTCGCTCACGAGTGGCGGCGCCTTCAATCCGACGCCGGAGAACGGCTCCAATGCCGTTTATTACCGCTACTATATCCCGAGCTTGGCCGTGCTCGATGATCCGGATTTCCGCATCCCGGCGCCTTACAACCTCTCCGGCGCCACGCCGTATCAGGATCCGCGCACCGGTCAGATCTCGAACCTGTACATGCACGAGTTCAACCGTTCGCAGGGCAACATCGGCTACGTCGACCGCGAGACCAGTGCGTACATGGGCGTGAGCCAGCTCTTCCTGCTCAAGAACCGCATCGTCGGCACCTTCGGTTATCGCAGCGACCGCCTGAAGAACTGGGTCGGCGTCGCTGTTCGCGACCCCGCCGCCGAGGCGATCGCGCCGAACACGGGGGTGTGGACCCCCGTGGATCCGCGTACGGCCAACGCTGGTATTTTCACGGGCAATACGCGGACCCTGGGCGGCGTGGTGCACGTGCTGCCGTGGCTCTCGCTCTTCTACAACACGTCGAACAGCGTGAGCACCCCGGGCACGAACTACATTACCCCGGCCGATCCGCTGAAGACCACCATCGCCGACCTCGTGCCTTCGCCGGCCGGCGAGACGGAGGACTACGGCATCAAGCTGAGCCTGCTCAAGAACCGGGTCTTCGTCACCGCCACGGAGTTCCATACCATCTCCCAGCGTGAGTTCGGCTTCTCCGGCTTCAACAAGAGCAACGTCGTCAACATCTGGAACGCATTGGCGAACTCCGGCGCGCTCAATGCGGACGAAACCAACTTCGCCCGCCGCCAGGCGGAAGTGATGAACCAGGTGCAGGGCTACGTGCAGGACTCCGAGAGCAAGGGCTACGAGGTGGAAGTGGCCGGACAGGTCCTGCCGGGATGGTCGATCTCGCTCAACTACTCCAAGAACAAGACCACCCGTACGAACATCGCTCGCGAGTACCGCGCCTACATCGATTATCACAAGGCCTATTGGAAATCGTACGGGACGCTCGCGATCTCCCAGAACACGAACACCCCCGGGCCGGACATCGCGCCCGGTTCGACGGACTGGCGCACGCCGGCCGAGATCAACGCCACCGGCGACTTCACGGTCAACACGGACAGCATCAACGAGGCGATTGCCGACGCGGAGCAGCTCTTCTTCGACAATCCCTTCGTGTTTGAGGGCAAGCGCTTCGTCGGCGATCCGTTGCACAACTTCAATCTGCGCACGCGTTACGACTTCCGCCAAGGCCGCTTCAAGGGGCTGACGGTCGGCGCCGGCATGCGTTTCCGCGCCGGACGGGTCGCCGGTGCGCGCACGGAGTACACGATCACTCCGGGCACCGATTACACCGACACGTGGAACGGCCGCGTGGTCGAGAGCGTGTCGACGGTCGATGCGTCCGATCAGAACGTTTACGACTTCCAGATCGGCTACGCCACCACGCTGCGCCAGGGCAAGGTCCGCTGGAACATCCAGCTCAACGTGAACAACGTGACCAACCAACGCGATCTGGTCGTGAACAACGTGCACCCGCGCACCCTCGTCCCGATCACCTACCGGTATCAGGATCCTCGCCAGTACATCCTGACGAACACGTTCTCGTTCTGACCCGGACCGGGTTCCCGCCGGCCTGGGACCGTGAGTTCCCCCAGGCGCGGCGGGCTCGGTGGCATTTCTCCATCCGATCGGGGCCTGACGCCCTTCTGCAGGATCTCCGTTTCCGCCGTGAGCCTGAGCATTCTGCGGTTGCCAGCGGCACGCCCGCGAGGCGAAGGTCCGGGCTCTCATGCAACTCGACATCCCGTCCGGCGATTTCGCCGGCTTCATCTTCGATCTGGATGGCACGCTCATCGACTCCATGCCGGTGCACTACCGGGCGTGGGATGCCGCCATGCGCCGGCAGGGCATGCCGGGCAGGCTCGATGAGGACTACTTTTATGCCTTGGGCGGCGTGCACTCCGTGCGGGTGGCGGAGCTCTTCGGCGAACGGTACGGCATCAAGCTCGATCCGGTCGCGGTCACGCATGAAAAGGAGATGATCTATCTCGAGTACCTCGCGGACGTGACGGTCATCGATGCGACGGTCTCCTTTCTCAAACGGATCGCCTCGACCCATCCCCGGGCCATCGCCACGGGCGGACTGGAAGAGGTCGCGTATCCCTCGTTGGAAAAGTCGGGCCTGCGCGGCTACTTCGACATTGTGATCACGCCGGCCCAGGTTGCGCCCGGTCGCGGCAAACCGGCGCCGGACATGTTCCTGCTCGCCGCCGAACGGATGGGGGTGCGGCCGGAGAAGTGCCTTGTCTTCGAAGACGCTGAGCCCGGCATCCAAGGCGCGCGCGCGGCTGGCATGCAGGTGGTGCGCGTGCCGAGTCGGCGGGTGTGAGTGGGCGCGGCCAGTGTGCCGCTGACCTCACCTGAGGCCACAAGACGCCGACGCCCCCGGCGCGAGGATCGCGCCGGCCTCAGTTTTGCGGTTCGTAGCGCCGCACGTGCACTGCGTCACCGACCGACAGCCCTGCCGAGGTGGCGGCGTTGGCGAAATTGCGGGCGAGCCAGAAATAGCCTTCGGCACTGGGAAAGAGCACCCACTGGCCGCGCTCCACGCTGCTGAAGTCGCGGCCGTAGAGCACCCGGACGGTCTGGGCTCCAGTCCGGAGCTGGAAGTAGGCGCCGGGGCGCAGCCCGATGGCGTCGAGGTCGGCAACCTGGACGTTGAGCGTGACATTGCCGTAGACCGGCGTGACGGCGACGACCGTGGCGACGAGGCCCCGGCCGTCCGCATCGGGCAACACCTCCGACGGACGAGGTGCCGGCACCTGCGTGGCATCGTGAATCTCTGCATCCGATAGGCGAGGGGGCGCGCCTTTGGCGGCGATGATGGCGGGTCGTTGGCGCGCCTCGACGTTGTCCCCGCGGACTTCGGGCGGCAAGGCCCCGCGGCCGCGGTCGAGCCACGCGAGCAGGGCGCGAAAGGCATAGAGGCGTTCGGCCGCGTTGACGTTGACGTGGCCGTCGCGGGAGACGCGAAAGACGACCGGGTGCACGATCTCGCGGTCCACGCCGGGAATGCCGCCGGCGTAGCGTCGCGGTGCCTCGAGCTCCGTCTGGTTGCTGAGGAAGACGACCGGACGCAGCGGGCGCAGGTTGACCCCGATGCCGGTCGATGGCTCGCGCAGGTCGAGGGCGGCGCCGATCGCCACGACCCCGTCGTAGGGACTGCGGTCCCGCTCCGCGAGCAGGACGGCGATGAGACCCCCCATCGATTTTCCCTCGATGACCGTACGGCGGGGCTCGCCGTAACGGGCGGCAACCCAGGCATGCAGGCGGTCGAGATCCTCCATCGCATCGGCCACGATGACACCGGTGCGCCGGTAGCTGGTGGTGGCGATCATCCAGCCCTGGCTGAGCAGGGCGCGATGGAAGGCGTCGTCCACATCCAAGTCAGCCGACAACGGGACGTCGTCCGGATGCAGCCCGGGTGCGAGCAGGAGCAGGCCGCCGTTCCAGGTCCCCTCCGGCCGGGCGACGGCCGCGAGCGCGCCCTCCACCGTGGCACGATCCACGGCGGGCGCCGCCCCGGCGCAGGTCAGCAGCAGCAGGCCGGCGAGCAATCCGGTGGTCAGGCGGTGGAGCATGGCCGACTACTATTCGCTTTAGCCGCGATGTCGAATCGTGTTGAGTGCCGCGCTCATGAATCTCGAAAGCCTCGTCAATCCCACGGTGCTCAGCCAGCCGGTCTACGAGCCGGGCAAGCCGATCGAGGAGGTCGCCCGCGAACTCGGGCTGGATCCGGCGGGCATCATCAAGCTGGCGTCAAACGAGAATCCCAACGGTCCTTCGCCCAAGGCCGTGGCCGCCGCGATGGCGGCGCTGAAACAGGGCGAGTTGTATCCGGATGGCGGATGCTTCGCGCTGCGTCAGAAGCTGGCCGGCCGTCACGGGCTGGATCCGGCGCAGTTCGTGGTGGGCAACGGATCGAACGAGATCCTCGAGCTGCTCGGCCATGTCTTCCTGCGGCCGGGTGACGAGGTGGTCATGGGCAATCCCGCCTTCGTCGTGTACAAGCTCGTGACGCTGCTGTTTGGCGGGCGCCCGGTGGAGGTGCCGCTGAAGCAGTGGGCGCATGACCTGCCCGCGATGGCGGCGGCGATCACGCCGCGCACCAAGCTGGTCTTCGTGGCGAGCCCCAACAATCCGACGGGGGCGACGAACCGGGCGGAGGACCTGCTGGCCTTTGCCCGCGCGCTGCCGGAACACGTGGTCTTCGCCTTCGACGAAGCCTACGCGGAGTACCTCGACCAGCCGCCCGACCTTCGTCCGCTCATCTCCGAGGGGCGCAAGGTCATCGGCCTGCGCACGTTCTCCAAGATCTTCGGACTTGCTTCGCTGCGGGTCGGCTACGGCTATGCCAGCCCGGCGCTCGCCGCGCTGCTCAACCGCGTGCGCCAGCCCTTCAACGTGAATGCCATCGGACAGGCGGCGGCGATCGCGGCCCTCGACGACGCCGCGTTTGCGGCGCGCAATGCCGCGGACAACCGGGCGGGCCTCGCCCAGCTCGGGGCGGGCCTGCGCGCCCTCGGTCTCGAGACGGCTCCAAGCCAAGCCAACTTCCTGCTCGTCCGCGTCGGCGACGGCGGCCGGGTCTTTGCGGCGCTGCAGCAGCGCGGCGTGATCGTCCGGCCGGTGAAGCCGTACGGATTGCCGGAGTGGATTCGCGTCACGGTCGGCACGGCCGGCCAGAACGAACGTTTCCTTCGGGAGCTGGCGGCGGTGCTCGGACGACCGACCTGAGGGTATGAGGACGGCTCGGTTTGCGTGCGATGAGGCGGCGGCGGTGACGCTACCGCGCGCTAACCGTCCTTTTCCACGAACGCGTGCTGCGCGCCCCCTCGTGCCGGCGTTGCATCGCGGCACAGCGGTGGGCGAGAGACGGGCGAAGGCCGGACGAAGGAACTGAACCGCGCCGCAGTTCGATCCAGGTGGCGGAGCTGGCCTGCGTTGACGGACGGTTGACCTGTGACGTAATCTGCCGGCCTACATGCAATGGCAGGCGCCTCGTTGATCTTATGATTATCCCCCGACTTCCCGCGTCGCTCGCCTATGGTGGCGACTACAATCCTGAGCAGTGGCCCGAAGCGGTCTGGCGCGAAGATGCGCGGCTCATGCAAGCGGCGGGAGTCAACCTCGTCAGTGTCGGCATCTTCAGCTGGGCGAAGCTGCAGCCGGCGGAGAAGACCTTTGATTTCGGCTGGCTCGATCGGGTGATGGACCTGCTGGCCGAGCACGGTGTTTATGTGTGCCTCGCCACGGCCACGGCGTCGCCTCCGCCGTGGATGTCCAAGCGGTACCCGGACGTGCTTCCGGTGGATGCCAACGGTGCCACGTTGTATCCCGGTTCGCGTCAGCATTATTCACCCTGCAGTCCGACCTACCGCCGCCTTGCTGCCGCGCTGGTGCGAAAGATCGCCACACGGTACCGGAGGCATCCGGCCCTCGCTGCCTGGCACATCAACAACGAGTACGCCTGTCATCTCTCGGAGTGCCACGGCGAGGCCACCACGCGGGCCTTCCGCGTCTGGCTCAAGACGCGTTACCGCACGCTCGATGCGTTGAACGCCGCCTGGGGCACCGCATTCTGGAGCCAAGTGTACTCAGCGTGGGACGAGATCTTCACTCCGCGCCGGGCACCGTATCACAACAATCCGACCCAGCAGCTGGATTACCGGCGCTTTCTCAGCGATGCCTTTCTCGAGCTGTATCGGCAGGAGAAGGACATCGTGAATGCGATCACGCCGGGCGTGCCGGTGACGACGAACTTCATGACCTTTTTCAAGCCGCTCGACTACCGGCGGTGGGCGGAGGAACTCGATTTTGTGGCGTGGGACAGCTACCCCGACCCGCTGCCGGGGCTGGAGCCGGAACGGATGGGAGCGGTCGGCCACGACCTGATGCGATCGTTGAAGAAGGACCGTCCCTTCGTGCTGATGGAGCAGGCGTCCTCGGCGGTGAACTGGCGGACGATCAACGGGCCGAAGGCGCCGGGTCGCATGCGGCTGGGCAGCCTGCAGACCGTGGCGCGCGGGGGCGATGGCGTGATGTTCTTCCAGTGGCGGGCGTCAAAGGCCGGGGCGGAAAAGTTTCACAGTGGAATGATCCAGCATGTCGATCCGGCGTTCAGCCGCGTCTTCGGCGAGATCAAGCAGCTCGGCGCCGACCTCAAGGCGCTCGCGCCGGTCGTGGGCTCACTCGTGCGCGCGCGCGTGGCGATCGCCTTCGACTGGCACGCCTGGTGGGCGCTGGAGTTGGAGTCGAAGCCCGGCCGGATCGACTACGCCGGATGGGCGCAGGAGCTGCACCGATATTTCTACGCCCGGAACATCGCGGTGGACTTCGTGCACCCCGGGGCGGCGCTCACGGACTATGCGCTCGTGGTGGCGCCGGCATTGTACCTGTTGACGAAGGCCGATGCCGACAATCTCACGGACTTCGTCGCACGCGGCGGCACGCTGTTGGCGACGTACTTCTCGGGGATCGTCGACGAGCATGAACACGTCGTCTTGGGCGGGTATCCGGCGTGGCTGCGACCGATGCTCGGCCTTTGGGTGGAGGAGTGGGCGCCTTACGCCGAGGGACAGACCAATGGCGTTCGCTTTGCCGGCGCGCGGGGGGCACCGGTCAAGACGGGCCATTGGTGCGACGTCGTGCACCTGGAGGGGGCGCGGGCCCTCGCAACCTACACGCACGATTTCTTTGCCGGACGCGCGGCGGTCACGGAGCATGCGTATGGCAAGGGTCACGCGTATTACCTCGGCACGAAGTTGGAGCGGGCAGGACTCGACCGCGTGTTGGATACGGCGTGCGCGAAGGCCGAGGTCGCACCGGTGCTGGTCACGCCCGCCGGAGTCGAGGCCACGGTGCGCGAGAAGGACGGCCAGGCGTTTCTCTTTGTGCTCAACCATCGGGATGAGGCCGTGCGGGTGAATCTCGGCCGCCGGCAGGGAACCGACCTGCTGACGCAGCAGCGTTGCAAGGGGAAGGTGTCGCTGCCTCCGCGGGGTGTGGCGGTGATTGCGCTGGCCTAGGGCATATCTCGGTAGCGCGGGGGCGTTGACGGCCTCGTACATGTTAACGTCATAAGCGGTCGCCGATTTGAGCGACGCCGGTGAGGGCGTAGGTTCTGTCTACCCCATGTCTACCCTGCGCCCCCTCTTGTCTGCGGCGATGCTTTGCATCGTTGCCTCGCTCATTTCACGGTCCGCGGCTGCTGCGGCCGGGCCGGTCACTCCGGTCTGGCAGGAAGTGGCTCCCGGCGTGTGGAAAACCACCGTTGGCCGGCCCGAGTCATTGACGTTGCTCAAGGCCGCCGGCGGCAAACCCGCCCTCGACGCTCTGGCGCGCATGCCGGCGGCGCCGTTCCCGTTCGATGCCACCCAGATCGAAGGCCGTCAGTTCGATTGGAAGACCATTGTCCGGCTGCCGCTGGGCGCGGAGGAGGACATTTACGGCCTCGGCGTGGACTTCAGCTCGATGCGGCGCAACGGCAACATCTTCGAGCTACGCGTCGACCACTGGAGCACACGGGTGCCGGTGACGGGGCGCACCCACGCGCCGGTGCCCCTGTACGTGTCCACTCAGGGATTCGCCGTGCTCTTTGACACGGCGCGCTACCTCAAGGTGACGGTCGGGCATGGCGTGCGGCTGGCGGCGCCGTCGAAGCCCCCGGTCATCGACCGCACCACGGGCACTGTTTGGCAGGAGGATCCGCAGGCGGCGCCGGTCCGGGGCCGGTGGAACTCGGCGCCCCGCTCCGATTCGATCGAAGTCCTCGCCAACGCCGAAGGCATGGACGTCTATGTCTTTGCCGGGCCGAGTCCGCTCGATGCGATCCGACGTTACAACCTCTACGCGGGTGGCGGCGCCCTGCCGCCGAAGTGGGGTCTCGGGTTCATGGCGCGCACGCCGACGCGCTACGGCGCGAAGGAGGCGCTGGAGACGATCCTCGATTTTCGCCGCAACGGCATCCCGCTGGACATGCTCGGACTGGAGCCGGGTTGGATGAGTTACGCCTACCCGTGTTCGTTCGAGTGGGACGCGACCCGGTTTCCCGATCCGGAGGGTTTCCTCGCCGAGGTGCGCAAGCACAACGTGCGGGTCAATCTCTGGTTCAATCCCTACGTCGGACCGCCCTCCACTCCCTTGTACCAAAAGCTGCTGCCCTATGCAGGCACGCACCTCGTGTGGAATGGCATCGTGCCGGATTACACCCTGGAAGAGCCGAAACGCATCTTCATCGATCATCTCAAACGCACGGTGATCGAAAAGAATCCCTCGGCGATCGGAGGGTTCAAGCTGGACGAGGTCGACGGCTACGACCGTTACCTGTGGCCGGATACGGCGACCTTTCCCTCGGGTCTGCACTCGGAGCAACTGCGCCAGACCTATGCGATGCTGCTGCAGCAGGCGGTCTACGCCTCGTTTCATGAGAGCGACCGGCGTACGATGAGCCAGATCCGGGGCAACAACGCCGGGGCTTCGCCGTATCCATTTGTCATCTACAGCGACAGTTACGATTTCGACGAGTACATCACCGCGGTGTGCAACAGCGGCTTTGCCGGCGTGCTTTGGTCCCCCGAGGTGCGCGGCAACGGTGGCCTCGAAACCCGGCTGCGCGCGGCGCGGGAGTCCGGGCGGACGGACGAGGCGCAGGCCATCCTCGCCGAGGTGGTGAGCGATCAGGTCCGGCGTACGCAGGCGGTGTGTTTTTCGCCGCTGGCGCTTTTCAACGGTTGGGCGACGTCGACCAAGCTCTGGACGTATCCCGAGGCCACGCCTCACGTACGGTCCGCGATTCTGCTGCGCCAGCGCCTCCTGCCTTACCTGTATCACAGCTTTGCGCAGTATCACCGTGAAGGCACCCCCGTGATCCGGCCGATGCAGCTGGCATCGCGCGAACGGCCGGTCAGGCGCGAAGGCACCGCGGCAGGGGAGCTCGAGGCCACGGCCAATCCGTACGAAGTCCCGGCGGCAGCCCGCGAGACCAAGGATCAGTATCTCTTTGGCGACGCGTTGCTCGTGGCGCCGATCGCGCCCGGCGCGACCAGCCGGACCGTACTCCTTCCGGAGGGCAAGTGGTACGATTTCTACACCGGACGTTATGCCGGTGCGGACGAGACCATCACGGTGACGCCGCCGCTCGACCGGATTCCGCTCTTTGTCCGGGATGGCGCGCTGGTGCCGATGATCGCCGTGGAGCGCCCGCATGCGCCGCAGGCGGGTGAGCGCCTTCCGTTGGAGATCCGCCACTACGGCGAGAAACCCGGTGCGCTGTCGCTCTACGATGACGATGGCGAGACGTTCGCGTACGAACGGGGGGAATATTCGTACACCGGCCTTGGGGTGGTGAAGGATGCGGCTGGACGCTGGCAGGGCTCGGTCACGCCCGATGCGAACGGGCGCCCGTGGAGCTACTCGGACGTCACGTGGACGTTCATGACGCCGTGAGCCGGACGGACGTACGAAGCTCCGAACTCCGGGGTTGCGACTCGGTCTGAGCGAGCCGCAACATGACCCGATGTCGCTCTACGAACTCAAGGCAGAGATTCCGTCCGCTGCCGCGGACGCCACGGACGACGTCCTGCTCGAGCTGGGCGTGGAAGGATGGAGCCTCCTGCAGGATGTGATCGCCCAGCGGGCGTGGATCGTGGGGATCTTTGGCAGCGAAGCGGAGGGCGAGTCGCGGTGGGCGGAACTGCGGCCCCTGCTGCCGGTGACCCCGCTCGCCGGCCCGGTGGTGCGGCCGCTGGCCGACGAGGATTGGCGTGACAGTTACAAGGCCCACTTCAAGGCCTGGAGCACCGGACGCATGCACTGGGTGCCGGTGTGGGAGAAGGCGAGCTATCGCCTGCCGCCCGGGGACGTTGCGCTCTGGCTCGATCCGGGACTGGCCTTCGGCACGGGTAATCACGAAACGACGCGGTTGTGCTGCGAACGCCTGGTGGCCTACGCGGCCGAGCGCGGTCCGGCCGGAGCGGTGATCGATGCCGGCTGCGGCTCGGGCATTCTGGCCCTCTCGGCGGTGCGCCTCGGTTTTGCCGATGTGGTGGGTTTCGACAACGACCCCGAGGCGGTGCGCATCGCCGGCGAGAATGCGGCGCTGAACGACCTGCAGGAGAAAGTCCGGTTCTACGTCGGTGACCTCGTCTCCGGCCTTGCCGGTCGCAAGGCTTCGCTGGTGCTAGCGAATATCCAGGCGGACGTCTTGATGCGGTTTACGACGGAGCTTCTGGGGGCGGTGGCGCCTGGTGGCTGGCTGGTGCTCAGCGGCATCCTGGCCCGGGAGCTCGATCAGGTGCGCACGGTCTTTGCTGCCGCCGCGCCCGGGTGGACGGTCGACACGCGTGTCATGGGTGAGTGGAGCGACGTCGCCTTGGCGAGGCCGACCTAGGCGGCTTCACCTGTCTCTGATCCAGCGCCTACGTTCGTCGGCGGAGTTGGGGGCAACGGGTCAGAACCCCTTGTCGGCCGGCACGACGCCGACGACCTCAATCTTGATCGGGCCCACGTCGCCTTTGAGGCCCAGATTCTGGCGGTAGATGTCGGTGATCTCCTCGTTCAGGTAGCCCTGGATCGCGTCCAGTTTGGCGTCAGGCCGGATCTTGAGCCGAATGTAGGTATCGAGCCGGTTGCTGCGCCGCGTAATCACGGCCCGCGCCGAGGCCACTCCGTGCAACTGTTCGCAGCAGGCCTCGACGAGACGATGGAGGGCACGTCGCGAAATCTGCAGCCGGCCTTTGGCATCCGCCGCCAAGGTGAGCACGGCGGGTTGCCGCAGGAACAGCAGTACGACCAGGAGCGCGAGGCCACCCCACAGGATCGCGGTTTGGACCGGTGACGACAGGAGGTATTCGGTGACGGTCGACACGGGGCCTCAGGCTCAGTCGGTCGCGGGATTCTCCGGCCAAAGATCGTCGTTCTTGTCCGCCGTCGCTGCGCCGGCGGGCAGGCGGACGCCCTCGATGATGACGTCGACGCGGTCAACGTTCTTGCCCGTCATGGCCATGACCTGGGTGCGAACGGCGACCTGAACCTCGTAGGCGGTACGGCCCAGCTCGGAACCGTAGGTGACAACGAGGCGGACCTCGATGGAGTAGGTGTCGTTCTCATCCTCCGACACCTTCACCCCGCGGTGGTCGGCCTCGCGCTTGGTGAACAGTTCGCCGATGCCATCGACCAAACCCCCGCCTACGCCGGCAACCCCTTTCACCTGCAGGGCCGCGAGGCGTACGATGCTGGCGATGACCGTGTGGTTGATCTTGATGTCCCCGAGTTCCGGCTGGTCGTCCAGACGGGTGGGGGGATTGAACTCGGGCGCTTGCATGGTGATGCGATAAATAAGCTTCGAGGGCGAAACGGTTGCAAGGCTGGGCGTGGAAAAACTCCCGGCTGCCGCGGCTGCCGCCGGCGATCAGCAGAGAATTGCATTGCCGGCGGCGCTGGCCCGTAGCTACAACGCCTCTCGCGTGCGAACGATCGTGCATTTCCTGCGGGAGCTGAGAAACACGGGCGCCGTGGCACCGAGTTCACGGCACTTGGTGGCCGCCGCTGTCTCGCAGCTCAAGAGCCACGTCAGCGCCCACCCGGAGCGCCCGCTGAAGATCCTCGAACTGGGGCCGGGTACGGGCGTGTTCACGAAGGAGATCATCGCAGCGATGCGGCCGCAGGATCGCCTGGATGTGGTGGAGTTGAGCGAGCGCTTCTTCAGTATCGTCCACAGCCGGTTTCACGGTGGAAACGTGCGGGTGTTTCACATGGACGTTCTGCAGTACGAAGGTGCGGGCGGTTACGACTTCATTTTTTCGAGCATCCCGTACGAAGCCCTGCCGGCGGAGATCAGCACGGCCATCTGGCGCAAGAAACAGGCGCTGGCGCGGGCGGACGCCCACATCATCTACTACAAGTACGTGAATCCGACGCCGTTCCGCAGCAGCTACGAGCGGGAGATGGTGCGACGCCACCTTGTGGGACGCCGCATCATTTGGCGCAACATGCCGCCGGCCCGGCTCTTTACCCTGCGGCTGGATCGATTCAACCTGCCGGCGACCTCGCGCACCGCGCTGGCGCAGGTGGCTTAGGGTGCGCTGGCCGACGCGGGGCCGCAGAGCATCGCCGCGAAAAAAACGCCCGGCGTTGCGGCCGGGCGAGGTGATCAAACAAAGAGGTCGGCCGGGGATCGGCTCATGAACTCTTCCATGTAGGCCGTGGTGGCTTTGCCCTCAATGAAGTGCGGATCGCTCATGATCGCCTTGTGCAGCGGGATCGTCGTCTTGATGCCCCGGACGAGGTACTCGCTCAGGGCGCGATAGGACCGTTCGATGGCGATCTTACGGGTCGATCCGTAGCAGATCAGCTTGCCGATCATGGAGTCGTAATACGGCGGAATGGTGTAGCCGCTGTAGACATGACTGTCGACGCGCACGCCGTGACCACCCGGGGCGTAGTAAAGCCCGATCGTGCCGGGGGACGGGGTGAAGTTGCGCGCCGGATCCTCGGCGTTGATGCGGCACTCGATGGCGTGCTTCGTGAAGGTGATGTCCCCTTGGTCGAACTCCAGTTTTTCCCCGTTCGCGACGCGAATCTGCTGTTTGATCAGGTCGATGCCGGTCACTTCCTCCGTCACCGGGTGTTCCACCTGGATGCGGGTGTTCATCTCGATGAAGTAGAAGTTACCCTTGGCATCGACGAGGAACTCGATCGTCCCGGCGTTCTCGTAGTCGGCGGCGGCGGCGGCCTTGATCGCCGCCTTGCCCATCGTCTTGCGCAACGACGGGGTGAGGAAGGGCGAGGGGCTTTCTTCGATCAGTTTCTGGTGGCGGCGCTGCACGGAGCAGTCGCGTTCGCCGAGATGGAGGATCTTGCCGTGGCTGTCGGCGAGGATCTGGAACTCGATGTGGCGCGGCTTTTCGATGTACTTCTCGATGTAGACCGCCCCGTTGCCAAAGGCCTTCTCGGCCTCGTTGCGCGCGACATGGTACTCCTTGGCGAAGGACATGTCGTTGTGGGCGATGCGCATGCCTCGGCCGCCACCGCCGGCGACCGCCTTGATGATCACTGGGTAGCCGATCTTGCGGGCAATCTTGACCGCCTCCGACTCGGATTCGACCGGACCATCGGAACCGGGTACGGTGGGCACGCCCGCCTTGCGCACGGTGTCCTTGGCGATCGCCTTGTCGCCCATCATTTTGATCGAGCGAGACTTGGGGCCGATGAACTTGATGTTACACGACTCGCATTGTTCGGCGAATTTGGCGTTTTCCGACAGGAAGCCGTAGCCCGGGTGGATGGCGTCGACGTCGGCGATCTCCGCAGCGCTGATGATGCGGTCGGCGCGAAGGTAGCTGTCGCTGCTCTTCGGGCCGCCGATGCAGATGGCCTCGTCGGCGAGCTGCACGTGGAGCGATTGAACGTCCGCTTCGGAATAGACGGCGAGCGTCTTGATGCCGAGTTCCCGGCAGGCGCGGACAATGCGGAGGGCGATTTCACCGCGGTTGGCGATGAGGATCTTTTGAATCATCGGAATAAAGACGATTAAACCGCCGACCCTCGCCAAGTTGCGTCAGCAAAGGCTGACGGCGCGGGACGAGGGGAGGCGGTCTGGGAGGAGGGGGAACTTAAGCTTGTTTAACCTTGAAGAGGCGCTGGCCGTATTCGACCGGCTGACCGTTTTCCACGAGGATCTCGACGATGGTGCCTTTGGTTTCGGCCTGGATCTCGTTCATGATCTTCATGGCCTCGATGATGCACACCACCGTGTTCTCGACGACCTTGGCGCCCGGATCCACGAAGGACTTACTTTCGGGCGAGCTGGCGCGGTAGAAGGTGCCGACCATGGGCGACTTGATGTACGTCACACCGGCTTCATCGGCCGCAGCGGCCGGGGTGAGCGAAACGGCGGGCGCGGGCGCAGCGGGCGCGGCGGGTGCCGGAGCAGCAGCCTCCGACGGGGCAGGGAACGGCGGGTTGGAGGAGCGACCCGTAGAGGTCACGACCGGGAGACCGTTCAGGCCGCGGCGAATCTTGAGCTTGAAGCCCTCTTCCTCGACCGCGAATTCGGTCAAATCGGAGCGCTTCATGAGATCGATGATCTGCTTGATTTGTTTGAGGTCCAAACGTGGTCCTTGGTTGAGTTAGCTGCGGGACGGAAGTTAGTGACGTTTCCGGGAGGGTCGTTCAAAAGTAATCCCGGAAGCACTGCAATCCCTGAATTTTCGTCAATTTTGTAAAAACCGCCGGAAATGCCCTGGAATTGCTCAAAATAGGCCCAAAATCGCCCAAAACAGGCCCCTTTTAGGGGGTCTCGACTGGGGTGAGAATCGGTCTGGAACGGCCTTTTTGACAAGGTTGCGGCGGGTCGATGGGCGTCGGCGTCCCGCCCGGTCGAGGCCGTGCCGGCCCTCTCCGGAGGTTCCGAGCCCCCTGGGCCGGAGGCGGTCGGAATGGCGGGGTAAGGCGCCGCGGATTGCGTTTTGCGGGTGTGGCGTCGGCGGGCTTGCGGCGCCGGCGGCGCGGCGTTGAGTGAAGCCATGGCCAAGCCTGAAGAGCCCAAAGTGATTTTTTCGATGATCGGCGTTTCGAAGAAGATCGAGCGCAAGGAGATCCTCCGGGATATCTCCCTCTCGTTCTATTACGGGGCGAAGATCGGAGTCCTTGGGCTCAATGGCTCCGGCAAGTCCTCCCTGCTGCGGATCTTGGCCGGGCGGGATACGGAAATTGAGGGCCGGGTGCACTTTGAGCCGGGTTACCCCGTCGGTCTGCTGGAGCAGGAACCACACCTGACGCCCGGTGCAACGGTGCGCGCCTGCGTCGAAGAGGGGGTAAAGCACCTCACGGACCTGACCGCCGCTTACGATGCGACGTGGGACGAACTGAATGAAGCGGCCGATGACGCGGCGAAGGACGCCATCATGGCACGGCAGGGCGAGTTGCAGGAAAAGATCGATGCGTTGGGGGCCTGGGACGTTGGCCCCCAGGTGGAAATGGCCATGGACGCCTTGCGCTGTCCTTCGGGCGATCAGGTGGTTGACTACCTGTCCGGAGGCGAACGCCGCCGGGTGGCCCTTGCCCGGCTACTGCTCCAGAAGCCCTCCATCCTCCTGCTCGACGAGCCGACCAATCACCTCGACGCGGAAAGTGTGCATTGGCTGGAGCAGCATCTGGCCCGTTACGAGGGGACAGTCATCGCGGTGACCCACGACCGCTACTTCCTCGATAACGTCGCGCAGTGGATTCTGGAACTGTCGTTTGGCCACGGAATTCCGTGGAAGGGCAACTATTCGTCCTGGTTGGAGCAAAAGCAGGCGCGCCAGGCAGTGGAGCAGCGCACCGAAGATCGACGCCAGAAGGCGATGGCCCGCGAATTGGCGTGGATCCGGCAGTCCGCGAAGGCGCGGGTCGCCAAGTCCCAGGCCCGCATCAACGCGTATGAAGCGATGTTGAAGGAGAACGTGGCCGAGAAGGAGCGGGAGTTCGAGCTGCTCATCCCGCCCGGGCCGCGGCTGGGCACCTTGGTCGTCGAGGCGGCGGGGGTGGCCAAGGGCTACAGTGACAAGGTGCTGTTCGAGAATGTGACCTTCTCCCTTCCGCCCGGCGGGATTGTCGGGGTGGTCGGTCCCAACGGTGCAGGCAAGACCACGATGTTCCGCCTGATCACCGGCGCGGAACAGCCGGATTCGGGGCAACTGCGGGTCGGGCCGACGGTGAAGATCGCTCACGTCGACCAGTCGCGCGATTCGCTCCCGGATCATCAGACGATTTACGAGGCGATCAGCGGCGGGGAGGAAATCCTGCGCTTGTCGAACCGGGAGATCAACGCCCGGGCCTATTGCGCCCAGTTCGGGTTCACCGGGGCCGACCAACAGAAGAAGGTCGGCATCCTTTCCGGCGGCGAGCGCAACCGGGTCCACTTGGCACGGCTGCTCAAGGCCGGGGCCAACCTGATCCTGCTCGACGAGCCCACCAACGACCTCGACGTGAATTCAATCCGCGCCCTCGAGGAAGGCCTGGAGAACTTCGCCGGCTGCGCGGTCGTCGTGTCGCACGACCGCTGGTTCCTCGACCGGGTGGCGAGCCACATCCTCGCCTTCGAGGGCGACAGCACGGTGACGTGGTTCGCTGGAAATTACTCGGCCTACCTGGAGGATTATCGCCGGCGGAAGGGTAAGGACGCCGACCAACCGCACCGTATCAAATACCGCAAGCTCACCCGCTGAGGGTGGGGCGGCCGGCTGGGTTGCGCAGGGAATATTCCTGTGCAGCCTGTTTCCCATTGTGATGAAACCCTATCTTTCCGCCGCCTTGGCGGTCGCCTGCCTGCTTTTTCCCATGACCTCTTCCGCCGCGTCCTCCCGCACCGCCTCGCTGGTCGTTGGCGGTGGTTGCTTTTGGTGCACCGAAGCCGCCTATGAATTGATTCCGGGAGTCAAGGCCGTGGTCAGTGGCTATGCCGGCGGCTCGGTCGTGAATCCGACTTACCAGCAGATCACCACCGGCCGGACGGGCCACGCAGAGGTCATCCGCATCGATTACGATCCGGAGAAGGTCTCACTGGAAACCCTCCTCGACTTCTTCTGGGACGTGCACGACCCGACCACCTTGAACCGGCAGGGCGCCGACGAGGGCCCGCAGTACCGGTCGATCATCCTCTATGCGGACGAGACCCAGAAGGCCGCAGCCGAGGCGTCGCGTGCGAAGGCGAACCCGGCGTGGGGTGGGAAGATCGTGACCGAGATCGTGCCCCTGAAAGTCTTCTACGAGGCCGAAGAGTATCACCAGGACTACTACAAGAAGAACCCTAGCGCCGGCTATTGCCGCGTGGTGATCAAGCCGAAGCTCGACAAGCTCAAGCAGTCTCCGACCGTGAAGGGCAAGCCGACGTCCTGAGCCTACCCACGCGCGGCGTCGGTCCCGGGATCTGCGCCGCACGTCGCAAGCGATTTTCGGGTGGCCATGGGGCCCGTGGGTTGGAAGAAAGGCGGGGCAGGCCGGTTCATCCTGCGAACCGCCCCTGTTCCCCTCCATGTTGAGCTGCCTTCGTCCGCGCCCGAACCGTTTCTTGCGTCGTTTCGCTCCGCTCGTCGCGGCGCTGGTATCATCGATACCGATGCCGGCGGCTGGCGATCCGGTCGTTGAGCTGCCGACCTACACCGTCTCGGAGACGATGGTCCTGCCGCCGCCGGAGTCGTGGCGCTACGCTGAGGTTCCGGGCTACGAAATTCTGTCGTCCCTGTCGGAGCGTGAAACCCGGCGGTTTGTGCGGGACTTTCAACTGCTGCAGCAGGCCATCGCGGTGGTCTGGCCGGCGTTGTTTTCCGGACGCGAGGCACCGCCGTCGATGATCATTCTCAGCCGGCGCGAGGCGGAGTTCCACTCCTTTGTACCGACCGCGTTGCGCGGCGATGCGGGCTTTTCGACGAGCGTCTTTGTGCAGGACGAGGAACGGTCGGGCATCGTGGTTGATTTCGTGCGCACGCGGCCGGGAGACGGCACGGTGGCCGCCGGGGGCTCGGACGACGAGTTCGTGCCTGGCGGTGAGCTCATCGAGGTGAATGACCCGTACCGGGAGTTCTGTTTTCAGTATTTCCGCACCATGATCCGCCGCTCGGCCCCGAACGCGCCGCGTTGGTTGGAGGAGGGATTGGTGCGGGTGCTGGGCTCGGTCGATTTTTCGAAACGCATGGTCGAGATCGGGCGGGTCGATCCCACGGACGAATACGATTTCACCGCGGTGTTGAAGTCCAACGCGGTGCCACCCTTCGCCTCGCTCTTCACGGTGGATCGAGACACCCGGGCCCTGCCGCGGAACTATCAGACGCTCTGTCACGCCTTCGTGCACCTCTGCCTGTACGGCGAAGGACGGAAGTTCCAGGAACCGTTCCGCCGCCTGGTCGACGCAGCCCTGCGCGGACCGATCGACGAAGCCACCTTCCGGAAGATCTTTGGCATGGATTATCGGAGGATGGAGTACGTCATCCGGAGCTACGCCCAGTTCACCTACTATCAGCATCCCCAGTTTCGGGCGAAACGCGGTACGGCCGGCTTTGCGGAGCCGCCGCCGTTCGAGTTGCGGGATGCGACACAGGCGGAGGTCGGACGGATCAAGGGAGAAATCTACCGGCTGGCCGGTCATGCCGACCGCGCCTACCTTGCCTTGATCGCCCCGTATGTGCGCGGGGAACGGGATGCCCGGTTGCTCGCGTCGCTGGGGCTGAACGAACGTTCACGCGGCGAGCACGCCCGCGCCCGGAAGTTCCTCGAGGCGGCGGCCCTCGCCGGCGTGGAGCGGCCGAGGGCGTGGCTGGAACTGGCGCGACTGCGATTGGAAGAAGCCCGCGCGCAACCTGCGAGCGGCGATGGCCGCCTCGGCATCGATCAGGTTGATGCGATCGTGGCGGCGCTGATGCGCGCCCGCGCCCAGCGTCCGCCGTTACCCGACGTGTACGAGGAACTGGCCGGAGTATGGGCCCGGTCGGCGCGCCCGCCGGATGCCGAAGCGCTCGCCGTCATCTACGAAGGGGCGATCACGTTTCCCGGTCGGCAACGGTTGCTCTACCTCGCCGCCTCGCTGGCCACCGAATACGGCCGGCTGCAGGATGCCCGGCCCTTGGTCGATCATGGCTTGAACCACGCCCGGCCCGATGTCCGGCCGCACTTTGTGGCGTTGGACGAGCGCCTCCGTGCCCGGTCGTTGCGCACGCCGTGAGGGCGACGCTGCCGCCTCCGATCTCGGTGCTGATGCCGGTGCGCAACGCGGCCGCTACCTTGCCGCGCGCATTGGCGAGCCTGAGCGCGCAGACCCGGACCGATTGGGAGGCGGTGATCGTGGACGACGGCTCCACCGACGACACGGCGGCTGTGCTTGCGGCGTGGGCGCGGCGTGATCCTCGGTTCCGCATCGTGCGTCAGGACGCGCGGGGTATCGTGGCGGCGCTGAACGCCGGCCTGGCCGAGGCGCGCGGTCGGTGGGTGGCACGTCTCGATGCAGATGACGAAGCGCTGCCGGCGCGGCTCGCGTTGCAGAGCGCGGCCTTGGAGGGCGACTCCGGCCTTGGGGTGGTCAGTGGCCGCGTGCTCTACGGCGGTGAGGCCGGACGGCACCGGGGCTACGCCCTGCATGTCGCATGGTTGAACGAGGTGACCACCGAGGAAGCGATCCGCCTCAACCGTTTCATCGAGGCCCCGCTGGCGCATCCCAGTGTGATGTTTCGCCGTGAGCTTGTGCACTCCTTGGGCGGCTATCGCGACGGTGATTTTCCGGAAGACTACGAGCTCTGGCTGCGCTGGGCGGAAGCGGGTGTCCGCATGGCCAAGGTGCCGGAGGCGGTGCTGCGGTGGCACGACCTGCCGGACCGCTTGTCGCGGACGGATCCGCGCTATCGTCCCGCTGCCTTCTATCGTCTCAAGGCCGCCTACCTCGCCCGCGAACTCGCGCGGATCGCGTCCGGGCGCGACGTGTGGGTGTGCGGCGCGGGCCGGCCCACCCGGCGACGCGCGGCTTTTCTCGAGGAACACGGGGTCAAGATCACCGGCTTTGTGGATGTGGATCCCCGCAAGATTGGCGGACAAATCCGCGGCCGGCCGGTCGTCGCTCCGGAGGCGCTGCCCCCGTGCGACCGGACGTTTGCGCTCGGCTATGTCGGGACGCGCGGCGCGCGCGAGGCGATGCGCGCGATGTTCGCCGCCCAAGGGCGGGTGGAGGGGCGGGATTATCTCATGGCCGCCTGATGGCCGAGCCGGAAAGCCCTGCCGGCATTCGACAGCGGCCCGGGCAGCGATTTACTGGATGGCATGGCAGAATCCGAACCTGTGAATCCCGCCGATGCCGGCATCGAGGTGCAGACGTACTTTGTGCGCCACCGTAATGCCCTCGTCGCGCGGGCCGCGCTCTCCGACCTGTACGTCGATTATTACCTGCATTTGTCCGAGCATCGGATCCGGCCCGAGCCGGCTCATGACGAGCTCTTCAAGCGTGCGCTGGCGGCGTTCGTCCTGCACCAGGTGAGCCGGCCGTGGAACGAGCTGACGGCGTGGACGCTCAATTTTCAGGAGCCGCTGGTGAACGTTTTCCTGACGGGCGACAACGAGACCGGCGCCGTGACGGGACGGGTCTTCGCCGAGAATGTGAAGGTCATGCCGGAGAATCTGTTCTTCTCGGATGTGGTCGTGCCGCGTCAGCCCAAGCGCCGCAGCGCCGTACCCTTCCAAGGGGCCGACCCGCTGGCCGCGTTGGAAACATTCTACGCCCAGAGCGAGCAACGACTGGGCCGGGCCTTCGACTTGGGCGGGGAGCGGTTCGTGCTGGTCGTCGAGCACCCGGATTGCGATCTCGCCTGGCTGCGGGGCCTCACTGCGGACGACGTTGCCACCCTCGACGAGACGGAGACCCTTTCCCTACTCGAGAAGCGCATCTACCGCTGGCACTGCGGCTGCAATCAGGCCCGGATGCTCCAGGTGCTGGCGCCGAGCTTCAAGGCCGACCCGGAGCATCTGTTTGGCGGAGAGGAGACGATCGAGATCCGCTGTCCCCGGTGCGGTGCGCGGCATGCCGTGACCCGGGAAGCGCTCGAGGCGGAGGCGGCCCGCGGCTGAGTCCGGATTTTCGTTTGCGACGCGCCCGGGCCGGCGGTACTCGGTTGCCGCATGTTCCCACCCCGTCGTCTGCTCGGCTTCGTCGTTCTCCTTTCTCTCGCCGTTGCGGCGTCGGTTGCACGCGCCGCAACCGATCCTGCTGCCCTCGGCTTCGATCCCGAGCGCCTCAAGCGGCTGGACGCGGTCATCCAGCATCACGTCGACCAGAAACACTTGGCCGGCGGGGTGGTGTACATCGCGCGGAAGGGCCAGACGGCCCACCTGAAGGCCTTCGGTTATCAAGATGTCGAGGCGGGCGTGGCGATGCCGACCGATGCGATCTTCCGCATCGCCTCGATGAGCAAGGCGGTCACGTCCGTGGCCGTCATGATGCTCTACGAGGAAGGAAAGCTCATGCTGCGCGATCCCCTGCACAAGCATCTGCCTGCGTTCCGCAACCAGGTCGTAGCCCTGCCGGCGCCGAAGGACGCACCGCCGGGCACGAAGTTTGTGACCGAGCCGGTCCGGCGGCCGATCCAGATCCGCGACCTGCTGGCCCACACCGCCGGCCTGACCTACGGGGACGGACCGGCGGTCGACCTGTACAAGGCCGCCGGCCTGCACGGCTGGTATTTCGCGGACAAGAACGAGACCATCGGCGAGGCCATCAACCGGCTCGCCACGCTGCCCCTGCACGGCCATCCCGGCGAGTCGTGGCAATATGGATACGCCACGGATGTGCTCGGCCACCTGGTCGAGGTGTTGTCCGGCCTGCCGCTCGACCGGTTCATCGAGGAGCGAATCTGCCGTCCGCTTGGGATGAAGGACACCAGCTTCTTCCTGCCGCCCGGCAAGGAGGCGCGTCTGGCTCCGGTCTACGGCATCGAGGGTGGCCGGCTGGTCCGGACAGAGGACTCGACCAAGAGCGACTACGTGCAGGGTCCGCGCAAATGTTTCTCGGGCGGAGCGGGACTGCTTTCGACGATCCAGGATTACGGGCGTTTCCTGCAGATGCTGGCCAACGGCGGCGAACTCGACGGCGTCCGTCTGCTCAATCCCAGGACCGTGGCCCTGATGCACGAGAATCACACCGGTGACCTTTACCGGCGCGACACTGCGGCCTTCGGCCTCGGCTTCTGGGTGAACAGCGATCCCGGTTTCTACGGCGAACTGAGCAACCGTGGCGCTTACGGCTGGGGCAGCGCCTATTTCCCCCAGTATCTCGTCGATCCGGAGAAGAACCTCGTCGCGATCTTCATGACGCAGCTGCGCCCAACCGGCGGGCTCGACCTGAATCAGAAGTTCAAGGTGCTGACCTATCAGGCGCTGATGGATTGAGCGGGTGACGAGAGCCCGCTCGGGCCGACTCAGTACCGGTAGTTGATCATGAAGCCGGCGCCGAAGTCCGGGCTGGCGTCGGAGAAGCCGGTGAGGGCGTAGGTCTGCGTGCTCCACCGGTCGTCGAAGCGATGGACCAGAAAGGCCATGGCTTCGCTGGCATGGTCGCCGTCGCGCACCAGACGCTGGCGCCAGTCGTAGGCTACGCCGGCGCTGGTGTAGAGGCTGTAGCGATACACCATGCCGCCCGAAAAATACACGCCGTCGCGGAGTGGATATTGGGGCGAGGCTCCCATCGACCGGTAGCCCAACGTGAGGAAGGGGGTCGTGGTGCCGAAGCTGCGCGCGAGGTCGGCCTGAACGTAGTGATCCATTTTTCCGGTGCCGAGTCCCTTGTCCACGTCCGCCGTGCCGAACTTCACGCGCCCGGTGAGGTCGAGGTGCACCTGTTCGACGACGGGACCGAAGCGATACGTGGCGCTGAGCGTCGGATCGCCGAGCCCCGACTCGGAGGCGGTGGTCGGACGTCCGGGCACGCCGCCGATCGGAGATCCGGCCACGGTGCTGGCCGGTCCGTCGACGCGCAGCCACGGCAGGCTGGCGCGAAAGAGCCAGGCGCCGGTTTCGTAGGAAAGGTTCACGGGAACGAGGAACACCTCCGTGTCGGTGGCGTAGCCGTAGTCGCCGCGACTATAGTCGAAACCGCTGCCAAGCGTGAGTTTGGCGGTCGGCGCGGTCATTGAGTCCGGACTTTGGGCTGCTCCGGTGGCGGCGGCAAAGGCGGCGATCAGGGCGGTGGCGATCCGGTGCGGGGCGAAAAACGATGCGTTCATGTCGGGATGGAGTTGAGGTGGAAGGGACCGGAGGCCGGCGGGACGGCCGGCCTCCGGCGTGGGGTTGTCGGCAGCGGGGCCGGACGCGGGATCAGCGTCGGGCGGAGGCCTCGGCTGCGGCCTGGCCGCGGGCCTGACCTTGGGCACGGGCGCCGGCGCGTTCCACGGCGGCCGCAGCGTCCTGCGCCGCTTCGGCCCGGCCTTCGGCGTTCACCGAAGGCGTAGCCGGCGTCGCCGGGGTGGCGGGCGAGACACCCGGCGTGGCGGGCGTGGCCGGAGTCGCCGGCGTGGCCGCGGCCTCGGCCCGGGTCAGGGCTCCGGCGTAGGCTTCGAAGTCGGCGGCCAGACGGGCCTGGGCGTCCGCCTGCGCGTCGCCCTTCGCCTTGCGGGCGGCCTTCAGGCTGGCGTTGACGGCGCGCTCCTTGGCGCGGACGTCGTCCAGCGAGGCCTCGACGTCAGCCCGGGCCTCGGCATCGAGCCGGCGGGCATTGCGGCGCAGGTTGGCGGAGGCTTCCATGCCGGTGGCGATGCGGGCCTCGACATCCGCCAGCACGGCGTCGCGCGTATCCTGGGCGGCCGCGCGAATCTGCGGCACGGTCCGAGCCGGGTCGAGCGAGGCGGAGATGCCCTGGGCCGCCGCGGCGACGGTGAGGCCACGGCCGGAGGTGGCGGCGGAAACCGAGGCGTTTGTATTCACTTCGAGACTACCACGGGTGGCGCCGGACTGCAGCGCGGCCGAACCGGTCGCGGCCGTCGAGGCGGAGACGCCAGCGGCGGGCGGCGCGGGAGGGAGCAGCGGCCGTTGCACCGCCCCGGTGGCCTGGGTGGCGGTGTTCGCCGCGCCTGAAACGGCGCCGGTGACCTGAGCGTGGGCCAGCGGTGCGGCGAGCAGCGCGGCGGTGAGGGCAAACGTGGAGGGGATTCGTTTCGCATTCATGAGCATCCTTGGGTTGAGGTTGCGCTGGATGTCGGCGTGTGACGGACACACGCGCAGAAAAGTTCCGCGCGTGCCCGGACGAGCGTGCGAAGTCGCTGGATTTCAGCGGCTTCAAATCAGGCCGAAAATGCCGTCAGGCCCGATCGGGCCTGCCTGACTGGACCGGCGTTCGTGCGGCGCGCTGCAGCTGCCAGGAGTTCCACAGATTGTGGCAGACGATGTAGAAGGTCGGGCCGAGGGCGACGAGCGGCGTGCTGTAGGTAAGCGCCAAATACACGGTGAATGCGGTGTTCTTCTGGCCGAGCGACTGACTTGCCTCGCGGCGAAACTCGCGGCCGCCGACCAAACGGCCGAGTGCGAAGTTGGCCGCGCACACCACCGCCGTCACCACAGCGATGGCAATAAGGGTGCGCACCGGCGTCTCGACCTGGCTGCGCACGAAATCCGAGGCCCGTGCCGTGATGATGAACATGCTTCCGAGCCAGAGTCCGAATGACAGGTTGCGCAGGTGGCCGGGCCACGCGGTTGCAGCGGGATGGACGAGACGAAGGACCCAGGCGAGGGCCAGCGGTACGAAGATGACCAAGCCGACGGTCGCGAAAACTTGCGCCATCAGCGCAGGCACCGCCCGCCCGAGTACGATAGGAAGCAGGAAAGGCAGCAGCGCGGCGATGCCGAGGTTGGTGAGCAGGAACGCAGCGACCACGTAGTCGACCCGCCCGCGCAGGAAGCTAATGATGACCGGTGCGGCCGCCGCCGTCGGCGTGATGCCGGCAAAGAAGGCCGCGAGCGCGAGGTCCTGCCCACCCACCAGCCAGCCGAAGCCCCAGGCGGCGAAGCCCATGGCAAGATTGGCGGCGAAGAGCAGGGCATGACTCGGCTGCAGGGCCTCGCGATGGAAGCGCACCTGGAGGAACACGAGAAAGAGCATGCCCATGATCAGCCAGCGGATGGCACCTTCCAGAACATGAGCCTGCGGCAAGAGGGCGCCGCATGTCATGGCCGTGAGGATGGCGACGGTGCGCAGATGGCCGGCGTTCATGCGGCGGCCTTACCAGGTGTAGGGCACGGGCTGGGTGGCGCGGGCCACGTAGAGCGGGTGCTTCGGCTGGCCGCTGGCGTTGCGCGCGAGGCACACCGTCTTGCGTGGATCAAGCAGACGCTCGACCGCGCGATGTCGGTCTTGGAAGGCGCCGTGTTCGCCCCAGGCGACCACGACGCGGTCAACGCGATCGGACCAATGCCGGATCCAATGATCATTGTCGGGGCCGACGGGATCGGGCGCGGCCTTCATCCCGGCGGGATCGGTGTCACGCCAGGCGAAGGCGTTGAGCATGACAAAAAAATCGTAGCCCCATGTGATGGAGAAATCGCGGATGCGGCGCAGCGTTGGGTCGAGCTGGTTCTCGTCCGCGGTGCTGGGATTGAGCGCAATCCACGCGATGCCGCGGCCGCCGTCGGGCGAGGCCAGCAGTTCGTCCCAGCGGTGGATCAGGGTGTAGCGGTGGCGCCGGTCCGGGGAGAACACGCAGGCGTTGCGCATGGCTGGGGCGGTCTTCATGCGCAACGGGCCTCCACCGTCTGTCGCAGGCGCCGAGCTTCCTCGAGCAAGGTTTGGGCGGCCGCGGTCGCCTCCGCGGAAGGGCCGGAGCGGCTATCGGCGCTTCCGGCTTCGTCGGGATCGCCGAGTCCGGCGGCGCGGAAACGACGCAGCCGGTCGAGGATCAGGTCGCGGATCTCGGCTGCGTTGTCGACGCCATGAAAGACCCCGACGTGGCCCGATTCGTTCGACCTTTTCTGGTGCGGTTCGCCACCGCCGCCGCCGGCGGAGCGCACCTGCACGTCGGCGATACCGAGCAGGCGCTGGAGCGGGCCCTGACTGACAACGACCTGCTGGAGATTGGCGAAACTCATGGTCATCTCCTGCAAGTTGAAGAGGCCGGTGCGAATGCGCAGGCTGCGATCAGTTACGATGTACCAGCGCAACTCGTAGTCGAGGCGGACGGCGGCATAGGTGAGGGGCAGTGCGGCAAGAAAAGCGAGTACGGCCAGGGTTTCGACAAGCAGGAAGAGTCCGATGAACGCGGACGGCGCCCGAGCGGCGAGCCGGACGAGATTGTCGTTCAGGGGCCGGTGGACGACCGAGTTGGGTTGGACCGGGGCGGTTTCGCCGGTGAGCTCGGCGTGGCGGTGGGCCGCGATCTGTTCCCGTACCGCGTGCGCGAACCAGAGCGACAGCACGAGGCCGACGAGGGCCGCAGCCTGGGCGGCGGCCCAGGCGAGCAACCGCAACCGGTAAAAGCTGTCGCCTGCACGGAAGGTGCGTACCGAACCCGGCGCCCCGGCGGGCGGATGAGGTTGAGCCGGGACGTGCAGGACGGCGAGCAGCCAGGCGCGGAGACGATCAAACATGGCGGTCCTCCTCCCGGGTCGACGGCGGTGCGAGGGCGAGCCGGACGGCGCGGAGTTCGGCGGCGACGGAGCGCAGCGCTGCCGCGAGGTCGGAGTCCGCGGCGGATCCCGACCCGGACGAGGCGGCCGGACCCGGTTCACGCACCCCGCGCATCTTGATGTAGAGAAAATCGCGCACGGCTTCGAACTCGCGCAAACCCTCGAGGGTCATCTCCGCGCCGGCGTTGCCACTGGCCGTCTGCACGAGCACGCGGGCTAGACCCAGCCAGCGTTCGACCACATTGGAGCGCAAGTGGATGTCCTGAATCCGCGCGTATTGGATGATCACCTCACGGCGAAACAACAGACCCCAGCTCATCGAGATGCCCTCGGCCGTGAAGCGGTAACGCATCGTCTGGTAGCGGAACCACGACGGGAGCACGAGGACGGGAAACAACGGCGGCACGACGAGGCAGCGGAGCAGATAGTAGTTCCAGAGGCTGGAGTGCGGGCGCTCGATGCGCAGGATGGCGGCTTCGTCAACCGAAGTGGGCATGCGGGCGATCTAGCCGGGGAGAGCGCATGCGGGCAAGTGTCGGTTGACGATCCGCGAGGCTGCCGGCTTGACGCGCCCGCGTCTCCGTGGATTTTTACCAATCAGGGTCTGCTGTGATCCGCACCGATTTTTCCGATGCCCCAGGATTCGATCCATCAACTTGTCTACGTGAGTTCGGCGACGCGTCTGTTTTCGCCCCCTGATTTGCTGGCCTTGCTGGAACAGAGCCGGCGAAACAATTCGCGGGTCGGCATCACCGGCATGTTGCTCTACCGCGAAGGCAATTTCATGCAGGTCCTGGAGGGCGATCCGGCGGCCGTGCTCGAGACGCATCAGCGCATCGTGAAGGACTTGCGTCACCACGGACTGATCACGCTCAAGAACGGCCGGGTGGCCGCGCGGTCCTTTGCGCAGTGGTCGATGGCGTTTCGGAATCTGGAGCTGGCGGATTCGGCGGAGATTCCCGGGTATAGCGATTTTCTCAATCAGCCGTGGAATCTGCCGCCGGCGGAGGCCCGGTCGGATGCGGCGGCGCGTCTGATCGAGGTGTTTCGACGCGGCATGCGCAGCTGAGGCGGCCTGCATGGCGGACAGGCTCGACGCCGCCCATCACCGACGCCACGCTGTGACGATGAAGAAGCCGACCCGCGAGCAACGGGATCGCATGTGCACGGGCAAGCGGCGTTATCGCTCGCCGGGGGATGCGCTCGACGCCGCACGGTTCGTGGGGGTCGAGCGCGAGCGGTCCGCCTACCGGTGCAGCGTGTGCGGCTTCTGGCACCTGACCTCAAAGGGTCCGCGCTGACGCTCCAAAAGAAAAGCGGCGCCCAAGGAAGGGCGCCGCGAAGGGACGGAACGTGGGGCAGATCCGCTCAGCGGAACTCCGCCGGTTCGGCGTGCAAGGGCAGGAACTCGACGTCGCGGATGAAGAGTTCGTGGCCCTGCGACTGGAACTGAATCTTGCCGGCGGTGAGCGGGGTACGCGGGCCCTCCTCGGCGGGGAGGGTGAGTTGTTGGAGGCGGTTGACGATCTCGCCGTTGACGAGGTGGGCGCTCCGATTGTCGTAGCAGATCAGCTCGATCGTATTCCACTCGCCGACGGGATTCTCCCGGCCGTCGCGGCGCATCAGTCGGCGGCCGGCCGGGGCGTCGGCGCTAGCGAACTCGGTGCGTTCGCCCACCGGATCGTAGGCGCGACCGCCCTCGACCGTGCGGACGGTCGAGGCGAGGCGGACCGGGCCCATGGTGTACGCGTCGCCCGCGGCCCCTTCCATGAGTTGGAATTCCACACCCTCAAGGTGGTTGCCTTCGAAGGCGCCGGGTTTGCCGTGGGCGTGATAGACGATGCCGCTGTTGCGCGGACGACCGACGCCGGCGCCGTGCTGCTGCGTGCCCCACTTGTAGCTCAGGCGGAGGCGATAGTTGCCGTGCGGCGACTGGGTGCCGAGTGCGCCCGTCTGTTCGCCCGAGATGCGGATGGCCGGACGACCGTCGACCTCGACCACGCTGAAGACCCCCTTCGGGTCGCGGTTGAGGCCGATCGGCTCGGCCTCAGGGGAGGGGCGGGCGAGCCAGGTGTCCCAGCCGGAGAGGTCGCGACCATTGAACAACGGAATCCAGTCGATGCGCCCGGCCATGGCGGTGAGGTCCGCGGCCCGGGGCGAGGTCAGTTCGCGCACCCAGATGTTGCGGAACGCGACCTCGTCGGTGTGATTCTGCAGCTGAAGCGGGAGTTTTTCCGGATGTGCGGTGTAGCGCGGCGGACCGCGGAAGCCGGTTTCGCCGAGCAGGGTCTGGTCGTGCTGCACGAGCACGCCATTGTGGAAGACGGTCACGCGGGCCGGCGATTTCAGGGAACCGTCCGGATGGAAACGGGGTGCGATGAAAACGATGTCGTAGGTCTGCCATTCGCCGGGCGGGCGGGAGGCGTTCACGAGGGGTGGGAACTGCTTGTAGAGCGAGGCGGCCTGACCGTTCGGGTAGGTGACGTTCTGATACGAATCGAGCACCTGCACCTCGTAACGCCCGGCCATGATCATCACACCGCTGTTGCCTCGTCCCTGACCGGTACCGGTGTCGTTGGTCGGCGTGCGAAACTCGAGGTGGAGCTGCATGTCGCCGAACGAGCGCTTGGTCTGCATGCCTCCGGTGCGCGGCACGATGATCCACGCGCCGTCTTCGATGCGCCAGCCGGGGCGGGACGGATCGGTGGTCTGCCATTCATTCGTGTGGGTGCCATCGAAGAGCACGATGGCGTCGGACGGGACGCCGCCGGCCGGAGCGGACACGATCGGCGGGACCGGGGTCCATTGTTCCGTGAGTTCGGGTCGGGCTTGGGGAGCGTCGGCGGCGTGGAGGGAGGCGCCGGCGCAGGCAACGAGGGCAGCAGCGGACAGGTACAGGGTCTTCATGCGGGTCCGTGCATCACAGCCGACGACGGGCCGGAGGCAATCCCGGTGTTGCCCCACGATCGTGCGTGATCGCGGGTGAGGGGCGCGCCTTAGCGCGACGTGCGCACTGGCACCCGTTGCAAGGCCTCGGCCAGTTGCTCGAGCTTGAGGGGCTTGTAGAGATGGTCGTTCATCCCCGCCTGGCGGGTACGATCGCGTCCGCTCTGCAGTCCGCCCGCCGTGAGCGCGACGATCCACGGATCGCCTCCCAGCCGCCGGGTGCGGATGACCTCGGTCGCCGTGAGTCCGTCCATGACCGGCATCTGCAAGTCCATCAGCACCACGTCGAACTCAGTGTGTTCAAGCAAGGTGACCGCTTCGCCGCCGTGGCCGGCGACGGTCGCTTCAAGGCCGAGACGCGAGAGCATCATCCGTCCGACCTTCTGGTTGACGGGGTTGTCCTCGACGAGCAGCACGCGGAGGCGCGGCAGCGCGGTCTCGGTGCCACGCGGCGCCGGGGTCCCACCGGGGGTGAAGCGCGGTTCGGGGCGTGCGCCGGCAATGACGCGGGCCAGGTGGTCGCGGATCACCTCGGGGTGAAGCGGCTTGAGGATCGCAGCGTCGATGCCGGGTCCGCGCAGCTTGTGGCCGAACGGTCCGAGGGCGAGGATGGGAAAGGTCCGGCGCGACGACTGGTTCAGCACCGCGCAGGCCTCGAGGGCATCGAGGTCCGGCGGCCGGTGGTCGACGATGGCGGCGCCAAAGGTACCATCGTCCATGAGCGCGAGGGCTTCCGCGGCGGTGGACGCAAAGAGCGGTTCGCCCCCGAGATCGCGCACCGCGGCGGCGAGCAAGCCGCGGTTGGTCGGTTGATCGGTCAGGATTAAAATGCTGCTGCCGGGGAACTGCGGCCATGACGGCGTCGTCCGCGTGGCTCCGGCCACGAGTGGTGCGAGCACGGTGAAGCGGAAAGTCGCGCCCTTGCCCTCGTCGCTTTCCACGGCCATGTCGCCGCCCATGAGCAGCGCGAGACGCTTGCTGATGGCGAGGCCCAGACCGGTGCCGCCGTAGTGGCGTGAAACGGTGCTGTCGACCTGGGAGAAACTGCGGAAGAGGCGGTCCTGCCGTTCGCGCGGAATGCCGATGCCGGTGTCACGCACGCTGAACTCCAGCATGACGGCCTCCGGGTTTTCCGGCACCGGGCGGTGGCGGAGGGAGACCACGACTTCCCCGCGCGCGGTGAACTTGACCGCATTGCCGATGAGGTTGACCAGGATCTGACGGAGCCGGTTGGGATCGCCCATCACCCGGGCGGGCAGATCGGGCGCCACGACGCAGGCGAGCTCGAGGTGGCGGTCGTGTGCCTTGGCCGCGAGCAGTTCCGCCGCCTCGTAGGTGCAGGCGGAGGGATCGAACGGCACCTGTTCGATCTCGAGCTGACCGGCCTCGATCTTGGAGAAATCGAGCGTATCATTGATCACGGCCAGCAGGGCCTCGCCGGAGAGTTTGATCGTGCGCAGGCAGTCGCGCTGCTCCTCGCTCAAGGGAGTTTCCTCGATGAGCGAGGTCATGCCGATGATGCCGTTCAGCGGCGTCCGGATCTCGTGGCTCATCGTGGCGAGGAAGACGCTCTTCGCTTCGTCGGCCGCAGCCGCTTCGGAGGCGAGCTGCTGGGCGCGGCAGATGGTCTGCTCAAACTGCTCGTTCAGGCTTTGCATCGCTTCCGTCGCGGCGGTGAGCGAGGCGGCCGCCCGCTTCGATTCCGTCAGGTCGATCGCGATGCCGTGCAGCCGGCCCGGGGCGGAGCATTCCCCGATCAGGCGTAACCATCCTTCGGATACGCCGCACTGCCCGAGCTCCACCTCCACGTCGATTGCGGCGCCGGCGGAGCGGGCGCCGGCCAGGGCGGACTCCATCCCGGCGCGGGACGCCGGCGTGTAGAGCGCGAACATGCCGGCGAGGCTCGGCGGCATGGAAACGGGAATGCGATGCAACGCGTGGCAGCCCTCGTCCCAGCGGACGAGGCCCGAATCGAGATCGAGTGCCCACGTGCCGAGCGGCACGCCGCGGCCGGCCAGGCCCAAGGCGATCGCCGCCGGAGGCAGGTCCGGAATCGGCGACGGGCGCGATGAGGCAACGAGGGTAGACGAAGGCATGGTCTGGGGTGTTCTTCGGCACACTTCCCAATTGGGTTTAGGGCCTATTCCCCAGGAAACGGGAGGGGCCGGCGGGGCCTGACTGCGTGGATGGGCGTGCTAACCGGATTGAGCGGAGAAGGTTGCGAGGCGATGCTTCACCCCGGCGACCGGCTGTGGGCTCGGCCGAGAAGCCGGTGTGTTCCGCCAAACCGGCTGGGGGGAACACCCGAGCTCAGCCGGGAGGCACCGTGGCTGGACGCGGCGAGGCCACGACCGGCTCCCGGTTCACCAGCCAGATCCCCGCGCTTACCAGCGTGAGGGCGGCCAGGTAGCGCAGCTCGAGAATGGGCTCGCGCAGGAAGAGGGCGGAGAGGAGGGCGCCAAAGACCGGAATGAGAAAACTGTAGACGGCCACGACGCCGACCCGGTTGTGTTTAAGCAATAGGCTCCAGAGCACGAACGCGACCGACGACAGCACCACCAGGTAGCCGAGCAGCAGGCCGGAGGCGGGGGAGAATCCCTGCAGCCGACCGCCGGCGGCGTGGCCGATGACGAGCAGCAGCAGACCGCCCAGGGTCAGTTGATGGCCCGTCATCGCGATCACATCCATGCGCTGCGACAGCCGCTTCCCGTAGATCGACGAAGCAGACAGGAAGAACGCGCTGATCACGACGAAGCCCTCACCCCGGAAGGATAGGGTAAGATCGAGTCCGCCGGAGGTGAGGTTGACGCCGATCACACCGGCGAAGCCGAGGATGCAGCCCCCGATGCGCCGCACCGTGAGACGGTCGTTGGCGTACAGGACGTGGGCCAGCAGGACGCTGAAGAACGTCGTGCTCCCGACCATGATCGATCCTTTCACTCCCGTGGTGTGCGCGAGGCCGATGTAGAAAAACAGGTAGTGCAGGGTGGTCTGGGTGACGCCCAGCAGCAGGAGTGGACCGACGTGGAGGCGAAGCGGAAGCAGCACCGGCTGCCGGCGCACACCTGTGACGGCGAGGAGGAGGAGGCCGGCGAGGGTGAAGCGCCAGCCGGCGAAGACGATCTGCGTGCCAGTTTCACCCGGACCAATGCCAAACAAAGCGTAGCCCTGCTTGATCGCCGGGTAGGCGCTGCCCCACAGCAGGCAGCAGACGGAGGCGAGCACGAGGACCGTGGCCGGCCGGGTGTAGGAAGCGGACGAAGGCACGGAGGGCAGCATCGAGGGCGGCCGGCCGCGGCGCAATGTTGCACCGGTTTGAAGCATTGCGCGTGGCTTCGGGGCGGATCACGGTGCGGGATGCGCTTCTCCCGACTGGTTGCCGGCTTCATCCGGCTTAGCTCGCTTCTTCCCGTGGCATTTGCGCCGGTGCACGCCGAGCCGTTTGTGATCAACGATGACGGCGGCTGGTGCTGGTTTCAGGACGAACGGGTGCTGGTGCACGGCGATCAGCTGTGGGTCGTATCGGTGGCCTCGGGCCACACGGAGACGGCCCGCACCGGCAACGTCGAAGTGGCGACGCGAGAGCTCGCCTCCGGCCGCACCCGCCGGTTCGTCCTGCATCCCAATCTTCAGTACAACGACCACGCCACCCCGGCGCTGTTGCCTTTGGCGGACGGACGCGTGCTCGCGATCTACAGCGGCCACAATCACGAACGCATGTACCACCGCACGACTGTGCGCCCGTTCGATGGGACGGAGTGGACCGCACCGGTGGCCTTTCAGCCGACCCCGGAGGCGCGTGTCACTTACGCCAATCTCGTGCGGCTATCGTCGGAGGGCGGGCGCATCTACAATTTCTTCCGGGGCTTCGACCCCCAGTGGAAGCCCTCGTGGATGACCAGCGAGGACGACGGTCGTACCTGGACGTCGCGCGGGCTCTGGATCGACCAGCCGGGACCGGACCGTCACCGGCCGTACGTGAAGTACATCGGCAACGGACGGGACGAGATCCATTTCGTCTTCACCGAAGGCCACCCGCGCAATTTCGACAACAGCCTGTACCACGCCGTCTATCGGGCGGGTGCTTACCATCGCAGCGACGGCACCGCGGTTCATCCGGTTGACGCCGGTCCGATTACACCCGAGCGCGCCACGCGGATCTTCGCCGGCAGTCCCCGCGGCATCGCATGGCCTTCGGATCTGCACCTCGATGCGGAGGGACGGCCCGTCGCGGCGTACAGCGTGCAGGTGTCGGCCGGACGCCTGCCGCATTCGCATCCGGACTGGGGGCAGGACCTGCGTTACCGTTATGCCCGCTGGGACGGACAGCGGTGGGCGGATTTCGAAATCGCGCGGGCCGGCACCCGCCTCTACCCGGGGGAGGATGATTACTCCGGCCTGATTGCCCTCGATCCTCAGGACGTATCGACCGTGTTCATCTCGGCCAACGTGGACCCGGTCACCGGGGCTCCCTTGGCCCATCGCCGTTATCAGCTCTTTCGCGGACACACCCCGGATGAGGGGAAAACCTGGACGTGGACCCAGCTGACGAACACCCCGGATCGGGACAATCTGCGCCCAGTGGTGGCGATGTGGCCGGACTCGGACCGTCTCGCGTTGGTGTGGATGCGCGGCCACTACCGCACCTACACGAACTACGACCTCGAGATGGTGGGTCAGGTGCTGCCGCGGAGACGCTGACGCGGCCCAGCCCTTCATCCTGGATCCCAACTGGCCAAAGTCCGAGAACGAGCGCCTTGCGTGCACCGGGCGGCCGGGCTTTTTTCCACGCATGAGAACCTTGTCGCAGCGGA
Organism: uncultured Opitutus sp.; assembly: GCA_964476565.1. Classification (GTDB taxonomy): domain Bacteria; phylum Verrucomicrobiota; class Verrucomicrobiia; order Opitutales; family Opitutaceae; genus CAMAXB01. The sequence goes on from CAYZBG010000015.1 coordinate 51,865, forward strand.
AAAGGGAACGGGGGGCGTCGGGCCCGAAGACCTGGCTGATCGTGGTGCTGCTGGTGGCGGCGGTGGCCGGCGCCGGATGGTGGTTCGGCGTGCGTGGCGTACTGGAACGCCGGGCTGCAGAGGCTGCCAAAGTGGAGGCAGCACTGGCGGCGCAGCGGGAGCGACGGCTGGCGTTGTTTGGCGAACGTGCCCTCGCCGAAGGCGTCGTGTTTCGATCCAGCGGCCTCGGTCTGCGCATCCTGAATCCGGGAGAAGGTCGCCAACCCGGGCTGAGTGACACCATCCGAATCATCTACAAGGGCACCACGAAGGATGGAACCGTGTTCGATCAGGCCAAGGAGCCGGCGGAGTTCACGCTGGGTCGACTCGTGCCGGGCATGGCGACGGGATTGCAGGAGCTTCGTCCGGGAGGGAGCATGGAGCTCTTCATTCCGCCGTCTCTCGGCTACGGCAACCGGCAGATCGCCGGCATCCCGGCCGGATCGGGGCTGATCTTCGAGGTCACCCTGGTAGAGATCAAGTGATGCCCTCGGGCGCAAAAAAAGGCCCCGGATTGCTCCGGGGCCTCGTCAGTCGCCGATCGGCGCAGGCTTAGAGTTCGTTGGCGAGGTTCTCGATTTGCGCGGCTCCGAGGGCGGAGTGGTAAACCCTGACGTTCTCGAGCGTGCCCTGATAGATGTTGGTTTGGGCGGCGGAGCTGGGGATGCCGAGGCGCAGCGGCGTGGTCGTGTTGTTCACGCCGTAGGTGATGCCGCTTTGGGAGGCGACCTGCACCCCGTCGACATAGATCCGCGCCGTGCCGCCGGTGAAGGTGCAGGCAAGGTGGACGCGGACGTTGGGGTTGTAGACGCCGGTGGCGATGGTGTCGGTGCGCGTGGCCTCGCTGCCGACGCGGAACCAGAGATCACCATTCGCCCGCAGCTTGACCGACCAACCGGCGGTGCCGGAGGAGGGCAGCTTGTCCACCGGTCCCATCGCCGCCAACTGGGCCGGCGTGGCGAAGAAGGCGACGGTGAGGCTGGAGGCGGAGCCGGGTGATGTGCCGCCGTCGTAGACGGTGGTCGAGCCGTTGAAGGAGGTCAGGGCATCGCGGGACCACACGGGAGCCACATTGGTGGCAAGTTCGCTGATTTGCTCGGGTGTAAGCACGGCATTGTAGATCCGCACCTGCTCCAGCGTGCCGTCGTAGATGTTGGAGAGTGCCGCAGCGCTGGGAATACCCAGGCGGAGCGGTGTGGTCGTGTTGTTCACGCCATAGGTGATGCCGCTCTGGCTGGCCACTCGGGAGCCGTTCACAAAGACCTCCGCCGTACCGCCGCCAAAGGTCACAGCGATGTGAACGCGGGTGTTGGCAGCATACACGCCGGTGGCGATCGTGTCGGTGCGTGTGGCTTCACTGCCGACGCGGAACCATAGATCGCCATTGCTGCGCAGCTTGACCGACCAGCCGGCGGAGCCCGACGCGGGCAGCTTGTCGATGACACCCATGTTGTCACGTTTGTCGGCACGTGCGAAGAACGCGACCGTCAGCTGAGTCGAGGATCCGGGAGCGGTGCCGAGTTCATCGTAGTCGGTGGTGCCGTTGTACGTGCGCACCGGTTCCTGGCGGGCTACGGGCGGCGTCTGTTCGGCCATCGCGGCGATTTGAGCCGACGTCAGAGCGTAATTGTAGATCCGCACATACTCCAGTTCACCCTCGTAGATGTTGGTCTGTGCGGCGGAGCTGGGAATGCCGAGTCGGAGGGGTGTGGTGGTGTTGGCCACGCCGTAGGCGGTGATGCCGGGTTGCTCGCCGGCCAGGACACCGTTCACGTAAATGCGTCCGATCCCGCCGGAGAACGTGCAGGCGATGTGGACCTTGTTGCCGGCGGAGTAGGCACCCGTGGCAATCACGTCCTGCTTGGTGGCTTCGCTGCCAATACGGAACCAGAGGTCTCCGTTGCTGCGCATCTTCACGGACCAGCCCTGCGAGCCCGAGGCTGGCAGTTTGTCGACCGCGCCCATGGAAGCGAGCTTGGCCGGGGTGGCGAAGAAGGCCACGGTCAGGCTCTGGCCCGAGCCCGGGGTGGTTCCGCCATCCACCATCGTGGTGGTGCCGTTGAACAGCGGCGGATCGTCGTTGCGGTAGACCTCGCTGCTCGGCTCGGTGCCGCCCAGGCGGTCGTTCAACTGTGCGAGGAAGAGACTGGGAATGGCTGCAATGTGGGTGCCTTCCGATTCAATGATGCCGGCCGGTTCGTTGGGGCTGTCGACGCCCGTGACGTCACCGATGCAGCCGATCGCCCAGTTGGTGTGCGGCCCCTGGGGATCCTGGACCACGATGCGGTCCGCACTGCAGTTCCACATCATGATCTGGGCCCCGGCCCAGCCGTGGCCGCTGCCAGAGATCAAACGATTGCGCACGCGGATTTCGTTGTCGCTGGTGACGTTGTCGTAGAGATGTCCGGTCGTCCACCGATGATGGGGCCCCGCGTCGCTGAGAGCACCAGTGGTGGTGCAGTTGTAGAACACGCTCGGTCCGGGTGTGAAGCTGCCGGAGACAAAGCAGTGACGGCCGCCCCCGCTTGATGAGCTGTTTTGCACGAGGATCCGCTGCCCGTTGACGTTGAAGGCATAGCGGCGGCCGGTGCCGTACTCGCCGACTGGATCGATCATCTTGCAGTTGTCCACCGTGATGAAGCTCGAGTCATCGTCTTCGACGCTCACCGCGGCGTAACCAAAATAGTAGGCCTCGAGATTGCGGGCCCAACCGTGTTTGACGCGCTGAAAGGCGACGGCCTTCCAGCCGTGCAAGAGGTCGGTGGCGTTGTCCGGGTCGGAAAGGAAACGGATGCCCTCGACTCCGACGTTCTCGATGCGCTGGGACGTGATCTTCACGACATCGAGATCCCGGTTGCTGGCCTGCACCGGATCCATCACCGGGGCGTCAAGGTGCAGGGTGTTGCCGTCAACGGAGACGACTTGCCGTTCGGCCCGGTAGCGGGAACCGGAGACGGACCAGGATTCGTCCGTGCTGCCATCCATCATGTAGGTGGAGTTCATGCGCAACAGGTCGATCCAGGCCTGGGTTGGCTGATAATGAAGGACCACCCAGTCGCCTGCCACGAAACCGTGGCCGGACGAAACCGTGACCTGCTTGGCGCCATAAGGCACGTAGCTGCCCTGAACCTGGCTGCGACTGGACTCGATCAGACTGATACCGCCCGGACCCTCGAATCGCAGGCAGTCGGTATCGTCGTTGTCATTGTACTGAAACCGTGTGCCGGAGGCATGGGACCCCGCGCCGCGGAGAACGATGCCGCTGGCCCGGACGTAGAGCGTTCCGCTTAGATTATAGACGCCGGCGGCGAATTCGATCGCGCCGCGAAACCCGTTTGCCTGCACCGGCAAGGCTGCGACTTCGTCGATCAGGTCCTGGATTCGCGCGCGATTGTCGCCGGACACGGGGCCGATCGACCGGACCATCAGGACGTCGGGAATCGGGACCTCGCTATTGCGGTAACCGACGCCGCTGAAATCGGGCACGACATCGCCATTGGCAGTGGGGGTGTAGGTGAGTTTGCCGTTCGTGCCATACGAGACGAGGGTCGTGGTCTGGGCGGAAGCGGCGACGGCAAGGAGTGCGGCCGCGAGGAGCAGGGCGGAGGATCTCCACCCGGGGATATGACGTAGCTTCATGTTGTGGGACTTTCCATCTTGGGTTTGGCTGGAAATGGGGAGTGTCCGGGATGAGCGATCTCAAGTGGGGCGGGCGGCAGGAGCTGTCGGCCGGTGTGACGATCGCCACCGATGTAACTATAAAGCGGATACAGCTGGGAAACGGAATGGGACGGCTTGGCTTGAGATCCGAAGGTCGGAGATATCCAGGAAATAAAATCGCTGCGGGCCGCCCTAGTTGGCCCGCAGCGATCATCTATCTGACCCCGATTCAGTACCACCGCGGCGGCCTCGTTAATTCCGCCGCGGCAGAGGGATGACCGGAAGCTCACGTGGGGCTGGAGGGAGTCCGGAGGGTGAAGAGGGCCGGAGCGAAGCAGGGCACCGGCCCTTCACTCAAAAGCTGAAGGTGTTGGTCCAAACGAAGGACCGCGGCTCGAACGTGTAGCGCGCGGTGCGTGGATCGCCCGTATTGCCGTTGGGCAGGCAGGATACCAGAAGGGCGGCCCAGACGGGCGAACGGTCGCGAGGGCGGGCAGGGCGGGGATCGAGGTTCATGGCGGGGATCTGACGTGACGTGTGGGGAAGGACGGGCGCACCGTGTTGCGCGCGAAGGCCGGTTGAGCGGGCTCGCAACGCCGAGCCAAGACGGTGCAACTTGGCTCGTGGGACGTGACCTGGTCCGAGGGACCAGGAAAAGGGGCGGGGCAGGGGGATGGATCGGCCGTGTTGCCGATCACTGGCGCCGACTATATACCGAGACTGTATACCAGTCTATAGGCAGAACTGCCGAGGGGTTCAGCCGACGACCGCGAGGTCTGCCGCGGCGGACGTCAGTTGCCGGGTGGGCGCCCCAGGTACTTGAGGGTCGCGTGGGCCCGGGACTGAACGTGAAGCTTCTTGTACACGTTGCGCACGTGCGCCCGGACGGTGTTGTAGCTGACGCCCAGGCGTTCGCCGATCTCCTTGTACAGACAGCCCTCGGCAAGCAGGGCGAGCAGCTCCGTTTCTCGGGCGGTGAGCTGGTCGATCTCGCTGGGCGGCCGGGAGCCGGCGGGCCGGTGAAAATGATCCACCACTTTGCGCGCAATCTCCATCGACATGGGGGCGCCGCCGGCGTGCACCTGTTCGATCGCAGGAACCAGATCCCCGGCGAGGCGCTTCTTGAGCAGGTAGCCGCTGGCACCCGCCTTCAACGACTCGAAGATGGCGTCGGTTTCCTCGTAGGTGGTGACGATGAGGACCTGCAGGTCAGGCAGGGCGGACTTCAACCGGGCAACGCAGGTGATGCCGCTCATGCCGGGCAGGTTGATGTCGACCAGCACGATGGCCGGTCGCGTGCGCAGGATCTCCGGGATCGCCTCTTCGGCGCTGCCGTAGCTGCCGCTCAGCAGGAGGTGGGGTTGTCCGTCGAGCAAGGCGGCGATGCATTCCCGCGTTTCGCGGTCGTCTTCGATGAGGGAGAAAACGATCGGCATGACGGGCGGATAGTGGAAGAGGGCGACGGCTCAAGCCTTCTGCGCCAGGGGTGCTGAAAGGACCACGCGGGTGCCGCCACCTGGACGCGGACCGATCTCGAAGCGGCCTCCGATGTCCTCCATCCGCTGGCGTAGGTTATGCAGGCCGTCCGCGCCCGGGCCGTCCGGCCCGGGCCGCAGCCCGACGCCATCGTCCTCGACCACGGCCGTGAGGAAACCAGGTCCGGCCTCGAGCGTGAGGATCACCTCGGACGCCTGCGCATGGCGGATGACGTTGGTCAGCGCTTCCTTCACGGCGAGGAAGAGGTTGTGTCGTACCTCGGCGGATACGGGCATATCCGGAACGGAGGCGGGCCGGACCAGGCGGTGTTTGAGTCCGGCGGTGCGCAGGAAGTCGACCGCCGTGGTCCCGAGGTAGCCGACGAGGTGGGGTAGGGTATCGTTGCCCGGATTCACCGCCCACACGATCTCGTCGAGCGAGTCGGTGACCTCGGAGGCCGCCTGCGCGATGCGTTGCAGGTGCTCGCCGGTGCGCGTCGCATCGGTTTGGTCCCTCCGGGCCAGGCCGGCCAGCAGGATGATCCGGGTGAGGCGGTTGCCGATGTCATCGTGGATGTCGCGGGCGATGCGGGCGCGTTCGCGTTCGACGGCGGCCTGCTGCCGCAGACGCTGGAGGCGCTGGCGGAGGCGGCGGCTCGTGAGACGGCGGGCGAGACCGAAGACGCTGGCGGTGAAGATGACCACGGCTCCGGTACGAAACCACCAAGTCTGCCACACGAAGCGTCCGACCTCTACGTTCACAACCGCCGGTGTCGGGTTCCAGAGGCCGTTGCTGTTGCGTGCGCGCACTTCGAACCGGTAGTCGCCCGCGGGCAGCCGCCGGTAAACGGCCTCGCGTACGGCGCCGGCGTCAATCCAGTCATCGTCGTAACCAAACAGCCGGTAGCGGAAGTGAACGCGTTGGGGCGCACGCAGACTCAGGCTCGTAAACTCGAAGGTGAGCGTCTGGTGGGCGGGGGGCAGGCGCAATGCACTTCCGGCTAAGGGCAGGGCGGCAAGGTTAGGTGCCGGATCGGCCCGGGAGGGCAGCACGCTGCGGTCGAGGGCAAGCGGCCGGTCATCGAGGGCGATGCGGGTGATGCGGGCCGGCGGAGTCACCCCCTCATCGGCCAGCTGGCGGGCGCTGAGGATGGCAAGAGCATTGCCCATCGTGAACCAAAGGCGGCCGTCGGGCGTCCGCGCGGCACCGCCACCGCTGATCGAAAACGCATGCAGGTCCGCCTGACCCTGCTCCTCCGGACCGTAACGAGCGCAGGGGACGAGGTCGGCGCGGCCGTCTGCGACGGCATGGAGGTCATCGAGTTGGGCGCGGAATACCCCATGCTCCCCGGCGAGCCACAGCCCGCCGCGGGCATCCGGGAGCAAGTGGGTAATGCCACCGACCTCCAGCCCCTGATCGGTCCGGATTAAGGTAATGTGGCCGTCTTTCAACCGGCCGAGGCCGCCTGAGGAGTACCCAAGCCAGAGGCTGCCATCCAGGGTGCCGACGAGGGCATGAATCGCCCGTCGATGGGGAGCGAGGCGCGATTCAGCGACGATGATATCATCGCGGACGGAGAACAATTCACCGTGGGCGCCACCGAGCCAGATGCGGCCGGCCGCATCTTCGGCGATGGCGGTCAACGCCGGCAGAGATGGGCGCGTACCCGAGGCGGGCTGCGGCAGGGAGCACAGGGTTAGCCGGTCATCTCGGATGCGGGCGACGGATGATGGTGAGCCGGCAATCAGCCATAGGTTTCCGTCGCGGGCGGCCAGCATGGCCGTGACGGTGGCGCTCGTCAGACCCTCTGCCTCACCCCACGCGCGTACGGTGCCTCCCCGCCGCGCGTAGACGCGCTGACCGGCATTGCCATGGGCGGAACCATTCCAGATCGTGCCCTCGGCGTCGATGGCGAGGGCGGTGAGACGGTTCATGCGCGCATTGGGCAGATCGGCCGGCTGCCAGCGTTCGTTTTGCCGGACGCGCAGTGCACCTTCGTTCGTGAGACCCCAGAGCGTTCCGTCCGGATGGACCGCCAAGGCTTGCAACGCGTCGCTGGTCAGCCCGGCCAGGCCGCCCTCCACGGCAAGGGTTCGGGGCTGCACCTGGTTCAGGCCCGCGCGCCGGGTGCCAACCCAGATCGTGCCCTCGTGATCCTCGAGCAAGGCGTTGATGGTGGCATCCGACGTCGGTACGCGCTGCATATCACCGGCCACATAGCGGAAAAGGCCGCTGCTCAGGGTTCCGATCCACAAGGCGCCGCTCCGGTCTTCCAACAGCGTGGTGGGCGCGCGCGCCGGGCTGGGGTGTACCTTTTGCGCCGGCCGGTCCCGCTCGATCCGGAAGAGGCCGAGATTCGTGTAGGCCCAGAGCCCGCCCGATGCGGAAGCCGTGGCACGAATGGACGTATCCGGGAGCGTTGCCACCCACGCGAATCGCTCGCCCTCAAAGACGCTTACCATCCCGTTTTGTACCGTCCAGATCCTCGCCTGAGCATCTGCGACGATTTGCAGGTTGCCCGTCGTCAGACCCGCACGGCCGGTGAAATCTGTCGCGATGCCGTCGGCCATGCGCACGAGGCGGTTGCGTTCGGACAGAATCCAGAGCGCGTCGGCATGATCCTCGGCGAAGGCTTCGACGGGCTGGCCACGTTCGTCCTGATACAGGGATGCGCTCTGGTCGCCCAGCAGGTGAAGGATCGTACCATCGGTGACCGCCACCAGCAGCCCTCCTGCCCGGCTCGACTTGATTCCTCGGATACGCTTCTCCGCCGCGAGCCCGAATCGATCCAAGCCAATCTCGACGAACCGTTCTCCATCGAAGCGCACCAAACCGGATCGATTCGCCAGCCAGAGATAGCCGTCGGGGGTGCGAGCTACCCCTGCAATGGTTCGGTCCGAGAGACCCTCAAAGGCCCAGACCCGCACCGCCCACTCGTCGGTCGAGGCGAACACGAAACGTCCAGGCGCGACCAAGAGGCCGAGGAAAAGAAGAACCGGGACGAGCCGAAGAATTCCGGGTGTCGTGGCAGGGGAAGACACGGGCTCGCGTGTTACGCCTGCCTCTGGCCGAGTTCAAGGCTGGTCTGGCCGGTCAGGGTTGCGCGGGTGCCGCAGGCGGAGCAACGCTGCCGGCCTTGACCAACACCAGACGGTTGGGGTCGAGATGCTTGCGCAGGGCGGCGTTGACCTCGTCGGTCGTGAGGGCGGCGATGCGGCGGGGCAGTTCGTCCGGCCAGGTCACTCCATAACCGCGCTGGATCGACGCGAGCAGGCTGGCGGCCATGCCGCCGGTGGTCGCGAGCGAGACGCGGAAGGTGCCGACGTAATTGCTCTTTTCGCGCTCGACCTCTTCGGCGGTCACGCCGTCGCGGTACCACGCCTCCAACTCGCGGCGGGTCGAGGCGAGACCCTGGTCGAGCAGCGCGGGTGAGAAGTTTGCCACGATGCGCCAGTCGCCGTCGGTGGAGGTGTCGTTCATCACCGCGGCGTAGATGCCGTACGTGAGGCCCTCGCGGTCGCGGACCGAGGCCATGAGCCGGCCGGTAAACCCGCTGCCGAGAATATTGGTCGCGACGCGCAGGGCGAGCGTGTCGCGGTCGCGGTAGGCCAGGCGGGTGGGTTGTCCCCAGATCACGGATACGCTGGGCTTGTCGGCCATGGCGACCGTCCGGTCGGCGGACGTCGGGAGGGCTGGGGCCGGCGGCACGGTGGCCGGGCTGCGGCCGCCGCTCCAGCCGGCAAAGGCCCGGGCGACTTCCGCCTGCAGGTCGGCCGCATCGAGATCGCCCACGGCCACGAGCACCAGGCCGGCGGGGCCGTAGTGTTCGCGATGAAAGGCCCGCAGGTCATCGACCGTGGCGCGGTTCACCGCGGCGATGAATGCCTCGGTGGTTTCCGGCCGGTTGGGGTGGCCTTCCGGATAGATCTCGCGGGCAAAGGCGACTTCCGCCCGGTAGTCGGGCTGCTCGAGGGCGCGTTGCAGGTCGCCGGACAGCTGCGTCTTCACCTTTTCGAGTTCCTCGGCGGAAAAGGCGGGCTCGCGCAACTGTTCGGCCAGCAGCGCGATCACGAGGGGCAGGTCGCGGGCGAGGCAGCGGCCGCTGATCTTGAGGTGGGTGCCATCCACCTCGAACGACAGGCTCGCGCCGACGTTCTCGAGCTCCTGCGCGAGGGCGAACTTGTCGCGCCGCGCCGTGCCCTGATCGAGCATCTCGCCGACGAGGGTGGGAATGGCGGCGTTGTGCGGCGGGGCGTAGGCATCGCCGGCGACTAGCGAACCGCGCAGGGTGACCACGTTCTCCACACCGGTCTGGTAGGCGACGAGGTCCACGCCGGCGATCGTGGCGCGGACGGCCTGTTCGGCAACGGTGGCGGCCGGGGCAGGTGCGGTCGCAGCCAGTCCGAGGAGGAAGAGCAGCACGGGGCGAAAGGAAGGCGAGGGCATGGGGGAAGGCGAAACGTTCACGGCGTGGTGGTGGAGACCGGCACAAACCAGCCGGTGGTGCTCTGGTCTTCGAGCAGGTAGGTCTTGGCCACCCGCTGCACGTCTTCTGGTGTGACCTTCCGGATGGCGTCATCGAAGGTGACGTACAGCGTCCAGTCGCCGCTCGCGATGTACTCGTTCAACGTGCTCGCCATCGCGAACGACCCGTCCCGGCGGAAGGCGGAGTCGGCCAGCGTCTGGTTGATCGCGGCGCTCACCTCGGAGGGGCTGACGCCGCCGGTCTTGATTCGCTCGACCTCGGCGAGCACCGCCTGTTCGGCCTGGGTGTGGGTGGCACCGGGGGCGAGGTTGACGTAGATCTGGAGCAGGTGCGGGTCGTGGAACTGGCCCGTGCCGGCGTACACCTGCGTGGCGAGGCTCTGATCGACCAGGGCGCGGTAGAACCGGCTGTTCTTCCCGGAGGCGAGGATGGCGTCGAGAATCTGCAGGGCGGGCATGTCGGGGTGGCGGCGTGACGGGGTCTTGAAGGCGATGCCGACGACGCCGAGTTCACCGGCGCGCTTCACGATCACCCGGCGCGGGCCGGACTGGGCCGGCTCCTCGGTGTAAGGCTGGGGGATCGCGCGCGGGGCCCGCGGATGCACGCCGTAGTAGCGCCGGACCAGTCCGAGGGCCGTCGCCGGATCGAAGTCGCCGATGATCGTGACGGTGGAATTGTCCGGCCAGTAGTACGTGTCGTAGAACGCGCGTAGTTGGTCGATCGATACCTGCTCGATGTCGCTGCGCCAGCCGATCGTCGGATGGTGGTAGGGGTGGGCCACGTAGGCCGCGGCGGTGATCTCCTTGTCGAGAGCCTGGATCGGATTGTTTTCGCCCATTTCGAATTCGTTGCGCACCACGGTCATTTCCGGCTGGCGGTCGGACTCGCGCAGCCAGAGGTTGCGCATGCGGTCGGCCTCAATCGCGAGGTAACCCTCGAGGTGCTCGCTGCCGACGGTGGCGTAGTAGTTCGTACGGTCGAGCCACGTGGTGGCGTTGAAGTGCGCGCCCACGCGTTCGAGGAACTGGTCGACGCTGTTGCCCCGGTCGCGGTTGTACGCGGGTGTGCCCTTGAACATCAGGTGCTCCAGCAGGTGGGTCGCGCCGGTCGTGCCCGCCACCTCGTGGCGCGAACCCACCCGGTAAGTGATCATGAATGTCACCGTCGGGGTGGACCGGTCCGGCAGCAGCAGGACCTGGAGACCGTTCTGGTCGAGCGTGTACTCCGAAATGCCGCGCAGGGTGCGCACCCACGTAAACCCCTCGGCTTTCACGGGCGGCGCCGGCTCGGCCGCGGTCAGCAAGGGGGCAAGGCAGAGGACGAGGGCGAACAGACGGAGCCGGAGGTGCATGGAGCAGTTAAGAATGCAGGAGGCTAACCTTTCGGAAGCAGAGTGCAACCGGCGGCGTTGGGCGCGGCCGGCGGACGTCAGTAGCGTTCCATCACGAACCACATTACCCACGTGAGGACGACCGTGAACATGAAGGCACCGGCCAGTCCGAACAACACGGTGCCGGGATTGAGCCCGATCAGAGCGACCAGCCCGGCAATCAGGGCGTTTCCACCAATCAGGCAAACGAGATAGTCGGTCCGCCGCCGGGTCTGGCGCACCGGTGGTGGCATGTCGCGCGGCACCTCGTGGGCCACGTTGTCGCGCAGGAGGGTGGTGATGTCGTTGACGGCGGCCGGCGGAGCGCCGGGAGGGACCTGGGTCGGACGCGGCGCCGTGGGGGTGGCCGCCTTGAGCAGGTCATGCACGTCGATCCGGCCGGCGTCGCTGGTCTGGCCGGCCGGCGGGTTGACCGACTCGAAAGTGCGCGCCTTGAGCTTGAACGTTCGCGGCGGCGGATCCGGCGGTTCGGGGGAATTCATGGCGGAGCGAGGCAAAGCCCTACACCCCCTCCGGCCCGCCGGCGAGCCTGCTCGGGCCGAGCCCTACCTTAAACCGGTCCGCGCGGGACAGTCAGAGCCCACTTTCAGCTCCGCCGCCGTGGATGCTTAATGATGTAACCATCCGGAATCTTGGGACATCGTCGGCGCTCTTTAATTTTTATTAAACGACGTCGCTCCCCCGGCGATGTGCCAGCCCCCACCTGCTTCTCTGGCAACGTTCCTCTGTTCGACCACGCGTCGGCCTGGGGACGTGCGCGTTATGGTCTTTCCTCGTTAACCTGTACCTAACCTCGACCAACCCCATGCAATCGTCTCCAACCACCCTGGCCCGTTTGTTCGCCGGGAGCCTCCTCTTGGGCGGCTTCACGGCGGGCGCCCTGGCTCAGACTGCGCCCGCAGCCACGGCTGCCCCGGCCGAATCCGCCATCGAACTCTCACCCTTCGAGGTGAGCAGCACCAACGACGAAGGCAGTTACGTCGCCTCCGAATCCATGACCGGCTCCCGCGTGGCCGTGAAGATCGTCGATCTGCCCTACACGGTGAACGTGCTCACCAATGAGTTCTTCGAGGACTTCGGTCTCTTCGAACTGGCTGACAACATCACCCACGTGGGCAGCTTCACCGGTCTCGATATCGGCGGCGGCTTCGTCCTGCGCGGTTTCAGTTCGTCGTCGCAGCTGCGCGACGGCTTCTACCGCCTCGGGCGCTACGGCTCGAGCAATGTCGACCGCATGGAGATCATCAAGGGCTCCAATGCCGCGATCTACGGACGCACGTCGCCGGGCGGCATGGTGAACATGATCTCGAAGCAGCCCAAGTCGCGCGCCTCCGACAAGCTCACGGTCAACATCGGCGACTACGACACGCAGCGCTACACGCTGGAGTCGACCGGCCCCCTGTTCCCCAGCCGACTGGGCAAGACCAACTACATTCTCACCCTGAGCCATTACGAGAAGGGCTTCGACATCCCGTTCTCGCTCAACCGCAACCTCGAGGCGTACCTCGCGGTGAAGCACACGTTTGCCGACAACTCGAGCCTCTTCCTTTCGGCCGAGTACTTCTTCCAGCGCCGCCGCTCGCCGAATTCGGCCGCGCCGCTGATCATCGACCAGAAGGGCACGGCGACCAACACGGATGACGAAGCCGTCGGCTATGCCAAGGCTCTCACCGAGTACAACGCCTTCGGCCTGAACAGCGAACTCAACCGCGGCAACGTGGGCCTCAACGCGGTGTACGACAAGAAGCTCAGTCAGGTGTGGAGTTTCCGCGCCGCCGGCAACTACTACCGCGCCCGCCGCTGGGACTACAACCAGAACACCGGCTTTGGCACGATCAACATCAACACCACCAACGGCATCATCCAGACCCAGCGCGGCGCCACGCCCAACAAGGGCCTGATCTTCGAAGACGGTGGTGGCGTCCAGGCCGACTTCCTGGCCACCTACCGCACGTTCGACCGCAAGGTCGAGAACCGGACCCTGCTCACGATCGATTTCAACGACTACTACCGCTGGGATCCGACGTGGAACTACGCCGGCGCCACCAACCCCGACATCGTTGCCTGGAACGCCGTACGCACCATCCGTCTGAATCCGGACTTCACCCCCGTGGGCGAGATACAGTATTTCCCGAAGCGGTTTGAGTTCAACGGCCAGGAGCAGGTCAACCGCCTGACCAAGCGCCGCACCACCGTGCTCGGCGGCCTCGTCCGTCACCAATCCGCCTTCATGGAGGGCCGTCTGCTCACCTACGCCGGCGCGCGCTTCGATGCCGTGCGGTTCCGGCATCGCGATTTTCGCACGACGATCAAAGGCATCGCCCCGGGTGACATCATTCCGCGCAGCGTCACCGAGCTGAAGCCCAACCTCGGCTTCAACTACAAGCTCACGCCGGAACTGCGGTTCTTCGTGAACTACAGCGAGAGCTACTTCGTGAATCAGACCGACAACCCCGACGTCATCGCCGAGGACGACTACAAGTCCGAGATCGCCGATGGTTACGACTACGGGTTCAAGGGCTCCTACTTCAACGACCGCCTTAACTTCACCGTCAGCGGCTACTACGCTACGCGCAGCAACGTGCGGGTGTCCGAGCAGATCGAGGAGCCCGAGGGCTCCGGCAACTACGTCATCGTCAACCGCCGCGACGGCGACCAACTCGTGCGCGGCTACGAGGTCGACATCAACTGGCGCATCAGCGATGAGTGGGTGGCCGGCGGCAGCTACGGCAACGTCAACTCAATCTACACGGACTTCGGTTCAGCCAATCCGCTCGCGGTTGGCCGCAAGGTCAACGGCGTGTCGCCGCAGAACGGCAGCCTTTACGTGAAGTACAACGCCCGGAGCGGACGGCTTCGCGGGTTCTCGGCCAACCTCGGCGTCACCTACGTCGACGAGACCCCCACCGAGGCGCCCAACGCCGGCGACATGTACACGACCGTCAACGGCGAGCGTGTGCTGCAACGCACGACCCGGCAATGGGCGCTCACGGTGCCGTCCTACACGATCTGGAGCGTGGGCCTCCGGTACACCTACCGCGGCAACCCCCGCTTGGAGCAGACCTTCGCGCTCAACTTGAACAACATGTTCGACGTCGACTACCTGAAGGCCAACCGGCAGGCCGGCGATCGCCGGGCGATCTACTTCAGCTACTCGATCGCCCGTCAGCGTTCGGGCAACTGAGGCCCGGCGCAGTCGTTTCACCCGCAAAGCCCCGTCCTTCACCGGACGGGGCTTTTTGCTGACGTCGCCCCGGCAACATGTTGGTCGAGCTGACTTCGTGTTCTCTGGGCAATCCCTCTGGCTTATCGGTTAGGCAGATGCGGGCTACGCGTCGCCGACCCGCTGCAAATCGAGGCACTTGTGCTGGTCGTCGCAGGTGAGCACGAAGCGCCCCGACACGCCGTCCGGCGTCACGAACGGTCGAAACCGCGAGGCCGGTACTTGCACGCGCTGGCCGGTGGTCGCCCGCACGACGAGATGGCTGACCGCGCCCTGGTAGACGCGAAGGAATTCCTGAGGTGAGAGGTGAACGCGAAACTCGTAGCGGTGCATGCAGCAAGCGGAGGCGGACGGGCGTCCGCGCCCCGCCTGATCAAATCGCGCCGACGCGTCCGGTCGAGTCGCCGATGCGCTCGAGTCCGGTTACCCCCATCCGGTCGGTCATGCCGAGGAAGAGGTTGGTCATGGGCTTCGAGCCGAGCTGGACATATCGTCCGGTGCGGAGCGTACCGCCTCCCGCGCCGGCGAGGACGACGGGGAGGTTGTCGTGGGTGTGGCGATTGCCATCGGCGTTGCCGCAGCCATACACGATCATCGAGTTGTGCAGGACGGAGTTGCCGTCGACGTCCTTCGTCTTGTCCAGCTTCTCGAGGAAGCGGGCGAAGTGTTGCATGTAGTAGAGGTCGATCTGGCCGACCTTCTCCATCATGTCGTTCTCGTTCCGGTGGTGGGAGAGGTAGTGGTGACCCTCGGGGATGCCGATCTGCGGGAAGGCGCGGTTGGTGCCGTCGCCGGCGAGCAGCAGGGTGGCGACGCGGGTCGAGTCCGTGGTGAAGGCGAGGGCAAGCAGGTCGTACATGATCTCCATGTGTTCGCCGTAATTGGCCGGAATGCCCTTGGGCGTGTCCATGGTCGGGTCGGGCAGGGCGCCGAAGCTCTCGTTGCGCTGGATGCGCTGCTCGATCTCACGCACGCCGGTCAGGTACTCGTCGAGTTTCTGCCGGTCGTTGTGGCCGAGCTGGCCCTTCAGGGTGCGGGCGTCATCCATGATGAAATCGAGCAGCGACTTCTGGGTCTGCTGGCGCCGCTGGAAGTTCGCCTGCCGCTCGCCCGGAGCCCCGCTGCCGAAGAGGCGTTCGAAGACGAGACGCGGATTGGGCTCGGGGGCCATCGGCGTGTTGGCCGAGGCCCAGGATAGGTTGTACTGGTAGGCGCAGGAGTAACCCGAGTCGCAGCGGCCGGCCTTGCGCACGGCGTCGCAGGATAGCTCGAGGGAGGAGAAGCGGGTGGTGTGGCCCACCTGCTGGGCGGCGAGCTGGTCGACCGACACGCCGACCTCGATGTCGACGCTGTCGGTTTTCCGCGCGCGGGCACCGGTCAGGAACGTCGCATTGGCGCGGGCGTGGTCGCCCGCTCCGTCGTTGCCGGCGGTGGCGTTCTGGTGATCGAGACCGCCGAGCACCTGGATGGACTGCTTCAGGTTGGCGAGCGGCTGCATGGTGCGGCCGAGGGTGAAATTCGTGCCGGAGCCGGTGGGCCACCAGTAATCCTGATGCGCGCCGTTGGGGAAATAGACGAAGGCCATGCGCAGCGGCGCCCCGGTGGCCGTCGCGGCCATCGGCAGCCCGGCCGCGCCCGGGACGGCGTTGGCCTTCAGGACGGTCGGCGCCAGCGATTCAAACATCGGCAGGGTCATGCACACGCCAAGTCCGCGCAGGAACTGGCGGCGGTTCAGGGCAAGGTGGCGGGCGCGGGCGAGGTCGGCGGCGGTCTTTTTCATGGCGTGTCTGGGTTGACGGTCAGCGGGACGGAAAGGTTTCAGTGCGTAAGGGCGGCGGTCGCGCCGGGGCTGGTGGCGATGCGCTGGCGCTGGAAGGGGACAGATTCGATCACGCCCATCAACAGGGTGGAGAACCGTCCGCCGTCGCGCTCGAGGCGCTCGACGATTTGGTCGACGGTATGGACGTCAGCAGGTTCGAGGCCCCGGCCGAGGGCGTAGATGAGAAGCTTCTCGGTCAGGCAACGATAGTAGTCGAAGCGGCGTTCGTTGACCAAAATGCGCTTCAGATCGCGGATGTCCGCGAAGGCCTCTCCGGTGATCAGCTTGCCCTCCGGGGCGATGCGCTGGCCGGCTTCGGATTCCCGCCACAGGCCCATCGCGTCAAAGTTCTCCAGGGCGAGGCCGAGCGGATCCATGCGGTTGTGGCAGGACCGGCAGAGGGAGTTTTCGGCGTGGAACGCCAGCATCTCGCGCAACGTGGGTTCACGTCCGTCGATCTCGCGGCGTGCCGCCTCGAGGTCCGGCACATCGGGCGGCGCTGGCGGAGGCGGCGTGCCGAGGATGTTCTCAAGGATGAAGTGGCCGCGTTTGACCGGCGAGGTGCGGGTGGGATTCGACGTGACGGCGAGCACCGTGCCCTGCGTGAGGACGCCGCCATGCGGACTGCCGGGCGGGAGCGTGACCTTGCGCAATTTCTCACCGGTGACGCCGGGCACGCCATAGTGGCTGGCGAGCTTCTCGTTGAGGAAGGTGTAGTCGCTGTCGAGCAGCTCGAGGATGCTGCGGTCGTCGTTCACGACGTGGGCGAAATACATCTCTGTCTCGGCCCGCATCGTCTTGCGCAGGTCGGCGCCGAAATCGACGCGCGGACCGCCGCGACCGCGCGGGATGTTCAGCACCGCGCGGGCGTTGATCGGCACGAACTCGATATCGCGCGCCTGCAGCCATTGCCCGACGAAGTTGCGCACGAACATCTCCGCCTTCGGGTCGGCCAGCATCCGGCGCACCTGCGCCTGGAGGGCCGGACGCAGCGCGCCGCGGTCGGCCAGTCCGCGCAGTTCGTCATCGGGCATCGTCGACCAGAGCAGGTACGACAGCCGCGAGGCGAGGGCATGCTCATCGATTTCCGGATACGGCTCGGCCGTGCGTCCGGCGGCGGGCGCCTCGATGCGGAAGAGGAAGCGCGGCGAACCGAGCACCGCCATCATGGCCCGCCCCACGCCCTCTTCGAAGGTGGTACCGGGTTGGGTGTAGACGTCGCGGGCGAGCGTCAGCAGCGCGTCGACGCGGGCTTCCTCGACGGGACGGCGAAAGGCTTTGTTGACGAAGGCCGACAGCACGCGCCGCGCGTAGGCATCGCGAGCCGCCGGGTCCTCGGGGGCCGGGCCCTCCGGGAAGAACCGGGCGTGGTTCTCCGGCGGCGTCCAGAACTCGGGATTCTGCGGGCCCGTGACCTGCGCGGAAATGATGCTGACCACGACGCGGGTGGAGCTGGTCCCGGGGGCGGGATCGGGTGGGATGAGGATGCTGGCCGGGATGCCCGGGAACGTCGGCGCCGGGCGGGCTTCGGGGGCGGGCGGCGGAGGCGCCTCCGATGCGGTGGAGGCGATCACGCCGGGCTGCGGCACCGGAGGCAACGGCTGCAGCTCGACGGTCAGCACGTGGTCGCCGGCCTTCCATGCTTCGCTGTAGTCGTAGGTCAGGCGCTTGCGTTCCTGCCAGGCGACCTCTTCGCGGAAGCGTTCCTCGCCATCGATGCTGAAGATCACCCGGGCGCGGCCTGGGTCGAAGTCGAATGAGCCGCGGATCTCCAAGGTCAGGTTGAGCTGATACGTCTCGTCCTGTGGGACGGTGAACGTCTTCGACACCTTGGCCGGGAAACGCACGTTCATGGTCTCGCCGTGCTGGCGGCCATCGGCGCTCACGAAATCGCGTCCGCGGGCGATGCGTTGGGGGAGTACCCGGCCCACCTTGGGCACAGCGGTGTTCACAATCGATTCCGCCGCCTGCAGGTATTTCTCCATCAGCAGCGGCGACACCGTGAGCACGTCGGCGATGTTGTCGAAGCCGTGCCCGGTGTCGTCGGGCGGGAACTCGACCTCGCTGTTGAAGTCGATGCCCATGAGATCGCGGATGGTGTTGCGGTACTCGAGCCGGTTGAGGCGGCGCAACGTGACCCGACCCGGATCCGGGTGGGCGGGGTTGATGCCGAAGGCCTGGTACTTGATCCAGTCCTCGAGCTTCTTCACCTCCTCGGGTTGGGGCGAATGGCCTTCTTCCACCGGCGGCATGACGCCGGCGCGGACATTCTTGAGCACCGCCATCCAGAGGCGCGAATCGGCGAGCAGGGCCTCGTCCGAGGCGTAGCCGTCAAAGGCGACCTGACCCTTGCTCACGCCGTCGCCGTGACACCCATAGCAGTAGTCGACCAGGACCGGCTGGATGTCCTTCGCGAACAACGCCGCCGCGGTTGGCGCAGGCGTGGCTTGGCCGCTGATCGAGGCCAGCAGGGCGGAGGGAGCGATGAGGCCGGCTAGGGCTGCCTTTGGGACGAAAAACGACATGTCGATGAAGCGGGACGGCGCTTGGGGGCGACGACCGGGAAAACGAACGGCGCATGTGGGGGGCAGGCGGCCGAGAAAGAAAGCAGCCTAATTCGTGCCGCGGTGAGGAAGGGTGTCAAGCGGACCAGGCCGAAGGACCGTCCCGTATTTCAGCTTTGCGCCCGGCTCCGGGCCGCGTTGCTTGGACCTATGCCCGCCGAGCCCATCCGCTACTTTCACCGCGCCAAAGGTACGATCGAGACCGAGCACGTTTACGGAGAGCGTTGGCTGCGATTTGCTTATGAAAATCCGGTCGGGCGGTTCTTCACCTGGGCGCTGATTCGCCGGGCCTTGGTCTCCAAGTACTATGGGTGGCGGATGAACCGGCTCTATAGTTCGAGCAAAGTCCTGCCCTTCATCATCAAGTACAACCTCGACGTGGAGGAGTTCGCCAAGTCGGCCCTTTCGTACAACAGCTTCAACGAGTTCTTTCATCGCGCCCTCAAACCCGGCGCGCGGCCGATTGCGCCGGGCGACGACGTCGCCGTCTTTCCGGCGGACGGCCGGCACCTCGTGTTTCCCAACGTGGACGAGGCGGCGGGCTTTTACGTGAAGGGCGCCACGTTCAGCTTGGCGGACTTGCTCGGCGACGCGGCGGAAGCGGCGGCGTTTGCGGGCGGGGCAATGATCATTTCGCGCCTGTGTCCGGTGGACTATCACCGCTTCCACTTCCCCGTGGCGGGCACGCCGGGTGATGCGCGCCTGATCAACGGTTACCTGTACTCGGTCAGTCCGATCGCGCTGCGGCGCAACGTGCGCTACCTGGTGGAGAACAAGCGCATGGTGACGCCGATCGCATCGCCGGCCTTCGGAGAGGTGCGCATGCTGGAGGTGGGGGCGACCATGGTGGGGACCATTGCCCAATTCTACGTGGAGAACCGGCCCGTCGCGAAGGGCGAAGAGAAGGGGTGGTTCAAGTTTGGCGGCTCCTGCGTGATCACGCTGTTCCAACGGGGACGTCTGCGCTTCGACCCGGACCTGGTCGAGCAGAGCCGCAACGGCATCGAAACCTACGCCAAGATGGGCGAGCGCATGGGCGTGCGCGGGTGAGGATGGCAGGTGCCGGACGGGCGTTGGTTGGGATTACGAAAAAGAGAAAGAGGAACGAGAAAGAGTCACAACCGCGGGGCCGCCGGTTTCAGCGGCGGGGCCCAAGCGTGGGCGCCGACGGCGTTGAGCTTGCGGCGGTAGACCTTGTCGTTGCAGGTGACATACAGAATGTCGCTGTTGGGTCCGCCAAAGGCGAGGTTGGTGCAGCGGCCGTTGGGCGTTGGGATGATCAGGTGCACGCGCCCGGCCTGATCACACACCTGCACGCCGAGACGGGTCGCCACGTAAAGGTTGCCGTTGCGGTCGACCTTGATCCCGTCGGCGAAACTCTGGTCATCCGTATCGGGCGCATGCAGCCAGTAGTACCGCTGTTTGTGGGCGAGGGTGCCGTCGGCCTGAATCACGTAGCTGTAGACCCAGTGCGAGGCGTAGTCGGCCACGTAGAGCAGCGACTGGTCGGTCGAAAGGGCGATGCCGTTGGCAAACTTCACGTCGCCGTGATCGACCTCGGCCTTGGTGCCGTCGGGACGGATCAGCCAGATGCGGCTGGGTTCCCGTCCTGCGCCCGGCTGGGTGACGTACACGTTGCCGTTGTGGGCCACGACGAGGCCGTTGCCGGCAATGCCGTCGGCGAGCACCGAAGGCTGGCCGTTGGCGTCGTAGACCAGCACTTGCTGCGTGCGGGTGGCCACGGCGTAGAGTCGCCCGTCGGGCCCGAAGGCCTGGCCGTTGGTGCGCTGGGTCTCGCTGATGAACACCTCCGGTTTCCCGGTGGCGTCGAGGCGGTAGGCGCGGCTGCCCGGAATGTCGGTGAAGAAGAACTCGCCCCGGGCGTTCACCGCCGCGCCTTCGGACAGCCCGTAGCCTTCGCCGACCAGCTCCCAGTCCTCCCCCGGGATGAGCAGCGGCCCGAGGCGTTCCATCGGCAGCGTGCCGGCCTTCACCGGTGCGGGCCAGTCCTTCCACAGCCAGCGCACCGCGTCGGGGAAAACGGCGGTGGCGTGCCGGCCGTTGTGGCCGCCTTCGCCCCAGACGTGGCTGACCTCGTAACCGGCATAGGTGAGGGCGCGCTGCAGGGTCTGGTTGGCCATCCACCAGTCGCCGGCGTAGATGTTCAGGTCGTCGCTGCCGTCCTGCAGGAAGACGCGGATCGGCTTGGGTTCCATGCGCCGGACGAGGGCCGCGTAGCGGGCCCCGCCGCGGATGTCCACATAGGTGCCGATGGCGGAGAAGACCCGCGAAAACCCGTCCGGTCGCTCCCACGCGGCGGTGAAGGCGGCGATCGCGCCGCTGCTCGTCCCGGCAATGAGCCGGTCGTTGCCGGACTTCGACAGGCGCAGCGGTCGTCCGTCGGCGGTCTGGAGGGTCTCGACCCACGGCAGCAGTTCCTCGAGCAGGAAACGGGCGTAGGCGTCGCCGAGGCCGTCGTATTCGAAGCTGCGGTTGAACCGGTCGAGCGCGCCCTCGGGGTTGGAAGCCTTGACCACGCCCGGCCGCACGAAGACCCCGATGAGGACCGGCAGCTCGCCGCGGGCGATCAGGTTGTCGAAGACCACCGGGGCGTTGAACTGCACGCCGTCCTGGTTGACATGCACGCAGGCCGGACGGGCCGGGTCGTATTGAGCGGGCACATACACCGTAACCTCGCGGGTGGTGCCGGGGAAGATCTTCGATCCAGCGAACTCGCGCACAATCAGTTCTCCCTTGGGTACGCCAGGCTGCACGACGGCGTCGGGGTGGGGTGGATACGTATCGGCGGCGGGCAGGGTCGGGGCGAGGCAGAGCAGGGCCAGCAGGCCCGTAAGGAGAGCGCGGGGCAGCGGGGTCATAGGGTTTCGGCAGCGTGCAGAGGCGCGGCCCGGAGGCGAGCGTTCGTTCGTTGCCAAGGGCGCGCGCGGCCCCAGCATGCGCGGCGGATGTTCGATGTCGCCGTCACTGCCGCCTGCGCACGCTACCGTTCCTCGGGACGGGTGGCCTACCATTTCGCGCGCGGCAAGCTGAGGGGCGATCCGGTCTACCGGGCGGTGCTTGAAACGGGACTTGTTCCGAACGGCGGCACGCTGCTCGACCTCGGCTGCGGCGGTGGGCTGCTGCTGGCCCTGCTGGCGGAGGTGCGCCACCTGGGCGGTCCTTCGCCGCGGCTGGTTGGCGTGGAGACGCGTCCCGAGGCGGCGGCGGTGGCCCGCGCCGCGCTTGGCACCGATGCGGAGATCATCACGGCGGACGTACGCAACCGGCCGCTGCCGGCAGCGCGGGCGATCGTGCTATTTGACGTCATGAGCATGATGCCGGCCCGGGACCAGGATGCCTTGCTCGCGCTGCTCGTGGATGCGCTCGAACCGGGCGGCCTGCTGCTGATGCGCGAGGTCGACGCGGCGGCCGGCTGGCGTTTTCGCACCGTGCAACTGGCCAACCGTTGCAAAGCGCTCCTCCTGCGCACGACGGGCGTCCATTTTCATTTTCGTCCCCGGGAGGAGTGGCGGCGCTGGCTGGAGTCGGCCGGCCTCTCCGTTGCGTGGCAGCCGATGGACCGGGGCACGCCCTTTGCCAATGTGCTGCTCGTAGCCCGAAAGGCCGGTCCCTCCCCGGGACTCGACCGCGCGGCTGCGGCGAATCAACCTGGAGTTTCCCGATGAACGGGGATCGCCACGTCACACCCCAGCCGCCGCGCTCGACCAGGGTGGCACCCGTGTCCGCGTACGGCCGGCTCCGCCAACGTGAGTTCACCGCGTATCTCGGCGCAGCCGTGAGCGCGCTCTTTGGCGTGAAGCTGGCCATCCTCGCCCATCGTGCCTGGCCGGACGGTCCGGCTGTCGGCGCCACGGTCGCGGTGGCGGCCGGCGTGGTGCTGATCTTCCTGTGGCGCGGCCGGGACGCCACCCGCGAGCGTCACGCGTACGAACGCACGATGGATCCCGGCGAGCGCGCCCCCAAAGGCCCCGAAGCCTTCGACGATCCGGTGCCGCCCGCATCCGGCTCACCTCCGCCATGAACCTCGACCTGTCCGCCACCCGCCCGATCACCGCCGCGCAGTACGCCGATTTGCTGCGGCGCACCAGCCTCGGTCCGCGCCGGCCGGTCGATGATCCGGCGCGCATGGAGGCGATCGTGTCCCACGCCAATCTGATCTGCACGGCGTGGGACGGCGACCGTCTCGTGGGCGTTGCGCGTTCGCTCACCGACTTTGCCTATTGCTGCTACCTCGCCGACCTTGCGGTCGACGAAGCCTACCAGAAGCGTGGCGTCGGCAAGGCGCTCATCCGCCTGACCCAGGAGCGGCTCGATCCGCGGGCCAATCTCATCCTGCTCGCGGCGCCGCAGGCGACGGAGTATTATCCCTGCCTCGGCTTCGAGGGGCACCCGTCGGCGTGGTTGATCAAGGCCGGGCAGGCGCTGCGCTGAGCCGCGCCAGGCAGGGGCCCGACGCGGCGTTGCCAGCGGCGTGGGCGCCGGTCACTCGGGCAAGGGCCGCCCCTTCGTTTCCGGACAGAGCCAGATGAAGGCGAGGCCGATCGCGTACACGAGCGTGATCACGGCTCCCGCCTGCGCGTAGCTGCCATTGAAATGGCCCATCAGCGTGCCCATCTGCAGCGCACCGACCGCGGCGAGAATACGACCGGCGTTGAACGACAATCCCTGCCCGGTCGCACGGACGCGGGTGGGGAAGAGTTCGGGCAGGTAGAGCGGCAGCCAGCCGTAGAACGCAGCGGTCACGGCTCCGACCACGAAGGTCAGGCTCAGGAACGGCGTGCCGTAGGTATCGATCCCGCGGAACAGCCAGGCGCACGAGATCAGCGAGGTGAGGCACAGGATGAAGTACGCAGGCCGCCGGCCGAAGACGCCACCCATCCAGGCGCCAATCAGGCAGCCGAAAACCGAGCCGATGGCGGACACCGCCTGGGTGAACGCCTTGGCGCCCGGATCGGTTCCGGCCGTCATCTGGTCGGCCCACAACGGAAGCCACTGCACCGAACCCCAGGTGCCGATCAAGGCGATCGATGCCAGCAGGGTGGCCATGATCGTCCAACGCAGGAGCGGGGGACGCAGGACCTCGCGCAGGGGCTGGGCTTGCGACGTCTTGCTCGCCTGTTCCCAGCGCTCGGATTCCGGCACAAAGAGGCGGATGAGGAAGGTGGCCAGCGCCGGGACGGCGCCGACGAGCGCCACCCAACGCCAGGAATCCACGGTGACCTTGAACGAAAGGCCGATCACGGCGATCAATGCGAAGCCGACGTTGGCGGCGGCTCCGATCACGCCGGCCATCAGGGGCCGGTGCTTTTCGGGCCAGACCTCCATGACGAGGGCCACGCCCAGCGACCATTCTCCGCCCATGCCGAGGGCGGCGATGAAGCGGGTCGCGAGCAGGTGCCACGGCTCGGAGGCGAAGTACACGAGGCCGGTGAAGAGAGAGTAACACAGGATGCTCAGCGCCATCGCGCGAACGCGGCCGATCTTGTCGCCCAGCCAGCCGAAGACGACGCCACCGAGGGCGGCGCCGAGCAGGAAGGCGGCGGTGACGTAGCCCATCCACTGGCCGATGAACGCATCGGTGGCGACGAGGCCTTGGGCGGCTTGCATCTGTTGCAGGGCGGGACGCGCGATGAGCGGGAAGATGCCCATTTCGAGTCCGTCGAACATCCAGCCGAGGAAGGCCGCGGCGAGGACGGTGTAGAGACGTTTGTCAGTAGGTTTTTGCATGGGGGAAGACGTGAGGCCGCGACGCGGCCGGGAAAGGGAGAGGTGCCTGGGGAAATGCAGCGGCACGGCACCGGGTGCGCGCACGCGAAGGAAAGCATCCGGTCAAAGCGGACGCCGAGAGGGGAGGAAGGAAGGCGCAGCCAGTCAGCGACCGGCTCGATACGCCCGTCAGTGTGTGCTCAGAGCAGCCACTCCACCACGGTCACCGCCAGCGGGAGATACCGGCCGACGAGGGTCACGGGTTCCGGAGGGAAGACCGGCCGCACTTGGACGGCCGGAAGGGGGGTATGAAACGAGGCGAAGGCACTGCCGTGGGTGGGACGCACTGCCGGCCGGGCCAGCACGAGGCCGGCGCCATTTGTGCCGCAGGCGAGGAAGTCCGGGGCCGTGTCTCCGGTGGCGTCAAAGGACAGGACGCCGTCGGCGCCTCGGTCATCGGCCTGCGTTCCCGGGAGGATGGAGGCGCAGAGCGCAATCATCACCAGGCAGAGAATCCACGGGGCCGATCGGATCATGGGGCAGGAACGCGGATCAGGACAGTTAGGCCCGGCCCTGTCAATCGGGTGGGCCTGGCCGAACCGCAGCTGACTGGCGCCGGACTGGCCGGGCGGGAGAAGCGTTGAAGTGGACGACCTGCGGTCCATGCTCCGCGGCATGGCTGGCAACGAATCTGCCCCGCGCATCCTGGTCGCGGAGGATGATCCGGATTTTGGATACATGCTCGAGCGCTGGCTGGTCCGGCGCGGCTACGCCTGCACGCGCGTGCGCGACGCCGCGGCGGCCGTGCTGGCCCTCGAGGCGACGCCCTTCGACCTCGTGATCTCCGACATCGACATGCCGGGCAACAAGGGGCTGGCGCTGGTCAAACACATCGGTGCGCACGGCGGTGACCTGCCCATCATCCTCCTCACCGGCAAGCCGAGCTTCGAAACCGCGGTCGATGCCGTCGGTTCGTCCGTCGCCGCTTACCTGGTGAAGCCGCCCGACCACGAAGCGCTCGCCCGGCAGATCCAGGATCTGCTCGACCGGCGGGCCCGGGAACGGGCCCGGGCCGCAGAAGAACGGCGCTGGCAGGACGGGATCTCCGTCCTGGCCGCCTGCGAGCAACGCCTTCTCGCCGGCGAGACCGAGGGGGCGGTGCGGCCCGAGCTCCTGGCGGCGTTGCGCAGCCTCGCCGGCGGTCCGCCGGGCCGTTTGCAGGTCCTCGAGGCGGCAATCCGGGAGACGATTGCCGTACTGGAAGATACCCGCAAGGCCTTTAAGTCACGTCAGTTGGCTGACTTGCGTCGCCGCCTGGAAGAGATTGCCTGAGGTTTGCCGTATCCAGATTTCTGGCACAAGACGCTCAACTGGCTCCGGTGTGCGCCGATGAATGAGCTAGTTTATTCGGATTGAGCCCGGCGCCTTGCGGCGTGGGCGCACTCACGGTCAGCGGTCAGCGCTGAAAGTCGAGGGCACGGAGTCGGACGGTTCCCGCTTGGAGCCTCCGGAGCCGTGCCTTTGTCGTTTCTGCAGGCCGACGGTCGCGAGGTCCCGGTTAACCCCTCCCTCGTCATGAAACTCGGTACCAAGATCATCCTCGCAGCCCTGAGCGCCATCGCGCTCACCGTGGCCGCCGCCCTCACCGTCCAGAAATTCATCATTGAACGGCAGGGCATCGACCTGACCGTGCAGGCCATGCGCGCAGCCGTGGTCGAAGCCGAGAACGTGCGCGAAAGCATCTCCGAACTCGGCGAGAGCGGTGCCTTCGACCGCGACAAGCTGCTCGCGGAGTTCAAGGCGAGTGGCGACCTCCAAGGCTCGACCATCTACCGCACCATCCCGGTGGTCGCGGCCTGGGAGGCGATTCGCGAGGCCGCTGAGGAATCGGGTTTCGAATTTCGCGTGCCGAAGAACCAGGCGCGCAACCCCAAGAACGCACCTACGCCCGAGGAGAAAAAGATCCTCGAGCTGCTCGAATCGAAGCAGATCACCGAGTACGTCCAGATCGACAAGGAGGCGAACAAGATCGTCTTCGCCCGCCCGATCGTGCTCACCCAGGACTGTCTTGCCTGCCATGGCGATCCGGCCACGAGCCCGAGCGGGGACGGCAAGGACATCCTCGGCTTCGCCATGGAGAACTGGAAGACCGGCGAGGTGCATGGCGCCTTCGTGCTCAAGGCCGATTTAGAGCGGGTCGATACCGTCGTCCGCGCCGGCATGCTGCAAAGCCTGCTTTGGGTGCTGCCCCTCGGGGGCGGCATCGTGTTGGGCTTCGTCTATTTCAACCGCCGCCTGATCGTCGCGCCGCTGCGGGCCTCCATCACCAGCCTGCGCAACGCGAGCGAACAGACGTCGGCGGCCTCCACCCAGATTTCCAGCTCCAGCCAGCTGCTCGCCGAAGGCTCGAGCGAGCAGGCGGCCTCCCTTGAGGAGACGAGCGCCACGCTCGAGGAGATCGCGAGCATGACCAAGAAGAACGCCGACAACGCCGACGCGGCGAAGCGGCTCGCCGCCCGCACCCGCTCGGCAGCGGACAGCGGCACGTCCGAGATGGCCGCCATGACCGAGGCGATGGGGGCGATCAAGGCGTCGGGCGACAACATTGCCCGCATCATCAAGACCATCGACGAGATCGCCTTCCAGACCAACATCCTCGCCCTCAACGCCGCCGTCGAGGC
>CAYZBG010000016.1:0-78563 GCA_964476565.1 uncultured Opitutus sp.
GTCCAGGCGGCGACCACCGCGGGGCAAATCGATCTGCGCACCGGCGGCGTCGCCGGGTTCGCATGCATGCACGTCATTGTCCCACGGTGGGTTCGCCACCCCGGTCGCCAAGCGCGCAATGCTTCATCCCGTTGCAAAATCGTGGTGTCCGGACGCACGACCGTGAAACGTTGAAGTACCAGACGCACCCGCTGTGGTGTCACCGTGCGTCCGGCCGCGCGGACGACCTGCGCCTGCCGTCACGAATCTCACCCGTCCCGCCCATGAACAAACCCATCCCCAAAAACACGATCTGCCTCTGGTTCAACCGGGACGCGCTCGACGCGGCACGGTTCTACGCCGCGACCTTCCCCGACAGCCGCGTGACGGCGGTGCATCACGCTCCGAGCGATTACCCGATGGGCAAGGCGGGCGACGTGCTCACCGTCGATTTCACCGTGCTGGGCCTCCCCTGCCTCGGCCTCAACGGCGGGCCCGCCTTCACGCACAGCGAGGCCTTCTCCTTTCAGGTCGCGACCGATACGCAGGAGGAGACGGACCGCTACTGGAACGCCATCGTCGGCAACGGCGGCCAGGAGAGCGCCTGTGGTTGGTGCAAGGATCGCTGGGGCATTTCGTGGCAGATCACCCCACGCGTCCTGACCGAAGCGATGGCCGCCGGCGGGGCCGAGGCCAAGCGCGCCTTCGAGGCCATGATGCAGATGGGCAAGATCGACGTCGCGACGATCGAGGCCGCCCGGCGCGGGTGCTGAAGCAAGAGCCCTGATCGCCTGGCCTCCTCCCTCTGGGAACGCCAAGCCGTAGGGCGTGTCTCCGCTGGAACGAAGGCCGAGCTGGGGCTCGGCGCTCCCGGGGGCCGTCCGCCTCTGCCCTCCGAACGCGGTTGATTCACCGCCGGCCGCGCGCAGGCTCGCGGGTACCCCGATGAGTCGCGCCTACTCCCGCCCCTTCTGTCTCGCGTCGTTCCTGGCCACCGCCGCCTTCGCCGCCGGCGAACCGCCCGCGCCGGTGTTTCGTCCCCAGGATATCGATACAACCATCGCCATCGGCTACGGGCTGGCCATCGCCGATGTCGATGGCGACGGCCGGCCCGACATCCTGCTCGCGGACAAGACCACCGTCCAATGGTACCGCAACCCCGAGTGGACGAAGCACGTGATGGCCGAGAACCTCACGCCGCAGGACAACGTCTGCATCGCCGCGCAGGACCTCGACGGCGACGGCAAATGCGAGGTCGCCGTCGGCGCCGGCTGGAACCCGGGCGAAACCACCGACGACACCAAGAGCGGCGCCGTCTTCTACCTCGTGGCACCCGCGGACCGCACGCAGCGGTGGGAGCCCGTCCGCCTCCACCACGAACCGACCGTGCACCGCATGCACTGGGTGCAGGCGCCCCACGGAGCCTGGGAACTGATCGTCAAGCCGCTGCACGGTCGCGGCAACCGCAACAACGCCGGCGACGGCGCGAAGGTGTTCGCCTACGCCAAGCCCGCCGATCCGCGCCAGCCCTGGACGCTGTCGCTCGTCAGCGATTTCACCCACGCCAGCCACAATTTCCATCCGGTGAACTGGGACACCGATCCCGAGCATGAGCTGCTCACGGGGGCGAAGGAAGGCGTCTTCTGGTTCGAGCGCGCCCAAGGCGCCTGGACGCACCGCCCGCTCTCGACCCACTGGACGGGCGAGGTTCGCGACGGCCGCCTGCCGGGCGGGCGACGTTTTCTCGCCACGATCGAGCCGATGCATGGCAACGTGGCCGCCGTCTACGTCGACCCCGCAAACACCCACGACCTCTGGCCGCGTCAGGTGCTCGACGAGACCCTGCGGGACGGACATGCCGTCGTCGCCGCGGATCTGCTCGGCGTCGGCAGCGACCAGATCGTGGTCGGCTGGCGCGCCATGACCCCGCGCGGGGCGCCCGGCGTGCGGATGTTCACCCCGCTCGACTCCGAGGGCCGGCAGTGGCGAACGACGGAGATCTCCGGCGTGGAGGTCGCCGTCGAGGACATGAAGGGCGCCGACCTCAACGGCGACGGCCGCATCGATCTCATCCTCGCCGGACGCGCGACCAAGAACCTGCGCATCCTCTGGAACGAGACCTCGCCGTAACCGGCATCCCGGCCAAACGCCGACCGCTCACTTGGCGCGCTCGAGCAGACCGCGGTGGCGCAACCACTCCTCCGCACGCTGGGGCCAGAGCGAGGAGGTGCCGAGGCCCTCGCGCAGGCCGAGGCCATGCGAGCCGCGTTCGAACGCGAGCAGCTCCGCGGGCACACCCGCCTTGGTTAGCGCCTGAAAAAAGCGGATGCTGTTCTCGATCGGCACGAGGGTGTCCTGCTGCGTGTGGATAAGCAGGGTCGGCGGCGTGGTCGCCGTGACGGAGTTTTCGAGCGACATGCGCGTGACCAGCGCCGGATCGGGCGACTCTCCCAGCAACTGTTTGCGCGACCCCTCGTGACCGACGTCGGGGTTCATCGTGATCACCGCGTACATCAAAATGAGAAAATCGGGCCGCGCGCTGACCTCATCGAGGGCATGGCCCGTCCGACCATCCGCATGATCGAACAACGTGCCTGCGCTGGCCGCCAGGTGGCCGCCCGCCGAGCTGCCGATCACGCCGATGCGGTCCGCCCGAACCTTGAACTCGGCCGCCCGCGACCGGACGAGACGCACGGCGCGGAGCACATCCTGCAACGGCGCCGGGTGCCCGTAGTCGCCGACGCGATACGTCAGGATGAACGAGGTGACGCCCAGGTTGGACAGCCACTGCGCGTACTGGATGCCCTCGCGTTGATACGAGAGGCCGGAATAGCCGCCGCCCGGACAGATGATGATCGCCGTCCCGTTGGCACGGTCGACCACTGGCGCCACAACCGTAAGCCGCGGCTCGGAGATACGCGTGATCCACCCGCGCGGATCCGTCTGCTCCGGCCCGATGGGCCCCTTCGCCGCCGGTGCATCCGCGCGCATTGCGGCCGGCAGGCCTTCGGGCCAGAGCGGCACGACCACCTCCTGCGCCCGGCCGACGGACGCAAAAGCGAAAAGTGAAGGAACAAGGGCAAGAGCAAGGAAGCGTAGTTTCACCCGCTCAAGAAAACAACCCGCCGTCCCTCTGGCGACCAGAGATCTCCCCAGTGTAGCGGGGTTTGTCTCAGGCGCCCCCTCCGCTGAACCCAATCCCCCGATCCGGCACCGCGTTTTGCAAGCAGGGCAAGCGCCCCGAACAGACTTCGAGTCAATGCTCGCGCCGATAATGAAGGGCGACCACCCCGCTGCGGAGCGTCTTCACGGAGACCAACTCGAGTCGGCGTGTGCCAGGCAGGCCGCCCGCGTAGACAGTCGGGCCGTGGCCCGCGATCCGAAGGTTAACGAGAAGCTTGTACTCGTCGATCAGACCCAGCCGGTCCAATTCGGTCGCGAGCTTCCCGCTTCCGAGGAGCACGCCGTAGGGGGGCGCGCGTGAGAAAGGCGGCGACGAAGGAGTTTCACCCCTTCGCCGCCGCGCAGACACCATGGTTTGTTTCAGCGAACCTACGGCAAAGTCTGGTGGGCCGCGCGCGCCTGCTCAGCGCTGGCGTGGGTTCCGCAGGTAGTGAAAGAAGCCGTCTTCGGCTCCGAGGAGGAGGTCGGGCACGCCGTCTTTTTCCCAGTCGACGATCGTGGGCGTCGTGGAGTGTCCGGCGATCGACCGTTCGTGCATCGGGCCCGTGTCCTGAAAGATCCACCTGCCATCGGCCGTGCGGCCGAGGCCGCGAAGCAGGTTGGCGTTGGGCTGGCTGTTCACGATAAGATCGAGCCGGCCATCGCCGTCCCAGTCCACGAAACAGAAGGTGCGGCGACCGCTGCGGCCGGCGCCGAGGCTGTTCATGCGCAGTGGGCCGGAGCTGGGCTTCCCCGCGACGGGCTTGCCCGAACTGTTGAACACAGACGTACCTTCAGCCCAGAACACCCGCGCGGGCGGCGCCAATTCGAGGCGTCCATCGGCGCGACGGCGGCGTTCGAAATAGGCGAGGTAACCTTCGGCGTCCAACGTCACGAGATCCATCAGGCCGTCTTCATTCAGATCGATCATGCAGGGCGTGGAACGCCATTGCGCGACGAGTTCGTTCCCTTCGGGCTTCCACCAGTTCCAGGCCGGCTTGGGCGCGGGACCGTCCCACGCCACGGTGAGGCGTTCACCCGCGGCCAGCTTCGGTGCCGTGCGCGTTCCCGTGTTACGATAGAGTGTGACGTGTCCCCAGATGCCGAGGTCGAGGATGTCAGGCAGGCCGTCGCCGTCCCAGTCGCCGACGCTGATGTTGGAATACCCCCACTTGGCCTCGGCCGGGCCCTGAATCGAGCCGTTTGGGCCGGCCATGATGCGGATCGTCCGCCCTCCGGCCGCGAGGTACACCGGCGCCGCCCAGCGTACGGGATCACCGCCTAGGTTCTTGATGAACCCGATGTAACCGGCCGTGTTGCCGCTCACGATGTCCTCGAGGCCGTCGCCATCCCAATCGACGCTCACCGGTGACGAAAGCGCGCCGAACTTCACAAGGTCCGCGTACTGTCGCGCGTAGCGCGGCTCGCGGAATTGGGGCAACCCGTCCACCACCTCGCCGGTGTGCTCAACAAAAGCCACGCGACCATCCTCGTCGCCCACGACCAAGTCCATATGGCCGTCGGCGTTGAAGTCGTAGGCCACCGGCGTGATCATGCACAGGTCCATCGCGATCGGTCGGCCGGCATTCGTCAGCCGACGTCCGGCGGCGTAGGTTGGAGCAGTGCGGGTGCCGGTGTTCTCGAAGTACGTGAAGCCGTCGAGGAACTCGCCGCAGATGAGGTCGAGGTCGCCATCGCCATCGAAGTCCGCAAAACTCGGCGAGGGCATGCCAAAGACCTCGACCGGCTTTCCGTCGGCCTCGAGTTTTCGCGGTTCGGCGTACACAGGCGCATCCGTCGTGCCGGTGTTCTTCAGGAGATACACGTATCCACGCAAGGGCCCGTGGGTCCATTCGCCTTTCTCGTTGTAGGCGTTGTCCCAGCCGTAGTCGGTCCAGTCGCCAATGCCGACAACCAGGTCCTGCACGCCATTGCCGTCGAAATCGACCTGCTTCCACTGATTCGCGCGGATGCGCATGCGCGTGCCTTCCCGAGCGGAGGCAGTGACGTGAATCTCCTCCGGCGCAGGCCATTTCACGGGTTTCTCGAAACCGCTGTTCGTGAAATCCGGATACACATGGTTAGGGCTCATCACCACCGGCCGGCCGTCAACGTACGAGACCTGCGGGTTCTGCACAGCGGGACCGAGACGTCGCGCTGGCGAGAAAACCGGCAGGCCCGTCTGCGGATCGACGGTCCCGGAGTTCCTGAAGAGGTAGACGCCGTTGTAGGGCTTGTCCGTGCAGGTCACCACAAGGTCCATGAGGCCGTCTCCGTCGTGATCCATGGGCATGGGCCAGGCCCACAGTCCGACGCCGAGATCCACGAGCAGTCCCTCGTCGTGATGGCGCAGGCGCACCAGGTCGCCGTGGGTCGGCTCGGCCGGGATCGCCGGGAGGATCAACGCCGCACTCAGCGTCGCCCAGATCAGAGTATGCCGGCACACAAGACCGGCGCGGAAGCAACGGATCAACTTCATGAGAAAAGACGGCGCCGCATTCAAGGCGCGGGCACGAAACGGTACGCGCGGGCGGCCAAGGCTTCGAGCTGCCGCCGTGCGCCCGCATGGGCGGAAGAGTCGATGAGGTTTTGGGTTTCGCGCGGATCGGTCTCGTGGTCGTAGAGCTCGCGCGCGACGATCGTGCCGGTTGCACGGTCGCGCCATTCGATGTAGCGGTGACGGTCGGTGCGCAACGCATAGGCCATCGACGTCCAGCGGGCGCCGTAGAACGGGTGCGGATGCTGGGTCAGGGCAAACTCCTTGCCGGGAACGGAAGGATCCGCGAGCTGAGGTTTCAGACTTATTCCGTCCAGCTGCGTCACCGCGGGCAGCCCGGCGAGATCCGTCAGGGTCGGAAAAAGATCCACGAGCTCGACCACCGCCTTCGTGCGTCCCCCGGACCTGGCCACGCCCGGGGCGGCGACAATCAGGGGCACCCGGGCGTCGAGTTCGTAGTTGCTGGTCTTCGCCCACAGCTCGTGCTCGCCCAAGTGAAATCCGTGGTCGCCCCAGAAGACCACAATGGTGTCGTCCTCGAGTCCGAGTTCGCGCAGTCGGGTCAGCACCTTGCCGACCTGCGCGTCGAGAAAACTGATGGCAGCGTAGTAGCCGTGCCACAACTCGGCCGTCTGGCCGACGGCGAGTCCGCCTTGCTTGGGAACGCCGCCATAGCTGCGCAGCTCGCTCCAGTTGTGCCGCGCAATCTCCGGTGCCCCGGCCGGGAAGCCGGGCAGGTCGGGTGCGGCAAATTGCTCCCGCCGATACAGGTCCCAGTATTTCTTCGGCGCATTGAAGGGCAGGTGCGGTTTCCAGAAACCCACCGCGAGGAAGAAGGGTTCGGACCGACCGCTGAGCTGGTCGAGCGCGGCCAAGGCTTCCCGCGCGATCTGGCCATCGAAGTACGCCTCGTCGGCCACGTCGAGCACCTGGAGGACGCCTCCCTTGGCGGCGGGATTCGTCGGGTCGTCCTCCCAATGCGCACCGGTCGCATGGACGGGCGGCACCGACCAGGATTCCGGATCGGTCATGGACACGCGGCCCGGGATGGCGCGGGTCTCGTTGTGGAAGATCTTGCCGATGCCCTGGGTGAAATAACCGTGTTTCTTGAAATACTCCGGGATCGTTACCACGCCCGGCGTCGTCTCGCGAAAGCGCGCGGCGAGGTCCCACACGCGGAGGCGGTCGGGCCGCAGCCCGGTCAAGGCGGAGGAACGCGAAGGATTGCACACCGCCTGCTGGCAGTAGGCGCGCTCGAACACGACCCCGCGTGCCGCCAGCGCGTCCAGATGCGGCGCCACGACGCCTTGCACGCCGTAGGCACCAAGTTCCGGTCGGAGGTCGTCGGCCACGATGAACAACACGTTCTTCGGACGGGACGCGTCCCCGGACGACGCAGCGTCGACACCGGTCAGCGATCCGGCGAGGGCCAGCGCGAGGCCGGTCACCCCGCGAAGAATCCGGGCAGGCGTCACGAGGCAAGGGTTCGAGGTATTCATGGGGAAGAAGGTATCAGTTTTCGGGACGGGCGCGCTCGCGCCACCAGACGACACCGTCGAGCAGGCGCTGGTCGAGGAAGAGCGGCGGGGGCAGCGCGGCCTCCCAGGCGCGGTAGTGCGCAACGAGCGCTCCGACGACCTCCGGGCGTCGGGAGGCCAGGTCTCGTGTCTCGCCGGGGTCGTCCGCGAGGTTGTAGAGCTCCCACGGCGGATTCTTCTCCTCCCCCACGCCAACGCGGACGAGTTTCCAGGGGCCCTCGCGCAGGGCGCTCATGTACGGTCCGTAGCGCCAGTGAAGCCGCCCGCGCTTCACGTCCGCGACCTTGCCGCGCAGGAGCGGCAGCAGGTTCTCGCCATCGAAATCGTCGGACGCATCCTTGCCGACCCCCGCGGCGGCGAGCGCGGTCGGCACGATGTCGAGCGCGCTGACGAGCGCGGCGTGCGTCGTGCCACCACGGATACCGCCGGCCTTCCACTGCACGAAGAAGGGCGTGCGAATGCCGCCCTCGTAGAGTCCGTATTTTCCGCCGCGCAACGGGGCGTTGTCGCTCCAGTTCTGCGGCGCGCCGCCGTTGTCGCTCAGGAAGAAGATCAGCGTGTCGTTCTCGAGTCCGTGACGACGGAGGGCGTCCAACACGCGGCCAACGTTGTCGTCCATCGCCGAAACCATCGCCGCATAGGTGCGCCGGCCGGGCTCCTCGATGTGCGCGTGGCGTTGCAGATGACGCTCCGTTGCCTGCAAGGGCGTATGCGGCGCATTGAAGCAGAGATAGAGGAAGAACGGCCGGTCATGGTTGCGGTCGACGAATTCCGCCGCTTCGCGACCGAACATGTCCGTCAGGTACTCCTGCTTGCCGATGGGGTTTCCATCGCGCCAGACGACGCCGGGCTTGTCGGGAAGGTAGGCCATGCCTCCGCCGAGAAACCCCACGAACTCGTCGAAACCGCGCTCGTTGGGCAGATAGGGCGACTGCTCGCCCAAGTGCCATTTGCCGACGATCGCCGTGCGATAACCCGCGGCCCGCAACCGGTCGGCCAACGTGACCTCGCCCGGCGGCAGCCCTACCTTGCCGACGTGGGTCGGACCCGCGAGCGTCTGCACGCCGAAGCGCTCCTGCTGGCGTCCGGTGATGAGCCCCATGCGGGACGGCAGGCAGACGGGCGAGGTGATGTACGCGTTGGTCAGGGACGCGCCGTTGCGTGCCAGCGAATCGAGGTGCGGCGTGGCGAAGTCGCGCACGCCGTTCACCCCGAGATCGGCCGCGCCGAGGTCGTCGGCGAGGATCACGATCACATTGGGACGCCTCACGGGCTGCTGGCCCGGGAGGACCCATACGGCGCCGAGGGCGAGCCACAGGGCTAGCCAGCGGCGGACCGGGGCCAATGGGTGCCGGCGGATCGACATAACAGAGTTCCCCCGAGGTTCCTCAGAACGAGAAGGTGTTCGTGAGGAAGTAGGTTTTCTCGACCGGCGCGCGCACCACCGCCCACGATCCGTCGGGGTTGATCAACTCCGGCGTGAGGCCGTCGTCGCCGAGCACGTTGCGGGCGTTGAGCTGGATGGTCCAATCGATCTTGTCGGTGAGCCGGCGCTTGTAGCGGACAAACACGTCGCCGTTCCAGGTCGCTGAGGACAGGTAGGGGTTCGCCAGGTCGGGCACCTGCAGGTTCGAGCCGCCGCTGTTGACGAGGATGATCGGATAGCCGACGGCCGCGCGATCCTGCCAGCGGAGCGATCCGCCGACGGCGAAGCCGCGCAGCAGGGCGTTATCGTTGAACTTGTACGACGTCGTGAAATTGTAGCGCCACTTGCGCTGCTCCTGGCTGACGGTGCCGTCGCGCGCGTTGATGGCGGCGAGCGGATTGAGCACGTCGCGGGTGAGACGGAGTTTGTAGGTGATGTCGCTACCCACGTTGGGCTCGTCAATGACCTCCTCGTCCCACATGCGCGCGGCGATGAGCCCGTCGCGGATCTGCGAATAGTAGGCTTGCAGCTCCGCACCGGATCCTGAGCGCACGGTTTCCTGCTTGGCGACGTTGAAGATCATCGTCCAGTTGCGGGTCGGGTTCGCCACCATCTCGATCTCCATGCCCTTCGCGACCAGGTTGGAACTCGAGGTGAGCCCTTGCAGCGAGTTGAACTGGACGCTGGTCACGCCGTTGGCGTTCGTGACCAGCCGCAGGTCGCGGGCGGTCTTCATGGGCTCGGGGACCATGTTGACGAAAAGGTTCAGGACCTCCTCGTAGGAGCTATGATGGTTGGCGAGGCCGGTGTCGCGCCCGCGGATGTCCTTCCCGAACGGGATGCCGAGGCGCTGGGCCTCGAGCAGGCGGCCGATCTCGCCCGAGATGAAGGCCATCGACGCGGTGGCCAGATTGGTGTCGAGCGCGATGTTGGTGTTCACCGTCTCGTACCAGTTGACCCGGAAGTTCACCTTATTGTCGAGGAACGACAGGTTGAAGCCACGCTCCTCGGTCTCGCCCTCGGGCGGAGGCAGCGACTTGAGGAAGACGTCCTGACGGAAGCCGACCGGGGTGAAGTTCTCCGACTTCGAATAGAAGAGGCTGAAGTCCGCGCCCCACGGCAGTTGAGGCAGCCGGCGGAAGAGTTCGCGCGGGTAGTGGGCGACGACGCTCCAGCTCGTGGTTTCGCCCTCGGTGTCGAGGCTCGGCGTGTCGCGCAGGGCAAGCGAAGCAGGATCGAGGGCACCGTCGGCCAGACGGACGTCGGTCACACTGAGGGTGTCGCGGACGCGGTCCTTGCGGTAGCCGAAGAGGCCGACGAGCGTGTCCTTCAAGAGGTAGCTCTGCCAGGTGACCGCCTCGGTGTCGATGACACGGCGGTTGGCGTTGCCCGAGGTGAGGAACTGGTCGGCGTAAGCGGTCACGTTGCGGATCGTGCCGGTCGCGGGATCGCGAATGAACGTTGTGAAGCGGTCGCCGTCCTGAGGGATCGGCACGTCGATGTATCCGTTCAGGCGAACATCCTCGTAGTTCGTGACCGGACGAAGATCGGGACCAACGAAGAAGCCGGCGTGAAGCTGGCGGCGAATGTTGTTCTTCAGCCCCTGCAGTGCGACCTCCATGTTGATCTCGTCGGAACTCACGGCCATCGCGTAGTTCTCGCTGCGGTTGTACCGGGAGGCTTGTTCGACGATGCCCGAGAGGACGTGGCGTCCGAGCCAGCGGGTCCACTCCGCGCCGGTGAGGTCGTGCACGTCGAGATTCACGAAACCGGTCGCGCGCTTCGTCTCGCGCTCAGTCAGCAGCTGGGAATGGTTGCCCCACGAACGCGAGATCATGAGGGGACGGCCGGCGTTGGGATCGGGCTGTCGGTTGCCGAGCCAAAGATTGTTATCGAGCCAGATGTCGTACGAGCGGGCGTCCGAGAAGCTGAACTGGTTGCGACGACGGCGGTCCTGCTGGTTATAGGCGAGTTCAACACCGGCGCGCCCGCCCCAGAGGAGCTGCTCAAGCGCGAAGGTCCGGTTACGAAACCGGTCGTCGCGGCCCTCGAGCTTGCCGCTGATGAGGGTGTCGACCCAGTTGTAGAGCGACGTGTCGGTCAAGGTCTGGGCCTTAAAGCCGGTCGTCCAGGGTTCCTCGACGATGTTGGACTGCATCAGCCAGTCGAAGGCGCCGGCGCCGGTGACGCGGCCCATGACGGCCTGGAGGTTGGCGCTGGCCGGGTCGGTGAAGCCGACGAGCGGAGGGTTGCCGTTGGTCGGGTCGTTGAAAATCTGCCCCACGGTGATGAACCAAGGCAGGAGCGTGGCCGGGCTGCCGCGGTAAGGCGGGTTGGCGCCGAATTGATCGCGCATCGCCTGCGGCTGGAAGGTGCCGTTGGTGTAGATTGCGGGGGCGGTGAGACCCGTCGATGCCGTAATGGAGGCTACGTCGGGCACATCATACCAGTAACGGATGTTGTCGACCGGTGCGATGACGTTGGGCGGGGTTGTCTGCACCTCGGCGAATTCCACGTTGGCGCGGAACGTCGTGCGGCCCAACACGCGGCTGCCACGGTTCTCGAAGAGCACGGACTCGAGCGCGGCGGCGCCGCGGTCGTTGTCCTGGTAGGCCGGTTCCTGACGGTACTTGTGCCGCTCGATCAGGCCGTTGAGGCGCAACGCAACGCGGCGCGGCACGACGACTTGGTTGACATCGAGCGTGGTTCGAAAGCTCCCGCGCTGGTCCGCCCGCAGCGAATACTCGACGCGGTCGCGGCCAAGCAGGGCGCGTTTGCTGGAGTAGTTGATCACGCCGCCGGGGCTACCCACCCCGAACAAAACGGAGTTCGGGCCGCGACTGATGTCCACCCGCTCGACGTTATAGCTGTCGAAGCCGAAGTCCGTGATGAAAAAATCGCGGCTCACCTCCGCGCTTACGAGCCCGCGCACACGCGTGTTGCCCTCCGGATTCTGCCGGTTGCCCTGCTGGTCGGGCCGGCTGCCCGAGAGATTGGAGTTGGTGAAATTGCCCTCGGCTCCCCCCACTTCGGTGCTCGTGGTGTGAACGAGCAGGTTCTCCATGCTGGTCGCGCCGACGTCGTCCATGAACTCCTTGGTCACGACGGAAATGGCGGCACCCAGGTCCTTGAGCTCGGCGTTGATGCGGGTTCCGGCGAGGGAGGACGTAGCCATGTATCCAACATCCGATGACGCCGAGGCGACGAAGGGGCTCAGCTCGATGACTGTGTCCCCGGTGGTGGAGGAGGGCGACGGGGATTCGCCGCCGGCGGTCTGCGCCTGACCGGGCGAGGAGAGGGCGAGGGCCAGCCAGCCCAGGAGGGTGGCGGCGAGATTCTTTTGTTTCATTGGTTCGGGGGTGTTTTCCGCGGGCTTGGGTTCGGGCTGCTCCGCCTTTTCGGCGGCGGCGGGCGGCTCTCCACCCGCCTCTCGGCTGATCACGAACGCACCGGTCGACGTGTCCTGCCAGGCGGACAGCGCCGTGCCGGCGAGCATGCAATCGAGCGCCTCCCGGGGCGAGTATTCGCCCTTCACCGCGTTGGTCCGCTGACCACGCACCTTGTCCATCATGAACACAATCTGCGTGCCGGAGATTCCGGCGAACTGACTGAGGGTCGTGGCGGCGTCGCCGCGGGGGAGGTCGAAGCTCCGCCTCGTTTCCGCCTGCCCGCCCCGTTCCGGCTCCGCCGCCACCGCCTCGCCGCAGACGACGCCGGCGACAAGGCAGGAGGTGGAGATCAGACGAGGTGACATGCGCAACAGGAGGGCTACTCCTGCAACGCAGCCGCGCAGAATGTGGGTTAGTCCCATCAAAAGAATCCTAATCTGGAAGATGGCCGCCCGGCCATCTCACCGCGCACGGCGCAGCACGATGACCAGCGCGGACGGGCGCTCGACGACGACGTCGCCATCCTGTTCGAGCAACCGAACGAAGGCCTCGGGGTGATCCATCGAAATCATGCCGCCCACCCGCCGCGCCCCGAGCTCGGTGTCGACAACCGTGATCTGCGTGGCGTTGCGCCGGTTGAATTGCGTGACGAGATCCCGGAGGGGCAGATCCACGAAGGGGATGGTCCGTTCCTGCCAGGCGAGCTGCGCCCGCATCGACTCCGCATCGACCTTCTCCACAGCGGGCACGGTTACCGGATCGTCGCGGCGAACGCGCGTCTGCTGCCCCGCCCCCACCAGCGGGCGGGCGGAGGGGGCGAAGGGTTGCGGGAGTCCGGTGTCGCGTCCGACCTCGACCTTGCCTTCGACCACGAGCACGTCGATCGATTCGGCGGCGTGCCTCACGTTGAAGGCCGTGCCCACCGCCCGCACCGAAACCCCGCCGGCGGTCACGATGAAGGGCCGGTCGGGATCCTTGGCCACGTCGAAGTGCGCCTCGCCGGCCGAGAGCGTGATGCGCCGCTCCCGCCCACCGAAGTCCACCGCGACCTCGCTCGCGGAATTCAGGTCGATCAGCGAGCCGTCGCTCAGGGCAATCCGCCGCTGTCCGGAGTCGTCGGTCACATAGCGAAAGGGTGCAGGTGAA
Organism: uncultured Opitutus sp.; assembly: GCA_964476565.1. Lineage (GTDB taxonomy): Bacteria > Verrucomicrobiota > Verrucomicrobiia > Opitutales > Opitutaceae > CAMAXB01. The sequence continues at coordinate 13,138 of CAYZBG010000016.1, forward strand.
GGTGAAGGTGCAAAGCGGTCGGAGGTCCAGGCGACCCAGCCGACAATCAGGGCCGCAGCGACGCCGGCCGCGGCGGCGAGCAAGGGAAAGCGCAGGATCCGCGCGCCCGACGGACGCTCCGTCCCCGCCGCAGGACGCGCCAGGCGCGCTTCGAGTGGAGAGCGCACCACGGGCAACTCGTCGAGCAGCCCGAACATTTCCTCCACCCGCCGCACCGCGGCTTCATGGCGAAGACTTGCGCGGCGCCACTGCGCAAAGGCCTGCTCTCGCTCCGGCGAAAAGCCCTCTTCCCGTTCGCACACCCATTGCGCGGCGGTCTCGTCGAGCATTTCGTCGGTGGGATCGTTGGGGGAAGCGTTCATGACGCGGACTCCTCCCCGGTCTGTGCCGGCGACGGAAGCGCGGTCTCCAGCAGGCCGCGCTCGCGAAAGTGGCGGATGCAGTCGCGCACGCCCTTGACCATGTGCACCTTCACGGTCTCGCGGGAGATTCCGAGGCGTTCGGCGATCTCCTTGTAGGCGAGCCCGTCGAGATGACGCAGCATCATCACCTGCCGGCACCGTTCGGGCAGCGAGGCAACCGCCTCGATGAGCGCATCGAGGCGCTGCTGGTGCTCGAGGGCGTCGCCCGCATCGCACCGTTCCTCGAGCGTCGGCAGCGCTTCAAACTCGTCGATGGGCTCGAGCACCGTCGCGCGCCGCCGGCGGAACATGTCGATGGCCAGGTTGCGCGCCGCCGTAAAGAGGAACGCCTTCGCATACGTCAGACGTCCGTCGCTCTTCGCCCGCAGCAAACGGGTATACGTTTCCTGCACCACGTCGTCGTGATCGGGCAGGGAGGGGAATCGCCGCTGCAGGTACGCACGCAAAGCCGGCTCATAGGGCTTTACCTCCTCCGCAAACCAGCGGGCCTGTTCTGTCGGTGGCATGGGGTAATGGCGGTAGGGGTAGCGACCGCGTGTAGATTGCTTTTGGAGGCGACGACGGCGGTGTCGAGGACCTTTTAGGAAAATGCCTGGGCCACGACTATCCCGCCGATTTGAGTAACCCATTTTATCATCACGAGCGTTACCTTTATTTGCGAGCTCGGGATGCTCCGCCGCAGTCACTACGCATATGCGTTCCGGTGCATCCGACGTCGGCCGCTGCTATCAGGCGGCAAGCAGGCATACTCTGGTACGCCGGTGCGCGGCCGCAGGGACCGGGGCAAAGCCGGGGCGATCCTCAAGCGCTGGATCCCCCGAGGGGTTCATAAACAGGTCACGTACACCTTGCCGGCCAACGTGGCCTCATCTGCCCTCACTGCGGCCACGGCGCCGCGACCGGGAAAAGGTCCCGGCCGCACCCCATTTGACAGGGCGCGGCGTTCCGGCAGCATGCCCGTTTCGTTATGCCGCGTCCTCTCACTTTTCGTCACCGCTTCGTCGCCTTTTGGGGCGTCGTCATGCTGGCGCTAAGTGCGGTTCACAGCCCGTCGGATCGGTTCGCTTGGACGACCCCGGACGCGGCGGAACCGGCCGTGCGCGCGCCGGCCCTGCCGGATGATCCCCACTTTGCCTGCGAACTGCAGGTGGACGAACCCGTCGGCGCAACGCGGTCGGAACAGGATCGGCTCACGCCCGATACGGCCATCGCGAAGGCGTTGTCGGGGGGCATTCCCGCGCCGGAGCAAACCGATCGCAGGCTCGTCGCGGTTCATCCGACCGCCGACGGTCCGCCTCGCGCCTTATCCGGCGCCGGGCGCTACGCCCTGCGTCTCTGATTCCACCGCGGGGCCCCGCCTCGCGCATGGCACGGGCTTGGATCCGGGCGGCACATCGGCCGCCGGACCTCGCCGCGAAGGTATATGCGCCGGCTGGCGGGCCCCATCGACTTTGTCATGCGACTTCCTCTTTGGGTCCTTCGTCTGCTCCACCGCCGCCGCCTCTCGCGCAGCCGGCTGCGCGGCACCTGGCTGCACTCGCGGCTGGGCGACCGTTTGCTCGATCGCGCCCTGTGGCGGCCGACCCGCGATTCCATTTCCCGGGCGTGGCTGATCGGCATGCCGATCACCTTGATCCCGTTTCTGCCCATCCAGTCGCTGATCGCCTGCGCCGTCGCGGTCTGCATGCGGGGGAACGTGCTCCTTTGCATCGCCCTGCAGTTCCTGTCCACGCCGCTGACCGCGCCGATCCACCTGCCCGCGTGCTACCTCGTCGGCGAGGTCGTGCAGGGGCGTTCGCCCGCGGCGGTCTGGCAACACCTCGCCCACAGCGCCGACCCGATCTTCACGGGCAACGCTGTGTTCTCGCTCTACCTCGGGGCCGTCGTCCTCGGCGCTGTGGTCGGCCTGGCGGGCTACGGCCTGATCCGGCTCATCTGGCGTACGCCGCCGGCCCGACCCAAACCCTGATTCTCCCATGCCGCCCTCCTCGCCTCCTCCCGCCGACGCCCCGTCGCTCTCGCACGAACTTCGCGAACTCGCCCACCGGTACGGTGAGCAACCGGTGCCGCTCGGCAACGTGCTCGACACGCTCGGGCCGCGCGCCTCGGCCCTCCTTGTGGTCATCTGTGCCCTGCCCTTCTCGACGCCGATCAGCATCCCGGGCCTGTCCACGCCCTTCGGCCTCGTGATTCTGCTCCTCGCCCTGCAGTACTTTCTCGGTCAGCCGCCGTGGCTGCCCGGCCGTCTCCGGCGGGTCGTGCTCCCGGGCACCTTCTTTTCCCGCATGCTCTCGGCCAGCAGCAAGCTCGTCGGCTGGCTCGAACGCCGGCTCGCCACCCGCCTGCACCTGCTCGCCGACGCCCACTGGAAACTGCGGCTGCACACGAGCGTCGTGATCTTCGCCGCGTTGCTCCTGATGATTCCCCTGCCACCGCTGCCGCCCTTCACCAACACCCTGCCGGCGCTGGTCGCCGTGGTCATGACCTTCAGCGCCCTGAAGCGCGACGGCCTCGGCATCCTCGCCGGCTACGCCCTCTTTGCTTTCACGGTGGGCTACTTTGTCTTCTGGGGCGCGGTGGTGGTGGAAACGTTCGATCGCTACGGCGGAAAGCTGCTCGCGCTCCTCGGGCTGAACGCGTAAGCACCCCCCAACCGGCGATCTCCGCCCACCTTTCTTCGTCATGAATCTTCCCGTCCTCAACGAATGGCTCTCGCTCGCCCTCGGTCTCGTCGCGCTCTACTTTGGCGCCGAGGCCCTCGTGAAGGGCGGCGCCGGTCTGGCCCTGCGCCTGGGCATCACGCCGCTCGTGGTCGGCCTCACTGTCATCGCCTTCGGCACGAGCAGTCCGGAAATGGTCGTGAGCACACAGGCAACGTTGTCCGGCAACGGCGCCATCGCCGTCGGCAACGTGGTGGGCTCCAACATCTGCAACATCGCGCTCATCCTCGGCCTGTGCGCCGTGATCTCGCCGCTGCGGGCGGACATCCAGGTGATCCGGCGCGAGGTGCCGATCATGATCGGCGTGGCGGTGCTCGCCCTGCTCGTCCTCATCGACGGCACGGTCGCCCGCTGGGAAGGCGGCGTGCTGCTGGCCAGCCTCGTGGTCTACACGTGGCTGACGGTCAAACAGGCGCGCGCCGAAACCTCCAAGGCCGCCGAGGCGGAGTTCTCGGAGGAACTGGGCCAGCGCAAGCCGTCGAGCCTGCCCTTCAGCATCGGCGCCGTGATCGTGGGACTCGGCGTTCTGGTCGTAGGGTCCAACCTGTTTGTCACCGGCGCCGTGACGCTGGCCGAGCGTTGGGGCATGAGCCAGCTGGCGATCGGCCTCACCATCGTCGCCGTCGGCACGAGCCTGCCCGAGTTCGCCACCTCCCTACTCGCCGCGATCAAGAAGCAGGGCGACGTCGCCATCGGCAATGTCGTGGGTTCAAACATCTTCAACGTGCTCGGCATCCTCGGCGTAGCCGCCCTGCTGCAGCCGATCCATGCTCCGGAGCTCGCCTGGCTCGACCTCGGCGTGATGCTGCTGGTCTCGCTCGCCCTGCTGCCGGTGGTACGTTCGGGCGGCAGCATCAACCGCTGGGAAGGCGCCGCGCTGTTCGTCGTCTACGCGGGCTACACCGCCTGGCTGCTGCGGCAAGGGGGGTGATCGGCCGTGAACCCGATCCAGGGTTACCATCTCATCCGGCCGGATGACCTTGTCTGGCGTCCGTCCAACCTGATGAAGATCCCGAACGCCGATTACCTCGAGCGCACGGGCAGCGAGAACCTTGGGGCCCGGCTCTGGCGCCTGCCGCCGCGCAGCGCGAACACCCTGCACAAACACATCCGGTCCGAGGAGTTCTACTTCGTGCTGGAGGGCACCGGCCGTATTCGGGTCGGCGATACCACCCTCACCGTGCCGCGCCACGGCGGCGTCCTGGTCGGACCCGAGCAGCTGCGCCAGGTCTTCAACGACACCGACAGCGACGTGCTCTGGCTGATCGTCGGCGGGCCGGAGGAGCGCGAGTTCCTGCAAGGCTCCAAGTCCAAGATCGACCTCACGCCGTTCTACCCCACCGATCCCACCGCCCTGCCGAAGGAACTCGGCGACGCGGTCTGGCCGCCGAAGTGACGCCGGAAACCGGCCGCTGGTCTCAACCGTTGGCCCAGGAGAACGCGGAGCGCGCGGAGCAGGGACGCCTAGATCGCCCAGGCGTGTTCCGCATGGTTCGCATCATGGACAATGATTCTTCTTGGGTCACAGAGCACACGGAGCTCCGACGCAGAGGCCACCGAGGAGAAATCCTCCAAGCCGAACGTTCGGCGTAGCGTTGGTTCGATTGTCATCCGCCGTAAACTTCCCGCACACCGTTTGGACCGCACCCGCCCATGACGGATCAATCCGCTCCGACGCGTGTCTCACCGTGAAGCCATGATCGCGCGCGTTTCACTCCTCCCGGTGGCTCTGGTGTTGGCGTGGGGTCTGGCCGGAGCCAGTCCCCTCATCGCCCGCGAAACGAAGGCGAACGCCACGGTCGTCGCCGACGCGCTGCGGGCCGTTGACCAGGCCTTGGCCGCCTTCGAGCAGCGCATGCACGGAGAAACCTCTCCGGTCACGCAGGCGGCGATGAAGACGCGCCTCGTCGTGCTGAAACAGCGGCGCGTCGAGTTGGAAAAGCGGTTCACCGCCGAACGTCACGCCGCGTTGCTCGCGGACGTGAGCAAGGAGGTGAACGTGACCGCCACCCAAGCCCCTGCGGTTGACCCGAACGAGGGCCGTGCCCGTCCGACGGTCCGCCTCGAGGACATGCCTCCCTCGGCGGTGGAGGCCCACCGCGCCGACGCCGCCGCGGCCCGGCTGAAGGACGAGGCCTTTCACGCCGCGCGCGCCGCCGAGCTCGCCTCGCAGCGTCGCCTGGAGATCGCCCGTCTCGACGCCGAACTCGCCCGCCTGACGGCCCGCGTCGATGCCGCAACCGTCGGCGACGCCTCACGCCGCGCCGAACTCAATCAGCGGCTGCGCGAGCTAGAGCTGGAGCGGCGCCGCCTCGAGTTGGCGCCGGATCCTGCGCGCCTGAACCAGCTGCAGCTGGAGATCGAGCGGGAGCTCGAGCGCACGCGGCCGTGAGCCGGTCGACGCGGCCCCGCTCCACCGGAAGACGGGTCAGAATTTTACGCCCAGCAGCAGGCGCAGCTTGTCGATCGGGTTGGTGTCGAAGACGGAGTAGTCCTGCCGGTAGTGGTGCCGCAGCGTGAGGTGCAGGTGGGTGGTGATGTGCTTCGTCAGCTCGGCCTCGTTCTCCCAGCGCACGTCGTCGGCGACGTCGAGGTAGAGCAGGCGGCCCGTCTGCTTGAACTCCAGGCCCCACGGCAGCTTCAACTGGTTTTCGAGCGAGAGCACCGCGCCCTTCGCATCGAGCGTGACGAAGTCGAAGAGCCGGAGATGGAAGTAGGCCGCGTTGGCCGTCACGGAGGTCTTGAGCGTGGCGGTGTTGAGCAACCGGTACCCCACCCCCGCCTGGTGCTGCTGCAGCAGGTAGTTTAGCCGCGAACGGTCGAGGAACTCCGCCTGCTCCGGCGTGAGGTTGCGGCCGTCGTACTCGAGCGACGGCCGCACGGTGGTGAACCAGCGTGGGGAAAGATCGCGCCGCCAGTCGGCGTAGGTCGTGGCCCGCCGCTTGTCGATCCGGTCGCTCTTGTCGACGTACTCGTAGCGCGCGTCCCAGACGAAGGAGCGACCCTCCTGCCAGGGCCGCTCGACCTTGAGGCCGGCGAAGTACTCCAGCCGGCGCACATCGTCCTCGAAGGTGCGCTCGGCGAATCCGCTCAACGACACGACCCACGGATGCCACCGGGCGCGCGCAGGCGCCGCCGCCGCGGCCGGCGCACCCGCCCGATGCTGCTCCGCCTGCTCGCGCGTCGCTCCGGCCCCCTCCGGTGTCACCGGCGCCTCAACCGTGATCGCCTCGAACACGGCCTCGTTGGCGTTGAACGTGACGACCCCAAACCGGTCGCTCGCCAATCGCCCCGGCGCCTCGAGCCGCCCCGTCACGCGGTTGCCATCGGCAAAGACCAGAACCCCCGTCTCCGCCTTGCCCGCGGTGCTGACCATCATCAACCCCACCACCAGAACACGCATGATCCCAAGGTGCATGCCCGGCAGCGTGGAGACCCCGCCCCACAAGGCCAACGCGGAGTCGGCAGGCGGAACGGTTCAAGTGAGAGCCTTGCCCACAGGGCTCACCGCCCTCGACGTCGACTAGGGTAACGAACCAATACCCTTATGGATGTTCTGAAACGATGAGGCGCTGCTCAGAGGAAGAGAGCAAAGTACGCTGTCTGAGGCTTCGTGACTTTCTGCCTCTGTCTTGGGAATCCAAACCCCGACCACAGACCTTAGGTTTGATCCTTTTGGTACGCCACCAATCGGTATCCTACTTCGTCGGGGCCCGTACGACTGGGGCCAAGGCCTCACGGAGAAAGTGAATATCAACCCGTCGTTGTGCTAAGACCCACCATGTGCCATCCTCCTGCAGGTAGAATTCACTCAGCGTTGCTCTATCTCGCACCGCATCGGCTCCAACTGGCCATATTAGCAGTAGGCCGTCGATGAGCAGGCGGTATTGCATTGTCAGTGGATCGACCCGGTGCCGATCTGGGACTCGTGTCACCGGGATGCGGTTACCGCGATCTGTGACGACCTGAAGTATGCACCCGTAATCGTTCGCCCGGCCGGGGTCGGCCGCGAGCAACATGGCTCGAATCCGTTCTTCGTGGGGCCCTAGGCGGACGAGCCGGAACTCGGGCAGTGATGATACCCCCATCCGCCAAAGCAGCGAGAGCAGGTAGAGTTTGAGGCGGTGGTAGTCCAGGTCCTGGATCACGTAGCCCAAGCCTTGGGGCAACGGTGTGAGATCTAGCTTTCGCTGTTGGTTGAACACGCGAGCTGCATAATCCTCCCATCTCGATAACCGCTGCTCGCACCCGGCACATAGTAGGGCCTCTCGAGCGAAGTCCTGCACGGGCACCGCGGGGGCTGTCGCCGAATCCTGCCGGAGCACCCTCGCCCCGCCCAGTTTTAACCGCCTTTGGGTGAACTTGGGCAGGATATGGGAGCGCATGAGCGGCGCCGTGTGGTGGCAGAGGGCGCACTTGGAAGGGGTCGAGGTCATCGAACATCGGTGAGCAGTACCAAAGTGCAGTTTCATTCCCGTTCATGCCTCCCATTGTGATGGCGGACGGAAGTCGATCGCGATCACCTCAAGACCTGCGACACCAGGCGTCGCGGCCTTAAGGGCGGTTGCTCGTTTTCGGACTTCGGCGACTACTTGCTGGAAATTCAGATCGGGGCCTCCGGCGGGATTCTCCCAGTGGGTCTTCCCTTTACGGGCGATCATGCCGAGTAGAAATATACCGTAGTGCGTGGCATGGGGCCGCAAGTAGGTTCCTACTAGCTGATTTTCTAACCGCTCAAGCAGCTTGGGCAGGGTCCAATTTTCAGCCCACTTGATTTCGATACACACTGGCCCCTCGATCGCCGGGTTAATCACTCGCAGGTCTGGACGTCTTTCCTCGTCGATCTCGGCTTCTTGAGGAGCTGAATAGCGACCCCGTGCGCGCGTCTCCAACTCCACGGCGGTGAAGTGGCGCAGTGCGTATTCATCACTTACTGGAGTGAGCTGAGCGCGGATGCTGAGGTCGGAAAGTTCGACGGCATATTTGAGGTCATCGAGGCGCTTGAGCGTAATCTCAAAGAGGTCTTTGTCAGTGCGCGGTGCGGTTTCATTCGCAGCAGCAAACTCGCGGATGTCTATCGCCCGCCAAGCGGCAACCTCGTTCTGGCCGCGCAATTGATTGTCACGGTGCATCAAGATGGAATCGCGGATCGGTCCCAAGTAAGGGTCCTCTGCCAGCTCGGTCAGAAGTGCGGCAACCTCATCGCCGCGTTTTTCGGCCAGCGCCGAGGCCAATCTATTCCTGAATTCTTGCGCGTAATCCCTGCTGTTTGGCGTGTAAGAGCCGACACGGTTGACATCGTCTGCCAATCGAACCCTCCGGTAGACCAATGCGATCAGCCGCTTGAGCAACGGCGGGCGCATGTAGGCAGCGTTGAGATCATGCACCGGTCGCATCATGTCACCGCCGTGCAGGCTGGCACAAAGATTCAAGACCAGCCGGTCGGCTCCTATATCGTTTGAGGCAAAGGCCTCGAGCCAGTCGATGGCAGAGTCTGGATCAGACTGAAGCCACGCGACAGTCCAGAGACCTGTTGCTACGGAGTCGATCGGAAGCGATTTCGCACGGTCCTCAGCCAAAGCCCCAAGCTCCGTTTGGCACGCTGGAGACAAAAGGCGCAGTGCAAATTCCAGCAGCATCGGTTGCGTCGGATCACCGCCTTGAAGCAACTTTAACACCCCAGCTCTAGCAAGCGGCCCCAGAACATCCGCACGCCCAAGCACACGGGATAGCACACCATAAACACGCGTCTGGTCCGGTGCCATGCTCCACTCATGGGTGATACACTCAAGAAGCGCTTCCGACACTGCTGCCGGATGTGCGCTTGCGAGGGCGTTCAGCCAGTCCGGCGGCGCATTCAGCTCGTTGACGGCGTAAAACGTAGCGGTGCGCGCATCGGTGACTGTAAATCGACTGAACGAGAACCCGGGCTCGTCTGCTTCGACTTGGATCCCATTCAACCCTAGAATGACTTCGTATCTGGTTCGGTTAGCTTCCGGCTTGGCGGATGGGGGGCAAGGCGTATAGCTACGCCAGCTACGCTGGCACCCTCTGCGCACAGCCCATTTAACGAGCGGGCCGAATACACGTCCAAGTTCTGTCCAACCCGAGATCGTCCACTGACTCCGGCTGCGAGGCTCGGCGTGGTCGAGGACCTGACATAGTAAAGCCGAGTTGGTTCCAGCACTCAATTCACCGAGCCGCGTGTGAAGAAACCACAAGGAGCGCGCACGCCCGCATAAGTTGCACGCCTTACGCCACCGCTCCCGCCACCAATAGCTCTGACCAATCCTCCACCAGACATTTCTAAGCCACCAAGAATGGAAGGGGGCTCTTCGCGCGTCAAAGAGTGCCTTGCGCAGCTTCTCTCCGAGACCGGCATCATCCCTGACAGCCAACCTAATGTGACGAAGAGTGGCGCGTGGTTTGCCCTCCTGCGCCCAAAGGCTCACAGCCAGCACAAGTAGCGTCTCACGAGAGCCTGCAACTCGCCCCGGCTGCAACTCATCGACCAGCCAATCCAAGTCAGCGACGATGGGCTGGAGAAGGGACTCTCGATGATACGGATAAAAGTGCCATCGGGTTATCGGCCGGCCAACGTACTCCTCGGCCAATGCGATGCAGCGAAGGAAGTAGCACCGCCGCATTGAAGGATGGCGCTTCGCAGCTTCAACTAAAGCATCCTTCTCATCCACTTGCAGATCTTGGGCCCGCTCGCCAATGATAAGTAACGCTTCAGCCGCTGCCCGCGCGTCTCCGTCCGCCAGATCATCCAAATTCAGCAAGACGCGCGTGATTGACGGCAACACCGACCGCAAATGAGAAAACTCCTGCGACAGCGGGAGCGAATGTCGATCAGCGAGCAAATGGGGCTCCCGTTGAACGATTTCGAGAAACCGCCTTAACATGTCACCGGCTTGCGCGCCGGGCAGATTCCTCTCCAGGTGTCGCCCCAGCATGGTCGGAAAGATCGACATTCCCATGTTCGGCACCTTGGTGGCCAATTCGACGATGTCTTGGTTGCTGAGGAACCTAGGATACAGGGTGTTGGCGACTGTGTAGCCCAACGTCTCCCCCAGCACCGGGAGTCCACGGGCGAGCGCCGCGAGTATTTGCATTTGGGCCTCGCCCCCCGCTTGGGCGATCACGTCAACCGCTTGGGCGCGCAAGTCATCCGGCTCCGCCTGGGCACAAAACAAACTCCGAGCCGCCTCAACACAGCCTGTAAGCTTGCCCAGCGCCGCCATGTGCAACAGGTGCCAACGGAATTCGTGGACTGTCGCTTGGGCCGTAAAGAGTCGTGCAATCTCACCGGCAAGGTCTTCCTTTGCGAATCGGGCCAAAGCCTGATCGTCCGCCTCTATCCAGACACGTCCGCGGTCTGCGTACTCCGCTGCGATGCCGCATAGCGCATCACGCCGATGATCCATTGGTAAGGCGGCCGGGTCGCCATAGCGTAAATGAATCTCTGGCCTGGCGTGCAACACCCAAGCCCGCACTTGTCGTGACCAATGTTCGTTGGTTCCGCACAACCATGCGGCGACCGGGTCGAGTGAAGGGCGCAAGATGGGGCCTTCTGATCCTTCGGCAAAAAAGAGCCGGTGCATAGTACGTAGCGGACAGCCCTCATTCATCCGATCGGCAATCCACTCGGCTGCGAGGAACTCGGTGGCCCGTCGGTGGTGGAACTGGCGTTTGCCATAGCTCGCTTCATCAAATAGCGGTCGGGCAAGCAGTGCCTCAATCCGATCTTGGGGCCAATCTGGCGGGAGGATCGCGGCGGGATCGAGACTGTCGCCATCATGGGCGAAACTGAATGCCGCTTTTTGGCACAGGATGGTCGCCGCTGCGAGAGCCTTGGCCCCCGCGTGCGCATCCGCTTCGCTTAGAGGGGCTGCGCGATTCTCCTCGCGCTCTAGATTCTCCTGTAGGTTGCGCCGAACGTGCGCCTCAACAATCTGGGTCAGTGTCCCGAGCCTGCCGTTTTCGTCCCAGAACTTAGCCAAGTCGATGACATCGAGCGGCCGCCGCGCAAACTCCCAAGCAAAGGTGCGCCCAATTTCCGCAATGAACTCCTCCGGATTGCGTGTGCCGATTGCTCGCGCGAAGGCCAGCGCCTGTTGCTGGTCAAAAGGCTCAAGCCGCACAACCGACAACTTGTCGATATTGGCCTCTCCTTCCTTTCCTTCCGATCCGGCCTGCACCCGGCGAGCGACGGGGTTCTCCAGTACACTCGCAACGTCCGGGTAATCGGTTTCATGCCGCCAAGCGCTGAACCGAGAGCTGAGGTAGATACGAGCGCGGGCCAAGCCCGTTGACCCGAGCACCCCAGCAAATCGGGCCACTGCCACGTGGAAATGGGCCGGGCTGCTGATTTTCGCCTCATCGACGGAATCCAGGAAGAAGGAGGCCTCGCCTTGCCCGTTGAGCCACCGTTGGAAATCCTCGTTCTGTGCGGGTCCGAGTATTTCGACTAAATCGCCTACAACGAGTCGATCGAGGCGGACAAAGAACGCGATTACTCCGCCTGAGCGGATTCGAGCCGCCTGCTCCTTCAGCTCGCGAGTCTTACCACTACCTTGCTCCGCAAGGATGACTACTCTGCGGCGCTTCATCAGAGCTGTCCAATCAAGCGAACTGACCAGCTGTTCGCCGGCCTCGGTGTAACTTTGCACCGCTGCTACCAAAGGATCCACGATGGTTTCGTAGTCACGAAACCGTCGCTTCAGGTCCACGTAGGCGCGAGGGCTAGCTGACATGGTATTAGGGTAAGATTCTCGCTTTTAGCTGTTCATCGCGCTGGCGCCACCGCGGGATGTGCGCGGTCAGCAGGGCATGGAACACGCGGCCGTGGTTGGGGTGGCGCATGTGCAGCAGCTCATGCGCGATCACGTAGTCCTGTAGCGCCGGCGAAAGGTCCAACAGGTCCCGCGCGAAACACACCCGTCCACGGGGGGAACAGGAGACCCATTTCCGCGTCATGCGCATGACCATGACAGTCCGATGCCGATCCGAACGGGTCAAACCCTACTGTCTGTAGTTCGGTGACCTTCTGGCTCTGACTCAGGAATCTAAAGCTCGACCACAACCATCAGGGTTTTGACCTGTTCGGATCGAACCCGGCAAGAGGCGTTCTGCTGCGCGTACTTCGATCGCATGAACCGTTCTTCAGATCCGCAAGGGCCCCTGTCCTCAACCCTGACGATCCGGAATGGGTCGTGCCGTTTCATGTCACAAATCGGGCTTCGGTGGTGATCCAACGAGGTCGTACCCGGGTTCTACTGAATGTCGTCACTCTTGCTGAGATTGTGAGCGGCGCAGAGGAGCTGGATGTTTTCAACCTGGGTTGAAGAACCGCCGCGGGACCACGGAATAATGTGGTCGAAGTGGAGGTTCACGTTTGCGGAGCACTGCGCACACTTACCCCCGTCTCGCTTCCACACTTCCCGCTTCACCCACGTAGGAATCATTCGGCCGGGGTTAGGGTTCTGCGGAACCGGTTGGGCGTCGTCCTCTTCCCCTACCACGGCCGTCAGTTTGAACTTAAACACCGTCCGCTTCTCCGCCTTCTCCGTCCAAGCATCTTCGAGGTGGAACACGCCGTTGTAGGACCAGATGCCATCCTTGATTTTCTCGTAGACTCGGACGCGTTCCGGCGGCTGCTGACCCGCTTTGAAGGCCAATGCGGCATTCTTGAACTTCCCATTCTCGGTTGGCTTTCCCGCTTTGGTGAACTCCGGCTGATCCACCAGCTCGGGATACTTGCACTGGGCCGTCCTGTTTTCGTTGTGGCCTTCGTATATCAGCACCTTCCCCTCGTCTTCCACCCGGTCGGCATAGGGAGCGTTAGGCCGCACTGACATCAGGATCACCGAATGCTTCCCGTGCAGGCGGAAATTCATTCCCCTCTGCAGGCTCGTGCCCTCGCGCTGGCACATCTCGTAGTACGGGATGATATCGTTGGCCCGGGGCATCGTCGTCAGCTTTCACCACCCAACAGCCAACCGACCGTCACCTTCAGCGCCGCGGCCAAGGCCTTCACTTCAAAGTCCGACACATAACGGCTGCCCGCCTCCAGCTTCGCGATGCCCGCCCGATCGATCGTCACCCCGCGAGCGGCCAGTTTGCCGGAGAGCGCGTCCTGCGACAGCTTCGGCTTCTGCGCCAAACGCGCTTTCTTAACGCGTTTACCGACAAGGTTATTGTTCTGTTTTGGAACCGCCACGGATTCAGCCTACCAGGTCCCAGCTTGAAGAGTGTTCCATTTTGGAACATCTGATCGGCATGCTTCCGATCCCAATGCCCTCCCGGTCAGCCTACGCCATCTTCACCCAAACCCTTTGCGATGGCCTCGTGCCGGCGTGGCATGACGAAAGCAACCTTCCCGTCACGTACCCCACGGAGCTCGAAGCTCAGCGTGAGATCGCCGAAGACCTCATGGAGCAGCTCCGGCAGTTCCTTGATGGATCGAGGGAATTCGACGACGCGATCACGACCGAAGATTTTATTCTCGCCGTTCAAGTCTGGCCAGACGGCCGAATCTCGACCGAAGACGGCCGCACCTTCGGGAAACGCGAATGAGGTCCAGACGGAGGAGCAGGGCCGCGTGGACCTCGCGCACGATGGCTTTGGCGGCTGCAGGCTTCAGGCCAAAACAGGGCGCGGCCACCAGGGCCGTCTCTATGCTGGAGTCGCTATTGTTCTCGGAGATGGACGTCTTGGGCATCCGTCAGCGTCAGCCCCGGTGCCCTCTTGACGTAAGCTAAAGAGGATCTGGCGAGAGGCATGATGGCCCGCGAACGGGGTCGGCTCGAACCCTGTTGGTTGAGATCGAGAGCTGGACACGAGCCATGCGTCTCGGACGCGGGCGGACGCACACCACGCGCGGAGGGACCCGCGCGTCCACCTCAGGTCGGACAGTGGGGCATCCGTCCCTGGGCGCGGAGGGGACAGGCGGCGGAGGTCAGCCGCCGCGACAGCGGAGGCCGGATCCGGCGGAAGGGTTCACAGGCCCGGGCGCAGGAAGGGGGCGACCGGGTTTTGCGGGAGGGCGCGCAGGCCCTCGACCACGACGGCGGCGTTGAGCATGGCGCCGTCCCAGTTGGTGTGCACGGTGCGGTCGGCGAACAACGCGAGCACGTCGTCCTCGCCCAATGCATCGTAACGCGCGGCGATGCGTTCGTGCAGGTCGATGAACGCCACCCCTTCGGACTCGGCGACGCTGCGCGCCCAGGTGTCGTGGCGGTCGGGCGTGCGCGTGATGCGTCCGTCCGTCCAGCGGTTGCGCGGGACGAGCGAGCAGATCACGGGCGTGGCGCCGCGTTCGCGGATCTCGGCCACGAAGAGGCGCAGGTACGCACCGAAGGTGCGCACCGTTTCCTTGCCGGCAGGCGTGTCACGCTCCTCGGTCTGCTCGCCGATGCCGGGGAGCGCGCCGCGCTCGCCGTTGTCGTTGTGGCCAAACTGCAGGATGACGACGTCGCCCGGCTTGAGCAGCGGCAGGATTTCCGGCCAGTGCTGGTTGCGGAAGGTGCGCGCCCCCGTGCCGCCGACGGCGCGGTTCACCACGTTGGCGCGCGCCGGGTACACGTAGGCCTCGAAGGGATCGCCCCAACCGAACTGGCCGTCGTAGCCGTTGCCGCGGCCGTTGCGCACGGTGGAATCGCCGATGAGGAAGACCGTGGGCAGGGCGGGGTCGGCGGCCTCGGGCAGGTTGAGCCAGCGGCGAAACGCCGCCGGGGGCGCGCCGCGCTCGGGCGGCTGACGCGGGGCGGACACCATCGAGGGCGGCGCGGTCGGTACCGAGCGGCCCTCGAGCGAGAGCAGGCGGATGAGCGCCTGTTCACGCAGGCCCTTGAGCCCGCTCACGGCGAGGAAGGCGTTGAGGCGCGCGCCGTCTTCGCCGGTGTGCACGTGGTCGCGCGGGAAGAACGCGTTGACCGCAGCATGTCCGAGCTTGTCGTAGTGGTCGGCAATGAGGGTCGTGTGGTCGATGAACGGCACCTGCTCGGCGGCGGCGACTTCGCGCGTCCAACGGGCATAGTCGCCCGAGCCGCGCTCGACGCGGCCGTCCTGCCAGTAGTTGCGCACCGTCAGCGACATCAGGATCGGCGTGGCGCCCTTCGCCCGCGTCTCGGCGATCATCGTGCGCAGGTAGGCGCCGAAGGTGAGCACGGTTTCCTTCGCCTGGGTCGTCGGGTGCACGATCTCGCGGGTCTCGTCGCCGATCCCCGGCAGCGAGCCGCGCGCCGGCGGCGTGTCGATCGGACCACCGTCGTTGTGTCCGAACTGGATGAGCACGAAATCGCCCGGCTTGAGCTCGGCGGCAAGGCGGGCCCAACGACCTTCGGAGACAAAGGTGCGGCTGCTGCGTCCCCCGATGGCGCGATTGGCCATCGTGACGCGCGCCGGGTCAAAGTAGTCGGCGAAGGCCTTGCCCCACCCGACCGCGACGGGATTGCCCGGCTGCGCGGTCGAGTCGCCGGCGATGAAGAGCGTGGGCTTCGGCGGCGTCGGATCGAGGGCAGGCGCCTCCTGCGCGGCCAGCGCCGCGGCGGCGCCGACCCACGTGACGGCAACGGTGAGAAAACGGACGAGGGGAAACATGGGGGAGAGGTGCGCGGAAGCAGCGCCAAGGAACATACTAAAAAGCTAGCATGATCGCACCGTTCATGCGCGTCCCGGGGGGTCTGACAGTCCAGAGGAATTTCGCCATCCTCTCGTCGCTTCAGATACTTCAATACGGACCTCTTCGGAACCGAATGCGACGTCACCGCCGACGTCCGACAATCAAAAGGGCATTGGACGGCACCGCTTCGCCGTTGAGGATCCGCGGCTCAAAAAGCGAACGGAGGGCGATCTCCTGAACGGCGGGACCGAGCTCCTCAGGCTGAGCATCCAGAATGTGCGCCCGTTCCGCGCGCCCGGCTGCATCGAGGACCAAAATCAGCAACACTTTCGCCCCGGCGGGAAACGAATCTCCGTTGGGCCGCTTTGGTACGGGCAGTTTGCCGACAGGTTTAGCCATCTGAAGCTCTACTGAATCGGCGGCCACCTGACCTCCAAGTTGGGCCGCACGCCCCATCGCGAAGGCCATGACGCCGTCCACCCCCGTCAACGCCTCTTCGCGAATGTTGAAATACACGGGAACCTGCAGCCGCGTATTGACCAACCGCCCGTCGCGACGACCGGGATGGAAGCGCCATTGGCTGACGGCTTCGATGGCTCGTTCACTGAAAAGTGGATGCGTGGATGACACCACTGCTGGCTCGGCCACCAGTCCCTTGGTTGTGACGACGAACGACACGGTCACTTCGCCCTCAGTCTCCGTCAGGCGCATCGTCGCCGGATACACCGGGCGGACCATGCGATACGGTACCGGCGGACGCGTGGGCTCATCGCCTGCTTTCTCCGCGGCACGTTGCAAGAAACGTTCGTCCATCGGCACGCTCAACACGTAGCGAGCGGCATCGACCAGGGGCCGCCCCGCAGCCGCGAATTCAAGAACCTCGGTAGCACGAGCGTTTCCCCGTTGAGACGACAAACGGAGCCATGCTTCGGCGGTTTCCGGCGATGCCCCGCCTGGATGGAGGAGATGACTGAGTGCCAGCATGTAAGGCGCCTCGGCGTCGCCGCATTCCGTGGCCAACTCCAACCATCGCCGGCCTGTGGTCACATTAAAGTCGGTTGAGGACGGCACGAAAAAAGAACGTGCCATGGCCCGCATTGCCGCCAGGTACTCCTGTTCGGCCGACAGTTTGTACCAATCCCGAGCCAGAGCCAGATCGGACATCAGACCCATCCTGCGCAGCGCCTCCGCCGTGCGTCCCAATTGAAGTTGCGCCGAGGGGTCGTTCAAACGCGCCGCGCGCTCGATCCACCTTAAGCCTTCGGCAGGATCATCCGGAACGCCGAAGCCCATGAAGTAGACACTGGAAAGAATCCGCTGCGCCGGAACATAGTCCGATTCTGCCGCCGCGCGAAGCTCGCGTAGAAACGCCGCCCGGTCCACCGGACCACCCCAGCCCTCCAGATGACAGATCGCAAGGCGAAGGCGGGCATCATCGAGGCCGCGGTCGACGGCGGACTGATAAAGAATGCGCGCCCGCATGTAGTCCTGCGTCACGCCATCGCCCGTCTCGTGGAGGTACCCAAGGCGCAGCATCGCAAACGCGTCGCCCTCCTGCTCTGCAGCAGCACGATATAAGGCCGCGGCTGCGGTGGCGTCGCGAGGTACCGTCGCGCCTTCATCCAAGACGAACGCTCGCTCAAGCAGCGTCTCGGCCACTGCCGCTGTCCGTCCAGCCAACCCACTCAACAGACACGCCACGCTAACGCGCAGAACCTGCAATTGGTACAGAGGCATACAGTACTCCAGATTCAAATGATTCGCCGATTGCACTCAACTGGTTTCCAGAAAACTGAGCCTCCCCCACCCACCAGCAGCTGCGCCCGGTTTCGACGCCGCAACTGCCAGCCTCGAATCCGTTGATCGGCAGGGCCGCCGTTCATTTGCCAAGAACCACGCCGACCGAACGCCCTTCAGTTGCAATTCCTGCGAGGTCGCGTCTTGCTCTCCCGCACTCACCCCCTCCCCGCTCCGCGCACCATGAAACTTCCCCTGCTCCGCAAGCTCACCCGTATCTTCATGGTCCTCCTGGCGCTTGCGCTGGTCGTCCTGCTTTCCTTCCGGATCAGCCCGTGGCCGGGCGCTCTGCTCATCCGCTTCCTCTTCGACAAGGGCGGCGTCGCGGCGAATGCGGCGCTGGCCAAACACGTTCCGCCCGGGCACGTGGAGCGGCTGGACCTCGTTTACGACCCCAACGACCCCGACGCGAAGCTGGATCTCTTCCTCCCGCCGGCGGAGGGCCGCGCCGGTCCGCCGGCCGTCACGGTCATCTGGATACACGGCGGCGCCTACATCTCGGGGGCCAAGGAGCAGATCGCCAACTACGCCCGCGTGCTCGCGGGCCGCGGTTTCGCCGTCGTGGGCATCGACTACTCGATCGCCCCGGGCGCGCGTTATCCCGTGCCGTTGCACCAGGCCAACGCGGCTCTGGGCTACCTGCGCGCGCAGGCCGCGGAGCTCGGGATCGACGGATCTCGCCTCGTCCTCGCCGGCGACTCGGCCGGAGCCCACCTCTCCGCGCAGCTCGCAAACGCGATTCGCGTGCCCGCCTACGCCAAGCAGGTCGGGATCGAACCCTCGGTGCCCGCGCAAAGCCTCGTGGGCGTCGCGCTGTTCTGCGGTCCGTACGGCATCGACGGGATGGACCTCAGCGGCGACTTTGGCGGGTTCATGCGCACGGTGCTGTGGGCCTACCTCGGCACGAAGGAGTTTGCGGACGACCCCCGGATCGACGCCTTCAACGTGGCGCGGCACGTCACCAACGCCTTCCCGCCGGCCTTCATCTCCGTCGGCAACATCGACCCGCTCGCGCCGCAGTCCTACGCCCTCGCCGAGGCCTTGAAGGCGCGGGGCGCCAAGGTGGACACGCTGTTCTTCCCGGCCGACCACGCGCCCGCCCTGAACCACGAGTACCAGTTCAATCTCGACACCGACGCCGGAAAACTCGCGCTGGAACGCCTAGTGGCGTTCCTCAAGGGACGGTAGGCGTCACCGCCCGGCCCCGAACTGATCCAGGCGGGCAGCACCGCCGTAAACCCGCAGGCCGGCCGCTCCACCGTGCAGGGTTGACGTCGTATCCACCCGGTGGATAAACTCACGACCGTCGACGAATCCACGCAGCCGCACGCCTCCGGTGATGAAATCGTCCAGGAAGAGCATCAGGTCGCAGCCGCCGGCCAGATCGATTTCCGGCGGGAGGATCACAGCGCTGCCCGGCAGGATCTGCCAGGCGCCATTGAATCGTTTGGCCAGGGCGAGTTCGCGCGTAGCCGGGGCAACGCGCAGCAGGTAGCCATCGCCCGACGCCTGACGCCGGCCCATGACGCCGAGCGACGTCGCACCGTCGGCGAAGATGCGCGCGCGGACGAACAGGACGTCATCGTTGGTCGTGAGGGCGACATCGTTGCGATGCAACACGCCTTCGGCCGTCCCGCCAAAGACCGCCTGTCCGCCGACCACGCTCCAGTCGGACGTCCCGCCTGACCAGCCCGTCGCTAGGGCACTGCCGGAGAAGGCATCGTAGGCCAAATCGTAGGGACGAAACGCCACCGGGCCAGCCCGTGTCGGCTGCATCGGCGCCGCCGAAGCGGTCAGGCTGACGCCCTGACCGACCCCGGGCGTGAACGTGTGGAAGCCGAGGGGCACCCACTGGCTGCCGCCGTAAACCTGGTCCACCGCCCGCGTGGTGGAGACACCGCCGTCACTCGTCACGGCGAAGGTTACAAACCGCCGTTCGTCGACCACCCCGTCGCTGAGGTCGTCGTCCACTGTCCAGTCCGGGGAGACGAGGTTGAGGGCAAAGTGGGTCGGATTGAAGGCGAAGACCTCGTAGCCGCCCGGCGGCAGGGATGGAGGAAAGGCCCATTGCGCGACCGCCCCGGGCTGGAAGGTGACCTGTACGCCGGAACCGGAACCGGCAATGCCGACATCGTTGTGAATGATCGGGCTCGGGATCCAGCCCGCACCGACGGCAGGGCTGACCACCTCGACCGGCCGCGGAGCCGTCGCGCCGTAGTCTTTGGACCAATACCGGAAACGGTCGACATAGTAGAGCGAACCGTCCTCGACACCCCCAACGCCGGTCCCGAGGCGGATGTTGATCGCAAGGTTGGTGAGCCAGAGATTGGTCTCGCTCATCGGCCCGGCGTAACGCGTCCGGCGCACCTCCACGCCGTCGACGTACCAGATGACCTCATCGGGCTTCCATTCCCAAGCGTAGGTGTGCCACGCCGTGGTATCGTTGCCGGAGGGCAGGAGGTGATAATGGTTGGAGCGTCGCTGGGCGGGATCCCGCTCGAGACCGTAGGCGAAGCTGCCCACGCGCTCTCGGTCTTGGTCGATGGATCGGGGATGAATGTACAGGTTGAAGGCGACCTCCGTGGGCTTGATCGTATCGACCTCGAAGCCGTCGATCTCGTTGCCGCCGCGCGCTACTCCCAGCGGCACGTTGGTTTGATATGACCAGAAAGAGCAGTGCCAGCCCTTCTTATTCGGGAGGCGGGCCTGCACTTCGTAGTAGCCATAGCCAAAGGTCTGTTTGCTGATGATGCCGGCCGAGACGTAGGGATAGCCTTGGTTTGTGTCCGGTTCGACTACGCGACCCTCGAGCAGCAAGCAAAGGCGTCCATCCACCAGCACACCAGTCGGAACCGACGTACGATGGGTGGTGAGGCGCGTACGTTCCGCGCGGAGACGCCAGCGGGTTGAGTCGAGCGACGGTCCGTCGAAGGTCTCCTCGAAGGCGAGGTGGAAGCCGGATTCCGTCGTCGGGACGCCCGGCAGCCGGCCGGTGCCCGCGGTCAGCGCCGTCAGCAGCGCGAGGGAACGGAGCAAATGAGACGTGGTCATGGGCGGGAGCGATCGTGGGGTTGAAGTTCAGAGTCCGGAGCCAAGGTCATCGAAGGCGCACCCGCCCCCGAAGACCCGCACGCCCACCCCGCCGGCCCCGAGAGGCGACGGATCCACCACCCGCAGGAGATGACGATGGTTGACCGCCCCGGTGAGGACGCCGCCGTCCATGCTCAGGTGAAGCGTGGCCGGTGCCGCCAGATCGACGTCGTCGGGTAAATCCACGTTGGCCAGGGTCACATACGTGCCGGACACGAGTTTGAGCAGGCCCAGTTTTCGAAACGGGTAATCGATCCGCAGCAGGTAATGATGGTTCACATCGACCGCGCGGCCGATGATGCCGGCGCTGGAGGCGCCACCGGGAACAAGGAGCGCCCGCACCTGGGCATCGGCCGCCCCGAGGGGCGGGCTGACCAGCCGCGCCACACCGGTGTGGCCGGCGGAAGGTTGCAGCCGGCCGTTCGCCACCTGCCAGGTCGTGCCGGCACTTGTCCCGGCGCTTGACCAGCCGGCCGGTACGCCGGCGGCAAAATCCTCGAAGACCAGGTCGAACCGCTGGAAATAGGCCGACGACACCCGCGTGGGAACGACGGTAACCGCGGGAGACACGACGTTCACCCCCTGACCCGCCGTACCGGTGAAAGGAAACACGCCCAACGGGGTCCACAGCTGGGCGCCGGCGATGGCGTCGATCGTGCGCGCAGCGGTGGTTCCATCCCGGTGAACCACCTGGTAGGTCAACGAAGCGGCCGTGTCGGCCGGGATCTCGCCGAGATACCGGTAGGGAGAAAACACCGCGGGATTCCACACGTACACCTCAGCCGCCCCGACATAACCGGTAGGTGCCGGCCAGGACGCCTCGGCTCCGGCTTGGTAGGTCATCGCGACCGTCTTCTTGGTCGCAACCGCGGGGTTCATCGCCTCGGGGCCATAGGCGAGCCGGCTGGTGAACCACGCGCCCGCCGGTGCCAGCACCGGGGCGACCGCCGGTGCCGTGGCGCGGCGCGCCACATTGTACTCACGGCGCCAATACCGCACATAATCAATCCTCGCCGCAGCCGGAGCAGCAACCCCGGTCGGGGAGCCGTAGATCGGGCCGACGACGAGGACCAGCTGCAGCCCGCCATGGGTCTGGGGACCGCCGTACGGGATGCGCGCGAGTTCCGTCAGCGCGCTGCGGGTGTCCGGCGCCGGTGCAGATGGCGGCCGGCCGCCGTAAAAAACCACCTCGTCGGGCGTCCACTCGATGCCGACCGTGATCGGATCGTCGGGACCGGGTACACACAGCGGATTCCCGCAGGCGGGATGCGGCACATCCACCTTGCGGGGTGACAGGGCGATCGAGCTGAACCGATTCTTGCCCGCGGCAACCGGTCCGGCCGCCACATCGTTGGGCGCACCCGGCACCGGTTGCGTGTGCACCAAGGCGAGGGTCACCTTGCCCGGCTCCTCTCCGTTGCAGACCACGGACAGGAAATCGCCGAGCCGGACCTCGGTCCGCCAGCCGGGAGACTGGGAGGGAATGAGGCGGATCTCATAGTAGCCATAGGATCCTGCCTGATAGACTCCGCCGGCCGCCGACGAGCCGACGAGGCGCGCCGAGGTGAAGAGGTTGCCGTCCGTACGTCCGGTCTGCGCCACACCGGAAAGGCGAAGTCCCCGGGCATTGGCACCAAATTCGGCCAGCGCAAGCACCGCGGCATTCGCCGGCTCGTGCGTGCTGAAATCCGTGCGGAGGCTGACGTTGGACCAGCGGGTGGTGTCCAACAGGGCTCCGTTGAACTCATCGGAAAGGACGTCGTCCTTGGCATAACGGGCGTCGGCCCAGAGGGGACCGGTGCCGAGGGCAAGGGCCGCGGACAGCCGCAGGGCCGTGCGCAGTCCGCGGGAGCGGAGGTGGGTGTGCATGGGGCAGGATAGGCGGGCCGGGGCGGCGCCGCCGCGGACAGGCGAGGTGGAGAAAGGCGGCGATGCCGCCCGGTGATGCGGTCAGAACCGCTGCTCAAGCGAGAGGCGGAACCCGACGGGATCGCCCGGACCGAGCGAGCTCGGGAAGTAGAATTCGTCGGTCACGTTCGTCACGAGCAGGTTCAGGCGGGTCGGCTTGCGAAAGACCCGCAGGGTGTAGGCGGCGCGAAGGTTCACGATGACCGCCGGATCGATGAAGAACGGATCGTTGGTCTCAAAGGCCTTGGAGCGGGAGTAGCCGCGGATCGTGCCGCCAAGCTCGAGGCCCTTCAGCCGGCCGCCCGCGAGGCGGTATGTGGCGGTAAGCTGGGCCGTGTGATACGGCGTGCGGGGCAGGATACGTCCTACGATGCCCGGGTTGCTCGGATTCTTGCTTACCCGGGCATCCACATAGGTGTAGCCACCGACGAGCTGAAGCTGTTTGGAAACGTTGGCTGCGACGCGGAACTCCACCCCGCGAGCGCGCGATTCGCCGTTCTGTAGTTCGTAGGTGTAGTTGCCCAGCGCGTCGCTCGCCTGAAAACTTTGCCTGGCATTCTCATAGTTGATCTCAAACGCACCCAGTGCGCCGCTGACGCGTCCGCCGAAGAGGTCGTACTTCACTCCGGCATCGAGTCCCTTCGCGATCAGCGGATCGAACGGCGACTGGCTGCGGTCCTCGTTGGTGCGGAGGGTGTAGATCTGGCGGAACGATTCGGAATAATTGGCGTAGAACCCGAGGCCTCCGGCGGTGCGCCACATCAGGCCCGCCTGAGGGCTGGTCCGGGACCGCTTGGAGTCGGATGTGCGTGAGCCGGCGCGCAGATTGTCGGCGATCACGTGGACGTCCGAGTGGCGCACGCCCCCAAGGAAGAGCAGGGACTCGCTGAAGAGCGAAACCTGGCTGAGCAGATAGTATTCGTCGGCCCATGACCGCTGGCGATTGCGTGCGGACTCAATACCGCCGGCCCGGTCGGGCACGGTACGGTTCCAGGTAGAAGGGTCGCGCAGGATCCACGGCGCTGGCGCGGGCAGCAGGGTGCCGAACGTGCCGCGCGTCCGGGCGTCGGAGGTCGTGGATACGTACTCCCAGCCGCCAACCAGGCGGATGTAATGGCGCGAAGAGAAGTCGAAGCGCCCGGCGAGATTGGCCCGGTTACTGAAGGCGCGGGAGCTTGCGACCTCGCCACTGATGCTGCGCGAAAGGGTCCCCAGCGCACCAACCCCCTGCGTCGCGCCAGCCTCCCAGGCGTCGGACTCGCGCCGCATCACGCCGCTCTCGTTGCGAAAGACAATTCGGTCGTTGAACGCATGTTCCACTACGGCGGTGTGAAGGTAGCTCTCGACGAACGTTTCGAGCCCGGGCCCCTGGGCGTTGAACGATCGCGGGATGTAGTCTGCGAAGCCGATCACCGGAATCTGGCGCTCGATCGTGCGTGGCCAGTTTGAGGCCGAGATCAGAGACATGTCGAGGTACTCACCATCCAGCTGAACGTAGGTGCGGGGGCCGATATTCCAGCGGACCGCCGGGGCGATGAACTCCTTGCGCTGGCCTTCAAAGTCCCGGTAACCGTCGCGGTCGAGCAGCGATGCATCCACTCGGTAGGTCACCCGCTTTCCGGAGCTGAGCGGACCGGCCGAACCGAGTTCCGCACGAAAGTAGTTCCAGGAGCCGACATCGAGGCGAAGGTTGGACTGCCGCGTGGCCGATGGCTGCTTGGTCACCACGTTGATGATCCCGCCCGGGTCGATCTGGCCGTAGAGCACGGAGGCGGGGCCGTTCACGACCTCGGTGCGCGCCACGTTTGCGGAGTCGAGGTTGCGGAAGGAGACGCTGCCGTTGCGCGCGGTAAAGAATGTAGTGAATCCACGGATACTAAAGCTCTGCACATCGCCACTAGCCGCCCGCTGCGCGGTGCCGACCGAAGGGGACAGGGCGGCGATTCCGAAGAGCTCGGTCTGACCGAAATCCTTGATCAGCTGCTCGGTCAGTACGTCCATTGACACCGGCAGTTTGTTGAGTTCGGTGGAAATTTTGGTCGCGCCGATCGAGTTCGTGGCGACGTAGCCAGCCTCCTGATTCGCCTCGATGGTGAAGGCGGGCAGCAGCACCGGGGCGGGGTCACCGGGCGGCGTCTGGGCGGAGAGTCGGAGGGAAACGGCGCAGATCAGCGGGAAGGCGGAACGGCGCCAAAGGGACGTGAGGGTCATGAGATGAAGGGGTGCGGGGTTGGACCACCAGTGCGGCGAGGAAGAGGAGAACGCGCGTTTGGTCCGGGAGGCAACGAGGCCAGTCATTTAACCGTTCACAATGTGGTTCACCCTTGTCTCCCACCGCCGCGCGGCGCAAGGCTGGGGCGTGAAGGATCACCTCCCGCCCTCACTGAAGGACGTGGCGCGCCGGTCAGGCTTTTCCGCGGCGACGGTCTCCTACGCGCTGCGTGGCGACACCCGCATTCCGGCAACGACGCGAGCTGCGGTGATACGCGCGGCCAAGGAACTCGGCTACCGCCACAATCGCAGGGTCGCCAGTGTGATGTCCTTCATCCGCCAGTCCCGATCCCGCCGGTATGGCGAACGGATCGCCTTCGTCTGGGTACACACCAGCCCAAACGAAGTAGAGCGGGACACGTACCTGCGCAACCTGTACGCCGGGGCCAGGCAGCGCGCGGCGGTTCTCGGCTTTGGCGTGGATGCCTTCTGGACGTCCGCCCCAGGCATGAACGAGGAGCGCCTGCAACGTATCATCCTCGCGCGCGGCATTCGCGGGGTCATCCTTTCGCCGGTGAAAACAGACGAAGTCTCCGTCACGTTGCAGTGGGACTGGTCAGCCTTCGCCGCCGCCGTGATTGGCAACACATCTTGGACTCCGGAACTGCACCACTCCGGCCATCATCATTACCTTGCCGTGCGCATGGCGCTGCAGGAATTGCGGGGTATGGGCCTTGAACGGCCAGCCGCCTTGCTTGAGCCCAAGAGTCATCTGCGCACCAAGCACGCGTGGCAGGGTTCTTTCCTCACCCATCACCCCCGCGCCCCCCGCGCCGCCCGGTGGATTCGCATCCACGATCCTGACCAGGCCGAAGCCAGTGTGCGCTGGCTCGAGGAACTCGACGCGGACACGCTGATTGTCAGCGAACTCTCGCTCCTCAACACACCGGGGCTGTGGGACGTCGTGCATCGCCGCCACCTAGCCGTCATTACGCTTTATTGGAACGCGCAGGTTCCGCCCGGAATCGGCGGCATCGACCAGTGCGACGACCGCGTCGCCGCCCATGCCGTCGATCTGGTGGCCGCTCAGTTGAACAGCAACGAACTCGGTGCGCCGGAGTTTCCGCGCATGATGCTGTTCCCGGGGCGTTGGGTCGCGCCGGTACCTCCGCCGGGTGCTTTGCGCTAGAATCCTGGCCTTAGGGTCTGGCCCGCAAACGTCAGTCGGCCACCGTCTCGGCGCCGGACGGGGCGGACTCGCCGTGCGCGCCCAGCGCGGAGACGGTGAGCTCACGCGCACCGGCGGCGGCCGCGCCCAAAAGGAGGTAGCCTGGCTCGGCCGCGTTCACCACGACTTCACCCGCCTTCGCACCGGTCCAGCGCACGCGGTAGCCGGTCGCCTTCGCGACAGGCATGAAACGCACCGCGATCGTGCCGTCGCCGCGCACGGCGCCGAGCAGCGTGGGCGTCGCCGGCGGGAGGCCGCCATCGGGCACCACCGTACGCTCGGCCGACCACGCGCTGGGGCCGCGACCGGCCACCTGACGACGGAGCCGCAGATAGTAGGTGCGGCCCGGTTCGAGCCCGTGCACCGCGAGCGCCCCTTTCTGCGCCACAGTCAGGGTCTGGTCATAGCGGCCGGAGGCCGTGCCGTACTCGAGGGTGAAGGCTTCGTCATCGGGTTCGGTCGAGTAGCCGACCATGAAACCGTCGTCGAGCGGCTCCACGTGGTTGATCACCGGAGCGGAGGATCCGGTCGCCAACGGAGCGGCGGCAGGTTCCCCGCCCAAGGCAGTGGTGTGAACGACGTAGCCGAGCGGATTCACCACCGTCGCGACCAGCGTCGCGTTCCCCGCCCCGCTAGGCGCGGGCGAGAGCGGCACGCGCACGGGCGCCGCGCCAGGGGCGAGGTCGGGCAGCGCCGCCACGCCACCGGCCAGGGTGCGTCCATCCGCGCGACGCCACTCCCAGATCAGCCGGTGGGCGCGCAGGGTGTAGCTCGGAAAATCATCGGGGCCGCGCACGGCGACGACGGCGTGTCCGTCGACCACGCGCAGTTGGCGGAGCGGGCTGTGCAACCGCGCGATGTCGCGCGCTGCCGCCTTGTCGCGGCGCCACAGGTCGACGATGCCCCACGAGCGCAGCTCGCCCGGAGCGGAGCCGCGATAGTTGCTGCGATAATCATTGTAGGTCCACAGGGCTGCACCGATCAGGCCCGGCCGGTCGGCCAGCGTCGCCCAGCGCTCCTCGAGTCCATCGATGCGGCTGTCGAGCGTTTCGCCAAACTGCCGCGCGCCGATCTCGGCGAGGAAGACCGGACGCCCGGGCCACTTGCGTTCGAGGGTTTCGAGCATCCCGCCGGGATTCGGTCCATACGTGTTGTGCAGGATCACGTCCGAGACCGAGATCGGGTCGTTGGTGGGGGTGTACTGGGTGCGATTGCCGCTGAAGCTCACGTAGCTGATGAGCCGGTGCGGATCGAGATCGCGGCGCACATAGTCGATCATGCTCTTCACGTAATCGTAGTGCTCGAGCAGCTCGTTGCCCACGCTCCAGCCGATGATCGACGGGTGGTTGTAGTCGCGTTCGATCATCTCGCGCAGCCACTGCTTCGTGCGCGGGTTGTCCGCCACGACGTTGGGATCGTTCTCCCCCCAGACAGGAATTTCGGTGAAGACCAAGATGCCCTTCTCGTCGAGGTAATCGAGCAGGTTGGGCGCGGAAGGCGCATGCATGATGCGCGTGAAGTTACCGCCGTAGCGCTTCATGCGGTCAACATCGAGGCGGACGAGGTGGTCCGGCTCGGTGTTGCCGTAGGCGCGGTGGTCATGCACGCGGTTGAAGCCGACGAGGCGCACCTTCTCGCCGTTGAGGTAGAGTCCGTCGGGCTTCACCTCGACCTTGCGCACACCAAACCGGTCCGTGCGCTCATGCACTGCGGCCCCGGCCACGCGCGCGACGGTGGTCAGGCGGTACAGGTGCGGGGTGTCGAAGTGCCAGCGCCGCACGTCGGCGGCGGCGAGCGTGAACGACGCTTGGCGGCGCACCGAGCCGCCGGCGGGAACCTCGACCGTGAGGGTGGCTGCCCCGACCGGGCGATCGTCAAAGCGTGCCTCGGCCGCGAGGGCCACGGTCGCAGGGGAGGCGCCGTTGTTCTCCACCACGTAATCGAGATGCACCGTCGCGGCGCCGGTGGTGAGGTCGAGCTCGGGCCGGACGTGCTGGCGTTGCAGGCGCACCGCCTCGTTCGCGACGAGTTCGACGCTGCGGCTGATACCACCCCAAGGCCACCAGGCGCCGCGCTTGTAGGTGTTGTCCGCCATCACCGTGACCGTGTTCGGCCCGTCCCAGCGAACGAGGTCGGTGACATCGAACTCGAACGGCGTGTAACCACCCTCATGGCGCCCGAGCGCGCGTCCGTTGAGCGTCACCTCGGACGTCTCGTACACGGCGTGAAAGAGCAGGCGGACGCGCTTGCCGCGCCACGCCGACGGGACGGAGAACTCGCGCCGGTACCAGCCGCGCCCGACGTGCTGGCTGTAGGCGTTGACCGTGTCCCAGTTGCCCGGGACCGGCAGCGTGTCCCACTCGGACATCGGCCGATCGAGCCGGCCCGCGTCGATCGTGAAGGCCCAGCGGCCGTCGAGGGACTGGCGTTCCTCGCCTGCAAACGCAGAGAGCGCACTGAGGGCAAAAAGCAACGGAGTGAGGCGGAGGAGGTTCATTTTGGAACGAGCGGTTGAGTTTTAACGCAGAGACGCGAAGGCGCAGAGCTTCGGGAACTGAAAGCAGGCCTCGCCCCCAAGGTGTTGGCCAATCATGTACCTCTTGCCTCTTTGCGTCTCAGCTTCTCTGCGCCTCTGCGTTTCTTCCGAACTGCCGAGTTTCGGCTCATGCGGACGCGGCCGCCATGCGCCGCAGCCGCCAGATCAGGAAGATCGCGAGCGGATGGGCGAAGGCCATGATGTAGAAGGCAGGCGTGTAGGAGAAATGGGTGACGAGCCGGCCCACGCCGGCGTTCATGAGCATGCCGCCGACGGCGCTGCCGGCCGCGATCACGCCGAAGCAGGTCGCGACCGACCGCTGGGGAATGACATCCACCACGAGCGAGGTCAGGTTGATCAGCCAGGTCATGTGCGCGAAGACGATGACCATGCCGAGGGCGAGCGCGACATAGAGACCGTCGACCAGGGGAACGAGCGCGGACAGCGGGATGAGGCAGGCCATCACCAGCATGACGCGCAGGCGCGCGGCGGGCGGGGCGACCTGCTTCTTGATCAGGCGGCCGGAGAACCAGCCCCCGGCAATGGCGCCGAGGTCGGCGGCGAGGAAGATCACAAAGGTGATCGAAAGCCCCACCTGGCTCACGCCCCGCGCGTCGAACAGGTACTTCGCAAACCAGAACTGATAGAAGTACCAGACCGGGTCGGAGAGCAGCCGGGCGAACATGAGCAGCCACACCTCCCGGCGGCGCAGGACGGCGCGCCAGCCCTCGGGCTTTTGGCTGACGCCCGGAGGCGGCGCGTCGGGCAGCAGGGTCTTCTCGGATTCGCGCAGGAGGGGATTCTCGCGCGGACTGCGGTAGAGCCAGAGCCAGGGGATCAACCAGATGAATCCGGCAACGCCGGTGGCGACGAAGGCCATCTGCCAACCGTAGCGGGTGGCAAGCGCGACGATGATGATCGGAGCAATGGTGGCGCCGACCGTTGCCCCGAGGGTGTAGAGACCGATGGCGATGCCGCGTTCCTTCGGGGAGAACCACTCCGATACCGCCTTGGGCGCGGCCGTCCAGTTGCCCGCCTCGCCGAGCCCGAGCAAAAAGCGGAAAACGCCGAGCGAACCGAGGGAACGCGCAAACCCCGTGAGCAGGTTGGCCGCGGACCACCACGCCACAAATACGGCGAGCGAGGCGCGCACGCCGAAGCGGTCGACGATCCGGCCGGAGAACAGCATCGCCGCCGTGTAGGCGACGAGGAACAGGTTGACCACGAAGGCGTAGTCCTCGTTCGAGAGCGAGAGCTCCCCCTGGATCGTCGGCGCGAGGATCGACAGCGTCTGCCGGTCGATGTAGTTGAGCACCGAGGCGAGGAAGAGCATCCCCGCGATCCACCAACGCAGGTGCGGGATCTTCATCGGGTGTAATCGAGGGCCACGACGGTGAGGCCGTAGGCGGGAACGGTCAGGCGGAGGGGCTGGTTGAGGTCCAGCTTGGCGCGGATCGACGGACCGATCACGCCAGCGCCACTGAAGGCGGTTGCCCGACCGGCGGTCAGGGAGGCGGCGTCGGGGGCAAGCGTCACGGTGTGTTCGCGACCGACCTCATTCATGAGCAACAGGTACACGCGGGGCGAATCGACCGCACGGGCAATCACGCAGTCGATGGCAGGGTTGTCCACTCCGGCCTCGCCCCAGCCAAGCTCCGCTGCGTCGCCATACACCGAACCCGGGGCAAAGCCATAGCTCGCATGCGGTCCGACCTTCGGGGTGAAGAAGCCGCGCGGAAAGGTGACATTGCCCTCCGAGCGCACGGTGAGTTCGGCCATCAGGTAATCGGTGATCCACCCGATCTGCCACCAGGCGTGATGGGGAAACGGTCCGGCCCCGGCGTTCATGGTTCTCCAGTAATAAGACGCCACCTTGGTTTCGGGATCGACAAAGGCCTCGCGTCCAATTGCCGCCGAGCGGGCGAAATCACGAAACAGCGTCTCGCCCGTCAGCCGGTAAACGCGGAGGAAGAGGCCGGCGTGACTGGCCAGCAGGATGGGACCGGCATTGACCGCCGAGCCCAGCAGGCCCCCGTGCTCGAAGCTCAGCCCGGACTGATTGATCATCCACTCGGGCAGGGTGCGTCCCTTCACCTGACGCGGTGCCGTCTTGGCGACGGGATGGGTGTAGATCGACGTGGTGTAAAAGCGCGCCGCTGCGATCCCGGCGTCCCGGTAGGCCACCTCACCTGTCACTTCGTGGAGATCAAGCAAGGCCTGGGCGATCTGGGCCGTGGCAAAATCGGGCACAAAACGCGCGTCGCCGCAGACGCCAAGGAAGCGACCCGGATTCACCGCGTGCGCTACGAGCCAATCGGCACCCTTACGCGCCGCCGCCAGATACCTCGCGTCACCAAGAATTCGGTACGCCACAAGCAGCCCGTAGAAAGTCGGACGGTAGTCGTTGAGATCGGTGAAAACCGGGCGCTCGTCATGCCGTCGGTAGCCCACTTCCCAGCGGCCGTCGGTTTTTTGCCAGGCGAGCAGCCGTTCTGCGGCGAGCGTGAAACGGGTACGCGCCTCTGCATCGCCAGGCTCGAAGAGGAGGATGTTCCCGAGGTCGAGCAGCGCATAGTACGTGAGCGCCACCGGCTCGACGTAGTCACCCCATTCTTCGGCGAAGCGCCTGCTGCTTGGCAGGTAATACTGCCCGACCGCCGCACCTTGGAAGAAACCTGGTTCGCCCTGCACCTGCTTCAGCTTGAAGTTGCGCGCGTAGGGCAGGCGTTCCTCGCGCAGCTTCGGATCGCCCGTGATGCGCGCGAGCATCCACATCGCGCCGTAATCGGAATTCTTGATCGAATCGCCCGGCTTGGCTGCTCCGGCAACCAGGCCGCGATAGATCTGAGCCCCGAGGCGCACGCCCTCGAACTCCTCCACCCGCCAGAGCGACGTCTGGTCATCGGTAAGGTACCGGTGTTGGGCGCGCACACGGTCAGTCAGGGATTGGCTGGGTTCGCGCAACGCAAGTCCGTCGGCAAAACGGTAGATGCTCTGAATGACATGCCGGTTGACCTCGAACCAATCTCCGGCGCGCACGGTGTAGCGAAAGAGGAAACTTCGGCGCTCACCCGCCGCCAGGTGGCTGTCCGCCTGTCCAAGGACCGGGTGATACAGCGTAGGGCTGAGCTCCCCTGCCCGGGTCATGTGCGACAGCCCCAGCTGCCATCGCTGTCGCGTGTCGTGATCGTCCCCCCAGGGCTCCGCCGCGGTGCCCGGCTCGGCGGTGACGGCCAGCGTGGCTCCGGAGACATCGGTCGCGAGGGACGAAAGGGTCGAGGCCGTGCGTTCCCGCACCACGACGGGTCGCGGCGGCAAGCCCTGGCCGTAGCCGTAGCTCAAGAGCAGATTGGGCTCGATGGCCGCACCTTGAAAGTAGCCCGGCACAACCGCCCATGCGAGCCGCTCCGCCGGGAACGTGACCAATGCCGGCGTGGCGAGGGAGAAGAAACCGGTGCGTTTCGCCGTGACCACCAGCGTGGCCCGCACGTCGCCAGGGAACGCGGGATCCAGGGCCAGGGTCAGCTCGACTCCGGCCACCGGTGTATCGTGGCGGAAGCGCAAGGAACCGTCGGCAAGGCGCTCGGCCTCACCGGGCAGGAACCGGAAGGCTTCTCCGGCGACATTGAGGGACACCGCATCGGTGGTGTTGGCCCACTTGCGCTCGAGGTGAGGAATCTTGAGCTCGGCGCCCACATCATAGAACACCTCAAGGCCGGGTCCCACGGGTTCGGCCGACGGCGCCTGCTCTGCAAATAGGAGGGTGTAGGTGCCGGACGGCTGGCCCACCGGCAACGACTGGCCGTCGCGCAGCGCGACCACTTCGCTCGCCCGCCAGCCATCCGTGCCCCGTGAAAAGACCAATCGGGTCGCACCGTCCGCAAGCGTGAGCACGTCTTGCGCCGGCAGCATGACCGCACTGAGCAGCAGGCAAAGCAGCGTCCGCTTGCTCATACCAACTCCTTATTCGCGTAGCAGCGGACCTCGAAGAGCGCCGCGGGCACGTGGGCCGAGGGGTGTTCGAGTTCGAGGCGCAGCGAGCGGGTGCGTACCGGCTGGGCAAACACGTGCACGTTGCGCGTCTCGTGGTTATCGGTGCGCTCCGCGAGCACGGTCCCGGTCTCACCGTCAACGAGGCGGTAGCGGCGCACGCAGAACGGCATCTCGCGCTCCGGATGGCCCCAGAGCACGGACTCCATCGGGTGATCGAAGTCGGCATCGAACCCGAGCTCCACGCGGGCGAGCGTGCGAGGCTCGGACCAAGTGAGGGTCAAGGTGGGGTGCGGGTCGGCGGGCGACGCCACCCACGCGTTAGGCCGGGAGGTGGGGCGGGCGACGCCGTTGACCACGTTCGCGGCGGCGTAGACGCGGAGCGGTTCGGCGAGGGTGAGCGCGAGGTTGTGTCCGCCTGGACGCCGGCGCGGCTGCCAGAACTCGAACTGGTCAACGCCGATGTCGCCCGGGGGCGTCTGGACGGCGGACTCGGCCACGGCGCGGTTCGCCTCGTGACAAAGGGAAAGGACGCCGGTGACCCGGCGTTCGGAGCAGCGCAGGCTGATCGAGGCGTCGCCAAAGAAGCAGATGAAGGCGTAGCGCGTGTCGGTGAACCGGTGGGTGAAGGCGAGGTCGAGCGGCACGTCTTCGCCGGGCGGTACGGCGACGGTGAGGGTCTCGAGGGTGACGTCGGGCGTGTGGTTGTCCGGCTTGCTGCTTTGGCGCAGTTCAATCCGGAGGGAGCCGGACTGCTTCGCGTGGGTGAAGACCCGGACGCGCGGTGTGGTGCCCGCCGTGAGCGGAAGCATCATCGCCCAGCGCTGGCCGAGGGAGAGGATCGGGCCGTCGGGCGGCAGGGCGTCGAGGATGTACTCGCTGGACGCGGTGAGGGTCGCGGACGGGGCGAGATCGAGGGGATCGCGCAGGGCGAGGCCGGGGATGTGATGGCCCACGCGGAGGAGAGCGCGTTGCAACTCGTCGATGCGCTGGCGGCCGAGTTCGCGGGGCAGGAGCCCGTGGCGGGTGCAGAGCGCGGCGGCTTGCCCGACGGCTTCACCGACGTAGGCGCAGGTGCCCATGACGCGGCTGGAACCGAAGGCCACGTGAGTCGCGCTGATGATGCGGCCGGCGAGGAAGAGGTTGGGGATGTTCTTGCTGTACACGCACCGGTACGGGATCTGGTACAGGCCCTTCGAGTGCCACTGGTTGCAGCCGGGTTTCTCGGAGAAGACGCCGTCGGCGGGATGGAGGTCGATGGACCAGCCGCCGAAGGCGATCGCGTCGGGGTGCAGGCGTTGTTCGACGACGTCCTGCTGGGTCAGCCAGGTGTCACCCTCGAACCGCCGGCTCTCGCGCTTGCCGGGGATCGTGCCCACCCATTCGAGGGTCAGGTTGGCGGCCTCGGGGAACTTGCCGGAGTTCTTGATGTAGTCCCAGACGCCATAGACGACCTTCCAGAGCTCCCACTTGATCGTCTCGGTCGCGTGCACGGTGTCGAGGCGGCCGCCGTACTCGATCCACCAGAGCTTGCAGCCGTACTCGCGGGCGTTGAAGGCGCGGAAGCGCGGGATCTTCGTGATGTCGCGCAGGGCGAAGGCCGGGGGCGTGAAGGTGACCGGGCGGCCGGTGTCCTTCGAGTAGAAGTAGAGCGAGTGGCCGAGCAGTTCGCCGTACTCCTGGGTAGGGGCGAACTTTTCCCCGAACTCTTCGCGGGCCTCGGCGCCCATGCGAAAGGCGGCGCCGGCGAGGAAGCCGACCACGCCGTCGCCTGAGGCGTCGCAGAAGAGCGGCGCGGCGAGCTCGTAGCGGGTCGAGTTCTGCGAGCAGAAGGCGTGGACAGCACGGATGTGATCGGCGTGGCCGTTGGCTTCGGGGCCGGCCTTGACCACCTCGTGGACGGCGGTGTTGAGCAGGAGGGTGATATTGGGTTCGGCCGTGACCTTCTCGAGCAGGAGCGCGTCGACGAGCAGCGGGTTGCCCTCGGGATTGCGGAAGGTGTTCTCGACCAAAAGTTCGTCGACGATCCCGCCTTCGCGCGCCCAGCGGTTGTTGTTCCCCATGTGCGAGGTCGCGCCGAGGATCCAGAGCCGGACCTCGCTGGAGGCGTTGCCGCCGAGGACCGGGCGATCCTGCACGAGGATGACCTTGATGCCGGCGCGGGCCGCCGCGATGGCGGTGCAGGAGCCGGCCAGGCCCCCGCCCACGACCACGAGGTCGGCGGAAAGGCGTTGCGTGTGGAGTTCGCGCCGTTCGACGGCGGGGGCGGAGATCATGGGAAAGGGAGGGATCAGCGTTGGTCGCGATGCCAGGCGGCGAGGGCAACGTTCCAGGCGGCGTTGAAGTTCACCCAGCCTTCGGGGTGGCGGAACTTGCCGTCGGGATTGAACGGGTACTTCTCGGAGCCGGGCGAGGCGCAGAGGGCGCCACGGACCGTCTCGATGCGCGCGCAGGTGTCCGGCTTGTAATGCACCGGCCAACCGCGCTCCACGCGCGGGAATCCCAGCCACGGATACGCCGTGGCGGCGGCGAGCTGGGGGTTGCGGCCGAAGAGATTGTCGAGCTGGGCAACGGCCAGCTCGCGCAGGCGAGCGGACAGCGCCGGGTCGTCGACCACGCGGGCGGCAGCCAGGGCGCTGGCGGCGAAGGCGGCGAGATTCCCCGGTTCGTTGATCTTGGGAATGGTCCAGTGATCCTGCAGGTCGAAGCGGCGGAAGTCCCAGAGGTTGTCGGAGCGCGCCACCGCCACCTTCGCCCAGGCGACGATCTTCGCCCGCAGACCGGCCGGCGCCGCCTGCGGATGCGTTTCGAGCAAACGCACGAGCCCGGGGACGGTCTTGTGCTCGCTCATGCGGTGACCCTTGGTGGTGCGCGGGTCGTTCCAGTCCAGGTGCTCGACAATCCACGCCGCCTGCGCGACGGCGGCGGCGAGGTAGTCGGCCGCGTCGGCACGTTGCTCGCGCCGCGCCACCTCGTGGAGCAGGAGATTGGGCTC
Organism: uncultured Opitutus sp.; assembly: GCA_964476565.1. Taxonomy (GTDB): domain Bacteria; phylum Verrucomicrobiota; class Verrucomicrobiia; order Opitutales; family Opitutaceae; genus CAMAXB01. Next base: position 48,663 of record CAYZBG010000016.1, read on the forward strand.
GATCGAATGACCGGGGGCATGGCGGCCCTTGTACGGATGCAGGTAACCGCCCATCGGATTGTCGCCCTCCATCTCGGCGACGGCGAGGTAGGTCTGCGGATCCCACATGGGCGGGATCGCCAACAGGCCGGTCGCCTTCCAGTGAGCGAAGACGAAGTCGCGACACCGTGCGTAGAACGACGCGGGCAGCCAGCGTTGCAACTGCGGCCAGGCATGGAGCACGTACACGAATTGCTCGACCGTCTGGCCGTGAATCTGGCGCGGCAGCGGATCGCCACTCGGATCGCGCGTGGCGGGATTCACCAAGTAGTAGCCAAGGCCCCAGTGCATGAGCTTCACGACGTCGGGCGCGTCGGCCGCGGGCGGCTCGATCTCGGTGAAGTAGCGCGTCACCGCCTCCATCACACCCTCGCTGTGGGGGTTGTTCGCGTCGAAGACGAAGGTCGGCGCCAGCACGCGAGCCTTGTCCGCGGCCCAGTCGATCTGCCGCGGCAGCCGCTCGTGAAACGCCGGGTCGGCCAAATAAAGATCCACAAGCGAGGGGACGGCGAAATCGTAGTAGGTGCCATCACGCCACGGGCAGCCGCCGAAGGCCGACGGATGCGTGCCGAGCACGCTGCGGCAGTCGATCATGAAGTCGACGGCTGCGGCCCAGAACTGTTCCTGGTAGAGGTTGCCACGCACCGCGAAGGGATCGCTGACCGTCGCGGTGCGACCGGCCCCGGACACTTCAATCACGTACTCCGCGGCGCGATCGGGCGGACGGAATCCGGAGAAGTCCCCTACTCCGCCGCGAATCACACCTTCAAATAAAACCTCGCCCCCGGTCGCGGCGCGCACGCGAAAAGCGCTGCCGTCCGGCGAAACGGGCGCGGTGAAGCGTTTCACCGCACCCGTTTCGAAGCCCACCTGGTTCAGGGCGACGACATGCGCGCCTTCCAAGATGACGGCCCGAGGCGACGGCGGCGGCAGTGCTCCACAGGGCGTGACGGCGGCCGTCGCGATCAGGAGGGCAAGAAGATGTGGGAACCGGAGCATGGCAGAATATCCACTCACAGCGCGGTGCTCGCCGACCGGGCCAGAAAGCCGAAGCCGTAGGCCGCGGTGGCCGAGGCGCCGCGCGGTGTCGAGAGCACGCCGTCGTCAACGCGCGCGGTCGCGTCCGGTGCGAGGCGAAGGCGGCCGGTCAACGTGCGGGCATCGGGACCGTCCTCGGTGACAGTGACCCATTCGGTGTCGCCGTTTGAGGTGGTCACGCGCACGCGGCCAGTCTCCACGCGGGCGTAGTCGAAGTTGAGCGGCGCCGTGAGTTGCACGACGAGATCCGAGTCCTCGCGTCGCACCGTGACACTCGTCTCATGGTGGGCGAGCCAGGCCAGACTTTGGTTGAAGGCGGCGTTGAACTGCACCCAGCCCTCCGTCCAGCCGACGTTGCCGACCTCGGGATGATAGGGGTAGTGCTGCGTCTTCGGCGCGCCATCGATGACAAAGCGGGCCTTCTCCAACTGGCCGATGCCGCCGTGGTGAAACGAGTACCAGCCGAACTCGACCCCCTCCAGCTCGCGCGCTGCATCGTAGGAGAAGTGGCGGCCGGTGGGATTGCGTCCGAATCCGTTGTCGAAATGAGCGTAGGCCACCTGCTCGAGGCGGGCGCGGCGGCTGGCGTCATCGATGAATGGATACACGGCGAGCAAAGGGCCGGGCAGGCCGAGCACGTTGCCCGGTTCGTTCCACATCGTGCGCGCCGGGCCGGTCGGCACCCAGCCGCCGTCGTCGGTGAGCCGGCGGAAGTCCCACAGGTTCTCGGAGCGGCGCAGCGCGACGCGGCTCCAGGCGTCGAGCTTCTCGCGCAGGCCCGCCGGGGCGCGGTCGGGATACTCCTTCAGGAAGTGCACGAGACCCGCGACGGTGAGGAACTCGCTCATGCGCTGTCCCTTGGTCGTCTGTGGATCCTCCCAGTCGAGGTTTGCGATCATCCAGGCGACCTGACGGTGCGCCGCCTCGAGGAAGCGTTCGGCATCGGGCCGGCCTTCGCGCCGTGCCACGGCGTACATGAGCAGGTTGGGTTGGACGGAGAAGCCGGGCGGGTACGCGCCCTTCGTCGTGCCAAGCTTGGTCTTGAGCGCGAAGAGATCGTGCTCGGGGCTCTCGTCGTAAGGGTACGCGCGGTCGCAGGTCGTCTGCGCCCAGGTAGCGAAGGCGTAGTCGCGCACGGCCGCGTAGTTCTGCGCGGGCAGCCAGGCCTCGATCCACGGCCAGGCGTAGAGGAAGTAGGCCAGCTGGGCCTTGAGGTGCTCGTGGGTCAGCTTCTGCGTGACGACCACATCGGCGCCCCAATGGATCAGCTTCACGATATCCGGAGCGTCCTCGCGGTACGGTTCGAGGGTGCCCCAGAGCTTGCGGGCATCGGGTGCCTCGTAGCTCACCTGGCGCGGCATGCGCTCGTAGGCGGACGGATTCGAAAGGTACTGCGGCACGAGTGTGTGCAGCACCCAGCCGAAGTGGTGATCGTCGCGCCAGCTGAAGGAGCCGCGGCAGATGTCGCGCCAGTTGCCGACGTAGTGCCGGCTGTCGACCATGAAGTCGATCGAGCGCTGGTACGTGACGCGCTCGAGCCACCAGTGACCGATGCGGAACGGCACTGAACGATGTCCGCCCGCTTCGACGACAAACTCGTCGGCGGAGGCGGGATCGAAGGCTGAGAAATCGCCGCGTCCCTGCGCGATCGTGCCGCGAAACACAGGTTCGCCGCCCGACGCGCGGCGCACGACGAAGTCCGTGCCGTCGGCGACGGTCGGCGCGGTGAAACGCTTGGGCTCGCCGCGGTTGAAGCCGCTTTGGTTCAGATAAATCCGCGGGATGACCTCGTCCGGCGCACTCTCCGTGCCCTCTGCGATGATCGGTGGCATGCCGCCGCCGGCAGCCGGCCAGACCACCAGCTCCTTCACGCGCGCCGCGCCGTCGCCGGTGGACGTGATCCAGAGGCGAAGCCGATCGGTCGTGACGACGAGGGTGTCGTCGAAGGCGAGGCTGAACGCGAGGCGCTGATTGCCACTGATCCGGGCGGAAGGGACATCGACCCACGCCCCGTCGCGCCAGAACTGGACGACGAGGTCGCGGATCACGGTGGTCGGATCGAAGCCGGTGAACACGTGCACGCCCGCCAGCGTTGTCGCCGCCGGGAAACGGACCTCCAGCCAGGCCGGTCCGGCGCCCGGGGCGCTGATCCACGTCGACTCCTCCGTGACGAGTCCATCCACCGCTCGCGACGGCTCGCGGCCGTCCGCGACGGAGCTCGCCGTGGCGGCGACCGGGCGGAGCGAGGACAGCTGGACCGCGCCGGCCGTGCCGGTGACGGGACCGAGCACAGCCGGGAGAAGGAGCCAACGAAGCGATCGCATGGTCGTGGGGTGGCGGGGTGTGGCGATCAGAACCGAGTACGCACCGTCAGGAAAGCCTGACGTGGCGCGCCGAAGACACGGTTGCCCTCGATGTACGTCGAGTTGGTGATGTTCTCGATGTGCAGCAGGAAGCTCGTGTCGCGGCCCCAGAGCTTGGTGTCGTAGCCGAGGTTGAGGTCGCCGACGATGAAGGACGGGAAGATGATGCCCCAGGCCGAGTTCGCCGGCTGGCCCCACATCTCGGACTGATAACGCACGCCGAGGCCGACCGAGGCGCCCTTGAGGCGGCCGGTGGAGAACTCGTAGCGCTGGAAGAGGCGGACGAGCGTGTCGGGGGCGAAGTCGAGCGGGCGCCCGTTCAGGATGGTGAAGTCACGCAGCAGGATCGGATCGCTGGTCGGCGGACGGTCGACCGTCTGCTCGTTCGTCGTCAGATGGCTCGCCCCGAGGATGACCGAGTAGTTGTCGTTCGGCGACCAGACGAGGTCCATCTCGTAGCCCTCGGTGGAGTTGCCCTCGATCGGCTGCACCCAGTTGACGCGGGCGCGTACGCCGGGGTTGGCCGTGGCGGTGTTATTGTCCACCTCCGTGCCCACATTGCGCGGATCGTTGCCGTTGCGCACGGTGTCGGTGACGAGCACATTGCCGCGCACGAGCTGGAACCAGCCGAAGCTGCCGGTGAGCTTGCCGTTGGCGGTGCTGAACTTGAGGCCGAGCTCCTTGCCCGTGCCGGTCTCATTCGGCACCGGATTCGCGCGGCGTTCCTCTTCCGTGACGATGTCGGGCGGCGAGATGCCGAACGAAACGCGGCTCACGAGCGAGCCGCCGCGCGTGGTTTCGCCGCGGTTGTAGCTGGCGTAAGCGTTGAGGCCGCGACGCAGGCGCACGGACAGGCCGTACATGTAGGAATCGACCGGCTCGGGCTTGCTGCTGCTCAGCTGGGGCACGCCATTGACGAGCACCGGCACGCGGTCGCGGTCGAGTGAGCCGGACTTGTCGCGGCTGAAGTTGCGACGGGCGCCGGCGGTGAGCGTGGCGCGACCTTCCCAGAAGCCGACGCCGGTGGCGGCATAGACGGCGCGGCTGATCGACCGGCCGTAACCGTAGGCACCCTGCCCGGCGGGCCGGACTTCGCTCGGCCAGCGCGTGACGGCGCGTGTATCCGGAAACGCATGCACCCGCGGATCGAAGAACTGGAAGATCTGCTGGCCGGTGAGCGGATTGGCCGGGTTGTTGAAGACGTTCGGCGAGGCGGGCACGGGCGCGAGGCCGGAGTAATCGAAGAAGGCATCCTCGGTGTAGGACTCGCTGCGGCCGTACTGGCCACCGACGATCAGTTTCGGATCGAGGAACCGCCACGGCCGGCCGATGACGGCCTCGACCTTGCTGTCGAAGGACTCGGACTCGGTGCGGGTGCCGCTGCCAAAGTTGAGCGGATTGTTGCCGTCGGCATAGATGCGCTGACCGAAGCTGTAGTAGTCGTGATGGATCTTGGAATCGACGAAGCGCGCGATGCCGCGTACCTGCACGAGGTCGCTGGCGATCCAAGTGGACTCGACCTCGTAGAGGGCGACGGGCTCCTCGAAGCCGGCGTTGGGCCCGTAGTAGTTGTAACGGCGTCCGCTCGGGGCGTTGCCGTCGATCAGGTCCTCGCCCTCGCCCAGCGAGACCCAGCGGCCCGTGGTGTCGAAGACGTCCTGGCGCCAGGTGCCGAAGGCCTGGCCGATACGGGTGCGGTACTCCTCCACGGTGAACGGCAGGCCGGCACCGGGACCGGTCGTGCGGCGGCGGCCGAGTTCGAGCAAGGCCGGGGCAGGATCGTTGTAGGCTGACTGGTAGTTCACCGTGCCGGTGACGTTCTGCGAAACCAGGTTGCCCGTGGCCTTGCGGTAGTAGGCATCGAGCCGCACGTCGAAGGTGCGCGACGGACGCCAGAGCAGCTGCGGATTGATGTAGAACGAGCGTGAGTCGGAGTGGTCGCGCCAGGTTTCCTTGTCGTTCGCATCGAGGATCAGGCGGTAGGCGAGCGTGCGCGTGAGCGGGCCGGTGGAGTCGAGCGTGGCGCGGTAGTAGGAGTGAGAACCGACCTTGAGCGTGAGTTCGTCGGCGCGCTGGAACTGGGGCTTCTTGGTGACGAGGTTGACCTCGCCGCCCAGCGTGGCGCCGCCGATGAAGACGGCCATCGGGCCCTTGGCGACCTCGATGCGGTCGACGTTCTCGGTGTCGAAGCCGGTGCCGAGGCGGAGGCCGTTGCGGAAGGTGCCATTGTAGGGCTGGCCGCGGAAGCGGTTACCGTTGGCCTGGCCATTGCCGCGGCCGAGTCCGGGCGAGTAGTTGCCGTTGCTCGCGTGCGGATCGAGCGTGACGCCGCTCACATAACTCATTGCGCCGATGAAACCCTCGAGGCCCGCGTCGCGCAGGAACTCGCCGGTCACGACGGTGATGGGCAGCGGGGTGTCGATCAGCGCCTGGGCGAAGCCGGTCGTGGCCACGGCGTTCTCGACGCGATAGCCGGCGTCCTGGGTGCTGCTCACCTCGAAGACGGAGAGTCGGATGGGTTCCTCCGCCGGCGCGGCCTGGGCCGCAGGGGCGGTCGGCTGGGCGGGGGCAAGAAGCGGCGTCAGGGCCGCGCAAACCAACAAGGGACGACAAAGCAATGCGGTCTTCATGGGGGTCAAGCGGGATGCCGGCGGGATAGTGACGGCATCGGGATCTAAAGAATCCTTTGCAGTTGAGGCCAAACCCTGTGCCGGTGAATCTGTTCACTGTACCCCGCATGACCCTGGCCCAAATCGCCCGCCGCACCGGCTTCTCGCGCTCCACCGTATCGTACGCGCTCCGGAACGACCCGAAGATCCCTTCGGAAACGCGGGAGCGCATCCAGGCGGCCGCCCGCGCGCTCGGGTATCGCCCGAATCCACGCGTCGCCGAGCTGCTCGCGCAGATCCGGCGCGGGCGGAGACATCCGATGGGCGAGCGCCTCGCCTTCGTCTGGGTGCACACCGCGCGGCGCGAGGCGGCCGAAAGCGCGTTCCTGCAGGGCGTGCTCACCGGCGCACGCGAACGCGCGCAGCAAAGCGGCTACGCGCTGGAGGAGTTCTGGACGGACGACCCAGGCATGACGGACCGCCGCCTGCAGCAGGTCATCCGTGCCCGCGGCATCACCGGGGTGATCCTCTCGCCGGTGATGCATGCGGAGACGACGGTGACGCTGGACTGGGACTGGAGCCAGTTCGCCGCGGCGGTGGTGGGCAACGTGACCTGGCAGCCGGAGCTGCACCACGCCGGACATCACCATTTCGTCGGCATGCAGATCTGCCTGCGCGAACTCGCGCGGCACGGCTACCGCCGGCCGGCGGCGGTGATCGACGCCGAGACGAATGAGCGGGCCAAGCGGGCGTGGCAGGGCGCGTTCGCCGCCCACCACCCCACCCCCTCGGCGATCCCAGCGCTGTGGCGGTTACACCACGGCTCCCGCGACCTACCGCTCAGCTGGCTCACGCGCGGGAATGCAGACGCCCTCATCGTCAGCGGAACGGAGCTGCTGGCCGGCAACGCCCTGCACGCGCACTGCGGCAAGCGCGGCCTGCCGGTGTTGAGCCTGCGGTGGGAGGAGGAAACGCTCCCCGTGGGCGGGATCGACCCGTGTTACCCTCGCATCGCGGCCCACGCCGTCGACCTCGTCGCGAATCAGCTCACACTCAATGAATCCGGCCCGCCGGACCTGCCGCGCATCATGCTCTTTGCCGGGCGCTGGATCGCTCCACCGGAGTTTGCCGGTCGGGCCCTGGTGCCGGCGTGAGTCCGACCTAAGCGCCCGGGCGCATCACGGCACGCAGCGCGACGGCGAACTTCGCCATCTCGTCATCCGTGCCAATGCTCACGCGGCACCAGTCCGGATACCGCTTCGCCGGCGCATGCGGCCAGCCTACGAGGAAACCGCGTTCCTTCATCACCGCCTGAAACTCCCCCATCGGCCGGCGCACCTCGTGGAAGACGAAATTGCCCAACGACGGCGTGTAGCGCAGGCCGAGTTCGTCGAGCAGCGCGCCGTAACGGGCCCGGCCCTCGCGGATCTTGCGCACGCTCCAGGCATGGAAGGCCGTCTCGAAGAGCGAGGCGCGGGCCGCGGCGACGCCGAGGAAGTTGACACTCGACATCTGCAGCTTCCGCAACGCCGCCGCCAACGCCGGCGTTGTCACCACATAACCGATACGGTGTCCGGCCAGGCCGTGGGACTTCGAGAAGGAGCGGCCGATCATCACGGGTAGGCCGGCACGCACCAGCGCCACCTGGGTGTGCGCGCGGGGATCGTCGAGCAGGTCCACGTAGACCTCGTCGAGGAACACAGGCGCGCGCGGCGCGATCTCGCGGCAGAACGCAGCCACGGCGGCCGGCGGCAGCACGGTGCCAGACGGATTGTCGGGGTTGCAGACGTAGACGAGGGCGGTGGACGCATCGACGGCTGCGGCCATGGCCGGCAGATCGTGCTGCATCGTGTCCGGCCGATGCTCGATCCGGCGCACCTCGGCGCCGACCTTCACCGCATAGTCGGTGAGCTGAAAATAGGTCGGTTCGGCCGCGACGACCGAACGGCCGGGACGGAGGAAGGCCGCCGCGGCGAGCGCCAGCAGTTCGTCGCACCCGTTGCCCAGCACGATGTGGTCGACGGGCACGCCTTCCTTTTGCGCCAGGAGCTCCTGGAGCACGTACTCCTCGCGGAACGGATAGCGGGACGATTGCGGGGCGGCGCGGAGGATGGCCTGGACGACGGCCGGGGCGGGTCCGAACGGGTTCTCGTTACCGCCCAAGTTGATGTGGCGGCCTTCGGGCGGCGGCGCAGTCAGCTCCTGGGCACCCAGCCGCCACGGCGGCGCCGCGCCCGCCCCAGCGAGGGCGAGGGCGGCGGTGCGCAGCCAGGTGCGGCGAGAGAGCGGTGCAGCCATGAATCAGTTTCAGCACGCCGCGGGCCACGCCTCCGACCGCGCCCAAAAAACACGCCGTCCCGGCGAAGGGACGGCGTGCAAACTACAGAGGGATCGAAGCGGTCCGAATCAGGCGGCGAGCACCTTCTTCAGCGCGGCGTGGGCAAGGGCCATCTCGTCGGGTGAGCCGATCGAGAGGCGGCACCAGTCGAGCAACGGCGGGAAGGGCCGGCCGACGATGACGTTCTCGGCCTGCATGCGCTCCTGGAAGGTGCGGATCGGCATACCGGTCTGGAAGAAGACGAAGTTGCCCTGCGGATTCGCGTACTTCTTGCCGAGGGAGGTGAGCAGGGCGCAGAGCTTGTCGCGCTCGGCCTTGATCTTCTGGCGGGTCTCCTCGACGTACGTCGTGTCCTCGAGGCTGGCGGTGGCGGCAACGACGCCGAGCAGGTTGAGGCTGCCCGTGCTGTAGTTGCGCACTTCCTTCGCCATGGCGGCCGGCATGACGCCGTAGCCAATGCGTTGACCGGCGAGGCCGTAGACCTTCGAGAAGGTGCGGGCGACGGCCACGTTGTGACCTTCGGCGACGAGGCTGACCATCGTGTTGGCGGCGAAGTCGTCGCAGCACTCGAGGTAGGCTTCGTCGATGAAGACCGGGACCTTTTTTGAGATCTCGATGGCGAAAGCCTTGAGCTTGGCCGGATCCACCAGCGTACCCGTCGGATTGTTCGGGTTGCAGATGTACATGCACTTGGTGTTCGGGCCCACTTTGGCGGCCATCGCATCGAGATCGTGCTCGAGCGCGGCGTTGAGCGGCACGTAGATCACCTTGGACCCGAGCTTCTCCATGGTGTTGGTCATCTGGAGGTAGCCAGGCTGGGCGGTGATGACCTCGCCCTTTTGCGGCCCGAGCCAGAGGCCGTAGACCTCGAGCACCTCGCCGGAGCCGACGCCCATGACGATGTTCTCGGGTTTAACCCCTTCCTTGGCGGCAATCAGGTCGATGAGCGTCTGCGTCTCGGTGCGGGAATAACGGAAGGTCCGCTCGATGTTCTGCATCATCGCCATGACGGCCATCTGCGAAGGACCATAGGGATTCTCGTTGCCGCCGAGACGGGCCGGTTCGGCCACGGCAGCGGAGCGGTCGACCTCATGCTGCGCGCGCAGGCGGGGCGCGAGCTGGGAGGCGAGGGCGAGACCGGCGACGGCCCCACCGGCGGATTTGAGCCAGTCGCGACGATTCAGGGAGAGTTGGTGTTGCATGTGTTTTCTCGGGTTGATGACGGAGGCAGTGGCGGGGATTGGCATGAACGTTCAGCATGCGGTGTGCCCGCTCCGCCAGCCGATCGCGGCAAGGCGATGAAATGATTTCATCCCCGTCCGCCCCCGCCCCGGACCCCGCGTTGGCATCCATCCTGCAACGGAGCCCTACCCGCCACGCCCTTCCGCGTGCGTAGTGCTCCGATCATGACACGACGAGATTTCCTTCACCGCGCCGGCCGTTTTGGCGGCGCCGCCTTCACCAGCATGACCGCGCTCGGCTTCCTCAGCCGCGCGACCGGCTACGGCGCGGAGCTGAAAGGCCTGCCCTCCGTGGCGGGCAAGAACGGCACCCGCATCGTCATCCTCGGCGCCGGCATCGCGGGCATGACCGCGGCCTACGAGCTGGGCAAGCTGGGCTTCGCCTGCACCGTGCTCGAGCCCGCCAGCCGCCCCGGCGGCCGGAGCCTCACCATCCGGCGCGGCGACACGCTCACCGACACGGCCGGCTTCAGCCAGACCTGCGCGTTCGACGAGGGCCATTATTTCAACGCCGGACCGGCGCGTTTTCCCCAGTGGCAGATCACGATGGACTACTGCCGCGAGCTCGGCGTCGCGGTGGAGCCGTTCGTGAACATGAACGAGAGCTGCTATTATTATAACGAGAACGTGCCGGGGAAGCTCGCCGGCCAGCGCGTCCGCCAGCGCGAGGCGAAGGCTGACCTGCGCGGCGCCATGGCCGAGCTGCTCGCCAAGGCGGTGAACCAGGACAAGCTCGACCAGCCGTTCACGGCCGAGGACAAGACGCGTCTCATCGACTACCTGAAGCGCGAAGGCGACCTCAACCCGACCACGCTCAGCTACGCCGGCTCCACGCGCCGCGGTTTCAAGACCTGGCCGTCGGTCGCGAGCAAGGGCGAGATGGATCCCGCCCACGAGATGCTGGCGCTGCTCGAGGCGAACTTCATCACCCACTTCCACCGCAACAACGAGTTCGAGTACCAGGGCGCGTTGTTCCAGCCGGTCGGCGGCATGGACATGATTGCCAAGGCGCTCTTCGGCAAGGTGAAGGACGCCGTCCGCTTCGGCTGCGAGGCCAAGGAGATCCGCAAGACCCCCGGCGGCGGCGCGCGCATCGTCTATACCGAAGGCGGCGAGACGAAGGAGTTCCTCGCCGACTACGCGATCGTCACGATCCCGCCCACCGTGCTGCGCGGCATCCCGAACGACTTCGCGCCGCTGGTGAAGAACACGATCAACGTCATCCCGTTCCAGGGCAGCGCCCGCATCGGCCTGCAGTTCAAGCGCCGCTTCTGGGAAGAGGACGACCGCATCTTCGGCGGCATCACGTGGACGAACCAGCCGATCAACGAGATCTATTATCCGTCGCACGGCTACTTCGACAAGAAGGGCCTGCTCATCGGCTACTACATCTTCGGACCGGTCAGCGACGAGCTCGCGACCAAGTCCCCGGCCGACCGCCTCGAGTATGCGCTCGCGCAGGGCGAGAAGATCCACCCGCAGTACCGCGCCGAGTTCGACACCGCTTTTTCCGTCAACTGGAACACCGTGCCGCACATTAAGGGCTGCCTCTCGCACTTCCCGGACCGGCTCGTGCGCACGCTCTACCCGCTGATCACCAAGGCCGACGGTCCGCTCTACATCGCCGGCGACTGGGCCAGCCACCTCGGCGGCTGGCAGGCCGGCGCCTTCGAGTCCGCACGCCACGTCACCAAGCTCCTGCACGAGCGTATCTCCGCCGCATGAAGCCGTCCGCCCTCCGCCGCCTCCTGCTGATCGCCGCTGGCACCGCCGCCTTGGCCGCGTGGGTCCCCCTCGGCGCCACGGCGAAGCCCGAGGCCACGCCCCCGCAGGGACGCGACGCCGAGCTGCTCGCCTCCGCGCGCAAGCCCGAGCTGGTCAGCGTGGGCAAAGAGATCTACGCGGGCCTCTGCAAGGCCTGCCACGGCGAGGAGAACGTGCAGGGCGAATCGCCGAGCAATCTCTTCGACACGAAATGGTTTCACGGCGGCAAGCCGACTGACATCGAGCGCATCATCGCGCTCGGCCTGCTCGAGAAGGGCATGCCGGCGTGGGGCGAGGTCCTGCCCGCCGAGGACGTCACCGCCGTCGTCGCCTACCTGCTGAGCGTCCAACCCGCGGCCCCGCGCGCCGCCGAATAACGGTCCGTTGCCGGACCTCCTTTCCATGCGCCTGCTCCGTCTGCTCGTCCCCGCCCTGCTTGGCGCGTCCGCCCTCCACGCGGGCCGCCCCGTCGATTCGCCGAGTTACGATCTGTACCTCGACCAGGTCCTCTTCGACGAGGGCTTCTTTCCCGTCAGTGCGCTCTGGGGCGTGCTCGCGGCGGGGCTCGTCTTCCTCATGCACCTCGGCTTCGCCACGCTCGAGGCGGGCCTGACGCGCGCGAAGCACGTGGTGAACGTGCTCTACAAAAACGTCTTCGTCATCTGCCTCGGCCTCGCCGCCTACGCGATCTGCGGCTTCACGACGATGTTCCCGGGCGAGTTCAACGGCTGGCTCTCGTTCCACGGCTGGTTCGGCATTCCGCAGAACGAGTACTTCGATACGATGACGCCCCGGTACGACCCGTTCCCGTGGTGGGTCGACTTCCTCTTTCAGGCGATGATCGCGGCCAAGGCCGCCACAATCGTCTCCGGCGCCGTCGCGGAGCGGCAGAAGCTCTGGACCTTCCTCGTTTACGCCACGCTCCTCACCGGCCTGGCCTATCCGATCGTGGGCTCGTGGACGTGGGGCAAGGGCTGGCTCTACCGCCAGGGGTTCCATGATTTCGCCGGCGCCTCGGTGGTGCACGTCTTCGGCGGCTTCGCCGCCCTCGCCTGCGTGCTGCTGCTCGGGCCTCGCCTCGGCAAGTACGACGAGGCCGGCAAGGCCCGCGCGATCCCGGGACACAGCCTGCCGCTCGCGACGATCGGTCTCTTCGTCCTGTGGTTCGGCTGGTTCGGCTTCAACGGCGGGTCCCTGCGCAACGCGCACCCCGAACTGCTCGGCTTGGTCGTGACGAACACCGCCCTCGGCGGCGCGATGGGCGGCCTCGCCGCGATGCTCACCAACACCCTGATGATGCGGAAGCCCGACCTCACCATGGCGATCAACGGCGTGCTCACCGGCCTCGTCGCCGTCACCGGCTGCGCCGACATCATCCTGCCGCACCACGCCATGATCGCCGGGGCGATCGGCGGCGTGATCGTGGTCCTCGGCGTCTTCCTGCTCGACCGTCTGCGGATCGACGACCCGATCGGCGCCATCCCGGTACACGCGTTCGGCGGACTCTGGGGTACGGTGGCCGCGGCGATCTTTGCCAACGCCAACTGGAAATGGCAGGTGCTCGGCGCCTTCACCTACGCCTTTGCCGCCTTCGCCTTCACCTACGTCGTATTCGGCGCGCTCAAGCTCGCCTTCGGTGTCCGCATCGGCGCCGACGCCGAGCAAACCGGCCTCGATATCAGCACCCACGGGCAGGAGGCCTACGCGGCCGATACCGTGCCGGCGAAGTAGCGGACCACTGAGCTGACGGATCCGCCCCATCCGGCCGATCTGCCCGATCCGACTGACCCAAATCCCAGAACGAAGCTGAGCCCTCATGACCGCCACCACCAAGACCACCCTCGCGGGCCTCATTGCCACCGCCGGGTTCACGCTCGCGGCCTTCCTGCTGTTTCTCAACGCGTCCAACCCGCCGCCGGCCCTGACCGTGCGCGAAGGCAGCAGCCCTTATTTCTCCGACTCGGTCACGGTCGCTCCCGGCTCCGCCCTGTTTTTCACCTGGGGCGTGACGCCCAGCCCGCGCGCCAAGGCGATCGCCCGCGGCGAGACCGGCGAGCCGGGGTCGCGCTACGGTGACACCTACGCCCAGGCCCGCGCGCTCATGACGCAGCTGACGGACGACCTGCGCGAAGTCGGGCTGTCGTTGCGCGATGTCATCGCCGTGCGCGCCAACCTCGTGGCCGAACCTGAGCTGGACATGGAAGGCTGGAACAAGGCGTTCTCGGAGTTCTTCGGCAACGCGACCAACCCGCACAAGCCGGCACGCACCACCATCGGCATCTCGCGGCTTTTCCATCCGGACTACCTCGCGGAGGTGGAGTTCGTCGCCGTCTTCCCGCCCGGCCGGGGACCCTTTGTCGAAGGCTCGCGGTTCGAACGCCTCTACGAGCGACTCGACCGCGCCAGCACCAACGACCGCGTGCGCAGCTATGGCCGCCCCACCTGGGCGCTGAGCACGGGCAAGGCGATCCAGGGCGGCAGCGCGTTGTACTTCCAGTCGGCGATGTTCCCCGATCCGATGATGCCCAACATGGCCACGATGCCGCTCCGCATGCGCATGTACCGCGGTGACGTGGCGACGCAGGCCGAGGTGATCTTCAAGAAACAGGTCGCCGCGCTGCAGGAGGCCGGACTCACGCCGGGCGATGCGTTCTTCAGCCGCAACATTCTCTATCCCGACCCGAAGAACGGCGGGCGCATGGATTTCGCCGGCTTCAATACCGCCTACCACGCGATCTACAACAAGCCCGAGAATCCGAACCGCCTCGCGCGGACCGTCATGTCGGCGCCGGGCTACGTCCAGCAGGGGCAGTTGCTCACGATCGAGACCTACGCCGTCTATCCCGGCGACGCGTCGAAGCGCTTTGTGAAGGAGGACGGCACCCGCCTGCCCCTGCTCGCCTTCCGCAGCGATGCGAAGGCGACGGCGTCGTCCGGCGTGGCGACCTCACCCGAGGCTGCGCTGACCTTCGTCAGCGGACTCATCGCCACCGAGCGCGGCACGATCAAGCAGGAGGCGACTGAGATCTTCGCCCAAGCCAAGGACAAGCTCGCCGCGGCCGGCGCCACCCTGGATCACGTTGCCCAGTTGCGCGCCTACGTCGTCGCCGGTGCCAACGGCGGCATCGCCGCCACCGAGTTCGAAGGGGTGTACACCGCGACGTTCACGGGCGACCACCGCCCCGCCCTCACGATCCTCCCGGTGCGCGCCCTCGCCAACGGAGCCAAGGTGGAGGTCGAGCTGATCGCGGCAACGTTGCCCAACTAGCGTTGGGAAATCACAAACGCCAAAGGGCCAAATCACAAAGAAAGCTCCAAAGGGGGCCGGGTTGGAGCCTCGGATCCACCAGGAGTTTTCTCGTGAATGCCTCGAGCGACGAGGCGTCAGAGGGCTCGGCTTATTTGTGATTTGGCGTTTTGGCGTTTGTGATTTCCGCCCCTCATCCCAGCAACCCCGCCAACGCCTTGTCCTTCGTGAGCGCGAAGGCCTGCCTTGCGGCAGCGAAGGCGAGCACGAGCTCCTTGGGTGAACCGGCACGGGGAAACGTCATCTCGAGGGTCGCCCCGTCACAGATCACGGTCGCATCAACCGCGTTGACCGTGAGCGTGCAGGACCGGCAGTCCGACGGGTAATCGACGCGCAGGCCGGCGTCGGCCTCGAGCCCCTCGACTGCATCGATCACGGCCTCGACCTGCACCCCCTTCGCGAGCAGGAAGTGGATCGACGCAAATGAGCCGGCGAAGAGCGCGTCGAACTCCGGCACGTCGAGCAGCGACGCGTTGCGCAGGCTGTGCAAGGTGCGCGTCACGGCGTACGACGCCGGATCGGCCTCCTCGAGGGCGTAGAGCCACTCGAGCGTGAAATCCTTCGCGCTCAGCACCGCCTGCGGACTGGTGACATCGAGGCTGAGGTCCTTGCGCTTGTAGGCGAGCGCGGCACGGGTGCGCTGGAAAAACTCCTCCGCCTCGGCCGCGAGTTCCGGGGCGCACAAGCGGGCCAGGAAACCCGTGGTGGCAGGGTTGACCGCATCCGGGACGGTGTGGCGGCTCTTGTCGAATCCCGGCAGGGACTTGAATGCACCCCCGCCGCGGCCGACCAGACTGACTTGGGAGATGAAGGAACGCGGATCGCCCGCCGCTTTCGCCATAGGGGCGAGGATTGAGCCGACACCGCGCCCGCTGGCCACGAAAAACGCCAGAGCCTGCAAAAGGAGCGGCGGCATTCCTGCCGCCGGACTGGGTGCGGTACGGCAGACGTAAGCCGGTCCTGCTTCAGAATCGGCGGCAGGAGTGCCGCCGCTCCGCCTCAGGCCGCCTTGCGCGACCCACTGCGCAGCAGCGTGATCAACCCGATCACGGCCAGCACGGGCACCCACAGGGGCGAGGTCACGCCGGCCAGCGCCACGAAGGCCACGAGCAGACCCGCGAGCCCGATCAGGGCGGCGACGATGAGCAGCACCAGACCGGAAGAGAGCACCCCTCCCAGCACCAGCACGGCCGCGCCCAACAGGACGAGCGGCAGCGCCAGCACCGGGAAGAGGTGGTAAAGGAGCCAGGCCGCGCCAACGATCAGCGCGACTTTGAGCAAGGTGATGAAGACGGACTTCATACCCTCACAACCCGGATGGACCGGAAAAGTTGCACGACGCCCGCGGCGGGGGTGTCCGCCTCCTTTCGGCTTGGCGCGCCCCGGACTTCGCGCCTGCGTGGAACGCATGCCGTCGACTCCACCCATCCCCGTGGTCTGCGCCGTGATCGAACACGCAGGCCGCGTGTTGCTTGCCCAGCGCCCGGCGCACAAGCACCTGCCGCTGCAGTGGGAGTTTGCCGGCGGCAAGGTCGAGCCCGGCGAGGCCCCGGAGGCGGCGATCGTGCGCGAGATCCGCGAAGAACTCGGATGCGACATCGAGCTCGTGCGCGCCCTGCCGGCGTTTCAGCACGACTACACCACCGTGGTGATCGAGATGATCCCCTTCGTGGCCCGCCTCAAGCCCGGCAGCCCGGAGCCGGTCGCCCACGAGCACGTCGCGTTGGCCTGGGTGGAGCCGAAGGACTTCGAAGACCACGCGCTCGCACCGGCCGACTGGCCTGTGGTCGCCGCGTATCGCAAGTGGCCGGCCTGAGCGGTGGTCCCGTCCACGCCACCCTTGCTATTCCCGGGAACGGGCGTACGATCATCGATCCTGTTCTTTGATTGGTTCACACCAATCGGTCATCACGACCACTCACTTTTGGGGGTGTTCTGGATTCGACCCTCGGTTGGAGTGCAACGCTGCCTGTCGAGCACGGAGGGAGCTCGCTAATCCCCCTACCAAAAACACAAACGGCAACTACGAAGAAATGCCCCTCGCTGCTTAATAACGCAGTGACGTCCGCCCGGTGACACCTGCTAGCCGACGTGGACGACGACAGCAGGAATAGTGCGCGGAGCGACCCGCGGTTTGCGCACCGTACTTCGACCCGGGGGTTGGCCGGTGATTAAGCGCGTGTTGGCGCATAACATCGGCGAGATTAAACTGACACTACACAGGTAGACGCGGTGCGCGAAAGTCGAGGGGACGCGGGTTCAAATCCCGCCACCTCCACCATTTTATAACGCTGAGAACTCATCAGCGGTAACTAAACCCGCAGCGGGGTCTCTACGCGCGCCGCGCGTAGTCCAATCACCCCGCCACAGGCATCGCGGGAATCGACCAATCCAGGGTAGGACCAAGCGTCCTCATTCCGTCGCGGCCTTGGTCCGCCCATCCGGTCAAAGCGGATAATGCGAGCTGCGGCCGGACAGTGCCTCACTGTCTTTGCGCTTCTTCAGCCAGCATCTGTGCGAACATTTCAGCGTGGCGCTTTGGGCGCAGGGCGGGGAGGCCAATCACCACGGAGAAACCGGGTAACTTTACCGCAAACGGTCTTAAGACCAAAGTCTGCGGCAAAACGCCGGCGATCGTTTCGAGCATGATAGCCGCGGCACACTGAGCCTCCAGCTCCACCAGCAGGGTGGCAAAGTTGTCGTTTACCAGGGAAACGAAGTGGGGCGAGATCCCGAAAGGCTTGAGCAAGTCTCGCACGCAGGGCACGTACTCGGGATAGTTCTCGTTCGCCAGGCCGACCAAGGGCAAATTGCGCAATCGCGCGAGCGGTATTCTCTTCAACTTCGCCAGCGGGTGCCTTGCCGACAGGACCAGCACCGGCTGCAGGTGACAAAGCTCGGTCCAATTGAAACCTGTGATCCCCTTGGCGAGACACATTCTGGGATAGACCAGGAAGTCGAGCCTGCCCTCTCTGGCCATGTCATAGGTCTCCCGCGAGGAAAGATCAGCCAATTCCACCCGCAACTGCGGCGCGGCTACCTGGAGTTTGGCCAGCACGAGGGAAATGATGTGACTGGCCATCGAGGAAGAGTAGCCCACACGGAGGATCTCTCTTCCGTTATGACCGCGCGTTCGCCGAACCGCTTCTTCCGCGCGCGCCAGGACCTCGCGCGCTTCCTCGTAGAATCGCTCACCTTCTTCCGTGAGGGTCACCGAGTTTGATCCACGCACAAGGAGCGCCACTCCCAGCTCTTCTTCGAGGTCTCTCACCTGCCTGCTGAGCGGAGGCTGGGTGAGGTGCAGGATCTCCGCGGCACGGGTGAATGATCCGTGGGAGGCAACAGCGACAAAATAGCGAAGGTGGCGAAGCTCCATGACCAATCGTAGGCCATCCCAAAAGGATGGGCGAGCCAAGGAACAAAGCATTGGGCCGTTTCCCGCTTTGGCGGTATTCTCCAGGCGTTACCGCTGCTCGCATGGCACGCGGAGTTCACATCACCCAGATCAAAAGCCTGCCAACATGCATAGTAACAAGACCGGTCTCAACGCCCTCCTCCGTCCCGAGGACAACCGAGGGATCCGCGTGGACGAGTCGTTGCAGGTCTTTCGCCCCAGAGCGGCGGGACGTACAGCCATAACGGTAGAAAGGAATTGCCAGATGACAATACGCTATAGCTTCCAACAGGTCGGCGACGTAGAGCTCTTCTACCGGGAAACCGGGCCCAGCGACGCGCCGGTGATTCTGCTTTTGCACGGATTCCCGACCGCGAGCCACATGTTCCGCGACCTGTTGCCGCTCCTGGGCGATCGCTTCAGGCTGATCGCCCCCGACC
Source organism: uncultured Opitutus sp. (assembly GCA_964476565.1). GTDB lineage: Bacteria > Verrucomicrobiota > Verrucomicrobiia > Opitutales > Opitutaceae > CAMAXB01. The sequence goes on from CAYZBG010000016.1 coordinate 67,196, forward strand.
TGCCGGGTTTCGGACAAACCAAGGCGCCGCCACGCGGGACATTCGACTACACCTTTGACCGGCTCGCGGACGTCATTGAGAAGTTCACCGAGGCCTTGTCGCTTGATCGCTACGCGCTCTATATTTTCGATTATGGGGCGCCCGTCGGTCTACGCCTTGCGATGCGTCATCCTGAGCGGGTAACCGCGATCATCTCGCAGAACGGCAACGCCTATATCGAGGGGTTCAGCGACGAATGGGGACCGTGGGAAACCTACTGGCGCGAGCCAAGCCCCGCGAACCGGGAAGCCTGTCGGTCCTCGCTTGCACCGGAAACGATTCGAAACTGGCAGTACGGAACGGGAGCCGACAAGAGCCTGTTATCGCCCGACGGCTACGAGCTCGACATTGCCTATATGGCACGGCCCGGCGCGGAGGAGATCCAGCTCGATCTGATTCTCGATTACCGCAGCAACGTCGCGCTCTACCCTGCGTTCCAGGCCTACTTCCGCGAGCACACGCCGGCGCTTCTTGCGGTATGGGGACGCCATGATCCGGCGTTTCTTCCCGCCGGGGCCATCGCCTATCTCCAGGATCTTCCGGACGCGAAGATCCACCTGCTCGATGCGGGGCACTTCGCGCTCGAGACCCATGCCAAGGCGGTGGCTCGGTTGATTCGAGCGTTCCTGCGAACTGCTTTGAAGAAGACGCCCAGCCGCGCCGTAACCCGTGCGCCGTGAGCACCTGCACTCGAACGGGGTGCCGCAGAAGGAACGACCGTGATCCCGCAGCCTTAGAGCTCCTGGGAATTCGCAAGACCACGCAATCACCAGGAGGCGTTAAGACATCACCCATATGACAACCAACGACAGCACCCGAAAAGCGATCTTCCCTCGACATCCGCACGCTCTCTACAAAGTGCACGGCTACTCCCCCGCGATTCGGTCGGGTGACCTGCTTTTTGTCTCCGGCATGGTGGGTGCCCGCAAGGACGGCACGCCTGAGCCTGACCTCAAGAAACAAGTGGCCCTGGCATTCGAGAACCTGCGTGGAGTTCTGGAAGCGGCCGGCTGCACGCTGGACGACGTCGTCGATGTCACGATGTTCCTCGTCGATCCGGAAGCCAGCATGAGCCACGTGATCGAGGCCATGAGAGAGGCATTTCCTCGCGAGCCGTTCGCCAACGTTACGGCTGTCGGAGTGCACTGGCTGGCTGGCTTCCAGTTCGAAATCAAGGTCATCGCCCGTATTCCCCAGCGACCATGAATCCGCGCTACCGCTCCACCGAAGCCGCATCTCCGCATCTCACACGGCGCGGATTCCTCCAAGCCGGCTGTGTGGCAACCGGGATGGCCCTTGGCCTTCCGAACCTGACAAGTCGCGCCGCCGCCGTCGGTTCCGCCGAACCGAAAGAGTTTCCCTCAACCATCAAGGCAAGAAAACCCATGAGCCATATCACCACCAAGGACGGAACCGAAATCTACTATAAGGATTGGGGCTCCGGCCCGATCGTCACTTTCAGCCACGGCTGGCCACTAAGCGCCGATGCGTGGGACGCCCAGATGCTTCACCTCGCCTCCAACGGCTTTCGCTGCATCGCGCACGACCGCCGGGGGCACGGACGATCGAGCCAGCCCTGGCAGGGCAATGATATGGACACTTACGCTGATGATCTCGCGGAGCTTTTCGAAGCACTCGATGTCACTGATGCCATAATGGTCGGTCATTCCACCGGTGGCGGCGAGGTGGCGCGTTACATCGGTCGGCACGGAACCGGCCGGGTTGCCAAGGCTGTTCTCCTCGGCGCAGTGACACCCATCATGATGAAGACCAAGTCAAACCCAGACGGATTATCGATGGAGGTGTTTGACGGCTTCCGCTCGGCCTACCTGACCGACCGGGCGCAGTTCTTCCTCGATATCGCGAGCGGGCCGTTCTTCGGCTTCAATCGTCCCGGTGCGCACGTCTCCGAGGGCCGCATCCGCTCCTGGTGGAACCAGGGCATGATGTGCGGCCACAAGAACGGCTACGACTGCATCAAGGCCTTCTCGGAAACGGACTTCACCGAGGACCTGAAGAAGTTCGATGTGCCGACGCTCATCATCCACGGAGAGGATGACCAGATCGTCCCGATCGACACCACCGCGAAGCTCGCTGTGAAACTTGTCCCGAACGCTCAGTTGCGAATCTATCCGAAAGGCAGCCACGGGCTCGCCGACACCGACCGAGAGAAGCTCAACACCGACCTGCTCGAGTTTGCCCGTGCCTCGCGGTAAGGGTCGAATTGCCTCCGTGACTTGTGCTGGTTCACCGCGCCGCGGAAGGGATCCGCGATGACCAGCCGGGTCGCTGCCCGGCGGCGACCCTCCCATGGTCCGATTGAGGGTAGCAACGTCGCCGTCCGTTGGATACGGCGAAGGGGGCGGATACCCCTACGTAGTCGGATTCCGGATACGACCTAAGCCATCGGCTTATCAGGGCCTACATCGTTTCCTTAGTCGCGTTTCATTACAGCTCTAATCAGCGCGATTTGTTTCTCCAAGTTGATGATTTTCAACGTATAGCGATCTCCATACATTCTATTACGCCTGGAACGTCAACTTCACTTACGTAACTTCGATGGCGCGCCCGGGGGCCACCTCCGAGGGCACAAAAAATTGTCGTCGCAACCGCTTCTCGGCGCGTCCGTTGCGTCAGGATGAGGCGGGCCGCACGCCGCAGGCACCGGCGATGCTTTATGGAAGTCGTTCGAAACCCATCCATCGATCAGGAGACAAACCCATGAAAGCAACTTCCAGACTGTTCGTGTGGCTCGCTGTGGTGCTCCCACTGCTGGCCGGCACTTCCAGCTATGGCCTTAACCTGGCCATTGGCGACAGCTACTACCTTGGTTCCGTCGTACAGGGTACGCCCGCCGACGAGGATCACGAGGCCGCCTACATCAACCAGCTTGCCAGCATGGCGCCCGGCACGACGGCCAACGACCTTGAGGTGATCCCGGGCAGCCCGCCCGACAGCAATGACTTCACCCGGTCGAACAACGTCTTCGGCGCCCTGCCCGACGCAGAGTTCCTCGACAAGAACGACGCCGGCACCCCGCTGACCTTCGACCTGACTGGTTCGACCCAGTACATTCTGAGCAAATACGGTCAGGGATCGCTGGTGTGGTTCCTCGCTGGATACACGGGCTCGGTGACCGTCGCCTCGTCCTTCAACGGGCACGGATTGTCGCACACGTCGTTCTTCGGCGGAAATGTGACCGTCCCCGATGGTGGCGCCACCCTCGTGCTGCTCGGAGCGGCCCTGTCCGTCCTCGGCATGCTGCGCCGCCGGTTCTGATCAGCCGCTGGGTACGTCCTTCGTTGCGTACCGCCGCTCTTCGAGGACAGACGCGTCCGCGTCTGTCCTTTTTCTTTGGGCTTCGCTGCCCGCCGAGCCGGCCTTTGGGGCGGTCACCGGAGTTGCGCCCGATACCAGCGCAAGGGGTACGCATCGGCTGGAGCGCGCGAGGGAGCGAGGTCCGATGCACCACGGTCACGGCGGCGGCAGGTCCGACGGGCACGGGTCATAGTGCGGATGCGGCACGGCCGGCACCCGCATCCCCGCCGTGAGGTAGAGGCTTGGTGGGCGCGTGCAGGTGAGGCGCAGGACGGGGCACACGGGATCGGGTGGGCGAAGCGGCAGACCAGTGATGACCAGCCGGCGGCCGCGCTGGACGAAGGGAAAGGAACGGCCGGAGCCGAGCAGTTCGACGGCCCGAACGCGGGTTTCGAGGCCGTGGAGCACGAGTTCGGCGCCAGGCCACCGGCAGACATGCCAATAGAGATGCCGGCTGCTCGCAGTGAAGGCCCCGTGGTGGGACCAGTCCGCGCGGTGATGACCCCGCGTCTGCAGGTCCCAAGTAAACAGGTCGGTGTCGAAAATCGCCTCGCCGGCGCGGTCGAGCCAGCGTCCGACGGCGCGCAGGGTGCGGACGGCGGCCGGCGGCAGCGATCCGTCGCCCCGCGGACCGACGTTCAGCAGGAGATTGCCGCGGCCAGCGGCGCAGCGCTGCAGCAACGCGGCGATCTGCGCCGGCGATTTCCACTCATGGTCGCCCTCGTGCCAGCCCCAGCTTTCGTTCAGGGAGAGACAGCCCTCCCACGGACGCCACGGGCGCGGCGCAGAGAGGTGCCCTTCCGGCGTGGCGAAGTCACCCGGCAAACCGTTGCGGCCGTTGAAGAGCAGCTGCGGCGCGAGGGCCCGCAGGCGGGCGTTCATCTCCTCGGCGCGCCAGCCAGCGGCGTCAAACGGCCACCAGCCGTCATACCAGAGGAGATCGACGCCCGGATAACGCCGCACCAGTTCTTCGACGCGGGCAAGCGTTCGGTCGACAAAGCGGACACGGGCGGAGGGACGCTCGAGGGCGGCAACGGCGTCGGGGCGGTCGTGCCAGGAGTTAAGGCTGTGGTAGAAGCCCACCCGCAGCCCATGGCGACGGGCGGCAGCGAGGATCTCAGCGGCAAAATCCCGGCCCGACGCGGTCTTCGTGGAGCAGAAGTCACTGAGCTCGGTGTGGTAGAGCCGAAACCCGTCATGGTGCATCGTGGTGAACACGACGTAGCGCTGGCCCGCCGCCCGGGCGAGGGCGCACAGGGCGTCGGCGTCGAAGCGCTCCCCGCGGAAGCGTTGCGCCAGCGCCGCGTAGGCTGCCCGCGGCAGCGCCTCACGATTGCGGACCCACTCGCCGCGGCCGAGCAGGCTGTACAGGCCCCAGTGGACGAAGAGACCGTAACGGGCGGCGACGAACCAGTCGGTGGCGGTGGCGGACATGTGGATCAGCGAAGCGAGGTCAGGCGCCCGGGGCGAGCCGACTGTGGCAGGGTGGCGGTGCGATTCGGCCTGCGAGGTGTTGAAGTCGTTCCGCCGACCGCTTGGACTCCTCCTGCCCTCTACCCCCATGTGCTGTCGACTGCCTGCCTGCCTCCCGTCTTCATTGCTGCTCGTTAGGAAAGCCGGTCTCGGCGCCGGGTTGCTCTTCGCCGGGTTGGCCGCGACAGGCGCTCACGGCGCGGACCCGGTCATTCACTTCAATCGCGACATCCGCCCGATCCTCTCGGAGAACTGCTTTCACTGCCACGGTTTTGACAGCGCCAAACGCGAGGCGGAGCTGCGGCTGGATGTGCGGGAGGACGCCATCTACGCCCTGGCGATCGTGCCGGGAAAGCCGGAGGAGAGCCTGCTGATCGAACGCATCTTCTCCGAAGATTCCGATGAACGGATGCCGCCGGTCGATTCGCATCGCACCCTCACCGATGCACAAAAAGATCTGCTGAAGCGTTGGATCGCCGCCGGGGCGGCCTACGAGCCGCACTGGGCTTACGTTCCGCCCGAGCGTCCCCTGGTGCCCACCGTGCAGGGTCCGGGCGCGACGTCTCATCCGGTGGACGCCTTCATCCGGGAGCGACTTGCACGCGAGGGCCTCCCGCCGGCGCCGGAAGCGGATCGGCGGACTTTGATTCGACGGCTGAGTTTCGACCTGACCGGGCTTCCACCCGCCGCACGCGACGTCGAGGCCTTCGTCGCCTCGCGCGATCCCCAGGCCTACGAAAAGCTGGTCGATCAGTACCTGGCGTCGCCGCATTTTGGCGAACGGATGGCCATTCCGTGGCTCGATCTGGTGCGCTTCGCCGACACCGTAGGCTTTCACGCCGACGATCCCGTGCAGGTCTGGCCGTATCGCGACTACGTGATCGACGCGTTCAACCGCAACCTGCCGTTCGATCACTTCACGCGCGAACAGCTCGCCGGCGACCTGCTGCCCAACGCGACCGCCTGGCAGCGCGTCGCCTCGGGTTACAACCGGCTCCACCGGATCAGCGCCGAAGGCGGGATTCAGGACAAGGAGTACCTCGCCAAGTATAACGCCGACCGCGTGCGCACGACGGCGACCGTATGGATGGGCGCCACCCTCGCCTGCGCGGAGTGCCATGACCACAAGTTCGATCCGTTCACGCTGAAGGATTTCTATCGCTTCGGCGCCATCTTCGCCGACCTAGACGAAAAGGGGGCGTACAACCTCTTCGGCGGCTTCACGCCCGAGAATCTCAGTGTGGAGACTGTCTTCGCTTCGCCGGAGCAGGCACAGCACGTCTCGGAACTGGAACAGGAACTCGCCCGGCTCGCCCGGGAATTCGAGGCGATCGACGACGACGCTCTCGCGGCCGAACGCACGGCTTGGGAGGCCGAAATCCGCGCTCTGGCAGACGAGGGGAAACTCGCCTGGATACCGCAGCCGCCGCTCGCCGCCTCGTCACCCCACGGGACGACGCTCACCATCGAAGCCGACCTGTCCGTATCGTCCTCCGGACCCAACCCGATCAACGACACGTATCGTGTGACGATTCCCGCGCCGCTGCGCGGGATCACCGCGGTTCGCCTCGAAGCGGTGAACGATCCCAAGTACCCGGGTGACGAACTCGCGCGGGCGGGCTCCGGCTTTGCGATCTCGGAACTGGCGCTGCGTGCGTCGGCGGACGGCCGCCGAGCGGAGCGGCCACTGCGAGTGGCGTCGGCCCGGACCAGCGCGCCGGTCGAACGCGGGCATCCTGCCGAATCGGCCTTGGATGGCGATCCAACGACCGCACTCAAGTTCGTGCGGCGCCGCGCGCCGGCAATCGCGCTCCAGCTCGCGGAGCCCTTTGACGGCGGACCCGAAGCCCGGCTGACCCTCGAGATCCGGCACTCGGATGAGTTTCCGTTCCAGAACCTCGGCCGGTTCCGCGTGTCGCTGCACACGCTGCCGGCCCCCGAAGCCCATCCCGACCTCGTGCCGCCGTCCATCCTGCGGACCGTGACGATCGCGGCCGACGAGCGCACCGAGGCGCAAACCACCGAGCTGAACAAGTACTACCGCGAAATCGCTCCCGGACTCGCGGCCCTCCGCGAGCGACAGGCGGCGCGCCAGCATGAGCGCGCGGCGATCGTGCGCCGGCTCCCCTCACTCCCGGTCTCCAAAAGCGTCGCACCGCGGGAAATGCGCGTGCTGCCACGCGGCAACTGGATGGACGACAGCGGCGAGGTGGTCACGCCCGGCGTGCCGGAATTCATGCGACAAATCGTGCCGGCGGATGGCCAGCGGGTCTCCCGCCTCGACTTCGCAGAATGGCTGGTGGCGCCCGACAATCCGCTGACCGCGCGCACCTTCGTGAACCGGCTCTGGCGGATGTACTTTGGCACCGGGCTGTCGCGCACCCTCGAGGATCTGGGTTCGCAGGGCGAGTGGCCCACGCACCCGGAGTTGCTCGACTGGCTGGCGGTGGAGTTTCGCGAAAGCGGCTGGAACGTGAAGCACCTGGTGCGGCTGCTGGTCACCTCGGCGACCTATCGGCAGTCGGCCCAGCCGACGCCGGAAGCCCTTGAACGCGACCCACTCAACCGCCTGCTGGCCCGCCAGAGCCGTTTCCGGCTGGAGGCGGAACTCGTGCGGGACAATGCGCTCGCCGTGAGCGGACTCCTCGTCCGCCGGATCGGCGGTCCCAGCGCCAAACCGTATCAGCCGGCCGGTTACTACTCGGCGCTCAATTTCCCGAAGCGGGAGTACGTGCCCGATGTCGGCGAAGGACTGTGGCGGCGGGGCGTGTACACGCACTGGCAGCGCACCTTCCTGCACCCCAGCCTCATGGCCTTCGACGCGCCTGGACGCGACGAGTGCACCGCGAACCGGGAGACCTCCAACACGCCGCTGCAGGCGCTCGTGCTGTTGAACGATCCGAGTTACGTCGAGGCCGCGCGCGCCCTCGCCACCCGGATGCTGCGGGAGGGCGGCTGGACGGCCAACCGCCGGGTGCGGTGGGCCTTTCGCGAGGTCCTCGGCCGGCCGGCCGACGCGACCGAGGTGGCGCTGCTGCGCGAGCTCTGGGAACGGCAGCGGACCCGTTACCGCACCGATCCCGCCGCGGCGCAGGAGTTGATCGCCATCGGCGACTCGCCGGTGCCGGCCGATCTCAACCCCGCAGACCTGGCGGCGTGGACCGCCGTGGCCCGCGCCATTCTCAATCTCCACGAAACCATTACGCGGCCGTGACCACGCCGGGTTCACGCTCGACTTGATTCCTTTGCCCAACCGCCGGCCCCTACCGCGAACTCCGCCCGCTCCCATGACACCCTTTGACGCTTACGCGCAGCACCTGACCCGTCGTTCGTTCCTCGGCCGCACGGCGGCGGGGCTTGGTTCGCTGGCCCTCGGCTCGCTGCTGGACCCACGCCTGTTCGCCGCGGCGGGAGCCGACCGGTGGGGCGGCGTGGTCCAGCCGCTGCATCACGCGGCGAAGATCAAGCGGGTGATCTATCTCTACCAGGCGGGCGGACCGTCGCACCTCGAGACCTTCGACTACAAACCGGCGCTGGCGAAGATGCACGGCCAGCCGATGCCGGAGTCGTTCACCAAGGGCCAGCAGATCGCGCAACTGCAAGGCCGGGAGTTGAAGTGCCACGGCCCGCAGTTCGAGTTTCAACGGTTCGGGCAATCGGGACAGGAGATCTGCTCGCTGTTCCCACAGATCGGCAGCGTGGCCGACGACGTCTGCATCATCCGCTCGATGTACACCGAGCAGATCAACCACGACCCGGCCCACACGTTCATGAACACCGGCTCGATCATCGCCGGCCGGCCGAGCATGGGCTCCTGGTTGCTCTATGGACTGGGCGCGGACACCGAAGACCTGCCGGGCTTCATCGTGCTCATGTCCTCCGGCAAAGGCGGACAGATGCAACCGATCGCCGCGCGCCAATGGCACAGCGGTTTCCTGCCGAGCCGCTTCCAGGGCGTGAAGTTCCAGTCTCAAGGCGATCCTGTCCTCTATATCAAGAATCCGGCGGGCGTGACCGCGCGGGACCAGGAGGAGATCGTCGATGTCGTCAATCAACTCAACCGGCGCCAGCATGACGCCTTGCACGATCCCGAGATCCAGACGCGCATCAATCAATACGAGATGGCGTTCCGGATGCAGACGAGCGTGCCGGGGCTGATGGACCTGTCGCAAGAATCGACCCGGGTGCTGGAGAGCTACGGGGCGCAGCCCGGCGATGGCAGTTTCGCGTCCAACTGCCTCCTCGCCCGCCGCCTGGCGGAACGCGGCGTGCGCTTCATCCAGTTGTATCACCGCGACTGGGATCACCACGACGACGTCGCGCACGTAAAGTACAAGGCCGAGGAGGTGGACCGGCCGACGGCGGCGTTGATTCGCGATCTGAAGGAGCGGGGGATGTGGGACGAGACGCTGGTGGTGTGGGGCGGTGAGTTCGGTCGCACGCCGATGGCGCAGGGCAAGGGCCGCGACCACCACATCAAGGGCTTCTCCATCATGCTGGCGGGCGGCGCGGTCCGCGGCGGGCTCACGTATGGGGCGACCGACGATCTCGGCTATGCCGCGGTCGACAAACCGACCAGCGTGCACGACCTGCACGCAACGATGCTGCACCTCTTCGGCGTCAACCACGAACGGCTCACCTACCGCTACCAAGGCCGTCAATTCCGACTGACGGACGTGCACGGCCGTGTCTTGAAGGACATCCTCACGTAGGACGCTGCGATCGTCCGGACGGTGAAGGCGCTCAGGGTCATCCCGGTCCTGGGGTTGCCTTGAGCCCAGGCCGGCCTATTCCAGGACCATGCCCCACTCCTTCTCCTGCCGGCGGCTCGGTGCCGCGGCGTTGCTTTGCCTTGGCATCACGGTCCCCCTCCATGCTGCACCGGCGCCTGACGCGGTCGCCACAGCGGCGGCCCACGGCGTGCTCGTGCAGGAGGGCCTCGAACGCTCACGGCGCTACCTGCAGGCGTGGCTGGCCATGGCGGAACCGATCACGGGCCTGATCCCTCGCAACCTGCACGACAGTCCGTATTGGAACGGCAAGGACAGCGCTGCCGACAACTATCCGTACCTGGTGCTCAGCGCCGGCTTCACCGACCCGGCCCTGCTGGCCTCCCGCCTCCAGCCCATGCTCGAGGCGGAGCGCCGCCTCACCGCCCGGCCAGGCTGGGGCCGGCTGACCGACGACTTCACCCTGCGGCCCGCCCCCGGGCTGCGTCACGCCGAGGCCGACGCGACCCGCATCCTCTTCAACTCCGTCGAATACGTGAAGGACGGCCTGCTGCCGCTCACCGAATGGCTCGGGGTCAGCCCCTGGAGCGCCCGCATGGTCGAGCTGGTCGACGACACGTTCGCCGCCGCCGCCGTCGACACCCCCTTCGGCCGGATTCCGCTCGCAGGCGCGGACAAGGCGGTCGGGGTCGAGGTGAACGGCGACCTGCTGCAGATCCTCGCCCGCCTTTACTGGATGAGCGGGCGCGACGAGAAGTACCTGCGCTGGGGTATCCGCCTGGCCGATACTTACCTGCTTTCCGAAGGCCGCAACCATCCGACGCGCGATTTCTCACTGCTCAGCCTGCGGGACCACGGCTGCGAGATCATCTCCGGGCTCTGCGAATTCTACGCCACGCTGCATTTTGCCGGCCGCCTGCCCGGCGGCGAACCGTGGGCGGCCAAACAGGCCGCCTACCGACCGCATGTGCATGAGATGCTCGATCGCATCCTCGCCACCGGTCGCAACGCGCACGGCCTTTTCTACAACGCGATCCGGCCGCGCACGGGCGAGGTCGCCGACCAGCGGCTTTCGGATGGCTGGGGCTACGTGCTCGACGGGTTCCTCACCGTCGACCTGGTCGACGACAAACCGGCGTACCGGGAGGCCGCGATCCGCGCCCTCGCCGGACTCGACGCCCACTACCGCGGCCACAACTGGGAGCCGCGTCCCGATCTGAAGGCCTTTCCGCGCGGCAGCATGGACGGCTATGCGGACTCGATCGAGAGCGCCCTCAACCTCTACAACCGCTTCACCGGCGTACCGGCGGTGGCCTCGGCGGCCTCCTGGATGGACGCCGAGATCCGTACCCTCTGGTCATTCCAACAGGAGAACGGCCTGATCGAAGGCTGGCATGGCGACGGCAACTTTGCCCGCACCACGCTGATGTACTGCCTGTGGAAAAGCCAGGGCGTGACCGCGCAACCGTGGCGCTCCGACCTTCGCTTCGGGGCCGTGCGGGAAGGCGAAACGCTCACGCTGGTCGTTGCCGCCGACCAGCCGTGGTCCGGCACGCTCGTCTTCGACCGTCCGCGCCATGCGGAGAACCTGCGACTGCCGGCGGACTGGGCGCGCATCAACCAGTTCCCGGAATGGTTCACCGTGCAGCGCAACCGCACCTACACCGTGACGGCCGGGACGACGTCCGCGCAGCACACGGGCGCGGCGCTGGCCGCCGGGCTGCCCGTGACCCTCGGCGCCGGCGATCGCCTCGTGCTGACGGTGACGGCGGACGGACAGTAGGAGGGAACAAGAGGGCAACGGAGGT
>CAYZBG010000017.1:0-69590 GCA_964476565.1 uncultured Opitutus sp.
CGCGGCCGATCTCGTCGAGGATGATGAGCGAGCGGTCGGTGGCGTTGTTGAGAATGTTCGCGGTCTCGTTCATCTCGACCATGAACGTCGAGTTGCCGCGGGCGAGGTCGTCGCTCGCTCCCACGCGGGAAAAGATCCGGTCCACCAGCCCGAGGCGGCAGCGTTTCGCCGGCACCCAACATCCGACCTGGGCGAGCAGGGCGATCAGCGCCACCTGACGGATGTAGGTCGATTTGCCCGCCATGTTCGGTCCGGTCAGCAGGGCGATCTGCGCCTCGCGGCTGGAGAGCAGCGTGTCGTTGGGCACGAAGGCCTGGCTGCCGCGCACAATGGCGGCGTTGGGGTCCTTGAGCACCTGTTCGACGACGGGATGACGGCCTTCGACGATCTCGAAGACGTCGGACTCGTCGAGCTCGGGCCGGGTGTAGTCCCACTCGCGGGCCAGTACGGCCCAGCCGGCGAGCACGTCGAGTTCGGACAGCGCATCGGCGGAGTGCGTGAGCGCGATCGACTCGTCGAGTACGGCGGCCACGAGCGAGGCAAAGAGCGTCTGCTCGCGCGCGAGGGCGTTCTCCTCGGCGTGGAAGATTTCCTTCTCCTTGGCGCGCAGATCCTCGGTCACGTACCGCTCGCCGCCGACCGTGGTCTGGCGGCGGATGTAGTCGGCCGGCACGAGGTGCAGGTTGGCCTTCGTGACCTCGATGTAATAGCCAAAATTATTCGTGAACCGGACCTTCAGGCTGCGGATGCCGGTGCGCTCCTGCTCCTGGCGCTCGAGGTCGGACAGCCAGGTTTTGTTGTCCGAGGTCAGCGCGCGGAGCCGGTCGAGCTCGGCATCGAAGCCGGGACGAATCATACCGCCTTCGGCCAGGTCGGTGGGCAGCTCGTCGGCGAGGGCCCGCTCGAGCAGATCGGCGAGGGCGGGCAATTCGGCGAGACGCGGGAGGTAGTGATCAGCGAGGCCGTCGCCGAAGGCGGAGAGGGTGGCGCGCAGAGGTGGCAACTGGCGGAGTGTGTCGCGCACGCCGCCGAGTTCGCGGGGGTTGCGCAGGCGGTTCTGCAGGCGGCCGAGGATGCGCGGAACGTCGCGCACCTGGCCGAGCAGTTCGCGCAGTTCGCCGAGGCGGATTGGCTCACCGAGCAGGTCGCCGACGAAGGCGGAGCGGCGTGTGATCTCGGCGAGGTCGAGCGTCGGGGCGGCGAGCCAGCGCTCGAGCAGTCGCGCGCCGGGCGAGGTGCCGGTGCGGTTGATGGCGGAGAGCAGTGTGCCGTCCCGCGTGCCGCGCGCGGAGGTGAAGATCTCGAGGTTGCGCAGGGTGGCGGGGTCGAGCAGGAGCGTCCGGGCGCTGCGGTACTCCTGCAGCGCGCGCAGGTTCTCCGGGCGGGCACAGAGGTTCTCGGTCGCGTAGTGCACGACGGCGCCGGCGGCCCCGAGGGCGGGGTGGTCGGGCGCGAGGCCGAAGCCCTGCAGGTTGAGCACGCCGAGCGCCTGGGTCACGGTGCGGGCGCCGTCGGCGATCTCGAAGTGGTAGCCGGGAAGCTCGGTCACGAGCCGCGTGCTGCAAAAGCCGTGGAGCGCATGCACGTCGGTCTGCTCGTGCGGCGCCGCCTGCCAGCGCTCGCGTTCGCCTTCGATCACGATGAGCTCGGCCGGATCGAGGGCGGTGAGCACGGGCAGGAGGTTCGCGGGACGCGCGTCCGTCGCGACCTTGAATTCGCCGGTGGAGAGATCGAGCCAGGCCGCGTGCAGGCCGGCCTTGTTGAGGTCGAGCGCGCACAGGTAGTGGTTGCGTGCGGCGTCGAGCTGGTTGGCGGCGAGGGTCGTTCCCGGGGAGAGGATGCGCGTGAGCTGGCGGCGGACGAGCTTGCCGGCCTTGGCGGGCTCCGCCTGGTCGCAGATCGCGACCTTCCGGCCGGCAGCGAGCAGTTTGCCCACGTAGTTGTCGAGGGCGTGGGCCGGGATGCCCGCCATGGGCGTGTCCTGGCGTTTGGTCAGGGTGAGGCCGCAGACCTTCGATGCGACCACGGCGTCGTCGAAGAACATCTCGAAGAAGTCGCCGAGCCGGAAGAGCAGGAGGGTGTCGCGGGGCAGGCCGCGCTTCACCTCGAAGTACTGCTGCATCATCGGGGTCAGTTTCGTCTCCGTACTCATCAGGCCGGGAACGCTCGCGCATCGGCGCGGCAGGGCAAAGGAAAAAGCGGTCGGAGGGCAGGACCGGGCTGCCCGGCGAGGTGACCCGCACGCGCCACGCGCGGAGGGACCCGCGCGTCCACCGGGGGCGCGCTTTGCGCTTGGCCTCGCGGGGCGGACTGCCGTGATGGCCGGGATGCGTCTTTTCCATCGCGATTTCGGCGGGGCCGGACAGCCGCCGCTCGTGCTGTTGCACGGGCTGCTCGGCTCGTCGCGCAACTGGCAGACGACCGGGGCGGACCTGGCGGCGACGTTCCATGTCTGCGCCCTTGATCTGCGCAACCACGGCAAGTCGCCGCACGATGCGGAGATGACCTACGCGGCGATGGTGGCGGACGTGCTCGCCTGGCTCGATGCGCACGGGCTCGGGCGCGTGACCCTCCTGGGCCACAGCATGGGCGGGAAGGTAGCGATGGCGCTTGCCTGCCGGCACCCCGAACGCGTCGAGCGTCTCCTCGTGGTCGACATTGCGCCGAAGGCCTACCTCTCGCACGCGCACCGGGCGGAGTTCGCCGCCATGAACGAGCTCGATCTGAACAGCCTGCAGTCGCGCGGCGAGGCCGAGCTGCGGTTCGAAGCGCGGGTCGCGGACTGGGCGATGCGGAAGTTTCTCGTGACCAACCTCGACCGGACGAACGAAGGCGCCTGGCGCTGGCAGATCAACCTGCCCGTGCTCACGGCCGCTTTGCCGGAGATCGAAGGCAACCCGCTGGCCGACGACGAACGGTTTGACGGGCCGGTCGGCTTCATTCTCGGCGGGAAATCCCGCTATGTGGGGCCCGAGGATCACGCGTCGATTCACCGCTTCTTCCCGGCGGCGGCGATCGAAGTGCTGGCCGAGGCGGGGCATAACCCGCACATGGAAACGCGCGCGGCCTTCGTCCGCGCCGTGCTCGACCTCGGGACTTGAGCGATGAGGAGGCGGGAGACAGGAGACAGGAGGCGGGAGGCAGGAGACAGCCGCTTCGTTCTCTTAATCGTTCTCTTTCTCGTTTTCCCGGTTTTTTCCGACTCGCAGGTCGCAACCTTGCGCCGTGTGTTGCCGATCAAGCAACCGGAGTCTCCTGCCCCCGGTCCGACCGTTTAGCCGCGTTTTCCGAGGCTGGTGCGCCAGGCTTCGGAGAGCGCCGGGCAGGCGGCTAGGGCGCGGGCGGCGGCCAGGCCGTCTTTGCGGTGGTACTTGATCGCATTGGCCTCGGCGACGGTCCACTGCGGGAACGGCCGGTCGGTGAGCACGAAGTCCGCCGGGGCCTCGATCACGCCCGGCTCGAGCACGCGCACGTACCAACCGGTGCGGCCGGTGCGTTCGACTTGGGCGGCGAGATCGGCGATACGCCAGAGCCGGGCCAGTTTCCAGCAGGGCTGGCGCGGCTGGGAGATCTGCACGAGGGCGGTGCCGAGCCGGAAGACGTCGCCGATACACACGTCGGCCTCGGTGGCACCAGCGGTGGTGAAGTTCTCGCCGAAGCTGCCGGGCGAAGGCGGACGGCCGAGTTCGCGGGTCCAGGCGGCGAAGTGGTCGGACGGATACACGTTGATCGCCTTGTCGGAACCGCCGTGGTTGACGAGGTCAGCCTGACCGTCGCCGGCGAGGCCGGTGCGCCCGGCGGCGACCGGGCCGGTGACCGGTGATTTGTGGATGCCGGACGTCCAGACGCGGTCCATCGGATCGGTGGCATCCGCGCGGCCGCGGGTCTGGGGCAGGCCCACCTGGAGGCTGAGGAGGCGGAACGACGCGAGATCGGATGGCGGCATGGGACGGCGGGCTTATCGTGCTGAGGCGGCGTCTTCGGCGTCGAGCGCGGCCATGAGGCGGTCGTAGCCGGCCAGGTTGCGCGCCAGGGTCTCGGCGGCGTCACGTTCGGCGACGTGGGAGAGCACGCCGACGTCGCCCTGCCAGCCACTGGCGCGGATCACGCGCAGCAAGGACAATTCCTCGGTGCCCTCGTTCAGCGGGTGGATCTTCTGTCCGGAGCGATCGCCGCCCGGCACCATGCCGTTGAGGTTGATCGCGATGACGTGGGGGCTGAGGCGTGGCCAGAGGTGGACGAACGTGCGCGTGTAGTCGTGGGCGTGGTGAAAATTGAACACGATGCCCACGTTCGTGAGGCCCTCGGCGTGCAACGCGGCCAGCACGAGCAGCTGGTTGTCGGGGTCGCCGAACCAGCCGAGGTGGTTGTAGAGACCCAGCCGCACACCGAGGCGGCGCGCTTCAACGGCCAGCGGACGAAGGCGGTTCACCTCGGCCTGCACGCGGGCGGCCTGTTCGGCCGGGGTACGCACGGGCCCGCCCGGTCCGCCCTGCACCCACAGGTCGGGTTTGATCTCCTGACGCTCGATCACGGCGAGGATGGTGCGCGCGGTGTCATTGAGAGTGGTCGGGAACCACCAGGCGGTGATCTCGATGCCCGCGGCCTTCATGACCTCCACCTCGCGGTCGAAGGTCGGAATGTGCTCGGGCCGGTAGTCGTAGGCGTAGCGGCGAAGGCCGAGCTCGCGGAGCAGGGTGGCGCGTTGCTCCGGCGTGCGCTTCAGGGCGTCGTACGGCACGATGCACCACGCCTGCAGCCGCTCCCGGGACCACGGTGATGCGGCAGACGCAGCGGAAACGGCCGCCGGAACGAGCAGCGACCACGCGAGCAGGACGGGGAGGAGGCGGACATTCATGGGGATGCCCGGAGCGTGGCACGGACCGGCGCCAAAAGTCAGCTGCAACCCGCGGGAAGACGCCGGCGGGAGCGCACCACCGCCGTCCCCTGCGCCCCTTACCGCGACTGCTCGAGCGGGAGGTCGTGGAGCTTCAGCTCGGGGTTCTTCTCCACGAAGTACCGCATGGTCCAGTCGTTGGGGAAGAGCACGACGGTTTGGTCGAACTTGTCGGTGCCGAAGCTCACGCCGCTGGCCACGATCAGGCTTTGCGGATTCTTAAGGCTGGGGTGCGGCTCGAGCCACTTGAGCAGGGTCCAGGGCGCGGTCTCGAGGCGCGAGTCGGCGTCGTACTCGGCCTTGAGCCGGTATTGCACGACCTCGAACTGGAGCGGGCCGACCGCCGCGAGCAGCGTGGCGCCGGGCGGGGCGTTGCGCGGCTGGAAGGACTGCACCACGCCCTCTTGGAGCAGCTGCTCAAGGCCGGCGCGGTATTTCTTCGAATCGGCGGAGTTCGGGTTGGAGATGTAGGCGAAGACCTCCGGCGGGAAACGCGGGATCTCGTCGTAGGCGATGGTGCGGTCCTCGGTCAGGGTGTCGCCAATGCCAAAGCTGTCATGTCCGACCAAACCGATCACATCGCCCGGCCAGGCCTCGTCGACCGTCTCGCGTTCCTGGCCGAAGAGCTTGTGCGAGGAGGAGAGGCGGACGTTGCGCCCGGTGCGCTGGTGCGTGACGACCATGTCGCGCGAAAACTTGCCCGAGCAGACGCGCACGAAGGCGATGCGGTCGCGGTGGCGCGGATCCATGTTGGCCTGGATCTTGAAGACGAAGCCGGAGAACTTCGGATGATCGATCGGCACCTCGCGCGCCTCGGTCGGAGCGGGGGCGCCCGGAACGGTGAGGGAGGTCGACCGGCGCGGGGTGGGCGGGATCGAATTTTGCAGAAAGCCCTCGAGCAGGAGCTGGACGCCGAAATTGTTCACCGCGGACCCGAAGAAGACCGGCGTCTGCCTGCCGGCCTGCACGGCGGCGAGATCGAAGGGGGCGCTGGCGCCGTCGAGCATCTCGATCTGCTCGGAGACCTCGTTGTAGGTGTAGTCGTCGAGTTTTGACCGGACGGTGGCGTCGGAGAGACCGGTGACGTGCACGGGCGCGCGGTAGGCGCCGTGCGGCGTGCGTTCAAAGAGGTGAACCTCCTTGGAACGGCGGTCGTAGACGCCGCGGAAGGACGGTCCGTTGCCGAGCGGCCAGGTGAGCGGGCAGGGGGCGAGGCCGAGCACGCTCTCGAGCTCGTCGATCAGCGCGAGCGGGTTGAGCGTCGGCCGGTCGCACTTGTTCATGAAGGTGAAGATCGGCACGCCGCGACGGCGGCAGACCTCGAACAGCTTGCGCGTCTGCGGTTCGATGCCCTTGGCGGCGTCGATCACCATCAGGGCGGCGTCGACCGCGGTGAGCACGCGATAGGTGTCTTCGGAGAAATCCTTGTGGCCGGGGGTGTCGAGCAGGTTGACCGCGTAGCCCGCGTAGTCGAACTGCAGCACGGTCGAGCTGACGGAGATACCGCGCTGCTTTTCGAGTTCCATCCAGTCCGACGTGGTGGCGCGCTGGCTCTTGCGGGCCGTGACGGTGCCGGCGAGGTGGATGGCGTTGCCGTACAGGAGGAACTTCTCGGTGAGCGTGGTCTTGCCGGCGTCCGGGTGCGAGATGATCGCGAAGGTGCGGCGGCGGGCGATTTCCTGGGCGGGCGACATGGATAAACCCTCAGGGAACAGGCCGGACCGGACGAGGGGAAGGCTTTTTTGGGCGGCGTCCGCGGTCGGGGCGTTTCCCGGGTTGACGGTGGGCGCGGTGGCGCTCCCGATGGCGGCGCCATGGCCCGCAGCGTCGTCCTGAACTCCTCCCCCCGCTGTGTCCGTTGCTATCAACCCCGCGCCTGGTGCCTGTGCGCCTGGCAGGAACCGGTGGGGCTGCCGTGGGCGGTCGATGTGCTCATGCACCAAGGGGAGATGGTCCGGCCGACCAGCACGGGGCATCTGATCCAGCGCCTGGTGCCGGGCTCCGGGCAGCACCTGTTTCGTCCCGCCGCGTCGGCGGACGCGGAGTCGGTGCGGCGGCCGGGTCACACCTTGTGGGTGCTGCATCCCTTTGGCGACGACCTGCCGGCCGAGGTGCCCGAACCCCTGCAGGTCGTGTTGGTGGACGGCACCTGGAAGCAGGCCTCGACGATGGTGCGCGCGATCAGCAGCTGGGGTCGGAAGGTGCGTTTGCCCATGACCGGCACGAGCCGCTACTGGCTGCGCAACCAACAGGGCGAAGGCCAGTTTTCCACCATCGAGGCGCTGATGTTCCTGCTCGAGGCCGCCGGGCGCAGCGACGAGGCCCGCCGCCTGCGGGTGGCCTTCGAGCTGCAGGTGTACGCCGGCCTCAGCGTGCGGGGGGACCGGCGGCGCCGGGACGCCTACCTCGAGACCTCCGCGGTACGCGCCGCGTTGACGGATCTGCTCGCCCGCCGGGACGCGCAGCTCAGGCCGGTGGCGGAGGCGGCGGACGCACCGGCACGGCCAGACCTACCAGTGCCAGACCCAGCAGGGCCGTCTGGGTGAGCGCGAGCGAGACGGTCGTATCCCACACCAGCGGGGCCAGCAGGGCGTTGGCGGCGGCGCCCAGCGTCTGGACGAAACTCTGGCACGACGCAGCGAGGCCGCGTTGTTCCGGGAAAAGGTCGAGGGCGCGCAGGGTCAGGACCGGGAAGGCCAGGGACATGCCGAGGGAGTAGACGAACAGCGGGGCGACGGACCACGGCAGGGAAGGCGGGCGGGCGAGGTGCAGGGTGAGGTTGGCCGCAGCGGCGACGCCCATCAGGCCGAAGGCCCAGGCAAGGGTGCGGCGCAGCGTCATCTTGCCGGCGGTGCGCCCCGACACATAGGAGCCGCCGGCAATGCCGAGCGTGGCGGGTCCGAAGAGCCAGAGGAAGCCCGTGGCCGGAACGCCGAGGTGTTCCATCAGGAAGACCGGTGCCGCCATCACGTAGATGAAGAAGCCGGAGAACATCAGGGTGATGACGGCGCACACGAGCATGAACGGACCCGAGAGCAGCACGGTCGTGTAGGCTCGGAGCAAATACGCGGCGTGCAGCGGCTGGCGCCGCTCCGGCGGCAGTGTTTCCGGCAAGGCGCGCGGGCACCACGCCCAGGTGCCGGCGGAGAAGACGATGAGAAAACCGAAGACTGCGCGCCAGCCGAAGGCGTCCAGCACCCAGCCGCCGATGACCGGGGCAAGCGCAGGCGCGAGGGCGAACATGAGCGACACCTGGGCCATGGCCCGTTGGGCGACCGCACCGTCGTAGAGGTCGCGGATCAGGGCCCGGCCCACCACCATGCCGGCGCCCGCGGTCATGCCTTGCAGGGCGCGGAAGACCAGCAGGGCTTCGAGGGAGCGCGCCACCGCGCAGGCGACCGAAGCGGCCAGGAAGAGCGCCGTGCCCCAGAGGATGACCGACCGGCGGCCCCAGGCGTCGGACAACGCGCCATGCCACAGGCTCATCAGGGCAAACGGCACCATGTAGGCGGTGAGCGTCTGCTGCACCGACAAGGCGGAGACCCCGAGGTCAGCGCCGATGGCGGCGAGGGCGGGGAGGTAGGCGTCGACGGCGAACGGTCCGACGGCCGAAAGGGTGGCGAGCAACGCCACGAGGCCGCGCGGGGCGCGAACGGAGGTGTCGGAGGAAGGCGGCATGCGGCAGGGGTTCAGGCCGGGGATCGGTCTGAGCGTTCTGCCGGCGAGGCGAGCGCGAGGTAGCCGAGGCAGGCCCACAGGGTCGCGGCCCCCAGCCATTGCCAGAAGGCGAAGCTCAAGGTGACGGGAATGCCGAAGTCACGCCAGCGGCGGTCGACCCAGCCGATATCGCGCTGGTCGAAATAGAGAAACGCGAGGCTCACGCCGATCGCGACCAGCGGCACGGCGAGGGCGACGGCGGGCCAGAAGGCCTGCGGATGAAGACGAAGGCGTTCCCGAAACAAGGCGAAGAGCCCGCCGTAGAGGCTCAGGAAGGTCAGCACGGCGAGCACCTCGTGGGCCTTGGGCAGGTGCGAGGAGGCGTGGAAGATGAGCAGGCGTTCGAGGCCGACCAAGATGCCGCCGAGAAGGCCGATTCGCAGGGCAAGGTGCCCGCGTCCGGGCGTCACGCCCCGGGTCAGAACCTCGTGGCGGACCCGTTGCGCGGCCGGCCAGAGCAGGCCGAGGGCAAGCGCGAGCGCGCCGGCAAACCAGGCTCCGCCCTCGGGGTTGTGTTTCGCGGAGGCGAGGGCGGACATGACGGTGTAGGCCCAGTCGAAGCCGCCGGGAAAACGCGCCGCCGCCAGCCCGACGCCAGCGGTGAGCAGGCTGGTGGCAAGCAGGTAGCTCCACAGCACAAACGAACGGGACGGAGATGTCGGCACGGCAGGAGGACGGAGGCGAGGGGAAGGGCGGACGCCTCCGGGGACAAGTCGTTTTCCGGTCGGTCCCCCGGCTGGCGTACGGAAACGGCGGAGGCACAGCGATTAACCGGAAAGGTTTAATCGGGCATTAATAAACCATTTAGGTTTAAAAATAAGAATTGAAACCATTTTGGTTTAGGTCAGGCTCGGCCCATGCGATACCTGGTGGTGATCGGCGATGTGGTCGGTTCGAAGCGCCTGAAGGCGCGGGCGGCGCTGCAGCGCGCGCTCGCGG
Organism: uncultured Opitutus sp.; assembly: GCA_964476565.1. Lineage (GTDB taxonomy): Bacteria > Verrucomicrobiota > Verrucomicrobiia > Opitutales > Opitutaceae > CAMAXB01. The sequence continues at coordinate 9,554 of CAYZBG010000017.1, forward strand.
CGGAGCTGGCGGCGGTGTCGGCGGGCAACGGGGCGCTGGCCTCGCCGTACACGCTCACGCTGGGGGATGAGTTTCAGGCGGTGTACCGCCGGGCCGGGGGACTGTTTGCCGACCTGGTGCGGATCCGCGCCGCCGGCCTGCCGGCGGAGATCCGGCTGTCGGTGGCGGTAGGTCGGATTGTGACGGCGATCAACCCGCAGCAGGCGCTGGGCATGGACGGACCGGCCTTCCACGTCGCGCGGGAGCAGGTCGAGCGGCTCAAGCGCGAGGGAGGCCGGTTTGCGCTGGCCGGCGACCTGCCAGGCGATGCGGTGGCGCGGGAGGCGGCGGTGGAACTGCTCTCCGCCTGGACCGAAGGGTGGAAACCGAACCGCTGGCAGATCCTACTCGGCCGGCTGCAAGGCCGGTCCGTGGCGGACCTCGCGGCCGCGCTCGGCATCTCGGAACCAGCGGTCTACAAGAATCTGCACGCCGGGCGCCTGGAGACGTGGGTGACCTTGCTGCGCCAGTATGAAGCGGTGCTCGACGGCGCCTTGTCCGGCCGGAGTTAGGGCGCGTCTGGGCCCTTGAAATTGCCCGGCCTCTCCCAAGGCTTTTCCGCATGTGGCTTTCCGCCTTTCCCTTCGTCCTCTCGGCCGTGCTGCTCGTCCGGGTGCTCGTCCTGCCGGAGGCGCGACCGGCCTCGTGGTGGGCGGCGGCGGTCCTGGGGGCGGCCCAGGGGGCCCTGTGTCTCGTCTTCTCCGACGGGAGCTGGTCATGGGCGGTCATTGCCTTGGGCCAGCTCGTGATGCCGCCGCTGGTGCTCGGGGTGTATGAGGCGGCGCCGGCGCGGCAGGCCGAGGCATCCGGCCTGCGCTTGCTGCTCCTCCTGCTGTTCGTTGCTCCGGCGCTGGTGTGGTGCGGCGTCTCGCCGCCGCCGGCGTGGCTCGAAGCCCTGTTCACCGTCATCCCGGCGCCGGCCTTTGTGTGGGCGGCCGGGGCCTTGTTGTGCGTGAAGGAAGGAAACTTTTTTGTGCGCTGGTTCTTCCAGCGATTGAAGTCGAGCGCGACCCAGGCCGAGCGGTCGGATCGCGAAGGCACGGGCAACGGCCGCGTGATCGGGGCGCTGGAACGGCTGCTGATCTATGTGTTCCTCGTCACCGGCCAGTCGCTCGCCGTGTCGGTCATCGTGGCGGTGAAGGCGCTGGCGCGGTTCAAGCGCATGGAGGAGGATCAGGCCTTCGCGGAGTACGTGATCATCGGCACTTTCCTGTCCATTCTCCTCGCCCTGCTCGCCTGCGGCTGGACGGTGTGGGCGCTGACCGGACGCTGATCAGGTCAGCATCGCGGCCACGCAGGCGGTGAGGAAGCACGCGAGGCTGCCGCCGAGCAGGGCACGCCAGCCGAGCCGGGCGAGTTCGCTGCGCTTTTCGGGGGCGAGGGAGCCGATGCCGCCAATCTGGATGCCGATCGAGACAATATTCGAGAAACCGCACAGGGCGTAGGTCAGGATCATGCGCGTACGGTCGTCGGTCAGCACGCCGGTCGTCTGCATGCGGTTCATGGTGAAGTAGGCGTAGAATTCGTTGAGCACCGTCTTTTCGCCGAGCAACTGGCCGGCCGTGATGAGGTGGCCGCTGTCCACGCCCATGAGCCAGGCCAGGGGGGCGCCGAGCATGCCGAAGAAGAACTGGAGCGAGAGCGTCTCGTACCGCCCGCCGGTCGCGTCGGCGACCCAGGCGTTGAGCCCGGTCCAGCTGCCGAGCCACTGCGCCAGCGTCCAGTTCACAAGGGCGACCAGGGCGGTGAAAACGATGAGCATGCCGCCGACGTTGACGGCGAGCTTGATGCCATCGGTGGTGCCGAGGCAGATGGCGTCGAGCAGGTTGGCGCCGGGCTTTTCGACGTTGAGGGCGAGAGAGTTGTCCACCGGCTCCTCCTGCGGCAGGAGGATCTTCGCCACGATGAGGGCGGCCGGGGCGGACAGCACGGACGCGGTCAACAGGTGCGTGGCCCAGCGGACGCGTTCGGCGGGATCGTCGCCGCCGAGGAGCACGATGTACACGGCCATCACGCCGCCCGCGATCGTGGCCATGCCGCCGACCATGATCGCGAGCAGTTCCGAGCGGGTCATGCGGCTGAGGTAGGGCTTGATCAGCAGCGGGGCCTCGGTCTGGCCCACGAAGATGTTGGCCGATGCGCTGAGCGTCTCGGCGCCGGAGAGGCGCAGGGTCTTCGACATGAACCAGGCGAACGCATAGACGACCACCTGCAGGATACCGAGCCGGTAGAGCAGGGAGGTGAAGGCCGCGAAGAAGATGATCGTGGGCAGGACCGAGATGACGAAGATCGGGCCGCCTTGGGTGAACGGAAGCCCCTCCACGTTGCCGCCCGCGATGGTGTTGAGCCAGCCGAAGACGAGGGACGTGCCTTCGTTGGTGAAGCTCAGCAACGTGACGAAAAAGGCCCCGGCCGCCTCAAAAATGTAACGCACCGGCGGGGCGTAGAGCACGACCCATCCGATCGCGATCTGCAGCACCATCCCGATGCCCACCACCTTCCACGGAATCCGGCGACGATTGGTGCTGAACAAGGCGGCGATCGCGAGGAAGGCGGCAATGCCCAGCAGGCCGCGCCACAGGTGGGTGAAGGTCTCCATGCAGGAAAGCCCCAGCAGCTTGGATGCAAATTACCGCTCCGCGAGAAACTTCTTGGCGCTTTGGGCGTCTACGGGGCGAACGTGACTATCGCCTCTCTTTATCATCTGGCCGTGGCCGCAGGCATTCTGGGCGGAGTGCTCCTGTTCTCCGTCGCCCTGGGAGTCGGCTGGGCCGTGTGGTTTGGCGGCGATGCCCGCGGGCGTCGTCCAGACAAACACGAACCGTCGCGTCGCGCATAAGGCTTGGCCCGCCGGGAGGCGGGGCCAGACTGCGGCGATGGACGTGCATGCTCGCCTCGAACGTCACTTAAAGAAGACGCCGGACACGGCGGCGGCGTTGTTTGTGGCAGCCAATGCCACGGTGGTCGGAGACGTGACGTTGAAGCCCCGGAGCAGCGTGTTCTACGGGGCCGTGCTGCGCGGCGACATCGCCCGGATCGTTGTCGGCGAAGGCACGAACATCCAGGACAACGCCGTCGTCCATCTCGCCGACGATCTCGATGCGGTGATCGGCGACTGGTGCACGGTGGGTCATGGCGCGATCGTCCACGCCTGCACGATCGGTCACGAATGCCTGATCGGCATGCATGCGACGATCCTGGACGGGGCGCAGATCGGCGACCGCTGCCTGATCGCGGCCGGTGCGGTGGTCACGCCGCGTCAGACGATTCCATCCGGCTCGATGGTCGCCGGGGTGCCGGCCAAGGTGATCCGGCCGCTGACGACGCACGAGCAGGCCGGGCTGCGCGGCTGGGCCGAGAAATACCTCGCCGTGGCCGCAGCGCACGCGGCGCGCTGAGCATTCGGGTCAGAGGCCGGTGCCGTTGTCGGCGTCGGCCGTCCAGATGACCAGCCAGCCGCTCTCCGGATCCTCGTAGACGAGGGTGGAGGCGCCCGGCGTGCCCGGCTCGACGTACTGCACGCGGGCGAGGCCCGGGCCGGCGTCGGCGGGACGGCCCGCGAAGTAGGGCCGCGTGAGCAGGACGGCGACGGCGGCCGCGGCGGCAAGTGGAAGGCCGAACGACACCCAGCGCCACCCGGTCCGGGTTTTCCGGGATTCGGGCGGTCCGTGCAACGCGGTGCGCAGGTCGCGCCAGGCGGCCTGCGCATTGGGCACGGGACGGGCGGCGGTCTCGGCGGTCCAGGAGCGGAAGCCCTCGGCGAGGTCCGCCCGCAGTCGCCGGCACGACGCGCAGCCCTCGAGATGGGCGGCCAGCCGGGTCGCCTCGGGGGCGGGCAGGGAGCCCTCCCGTTCGGCGAGCAGCAGGGTTTCGGCGTCGTGGCAGTTCATGGCGGGCGGAGGCAGGGGGGGACTCAGTCGCGGTGGCTGTAGCTGCGGGATGAATACCCGCGGGAGTGGCTCGAGACCCAGACGCGTTCGACGCGCCATTCGTAACGGCCGGGAACGTGGTAGCGGACCTTGCAGCCGCGTTCGTAGCGGGTGCCCCAATACCCGGGCACCCACACCTTCACGCGGACGGTGTCCCAGTAGCCGTGGCGATGATCGCGATCGTCGCGGTAGCCGTAGCCGTGGCCGCGACGATGGTCGTAGCGATCATGGCGGTCATCGTGGCGGTGGCTGACTTCGACCTCGACGGCCGGGCCGCGGTGGTGGTCGCGATCGTTGATGATCTGACCGACGATCAGGCCCCCGAGAAAGCCGCCGAGGGCGGCGACACCCTCGGAGTCCGCCTTCGCGGGGGCCGGGGTGAAGGTGAGGGCGGTGGCGCTAAGCATGGAGAGCAAGGCGAGGTTTTTCATGGGTTTTCCAAGGTTGGTTTGTCCTTGGGACGTACCTCGCCGCGGGTTTATTCACTCCGGGCGGGCCGTGTGTTCAACACCATGGAAAACCGTGGGTTAGGGCATCAGTTGCCGATCACGATCACGGCGTAGACCTCGCCGTCGCCCTTGCGCGGGCCGCCCAGGACGGCGGGCACGCCGGGCCGGAGCGACAGCCCGGACTGCATGAGCACGCGACCCTCGTCGGACCAGCGCACGTTGACCCGGATGCCGCCGGCGCCGGCCGACTCGGCATCGAGGTCGAGCCGGTGTCCGTCCCCGAGCGAGACCGGACCCTTGCCGGGTACGGCGAGGGAGACCGATCCTTCACCGACGTAGCGATAGCTCTCGAACCGCAGGATGCGCCGGAGCGTCGGTTCGAAGGCCGCGAGGCGGCGGTCGCTCTGGCCCTTCTCGTTCGAGGCGGTGACGAGGATGGCGCGGATGCGGGCTTCATCTGCGGCGCGGGCGACGGGAGCCACGGCGGAGAGCGCGAAGAGGACGAGCGCGATGCGGAGCGTGTTCATGGGGATTCCTTGAGTTTCTTCGCCAGGGTTCGGCGGGCATGGTGGAGTCTGGACATAACGGTGCCAATGGGAATGCCAGCGGCGCGGGCGATTTCTTCGTAGGAGAGTCCTTGCACCTCGCGCAGCGCGAGCACGGTGCGGTGCAGGGGCGGCAGGGAGGCCAGGGCGGCGTTGAAGCGGGCCAGCCGGTCGCCGTGCTCCAGATCCTCCCGCGGCGTGTCGTCGACGGCCGGCTCGGGCACAGCGGGGGCTTCATCGTCGTCCGAACCGCCGAAGGGCAGGAAGCGATCGTACCACCGCCGCCGCTTGCGCAGATGGTCGAGGGCGCGGCGGACAGCGATCGGGTGGACCCAGGTGGTGAACCGCGCTTCGCCGCGAAATTCCGGCAGCTTTTTCCAAATGGTGAGCCAGACCTCCTGGCAGATGTCGCGGGCATCGTGATCGTGGCGCACGATCGAGGCGACTAGGCGGAACACGGGTTCGTAGTGCGCCTGCATCAGCTCGCCGAAGGCCGCTTCGTCCCCCGCCTGGGCGCGCCGGATCAGGTCGGGCACGACGTCCGGTGAAGGTGAAGCGGAGGTATCCACGGTGTAAGACGAAGACCGGACGGGGCGGCCGGCGGTTCCGCGCGCGGCGTCGCGGAGAAGCGGACACAAAAAACCCCGCGTCGCAAGACGCGGGGCGAAAGGCAGGCGGTGCCGCGGGGCTTACTTGCCGAGGCTCTTGCGCAGGTCGTCGAGCTGGCCGGCGGAGCCGAGCAGCTGGTTGCGGCTGGCAATGAACTTGGCGTACTCGGTCATGAAGATCTTGCCCGGCGGGCGGAAATCGAAGTCACCCGGCTTGTCGCGGAAGAACTCGCGGTGCACGCGGGTCCAGACCAGGCGGCCGTCGGTGTCGATGTTGATCTTGGTCACGCCGCGCTTGGCAGCGGGAAGGTACTCGTTCACGTCGACGCCCATCGAATCCTGGATCTTGCCACCGGCGGCGTTGATGCGGGCGACCTCGTCCTGCGGGACGGAGGACGAACCGTGCATGACGAGCGGGAAGCCGGGCAGGCGGGCCTTGATCTTGTCGAGCACGTCGAAGTGCAGGGACTGCTTGCCCTTGAACTTGAAGGCGCCGTGGGAGGTGCCGATGGCGCAGGCGAGGGAGTCGCAGCCGGTGAGTTTCACGAACTGCTCGGCTTCGGCCGGGTCGGTGAGGCAGGCGTTGCCTTCCTCGACCTTGATGTCCTCTTCGACGCCGCCGAGCATGCCGAGCTCGGCCTCGACGGAGATGCCCTTGGCGTGGGCCCGCTGCACGACGCGCTTGGTGATCGCGACGTTCTGGTCGAACGGATCGTGCGACGCGTCGATCATCACGGAGCTGAAGAAGCCGGAGTCGATGCAGTCGTAGCAAGTCTGCTCGTCACCGTGGTCGAGGTGCACCGCGAAGATGGCCTCGGGGAAGATCTCGCCGGCCGAGCGGATGATGGCCTCGAGCATGCGCTTGTCCGTGTAGCTGCGCGCGCCCTTGGAAATCTGGATGATGAAGGGGGCCTTCGAGTCGATGCAGCCGCGAAAAAGGCCCATGGCCTGCTCGGCGTTGTTGATGTTGTAGGCGCCGATGGCGTACTTGCCGTAGGCGTGTTTGAACAGTTGGGCGGTGGTGACGATCATGGGTGCAAGGATGTGGCGGAGCGTAAGGTTACGTCCCGCCGAAACGGACGGGCAAGGGTATTCTCTGCGCCCGCCTCTCCGCCTCTTTCTCTCTCCTTCTTTCTCTTTCTCTTTCTCTCGGAGACGACGTGGCCGGGAGGAGGAAGAGGAAAGAGAAAGACTTACGAGAAAGAGTTAGGGCGAAGCCGTCCCGCCGCGATTGGCCCGGCTGGCGTTGCGCAGGGCTTCGCCGATGTCGCGTTGTGCCTTCTGCTCGGCCTGGATCTGCTTGAGGCCCTCGAGTTGCGATTGGTTGAGCACGGACTGAGCCCGGGCGATCACCTCGTCGGTGATGCGAACCTGGCCGCCTTGCATGGCGCCGACCACGAAATCGCCACGGCCGGCAAACTCGGCACCTTCTCCCACCCGCGGAGTGCGGCTCCCGGTTTCCGCGAGGATGCGCACGAGCTGGTCCATCTGTGAACTCTGCAGGGGCGTGCTGGTGTAGCTCAGCTTGTTGGACAGCTGGCTGACCAGGGCGCGCTGCGGCTGGGTTTGCTCGTAAGTCTTGTACTCGGTGTAGGCCGCCTCGCCGAGCAGGCTGCGGATGCGCTCATCGGTCTGGGCCTGGGTTTCCTGCACCAGTTTGCGCAATTCGTCACGCGCCTCGCGGCCGTCGAGGCCCTGTTCGCGGGCGGCGGCCATGACGTCGGCGGCCGCGGTCTGGCGTTCGACCAGCAGGGCCTTGAACTCGTCCACCTGGGCCGGCGTGAGATTCAGGCGGCGGAAGAGGTCGGCGTAACGTTGGTCGAGCGCGCCCTTTTGCTGCGTGATCATGGCGCTCGCGAAGGCCGGATCCTGCATGAGGGTGACCAACGGGTTGCCGCGACGGCCGGGGCCGCCCGCGGGTCCGCCGCGACGCTCCGCGATCGCCGTGGTCTCGCCACTGGCGTCGGCGGGAGCGACGTCGGCCGCGGGGGCCGGACCGGTGGGCTCGGCGAGGGGCTCGATCGGCGCCCGCTCGACGGCAGCGAGGCGGGCCTGCCATTCGGCGCGTTCGGCGGCGTTGCGCGCCGCGACGGCCTGCAACTCCTTGAGTTTCTGGTGTTGATGCCAGGCAAGTGCGCCTGCGCCGACCGTGGTGGCGGCGAGCAGGACAGTCAGGAGAACAAGGGGGGAGGCCTTCACGATAACAAGAAGACGCACACCCCCCGGGGGCAGTTACCGGGCGGGGAAATCGAACTCGGCCTTCTTCTTGTCCTTCGAGAGCGCGAGGTGCGCGCTGAACGTCGTGCCGCGCTTGGACAGGAAGCCCTCGATCAGGCCGGTTTTGCCGGTTTCGAGCAGGCGTTCGATCTCTTCGGCGGGCAACTCCTTGCCGCAGAGGGTGCGTTTGACCTCGAAGACTGTGCGCGGGGAACCATCGGCCTGCGGCTTGACCACCACAAATGCGTCCTCCGTCTGGTAAAGTTCGCCGTCGTGGGCGCGGCTCTCGCCGAGTTTGAGCGCCTTGGTCAGGTCGAGCGGAGCCTTGGGCTTGCGCGGACCCTTGCCGGCGCCGCCTTCGCGCGGTTTGCGGGGCGGGAACTCCCAGGCGATCTTCGGACCCTGGCGCAGGAGGAACGCGTCGAAGGGCCGGCCCTTCTTGGAGATGAAGCCCTCGATCAGGCCAGTCTTGCCCTTCTCGATGAGGTCGATGGCCATCTCGCGCGTGATCGGCTTCTGGCACATGAGGCGGCCGACGCTGAACGTCTGTTTCCAGCCGTCGCCGTCGCGTTCGCGCAGCAGGTAATTGGTCGGACCTTCGCAGAGCTCGGCGCCGGTCTTCGGATCGGTCCAGAACGGTTCGAGCGTGTTGACGTCGACCTTGCTGCCGAAATCGAGCTCCGCCTTCTTCTGGCCGGGCTTCTTCTCGTCGTCGACGATGCGGATTTTCGAGGGGAAACGGTTGCCGGTCTTGGCCGACACAAATCCGTCGAGCGGACCGATCTCTCCCGTCGCGACGAGGGCGCGCACCTCGGCTTCGTCGAGTTTGCGGCCGCTCATCACCTTGTAGACCGTGAGCGTGCCGTCCTGCGACTTGAAGCCGCGCAGGGTCTCGTACATCGGCTTGCCGTCGGTGGGCGAGACGATGTCGGTGAGGCGCGAGTTGGACTCGTCTTCCTCGAAGGTCTTCGTGCGTTCGACGATGCCCTTGGTGACCTCGACGATCTCGCCCATGAACTGGGAGCGGGGGAACCGGCCCTGTTCCATCTGGCGCAGTTTGTACTCCCACTGGCCGGTCATGTCCGGCTTGGTCAGGGCGTCGGCCTTCACCGCGGTGAGAAACTCGAGCAGCGACTCGGCCTTCGTGGTCGGCACGAGTTCGCGCTGATTGCGCTCGAGGTACTTCTGGTTGATGAGGCCTTCGATCGTGTCGGCGCGCGTTGCCGGCGTGCCGAGGCCACGTTCCTTCATCGCCTCTGCGAGTTCCTCGTCGTCGACGAGCTTGCCGGCGCCTTCCATGGCGGAGAGCAGCGTCGCTTCCGTATAGCGCGGCGGCGGCTTGGTCGTCTCCGCGTGCAACTTGGCCTCGACCGTGAGCGCCTTGGCGCCGTCCTCGGCGGTGAGCGCGGGGAGGGCCTTGGAGTCCGGCGAATCGTCGTCGACCGTAGCCTTGCCGTAAACGGCGAGCCAGCCGGGCACGGTCAGCACCTTGCCCTCGGTCTTGAAGTCGTGTCCGGGGGCGACCGTGCTGATGCGCGTGGTGACGTCGAACTCGGCGGACGGGAAGAAGGTCGCGACGAAGCGGCGCGCGATCATGTCGTAGATCTTGGCCTCCATCTCGTCGAGGTTGCCCGGCACCGTCGTGGTCGGGATGATGGCAAAGTGGTCCGAGATCTGCGCGTTGTTGAAGATGCGCTTGTTGGGCCGGAGCCAGCCCTCGTTGAGCACGGTCTGCGCGTGCTTGCCGAGATCGCCGGGCAGCACGGACAGCGTCTGCCGGCAGGTGGGAATGTAGTCCTCGGGCAGGGCGCGCGAATCGGTACGGGGGTAGGTGATGACCTTGTGCCGCTCGTACAACGCCTGAGCGATCTGGAGCGTGCGCCGGGCGGGCAGACCGAAGCGACCGTTGGCCTCGCGCTGCAAGGTGGTGAGGTCGTAAAGGCGCGGGCTGGCCTGGCTCGAGGCCTTCTTTTCCTCGCGCACGGCGGCGGGCGGCTTGCCGGCGCAGGCGGCGAGCACGGCCTCGGCAACGGCCTGGTCCCAGACGCGATCGATGCGGTCGTGTTCGTCGTTCTCCGCCTTCTTGAACTGGGGACGCTGGTAGGTGCCTTCGTAGGTGCCCTTGGCGATCTGGAACTGGGCGGTGATGCGCCAGAACGGACGCGGCTTGAAATTCCGGATCTCAAGTTCGCGGGCGAAGACGATGGCGAGGGTCGGGGTCTGCACGCGACCGACGGAGGCCACGTTGCCCGCGCGGGAGCCGAACATGCGCTTGGTGATGGCGCGCGTGCCGTTGATGCCGATGAGCCAGTCGCTCTCGCTGCGGCAGCGGGCGGCGTCGGCCAGGCCGGCCATCTGTTCTCCGTCGCGCAGATTCTTGAAGGCGGCCTGGATGCCCTCGGTCGTCATCGTCTGCATCCAGGCGCGCTTCACGGGCAGCTTCGTCTTGGCGAGCTGGTACAGGTAGGCGAAGATGAGCTCGCCCTCGCGCCCGGCGTCACAGGCGTTGATCACCTGGTCGATGTCCTTCCGCGCGAGCAGCTTCTTCAGCTGGTCGAAGCGGTCTTTCGAATCGGCAATGGGCTTGAGGCCAAATTTTTCCGGAATGATTGGCAGCGTCTCCAGCCGCCAGAATCCGTACTTCTTCTTGTCGATGTCCTCCGGCATCTCGAGTTCCACGAGGTGGCCGACCGCCGACGAGATCACGAACTCGTCGTTTTCATAGTGGTCGCCTTTTTTTGGAACTTTGCCGAGCGCACGGGCCAGATCGGCCGCGACGGACGGCTTCTCGGCGATGATGAGAGACTTCATGAAGACGCGAGCGGTTACGCCCCGTCGCGGCGAATTTCAAGACATAGTTTTGCGACGGCGTTCCGGCGCCAGTCGGAAAGCGTGCGGATTTGTGATTCCCACCGCGCTCTGGCGCGGGCATCGATGAGGTCGCATGACGTTCAGTTCCCTTGGCTTGTCCGATCCCCTGGTGCGCGCGGTCACGGAGTCGCGTTACCTGACGCCGACGCCGGTGCAGGCCGCGGCGATTCCGCCGATTCTCGGCGGGGCGGACGTGCTCGTCTCGGCGCAGACCGGCTCGGGCAAGACGGCCGCGTACGTGCTGCCTGTGCTCGAACGCCTCGCGGCGGACCGGCGTGCGGTGCGTCATGCGCGCGTGCTCGTGCTCGTGCCGACGCGGGAACTCGCCGTGCAGGTCGGGGCGGCGATTCGCACCTACGCGCGTTTTTTCGCCCGGCCCTTTCGCACCCAGGTTCTCTTTGGCGGCGTGTCGCTCAATCCGCAGATGATGGCGCTGCGCGGTGGCGCGGATTTCGTCGTGGCCTCGCCGGGCCGTCTGCTCGACCTCGTTGCCCGCAACGCCCTCAAACTCGGTGAGGTGGAAACGCTCGTGCTTGACGAAGCGGATCGGCTGCTCGCCGCCGGGTTCGCCGACGAACTCGCGGCCGTGCTGCGCCAGCTGCCGGCGCGCCGCCAGAACCTGCTTTTCTCTGCCACGATGCCGCCGGAGGTGGAGACGCTCGCGGCGCAGCTGTTGCGCTCGCCCGTGCGCATCGACGTGCCGTCCGCGCCCGAGACCGCGCCCGACATCCGGCAGCGCGTGATCGAGGTGGACGCGCCCCGGCGCACGCAGTTGCTCATCCGCCTGATCCGGGAAGCCGGCTGGAAACGCGTACTGGTGTTTGTGGCGACCAAGTACGCCACCGAGCATGTCGCGGAGAAACTGCGCAAAGCCGGACTGAATGCGGGCGCGTTGCACGGCGACCTCAGTCAAGGCACGCGCATGAGCGTCCTCGACGACTTCGCTGCGGGTCGGCTCGCGGTCCTGCTGGCGACGGATGTGGCGGCGCGCGGACTCGACATCGTCGGGCTGCCGGCGGTGGTGAACTTCGACTTGCCGCGCTCGACCGATGATTACCTGCACCGGATCGGACGGACGGGCCGCGCCGGGGCGACCGGCACTGCGGTGAGTTTTGTCAGCGCGGCCACGCACGCCCATTTCCGGCTGATCGAGAAACGCCACGGACTCGACCTGCCGCGCGAACAGGTGCCCGGCTTCGAGCCCGCCGAACTCGCGGTTCCTCCGCCGCCCACGGGCGGAGTGAAAGGCCGGCGCAAGAGCAAGAAGGACAAGGCCCGCGAGGCGGCCGGCCAAGAGACCCGTCCGCGGGTGGAGGATCCGGCGCGGCTGGTGCCGACCGTGTCATGGACACGGCGTCTGCGATCCGACCGACCGCGCCCGCCCGGGCGTTGAACTATCTAAGCGAACTCGCGTCGTGCGTCGCTTGCCGTCGGGCGCCGGGTGGAATAACGCCTGATCGATGCGCTTCACCCGTTGCCCCGCCTGGGTTGCCCTGATCATGTTTGCGGCGTTTGCCCCCGTCGCGCCCGCCGCTCTGCCCGCACCCGATCCGGACGACGGCGGACTCATCCTACCGCCCGGCTTCCGCGCGCTGGTGGTGGCGGACAACGTCGTCGTCGGCGAGCGGGTGGGCAACACGCCGGAGCGTCTGCGTCATCTGGTCGTGGCGCCGAACGGCGACCTCTACGCCAAGGGGAAATTTGGCCGGCTCTACGCGCTGCGCGACACCGACGGCGACGGCCGGATGGACGTAATCGAGCGGTTCGGGCCAGGCGACGGGGGCACGCATGTCGCGCTGCACCAAGGCTGGCTTTACCACTCCTCCCGCACGGCGGTGTACCGGCACCCGTACCGCGACGGTGAGTTGGTGCCGTCGGGACCGATGGAAACGATCGTGTCCGGCCTGCCGGCCGAGCGCGACCACGACGCCAAGGCGTTCGCGTTCGACGAGGCCGGCGGCATGCTGGTCGAGATTGGTTCGCCCTACAACGTATACGCCGACGGCGACCGCCGGCTCGGGGCCAAGGGGAAGGACGCCACCGAGTTCCTCAAGACTTACGGCGGCTTCTGGCGTTTCGACGCGGCCAAGAATGGCCAGACCCAGGCCGATGGCGTCCGCGTTGCCACCGGACAACGCCACGCGCTCGCCCTCGCATGGCATCCGGTCGCGAAGACCTTCTTCATGGTCCAGATGGGACGCGACAACCTGAACGTCGTCGCACCTGAATTCTACGACGAACTCGACAACGCCGAGCGGGTGTCAGAGGTGATGCACGAAGTCCGCGCCGGTTCTGACTTCGGCTGGCCTTACACTTACTACGATCCGATCAAGAAGGCGCACATGATCGCGCCGGAGTTTGGCGGCGACAACCGCCGCCGCGCGCCCGACGGCACCTACGACCGGCCGGTGGTGGCGTTTCCTGGTCACTGGGCCCCGCTCGGGATGACGGTGTACAGCGGCACGCAATTTCCGGCGAAGTACCGTCACGGCTTCTTTGTCACGTTCCACGGTTCCTGGAACCGCGCGCCCCGTTATCAGGCCGGCTATCAGGTGGCCTTCGTGCCGGTCGATGAGAACGGGCGTCCGACCGGCGCCTACGAAACCTTTGCCGACAACTTTGCCCAACGGACGCAGTTCGTCGCGGCGCGGGATGCGCGGCACCGGCCCGGCGGGGTGGCGGAAGGACCGGACGGATCGCTCTACGTGACCGACACCGTGCGCGGGCGGATCTGGCGGATCATCTACACCGGGGAAACGTCGCCCGGCGCGGCCACGCCCGCACCGCCCCGCGCGGTGGAGGCGGCGGCGCTGCCGGCGACGGACGCCCCGGGCGCACGCACGTACCAGCTTGTGTGCGCGGCCTGTCACATGCCGAACGGCACTGGCGTGCCCGGCATGCAGCCGGCTTTGGCGGGCAGCGCGGTGGTGGCGGGCGATCCGGCGCGGCTCATCGATGTGCTCCTGCGTGGACCAGCGGCGGTGCTGCCGCCGGATCGGGAGAAGTTTGGTACAGTCATGCCGCCCTTCGCTGCGCTGAGCGACGAGGAGATCGCGGCGGTGGCGACCTTCGTGCGCCGGCAGTTTGCGTCCGCCGGGGACGTCACGCCCGCAGACGTCAAGGCGCGCCGCTGACCGGCGCGGGCGAGGTCAGGACGAAGCGCGGCCGAGCAGGCGGTAGGCCATGATCTCGCCGCGGTTCTTGAGTTCGATCAGGCCGCGCGGCTCGAGCAGGAACTGGGAGGAGATGCGTTCCGCGGTGGAGGCGGACACCTGCGGGATGCCGGTTTCGCCGAGGTTTTCGAGGCGGTTCGCAATGTTCACCGTGTCGCCCCACAGGTCGTAGGCAAACTTGCGGAAGCCGATGATGCCGGCGACCACGGGGCCGGTGTGGATGCCGATGCGGACGCTCCAGCGCAGGTGATTCCGCCGGTTGAAATTGTCGATGATGTCGAGCATCTCCAGCGCCATCTCCGCGCAGAGGGCGGCGTGGTTTTTCTCCGGCACCGGCACGCCGCTCACGGCCATGAACGCATCGCCGATGGTCTTGATTTTCTCGACCCCGAGCCGGTCGGCGAGGTGGTCGAAGTCGGAAAACACTTCCGAGAGCAAGGCAACGGTGCGCCCGGGTGCGAGGGTGGAGGCGATGCGGGTGAAGCCGACGATGTCGGCGAACAGCACGGTCGCCTCCTGCACGGCATCGACGATGGCAAAATCGCCTTTGCGCAACCGGTCGCAGACCGCGCGGGGCAGGATGCTCTGGAGCAGGCTCTCGGAGCGGGCGCGTTCTGCTTGGAGTTCGACGAGGTGGGCGCGTTCCTGGTCGCGCAGGCGCTTTTTCACCAGGGCGGAACCGAGGCGGGCCTGCAGAAGCCGCGGGTCGAACGGCTTCGGAATGTAGTCGTCCGCGCCGGCCTCGAGACAGCGCACCGTGCTCGCGACATCGTCGAGCGACGTCAGCATGAGGACCGGCACGTGTTGCAGGGTCGGATCCGCCTTGATGCGGTCGAGGGTCTGAAAGCCGTCGAGCTCGGGCATGAGAATGTCGAGCAGCACGAGATCGAACTTTCCCTGGGCGAGCAGGTCGAGGGCTTCGCGGCCGTTGGCGGCGCCGGTGACGGTGCAGCCGAGTCGCCCGAGCCGGCGGGCGAGCAGATCCCGGTTGCCGGGATCGTCGTCGACAATCAGCAGGTGTCCGGCGAGCGCTGGTCCGCCGCTGGGCTCGGTGGACGCTGGCGTGGGCGACCGGGTCGACGACACGGTGCCGGGGACCATGAGGTCCCGGTCGAGCAGGGCGCGCAGGTTGCCGGCGGCGAGGCCGATCTTGTCGAGATCCGAGATGACCTCGATGAGGGAGAACGTGCGGGCGGTTTCTAGGCACAGGTCGCGTTGGGCGACGAGATTGCGGATGGGGTCGAGCAGGTCGGCGCGCAGGGCCGCCACTTCGGGTTCGGTCGCTGCTGTCCGGCCGGGGGCGAGGGCGGTGTTGACCCGGGCCAGCACGGCGCCGCCTGCGGCCTGGAGGCGCAGCAGGTCGTCGCGGAACGGCGCCGGGGCGGCACCGCCCAGCGTCTCGAGCAGCATGTCGCTGTATCCAATGATCTGATTCAGCGGGGTGCGCAGGTCATGCCGCAGGTGGCGCCACGGGTCGGCGGGTGCGGCATCGGTCGGGGCGGTGTTCATGGCCGGGGGAGGGCGAGCAGACGTTCGATCTTCTGGAGCAGGGAACCGAGTTCGACGGGTTTGGGCTCGAACTCGTTGCAACCGGCCTCGAGCGCGCGCTCACGGTCCTCGGCGAGCGCGTGGGCGGTGAGGGCGATGATCGGAAGCGCGGCGGTGGCCGGGTCGGCCTTGAGGCGGCGGCTCGCCTCCCAGCCGTCGAGCCCCGGCAGGCTCATGTCCATCAGGATCAGGTCGGGCAACCGTTCCCGGACGAGCCGAAGACCGAGGTCCGCATCCTCGGCGAGCACCACGGTGTAGCCGCGCTTCTCGAGCCGACGCGACAGCATGTCGCGGTTCAACTCATGGTCCTCGATCAGGAGCAGCGTGGGCACGGGAGGTGGCTACGGCAGGATCGGGCCGGACTCAAGGCCGCGTGCGGCGTCGCGCGGCTGCGTCACCGTGGCGGGAAGGACGACGCGAAAGGTGGATCCTCGCCGCGGCGAGCTCGACACCGTGATGTCGCCGCCCATCAACCGGGCGAACTGGCGGGAAATGACGAGACCCAGGCCGGTGCCGCCATGACGCGAACCGGCGGCGGGCGTCGCCTGAAAGAAGGGCGTGAACAGACGGCTCAGTTGGGCCTCGTCCATGCCGACGCCGGTATCGACCACCTCGAGCGCGATCAGGTCGCCGGCATCGCCCGGCTGGCGCGACGCACGGAGGAAGATTTCGCCCTGCTCGGTGAACTTGGCGCTGTTGCCGAGCAGGTTGAGCAGGATCTGCTTCAACTTGCCGGCGTCGGCGGTGACCTCACCGAGGTCGGGCGGGGCGAGTACGGAGAGGCGGTTGCGACCGTGGGCAACGAGCGGCCGCACGGTTGCCGACACTTCATCGAGCACCGGGGCGAGGGCGAAGCGCGTGAGGCGCAGTTCGCTGTGGCCGGCCTCGAGCTTGGAGTAGTCGAGCACGTCGCTGATCAGGGCGAGCAGGTGGCGGGCGGAATCGAGGATGCGCCGCAGATCGCGCGCCGCGGTGGCATCGCTGCGCTCGTCCGCGTCCTCGAGCAGCATCTCGGAGTAACCGATAATGGCGTTGAGCGGCGTGCGCAGCTCGTGGCTCATGCGGGCGAGGAACGCACTCTTCGCCTCGCTGGCGTCGTGAGCAACGCCGAGGGCGCGCTCGAGTTCGGCCGTGCGCAGGCGCACGTTGGCCTCGAGCGTCTGGTTGGCCTCCTCGAGCCGGGCATTGATGACGGCGAGGCGGGACCGGGCGCTCTCCGCATGTTCGCGGGCGACCGTGAGCTCGGCGTCCCGCTGCTGGATGGCGGCGAGCATCGAGTTGAAGGCTTCAACGAGGGCTGCCGTTTCGCTGCCGCCGGTGCCGTGGGTCCGGATCGAGTAGTCGCGCACCTGTGCGACGTACTGGGCGGTCGAGGCGAGCGCCGTGATAGGGCGCGAAATCGTGCGTTGGAGCAGCCGCGACGCGATCAGGGCGAGCAGCAGGGTGCCGAGGAACAGCATGGCCATGCCGCGGACCGGCTCGATCAGGCGGGACCGCACGAGGCTGCCCACCTCAGCGCGCAAATAAAGGGTGCCGAGGCGCGTCTGATCGCGCACCAGCGGGCGAAAGATCACGAGGTGATCGGCCGAGAGCTCGAAGGCGTAGTCGCGAGGTTCCGGGATGATTTCCGCGCTGCCGGCCCGCACGTAGCGGGCGCGCAGGTTGCCGCCGGCATCATAGATCGCGGCGGCGACCATGAGCGGGTCGGGTTCGAGCACGTTGAGGCCGAAGTCGGTCGCCTCCGGGTTGGCCGCGAGGGTGTTGGCGGCGCGCTCGCTCAACAGCGTCTGCAGCGGGGCGACGCGTTCCGCGACCTCGGCCCGCAGGCGCGACGCCTCGAGGAAAAAATAGCCGGCGAACGCGACGGCCAGGGCCACGGCGCACACCCCCGTGATCAGGAGGGTGAGACGCCAGTGCAGCGGCAGCCGGTGGAACAGGGACATGGCGCGCTACGGAGCGGACGCCACGAGCTCCACCAGCCGGCGGGCGAGGGCGGTGGACGCGTCGTCCAGCCATGCCCGGCCCTTGTCCGCGGTGGCGGCTGGGGCGTTGCCCATCACCCCGCTCTGGGAGACATCACGCGTGAGCCAGGAAAAGACCGCCGGGGCGTCCTCGGGCCGCAGTTCGCCGGGATCGTCGAGCCGGGCCGGATACTCGCAGACGGCGCGATCCATCAACACGAGCTCAGGTGCGGCGGCGAGCAGCAGGGAGGTTTCCCACTCGCCGGCGTGGAAGCCATAGGCGGCTTCCTGCGGCGGGAGTTCGGGCCGGTAATAGCCGCTGAGCAGGCCGGCGCGCAGACCCAGCGTGGCCTGGATCTCCCGCACCGTGTAGACGAGCACCGCGCTGTTGCCGCCGTGCGTGTTGAGCAGTGCCAGTTGGCGGAAGCCGAGCGCCTTGAGCTGGGTGGCAAGGGCGATGACCTGACGACGCAGGGTGGCCGCGGACACGGAGAGGGTACCGGGAAAGCCGGTGTGTTCGTTGCTCTTGCCCACCATGATCGGCGGCGCGACGTACACCGGGCAGCCCGCGGGCAGCTTGGGCAGGGCATGGGCCAACCACGCCTGGCCGAGCAACGCGTCCACGCCGACCGGCAGATGCGGACCGTGCTGCTCGATGGCGCCGGTGGGCAGGATCACGAGGGCGCGGGCCTTGTCCGGCAGCGCTTCGAGCTCGTCGCGGGTCAGGGCCGGCAGGTAGTGAGAATCCCGATACACCGGCGGCCAGGGAGCGGCGGGCTCGGAGCGGACGGGCGCCGGTGCCGGCAAAAGAGCGGCGCCGCGGGTGGCGATCTCTCGCAGCAGGCGGTGCAGGTGTCCACCGGCCCGGGCGACGGCGTCGGCGCCGTCCGTCACCGGACCGTTGAGCGGCTCCGGTTGAAACCAGGCGCCGGGGCGAAACCCGGGGTCGCGCACGTCGGCCGGTCGGGTGGCCGGCGCCGGCGCGCGGCCGAGCACGTGCGCCGTCGCAGCGCGGGCGGCGGCGCGTCCGTCGGTGGCGGGATGAAAATCGCAGCCCAGCGCCCCGAGATGGACAAAGAAGGTCTGCAGGCTGAGGTCGGCGCGCAGATCGCGCGAGGTGGCGTCGACCCATTCCTCGTTCCATGGGCTGGTGTTGAAGAAGACGAGCCGATGAAAGCCGGCGGCGCGCACACCCAGCGCGATCTCCCGCGCCTGGGCGTGGGCCGTCTCGGGATCGACTCCGAAGAAGGTCGACGGATACGGCGCGAGGCCGAAGCGCAGAGGCGGCAGCACGCGCACCAGCGGGGCGCCCGGCAGGTTGAGCGCCGTCTCGAGCACGGCCGAGCCGAGCACCTCCTCGGCATCGAGCGGCAGGCCCAGGCCGTGGTCGGCGAACCCATGAACCGGTTGGATCACGAGCATCCGGGCGCGCTCGTCGTCCGAGGTCCGGGCGTAGGCGGTCCAGGGGTGGTGCGCCCAGGCGGAGGCGGAAGGAACGCGGGCGAGCCAGGCGGTGCTCATGTCCGGAAAGCGTGGGCGAAGCGGACGGCGGGGGCGATCACTTCTTCCCGGCGTAGACGTAGTCCGAATACACCACGGACAGGTCCGAATCGAGGGACTTTAACCACAGGGCGCGTCCGCGCACGCGCATCGACACCCGCTTGAGCAGGGTGGGGCGTCCGTCGGCGGGCAGGGTGTAGTCGAGCACGGTGCGGGCCTCCTCGATGTTGACCGAGAACATCGGGGAAAAGGCTTCGAAGCTGGCGAGTTCCACCTGTTCGATCGTGCCGGTCGGCCGATGCAGGGTGAACGTGGCGGCCATGTGGGCGGCGGACCGGTCGTCTTCCGCCCCGGGTTTGAGGCGGAAGCGCCAGCGCGCCCGCGTGCCATCGTCGTCGACCAGCGTGCAGGTGGCGTGGTCGAGCTGGTTCTTGACGTTGGGCGCCGTCTCGCCGCGGGTCCGGCGGGTCTGTTGTTCGCGATAGGTCTGCACTTCCTTTTCGGTCGGTGCGCGTCCGTCCTTGCCGATCAGGTTCCACCGTAGGACCTCGGGTTTCGCCGGATCGTAGGTCTCCACGAGAATCTTGCCCTTGGACTCCGTGGTTTGGGTGAAGCCCCAGCCAAAGGAGCCTTCAGTCCGGAAGTCTTTCAGGGCTGCGGCGAGTTCGGGCGGCACGGCATCGGCGCGGGCAAAGCACGCCAGGCAGGCAAGACCGAGGAGGAGGAACACGGAACGCATGCGGTCACGAAGGCCCGAAGCCCGCCGGCTTTCAACTCGCTTTCGCGCCGGCGGTCGTTTGGCATCCCGGTCCCATGCTCGTTCACACCGTTCTCTTCTATCTCAAGCCCGGCCTCAGCGCCGAGTTGCGGAAAGACTTCCACCGTCAGGTTTCGACCCTCGGTACGATTTCGTCGGTGTCCGCCTTTTATGTGGGCACCCCGGCGCCGGTGCCGCCCCGCCCGATCATCGATACCAGCTACGACTTTGGCATCACCTGCGTGTTCAAGGACGTGGCTGCGCACGACGCCTACCAGGTCGACCCGATCCACAAGGTCTTCATCGATAATTGCAAGGACCGCTGGGCGCGCGTTCAGATTTACGACACCGAGGGCTGAGCCACGCCCTAAGAAACGCGGCGTTCGCCCGTGGTAGGAAGTGAACCCTTCCTACCATGAAAATTGAACGCCCTCTGCTTCTACCCCTGGCGGTTTCGTTCGGAGCGCATGCGCTCCTGTTACTGGGTTTCAAGCCAGCCGTCCCGGTCATCCCCTTGGTGACGGAGGATCCGCCGCGGGAAATCGCCCTCGTGCCCGTGATTCCGCCGGACGAGGAGGAGGAGCTTGTGGTCACCGATGACGCGAAGAACCGGCCGGAGGAGAGGCCGCTGCCGGTGCCGGGTTTGCCCGAGACGATCCGCTCGGTCGCAATTGACGGTCCGGTCATGCGGCCGACCCAGCCGGTGCTGACCACCGGCCAGACGATCACGACCATTCCCGTGTCCTGGTCCACGTCCGACGCCGGGATCGGGACGAAGGGGGCGCCGATCATTGCGGCCCACCTCTTGGACAACCCGCCCAACGCCCGCTACCGCGTGGCGCCGACCTATCCGTTTGAGGCTAAACGCAGCGGCCAGGCGGGTGAGGTCGTGGTCGAGTTCACCGTGACCGAGCGAGGTGAGGTGATCTCGCCGCGGGTGGTGCGCTCGACCGACGCGGTCTTCGAGGCGCCGACCCTGCGGGCGGTGGCGAAATGGCGGTTCGACCCGGGCAAGAAGGACGGTCGCCCGGTGCGTTTCCGGATGATGATCCCGATCGTCTTCAACCTGACGGAGTGATCGGGCGATGAGTGCGTCACGCCACGCTGGCAATGGCCAGCGGGCGTTTGGCGCCGGGCAACGTGACAGTGTCGCCCCGCCGCCGCCCGAGCAACTGGCGGCCAAGGGGTGATGCCGGAGTGACCACCAGTATGCGCCGGTCGCCGACCGAGAACTCCGTACCGCCGGCCCGCGGCCCGAGGAAGTATGCGGGGGAGCGGGCATCCCCGGCCAGGCTGACCACGGCGCCTACCGCGATCGCGTCCTCCGGCGCGAAGGCCGGCAAAGGCAGCGACGTGTAGACGGCCATCGACTCGCGCAGGTCCGCCACGAGCCGAGCCTGGCCCTCGGCGAGGTAGGCGGCCTCCTGGGCCC
This sequence comes from uncultured Opitutus sp., assembly GCA_964476565.1. Lineage (GTDB taxonomy): Bacteria > Verrucomicrobiota > Verrucomicrobiia > Opitutales > Opitutaceae > CAMAXB01. The sequence continues at coordinate 30,583 of CAYZBG010000017.1, forward strand.
GCATATCGTACTTGTTCTCCGCCTTGCTCTCTTCGCTGGTCGCTTCGTCGCGCGAGGTGAGGGCGGCGGCGGTTTGCAGGGCGAGATCGGATTCGAGCTGGTGGAGGAGGGCGGCGCGCAGGGCGGTCTTGTCCATGTCCGGGCCAAGGTGGACCCGGACCGGAGCGGAGGCAATGCGCGAGGGCGGCGCAGCCGACACGTTAGTTAATCTACCGTAGGCTTGCCGGGTGAAGCCCGGAGGGTGAGGAGGCTTTGCACCCGCTCGACCAGGCTGCGCGGGCTGAACGGTTTGGTCAGGTAATCAAGGGCGCCCAGTTCGAGGCCGAGGTGGCGGGCGTCGGAGGTGGCCCATGCGGTCAGGATGATGATCGGAATGGTGGCGGTGGCCGGCTGCCGCCGCAGGATCTCGCAGACGCCGAACCCGTCGATGTCCGGCAGCATCAGGTCGAGGATGATCAGGTCGGGTTTGCGCGCATGGACGCGTTCGAGGGCCTGACGCCCGGTTGCGGCCGTCACGACGGTGCACCCGGCCCGGGTCAGCTGAAAGGCGACCAGGTCGGAGACATCGCGTTCATCGTCGACGGCGAGGATAAAGGGACGCATGGGGCCGCCACTTTGGCAGCCCGGCGTGTCGTCCCGGTGCCGGTGCGGTTACAAGGCGGTGAAGTTATGAAATTTCCATGATTGGAAGGGGTTGCGAAAAAAACATGAAAGGTCCCTAGGGTACTTTTTTTTCTCTCGCGGGAGCCGACCCGTGACGCATGTTCAAGTTGCTACGGTAGCGCACGTTGTTCCCTCACGAATCATGGCGAGAAAGATTGCTTTCATTAATTACAAAGGCGGCGTGGGGAAGACCTCCCTGCTCGTCAACACGGCGGCCTGTCTCGCGAAGTCAGGCAAGCGGGTCCTGCTTTGTGATTTTGATACGCAATCGAACGCCAGCATCTGGCTCCTGCGCCTCGATCGCTGGAACAAGATCAACGCCACGGGCGAGGGCGCGGTGTACTCGATCTTCGAGCCCGGCACCGCGCGGGTGAAGGACATCATCGTGAAGGATGTGGTCGAGGGGAAGGCGGGGGAGAAACTCCTGCCCGGACTCGATCTCCTGCCAACGACGTTCAACCTCGTCGATCTGGAGAACGAGTACAGCGGCGATCCGAAGCGTCCGCACTACGTGGTGTTTCAGGAGCAACTGGCCGAGATCGAGGCCAACTACGATTTCATCTTTTTCGACTGCCCGCCGAATATCCTGCGCGCCTCGCAGTGCGGCATCTTCTGTGCGAACGAGATCTACGTGCCGTCCAATCCCGATGCGCTCAGCCTGATCGGGTTCACCCTGCTCGTGGAGAAACTGGGCAAGTTCCACCAGTTGTCCTCGAGTTTCCGCAAGGTGTCCATGGGCGTGCCGGCGCAGGTGCAGGGCATCATCTTCAACTCGATCAAGACTGGCGTGGACATCGAGGTGCCGAAGATGCGCATGCAGCTTCGCCTCAATCAATTTCGCACCGCCAAGCGCGTCGGTCCCTCCGCCAAGATCTTCACCACCCAGGTGCGCGACGCCATGGTCGTCCGCCGCGCCGTCACCCTGGGCCTGCCGGTCAACCTCGTCGGCCAGGATGCCGATGAGCGTTCCCAGGACAATGTCGTCAACGACTACCGTATGATCGCGACCGAACTCGTCCGTCAGGGCGAGGTCTTAACCAGCTAATCCAATCCCGATGCCTGCCATGCCCGCCAAAACGACGCCGAAAGAATGGGACGAAATCCGGACTGCGTTTGCGACCTCGATCATGGTCGACACCGCGCTGAGCAGCCTTGCCCAGAACCTTGACGGTCCGGATTGGCCGATCAAGGGGCCGGATGAGACGCCGGCTAAGTACATCGACCTTAGCCACGAGGAGGTCATCGAACTGCTCGCGTTGCGCAAGCAACCGGAGGAGCGGCTGGACGAGCTCGCCGCGATCCTGCGCGACACGCTCTCCTTCGACGATCCGTTCGGCGAGATGCTGCAACAGACCGAGGAGGCGGCGAGCCGCGACAACCCGGTGATGAAGAATCTAGCCAAGCTCGGCATCCCCGAGTCGTTCCCGGTCGAGCACCTCGCGCTATCGCCGGATACGCTGCAATTTTGCAAATTGGAGAAGCTGACCACGCTGGCGGAGTTCGCCGTCTTTACCCAGACGATGTCGCAGACGGTGATCGTGGGCGGAGATTTTCGCACCCTGCTCAACGCCCTGTCGCACGTGGACGAGCAGGCCATTGCCCGCTACCTGCCGTTCCGCCCCGGCTCGCGCGGCCTGCATGTGGTGGAAGCCGCAGCCCATGCCATCCGGGCCCTGCCGCTCGACCAGCGCGCCGCGTGGTCCCAAGGGTCCGGCCCCGTGCCGCCCGCCTTGAAGGCCAAGGTCGAGGCGGTCGTGGCGTTGCTGCCCGACAGCTTGACCGCCTTCCAGGCCCAGCTGTCGTCCGGTACCGACCTGAAGCGGGCCGTGCAGCACCTGAACGATCCGCAGCTCGAAGCGCTGGTGGTCCGCGTTCTCGCCCCTTACAAACCCCGTCCCGCCGCGCCGGTGGAACCCGTCGAAGAGCCTCGCAAAGGGCTGCTGGGTTCATTGACTCGTTGGTTTAAGAAGTAACATGGCTGAGGCCCCCAAACCTCCTGGAGTCATTCGTTTTCCCGGCGCCCGTCCGGGAATCCCCAAACTTTCGCTCCCGCGTCGCCGTCCCGCCCTCTCCACCCGGTCCCCCTTTGAGATCTCCGAGGCCTCGGCCGAGGCAAGAAAGCAGATCGCGGACATCGTGACGGTCACCCGCGCCTCGCTGACCGAGCCGGCCAAGCTGGATGCCGGACAGGCCTCGGAACTGGAGAAATCCCTCCGCGCGCTGGAGATGAAGCTCGCCGAGCGCGAGCGCGTGGTCGCGGAGCTCGAGGGGCGTTGTGCCGATCGGGAACGCGAACTGGCGGAGATGGAGGCCGTGCTCCTCGCCCGCGAGCGGTTGGTGGCCGCCTCGCGTCAGGACGGACCCAAGGCGGAGTTGTCCGTGGCCGAGAAGGAAGCGCTTGAGCAGCTTCGGACCGAGCTGGCGAAGCAGGAAGAGTCGTTGCGCGAGGCGATGGAGGCGCTGAAGGAGCGGGAGGCCTTTCTCGACGACAGCGAGACCCGCCTGTTCGAGAAGGTGCAGGCCCAGCAGGAAAAGGAAACCGAGCTGGAGCAACGTGAGGAAGATTTGCGAGTGAGGGAACGCCGGTTGCGCGAACGCGAGGCGGCGGTCGATCCCGAGGCGGCAGCGGCGCTCAAGAGCGAGGACGCCGCGCGCAAGTTCGACGAATTCAACGAGTGACCCGGTGACCGGTGGGAGGGTGGGCGGGCGCGTCCCGCGCCCGCCGCCGAGGGGTACGGAGATGCGGACGCTGCCCGGCATGTCTGATCGGCTCCTCCGCCATGCGGGGCTGCTCGCGCGGCCAGCTCGGGCCGGGAAGACTCGGAGCGGGGCCCCCGGAACGCGGCAAACCGTTTCCCGTTGTTGCTTTCGGGCGGAAATTATGGGCAACCTTTGCCGCTTCGTCGCGTCACACTGCCATTGCCCTCTATGAAGTCCCACCACGTCCTGCTCGCTTCCCTCGGTTTTGCGCTGCCTGCGGCCTCCGTCCTCGCCCAGGCTCCGGCTCCTCTGCAATTTGCCCTGCGCGAGAGCCTCTGGACCGTGTCGGCCGGCCTGCGGGCGAGTTCGGGCGGCGGCAATGTGCGTTTTGGCAACCTGGGCACCGTGGCACCCGCGAATTCGCTGGATCCGCTCGGCCAGACCTCCCCCGGGCGCCTCTACGACAACGGTGCGGTCATCACCGACGCCCCCCGCCTCAATGAGCGCGTGGGCGGTGTTGCCACCGGCGACGTGTTCAGCACGCCCGGCGGCCGCTACCAGGTCACCTCGACCAATGCCGAGGGCGTCACCACGGTGGTGGGCGACTACCTTTCCTATACGCCGGGGCAGACCCGCTCCTGGAACTACACGAATTCGAACCAGGTGACCGGCGACGGCCGGATCGCCATGAACCAGTACAGCGCCACCAGCGACGGCGCGTCGGCGGAGGCCGATGGCGACGCGGCCGGCGGCGTGGAGCTCAGCCTTGCCCGCCGGATCGGCAAGATCGGCAACCGGATCGAGTGGGGCCTTGGCGGATCCATCGGTTTGACGGATGTGAACAGCAAGGCCCGCGGCTCGATCACGAGCACGCTGCGCACGCTGACCGACTACTACTCCCTGCTGGGCGCCGCGGCGCCCAACTCGCCCTACAGCGGCCCGTCGTTCAACGACCTGACCGATGCCAACGGCAACGTGATTTCCCTCAACGGCCGCGAGACGACGACCCCGCTCGGTGACACGCCCGTGCAACGCACCGAAACCGCCACGGTCGGCGCCGCGCAGATCGATGGCTACTGGCAGATCAAGGGTGCTTATTACCTCATTCGGGTCGGCCCCCAGATGCGATTCCGTGTTAGCGATCGCTTCGCGTTCAACGCCAGCGCCGGATTTGCCGGTGCCTATGTCGGCACGACCTACCGGGTCGAAGAGGTGCTGAATGTCGGCACCATCACGGTCCGGGCAGACGAGGAGCGCGATCAATCCGAGTTTAGCTCCGGCTTCTACGGCGAGCTCACCGCTGAATTCTGGCTGACCAACCGCACCGGCTTCTTCGGTGGCGCGACCTATCACAGTCTCGGTACCTACGAGCAGTCGCTCAATGGCCGCACGGCGAACATCGACCTGGGCAAGGGCGCCGGTTTCCGTCTCGGCATCATCACCCGCTTCTAAGGAACGGGCGCAGCGCGCAACTGCCGCAGCCGTTAGGTGCGGTCGGCGGCCTCAAGGTCCGCCAGCACCGCATCGATGCTGCGCAGCGATTCTGCCGGCCAGAGACTGTTCAGGCGGGAAATGACCTGCTGGAGCAGTCCGTCGGGACACGAGGCACCGCCGGTGATCAGGACCCGCTTGCGGCTGAAATCATTGGGCCAGAGCGGATGGACCTCGAGGTGGCCGCCATGGCCGGCCCCCGGACCGTGGGCGGGAAAGACGTAATGCTCCACCTCCTCCCGCGAGCGAATGCTGGATTCGTTCTGGAGGAAGAAGGCCCGGCCGGGCAGGCGTTGTTCGCACAGCCGGTAGAGCTGGTACGTGTTGGACGAGTTCTTGCCGCCGATCACGAACGCGGCATCGAGCGGCTCGGCGAGGGCGCGGGTGAGGGCGTCCTGATTCACCTGGGTCGCGTAGCACAACGTGTCACGGCGCGCGCCGCCGCCGACGCGTTGATCGCCCTCAGCGCCGTACCGTTGGCGAAACACCGTCTTCAGATGTTCGACGATCTCCAGTGTCTCGTTCATCAGCAAGGTGGTCTGGTTGACCACGGCCACGCGCTCGAGGTCCCGCATGACGTCGAAGCCGGATGTGTACTTGCCGGCAAAGACATCGTAGAAGCGCGCGCGCACCCGCGGGTCGTTGCTCGCGATGATCTCGCCCAGCACGCGGACCTCGTCGAGGTTGCGCACGATCACGGCCGGAGCGTGGCGCCGGGTGTTGGAGAAGGTCGCCTTGGTCTCTTCGTGCTCCGCCTTGCCGTGGATGACGATGGTGTAGCCCTCGCGCCCATACGCGCGGGCCGCCTTCCAGACTTTCTCCACCAGCATGCAGGTGGCGTCGTAGGCGCAGACGGCGATCCCCTTGCGCACGAGCCGGGCCTTGTCCTCGTCGGTCGCGCCGAAGGCCGGGATGATGACAATGTCCTCGGGTGTGAGCGTGTCCCAGATCAGGGGCGCCCCGCCCGGTCCGTCGGGCGCCGGACGGCCTTCCACGTCGTAAGGCACGCCCTTGTCGGTTTGCAGGTAACGGAGGCCGCGCGCGAGCAGGTCGGCGTTGACGAAAGGATTGTGGATCAGCTCCGACAGCATGAAGACGCGCCGGCCCGGATTGGCCGCGAGCGTCTCGTAGGCGCGCTCGATCGCGTTCTTCACTCCGAGGCAGAAACCAAAGTGACTCGGCATCACGTACTCGATGGCACCGAAATCGAGCGTGACTGGTTTTCCGGCGGTGCGCTCCTGGGCCCGAGCCCGCGCCTTGATCGCGGCGCAGAGCTTCGACTGGTACAGCGCGCTCGCCTGCGCATCGATCGCGTAGATGCCGGTGTTGCGCTCCTTCTCGGGACGGAACTTGTAGATGAAGTCGTTCTCGTCGAGATGCAGGTAAGGAACGGCATGGAGATGCGGTTCGAGGACCTTGATCAGGCTCGCGAGCCGCGCATCCATCCCCGCCGGATCGCTGGCGAGTTGGTCGAGCGAGCGAAAGACCAGCTCCGAGCTGGGGCGTAGCTCTCCGACCTGCACCAGATCGATGGCGTGGGCGGTGCTGCCCACCGTCGCCACAAAATGCTCGCCGGGGCGGGTGACGTGCGAAAACGCGGCCTTCACCGCTTCGCCCAGGGATTTGCGGTCGTCGCCGACGAAGGGTGCAGTGTAGCCGGCGGCCGTGCGACGGACCGCGAGGCAATTCGAGACGTTGAACGCCAGGATGGCATGGGCGGCCGGGCCGCCGGCGGGAGAGGTGGGCTCAGCCGGATTCATCCGCGTCCGCCGAAGCTGACATAGTCATCCAACTCCAGCCGGTCGAAGGCCGTGGCGATGTCATCGCGGCCGGGCGCCAGCCGGGAAATTTCATCGGAGAAAAACTGGTGGCGTTTCGCGTCGCCGGGCGGCGTGCGTTCCAGCCAGTCGGACCACGCAGCGATCTCGTGGGGCAGGCGGGCGGGCGTGAGGTGTTCGCGCACCCACGCGAGCATCTCCGTGTCCGAGCGGCCGGACTTCACCGCGTCGAGAAACGCCTCGGACGTGATGCCGGTGAAGGAGAAGAACCGCTGGTCGAGGTTGCAGGGGAAAACGTACTCGCCGATGCGACCGGCGGCAAAGGCGCGGGTCTTGTCGAGCAGGCGCGGCAGGTGCACGAAACCGCCGAGGCGGATCCGCGGGCTGCGGGGCGGATGGCGGGTCAGGTCGGGTTGCGCGTAGTTGACCATGGTCACTCCTCTTCGTCCTCCTCTGTGTCGCCGGCCCCGCCGCCGGGTTCGGCCTCGAAGAAACCTTCGTCTTCCAGAATCGCCATGACGCCATCGGCCACGGTCTGACGCTCGGCCGGCGTCAGACTGAAGTAGTCGGCGTTGATGAGTTCGTTCACGCCGGCCCGGGCCTCGGCGCGGTTGGACGCGCCGGCGAGGAAATCGTCGGCCTGGCTCGCGATGTGATCGATGATCTCGCGGAGGTTCATGTCACAAGAGGCGAAATCGGTGGTGCGGCGCGCAACCGGGCCGGTCAGAGGCGGGCGGCCATGACGGCCTCGAGCTTCGCGGCGTCCTTGCCCCCGCCCATGGCGAAATCAGGTTTGCCGCCACCCTTGCCGCCGAGCTGTCCGGCGATTTCGCCGATCAGTTTGCCAGCCTGGAAGCCGGCCTTGATGGCCGCGGGCGAGCAGAACGCGACGAGGCTGGTCTTGTCGCCAAAGGCGGCGCCGAGGGTCACGACGCCTTCGCCCAACCGGGCCAGCACCTGCGAACCCAGATGGCGCAGGGCCTCGGGCTCGGGCACGGTGACGGCGGCGGACACGAACTTCAGGCCGTTCTTCTCCACCGCAGCCGCAGCGAGTTCGGCGGAGAGGGCGGCGGACGCCTTCTGCTCGATGGCGCGGAGCTTCTTCTCGAGGTCCTTCTGATGGGCGAGCAATGTCTCGAGTTTCTTCGCGACGTCGTTCGGACCGGCGGACAGCAGGGAGCCGACGGCGGCGAGAGCGGCCTCGCGTTGGGCGACGAAATCGAACGCAGCCTGGCCGGCGACGGCTTCGATGCGGCGCGTGCCGGCGGCAATGGCCATCTCGGCGACGACCTTGATCAGGCCGATCTCGCCCGTGGTGGCGACATGGGTGCCGCCGCAGAGCTCGCGGCTGTAGCCGCCGATGTCGACGACGCGGACGCGGGCGCCGTACTTGTCGCCGAAGAAGGCGAGGGTGCCCTCGGGCTTCTTGTCGAAGTCAGTTTCGTAGGCGGACACCGGCGCGTTATCGATGACCTTCTCGTTGACCAGCCGTTCGACCTCCTTGAGCTGCTCGGGCGTCATCGCCTCGAAGTGCGAGAAGTCGAAGCGCATGCGCTCGGAAGTCTTCGAGGTACCGGCTTGGCGGACATGGGTGCCGAGCACCTTGCGCAGCGCCCAATGGATCAAGTGGGCGGCGCTGTGATGGCGGGAGATGGCGCGGCGGCGGTCGACCGACACGCGCAGCGTGGCGGCGGAGGAAGCAGCCGGAAGGCCGGACGCAGGAACGGACGCGAGCTTATGCAGGAACCGACCGGACTTGTCCTTGATCGTGTCGGCGACCGCGAAGTCGGTGCCGGCGATCGTGACGGTTCCGGTGTCGCCCGCCTGACCGCCCATTTCGGCGTAGAAAGGCGTGCGGTCGAAGACGAGGTACGTGTCCTTGTCCGTTTTCACCACCTCAACCAGCGTCGCCGCAGCCTGGGTTTCCGAGTAGCCCACGAAATCGGTCGGCTTCTGATCAACGCTCTCGCCCTCCGTGGCGGCGACGATGACTTCCTTCTTCTGCGACGCGCGGGCGCGCTCGCGCTGCTGTTCCATCAGACGCTCGAACTCGGCGGTGTCGACCGTGAGCCCGCGCTCCGTGGCGAGCAGTTGGGTCATGTCGAGCGGGAAGCCGTAGGTGTCGTAGAGCTCGAAGGCGAGGGCGCCTTCAACCTTGGACGAGGCGCTGTTGGCATCGAACGCCTTGTAGAACAGCGCCAGTCCCCGATCCAGCGTGCGCCCGAAGCTCTCTTCCTCGCTGCGAATCACGCGGCGGATGATTTCCTGCTGTTGCACGAGCTCCGGAAACACCGGGCCGAGCGACTCGACGACCGGTGCCACGAGTTGTTCGAAGAAGCCGGTCTTCAGGCCGAGCTTCTTGCCGTAGAGAATGCCGCGGCGGAGGATGCGGCGGATGACGTAGTTGCGGCCTTCATTGCCGGGCAGAATGCCGTCGGCGATGGCGCAGCTGATGGTGCGGGCGTGGTCGGCCAGCACGCGGAAGGCGATGTCGGTCTGCTCCTGCTCGCTCAGGCCCTCGCGCTTCGTCGGCACGGTACGCGCGTAGGTCCGGCCGGAGAGGTCCGTGATCTTCCGGAAGAGCGGCGCGAACACGTCCGCCTCGTAGTTGGACGGTTCGGCGGAGAAGTCCTTGAAACCCTTCGTCGTCGCGTAAATGCCGGCGACGCGTTCGAAGCCCATGCCGGTGTCGACATGCTTGGCCGCGAGCGGGGCGAAGGTGCCGTCGGCGTTTGCGTTGAATTGGATGAACACGTGGTTCCAGATCTCGATGCAGCGGGGCGAGCTGGAGTTCACGAGGGCGCGACCGGCCGCCTCGTCGTCGGAGGGCAGCAGATTGAAATGGATTTCCGAGCAGGGGCCGCAGGGGCCCGTGTCGCCCATCATCCAAAAGTTGTCCTTCTTGTTGCCGTGAACGATGTGCACGGCCGGGTCGAGGCCGGCGGCGCGGAAGATGCCCGCCCAGATGTCGTAGGCCTCCTGGTCAAACTCTGCCGGATCGCCTTTGGCCTTGTTGGGCGCGTACACGGTGGCGAACAGGCGCTTGGGCGGGATGCCCCAGACTCGGGTGAGCAGTTCCCAGCCCCAGGTCAGCGACTCCTTCTTGAAATAGTCGCCGAACGACCAGTTGCCCAGCATCTCGAAGAGGGTGTGGTGGTAGGTGTCGAAGCCGACATCCTCGAGGTCGTTGTGTTTGCCGCCGGCGCGGATGCACTTCTGGGTGTCGGCCGCCCGGGTGTCCTTGGACGGGCGGGCTCCGGCCCATTTCGAGACGTCCGGCGCGCGGTCGCCGAGAAAAATGGGCACGAATTGGTTCATGCCCGCGTTCGTGAAAAGCAGTCCGGGGGAGTCCGGCAGCAGGGACGACGAGGGCACGATCGTGTGTCCCTGGCGGGCAAAGAAATCGAGGAAGGACTGGCGGATCTCGGCGGAGGTCATGCGAGGATGGGAAGGCCGAGCAAAAAGGCCCGCCGCGACCGCGGAAAGGATAATCTCGGAGGCGGATCCGGGAGCCTGCCGGTGGGTCAACGCGCGGCGGCGCGGTCAATTGCGTGAATTTTCTTTCGGTCCGGCGAGTAAAGGCACGGCCGCTCATCGCCCTGCGCCGGAGGAATTGTTCCCGGCTCCTCGCAATTGTCGATGTCACTGATAGTCTATTGCCCCGGCTGATACACTGACCTGAAACAAAGTGGCGAAAAAATCTCACGTTACCATCGACGACGCAGCGCTACAGGCACGTCTGGGGACGACGATCCGGAAATTTCGTAAGCAACTGGGAATCACCCAGGAAGAGTTGGCGTGGAGGGCGGACCTGCATCGCACCTACATCGCTGACATCGAGCGGGGTGGGCGTAACGTAACGCTGCGCAGCATCGCCAATCTCGCGAAGGCCTTGGAGGTCTCGGTCGACGAACTGCTGGGCGGAGGCGAGGCGCTGGCCGAGGCTCCGGCACCCGTCGCGTACGCCGGCGGACCGCAGGCGCCCGGCGAGGTCCTCCTGATCGAAGACAGCGCCGAGGATGCCGCCCTCACGCTGCGCGCATTCGAGGTCGCCCAGTTTGCCAACCCGGTGCGCGTGATTGGCGACGGAGCGGAGGCGGTGGAATACCTGCTGTCCACCGGCCGGTATGCCCGCCGTCGGCCGGCGCCGCTCCCGCAACTGGTCCTGTTGGACCTGATGCTGCCCGGGCGATCCGGCTTGGAGGTTCTGCGTGAGATTCGGGAGAATGAACGGACCCGCGCACTCCCGGTGGTGGTGCTGACCGGATCGCGGGACGATCGCGATATCATCGAGTGCGCCCGGCTAGGGGCCGCGCACTACCTCGTGAAGCCGGTCAGTTTTGAGACGTTCTGCCAGGTCACATCGCGCCTGCAGCAACGCTGGCTCTTACTCCAACCGGACGATCCTTGTCCGGTTTGAACCCTGCCCCGGCCGGCTCTCCGGTCCCCCTTCCTACCGCCATGCGCACCGATCAGCAGCTCAAGGACTCGCTTCGGGAGATCGGTGACTTGAAGTCGGCGCTCGACGAGCACGCCATCGTCGCGGTCACCGATCCCCAGGGCCGGATCACCTACGTCAACGACAAGTTCTGCGCCATCTCCAAGTACGCCCGCGAGGAGCTGATCGGTCAGGATCACCGCATCATTAATTCGAATCACCACGGCAAGGCGTTCATTCGCGACCTGTGGGTGACGATTGCAAACGGCCGGGTCTGGCACGGAGAGATCAAGAACCGGGCCAAAGACGGCACCTATTACTGGGTCGACACGACGATCGTGCCTTTTCTCAACGAGCAGGGAAAACCGCGGCAGTATGTCGCGATCCGTGCCGACATCACCGAGCGGAAGAAAGCGGAGGAGGAACTGCGGGCGTCCACCAAGGAGGTGCTCGACCTCAAGTCCGCGCTGGATGAGCACGCCATCGTCGCGATCACGGATCCCCAGGGTCGGATCACCTACGTCAACGACAAGTTCTGCGCCATCTCGAAGTATTCCCGCGAAGAGCTGCTCGGGAAGGATCACGAGATCATCAACTCAGGATATCACAGCAAAGCGTTCATCCGCGACCTCTGGGTGACGATCGCGAACGGCCGGGTCTGGCACGGGGAGATCAAGAACCGGGCCAAGGACGGCACGTACTACTGGGTCGACACGACGATCGTACCCTTCCTCAACGAGCAGGGAAAACCGCGGCAGTATGTCGCAATCCGTGCCGACATCACCGAGCGAAAGAAGGCCGAGGAGACGGTGCAGCAGCTCAATGCGGACCTCGAGCAGCGGGTGGCCGAGCGCACCTCGCAGCTCGAGGCGGCCAATCGCGAGCTCGAGGCGTTCTCGTATTCAGTTTCCCATGACCTTCGGGCGCCCCTGCGCGCCGTGGACGGTTTCTCCCAGGCGGTGCTGGAGGATTTTGGCGACCTGCTGCCCGAGGAGGGACGCCGCCAGCTGACGACGATCCGGTACAGCGCCCAGCGCATGGGCACGTTGATCGACGACCTTCTCGCCTTCTCCAGGCTCAACCGTCACCCGTTGAAGCGCGAGAGTTTCGACACGCTCCGCGTGGTGCGCGCCGCGGTCGACGAACTGGGGGCGCCGTGGCCGGACCGCGAGGTGGAGATTCGCATTGGCGAGTTGCCGGCGACCTCGGGCGACCCGGCCCTGCTCAAGCAGGTCTGGCTCAACCTGCTGTCGAACGCCCTCAAATACACCCGCAAACGGTCGCAAGCCGTGATCGAGGTCGAGGGCCGTACGGTTGACGAAGGCGTTCAGTTCAGCGTGCGCGACAACGGCGTCGGTTTCGACATGCGGTACGCCGACAAGCTCTTCGGGGTCTTTCAACGGCTCCACCGCGTCGAGGAGTACGACGGCACGGGCGTGGGCCTGGCGATCGTGCAGCGCATCGTGCACCGGCATGGCGGGCGTATCTGGGCGGAGGCCGTTCCCGACCAAGGTGCTACCTTCCATTTCACCATCGCAGGAATTCCCCCCGTATGACCGACCCCAACGCCATTGAACTGCTCCTCGTGGAGGACAATCCCCAGGACCTGGAACTCGCCCTTCGCGCCCTGCGCAAGGCGAAGCTGGTCAATCGGGTGCACGTGGCGCGCGATGGGGCCGAGGCCCTGGAGTTCATCTTCGGCGAGGGCGCCCATGCGGGGCGACGGATCAACGAAGGACCCAACGTCATCCTGCTCGACCTGAAGCTGCCCAAGGTCGACGGCCTCGAAGTGCTCCGCCGCGTCAAAAGCGATCCGCGCACCAAGGTGATTCCGGTCGTGGTGCTGACCTCGTCGAAAGAACAGCGCGACGTAGTCGAGAGCTATCAGCTGGGCGTGAACAGCTACATCGTGAAGCCGGTCAACTTCGAGCGTTTCTCCGCCGCGGTGGGCGACCTCGGACTCTACTGGCTCCTATTGAATCAACCGCCGAAGGTCGAGGATTGACCGTCATGTTGCAGACCCTCCGAGCGCTGTTGGTGGAGGATAGTCCCAGTGACGCCGAATTGCTGGTGCGTGCCCTGCGCACCGCCGGCTTTCGCCCGGTGGTGGAGCGGGTGGACAATGCTGCTGATTTCCAGCGCCGGCTTCACGACGGGTGGGACCTGATTCTCTCGGACTATTCGTTGCCGCAGTTCTCCGGCCTCGCGGCGCTCGACCTGCTGCAGGCGTCCGGCCTCGACCTTCCATTCATCATCATTTCCGGCACGATCGGAGAGGAGACCGCCGTCGAGGCCATGCGGCGCGGTGCGTCCGACTACCTGCTCAAGGACCGGCTCGGTCGGTTGGAGCCGGCCGTGTCACGCGCCCTGGCCCAGGCCGCACTCCGGCGCGAGCATCGGCGTGCGCATGAGGCGCTGGCGGAAAGCGAACAGCGATTCCGGCAGCTCGCCGAGAACATCCAGGAAGTGTTCTGGATCACCAACGCCCGCCGCAACCAGATGCTTTACGTGAGTCCGGCGTTCGAACGCCTTTGGGGGCACCCCTGCACGGACCTCTATGAACGGCCGAGGCTGTGGTTCGACGTCGTGCACGAGGATGATCGTGCGCGGGTCGCCGAGGCGACGGCGCGGCAAGCGGAGTTGGGGTACGACATCGAGTTCAGGATCCTTCATGCCGACGGCACCGTGCGTTGGATTCATGACAAGGCCTTTCCGGTGCGGGGCCCCGATGGTCTGATCTACCGCATGGTCGGCGTGGCCGAGGATGTTACGGAGCGACGGCGGTTGGAGGAGCGGATTCTGCGCGCCCAGCGCATGGAGGTGATCGCCGCCATGACCAGCGGCATCACCCATGACCTGAACAACATCCTGGGGTCGATGCTGATGGCGGCGGGTTTGGTGAAGGCCCGCCTCGCCGAGGAAGGCGATCGCGAACTGCTGGCGACGGTGGAAATGGGAGCCCAACGCGGCGCCCGCATGCTTTCGCAGTTGCTGACCTTCAGTCGCGGGGTGGAGGGGACCAAGTCTACGATCGGCCTCGGTGCCGTCCTGGAGGAGTTGAGCGGCCTGATGCGCGCCACGATCCCGCGCTACATCGAGGTGAACGTTACGGCGGCGCCGGACCTCATGTACGTCGTGGCGGACGCCACGCAGCTGCATCAGGTTCTGATGAACCTTTGCGTCAATGCGCGCGATGCCATGGCTGGCGGAGGCGTCCTCCAGATCGAGGCGAAGAATGCGTTGCTGAGCGAAGCCGATGTGGCGCCTTACCCGGGGGCGCGACCGGGCTGGCATGTGGTGCTCCGTGTTTCCGATTCGGGAAGCGGAATTCCGCCCGACATCATCGGTCGGATCTTCGATCCGTTCTTCACCACCAAGGAGGTCGGCAAAGGTACCGGACTCGGCCTCGCGTCCGTGCTGGGAATCGTCCGGAACCACGGAGGTTTTGTGACCGTGGAAAGCGACGTGGGGCGCGGTTCGACGTTCCGGGTGCATCTGCCCGCGACCGCCGAAACGCCGGTGTCCCGGGCCTCGTCGTCCGGGGCTCCCTTCGCCCGGGGCAGCGGCGAGCGGGTGCTGGTGGTGGACGATGATGCCGATATCCTGAAGGTGACGGTGCAGCTGCTCGAGGCGAACGGGTACCGGGCCATTCCGACCGTCTGCGCCGAGGATGGCCTCCGTGTGTTTCTGGAGCAGGCGGATACGATCAAGGTCGTCATCACCAACATGCACATGCCGGGAATGGGCGGACTGGCCCTGATCCGCGCTCTGCGCGTCCTCGAGAACCTGCATGTCGGCTTCCTCGTGGTCAGCGGCGAGGATCAGTCCGGCCTGCAGGACGAGTTCGAACGGCTCGGGGTGTCGGAGTTCCTGCCCAAACCGGCTTCGCCCAGCCAGCTGCTTCGCGCCGTCGCGAAGGCCGCGCAGACGGCGCAGATGCCACGGCGCCGCGAGCTCGGTTCGTAGACGGCACCGCCCTGGGCGCGAAGCCGGACCCGGTCGAAGCGGACTGTACGCATCGGTCCGCCGGGAATGGTGTCGCCTTGGCGGGCGAGCGCATTGTGGTACGATCCGTGTGGTTCTCCGCGCGCCCGACGAAAGCGTGGTCCGATCAACCCGGATTGTGTTCCTGCCCCATGCGCTTCCTTTCCTCCGTTTCCTGTGCTCTCGTTTGCCTCGCTGCCAGCACTCACCTCACAGCGGCCGAGCCCGCCGCGGTGCCGCTTCACTGGCTCGATCAGACGCCCCCGGCCGTAGCTCAGCCTGTGACCTGGGGCGTGCCGTGGCCGCAGGGCGCCGTGGCGCGCGGGACGACCTTTGCCCTCGCGGCGCAGGGACAGGAGACGATGCCGGTCCAGACCTGGCCGCTCGCGTATTGGCCGGATGGATCGTTGAAGTGGACTGGTCACGCAGCCACCTTGCCCGCGGGCGCCGGGGCGAGCGGGTTCCAGTTGCAGGCCGGCCCGGGCGCGACGGTCGCCGCACCGGTGCGGGTCTCCCAGGCGGGCCATACGATCACGGTGACGACCGGTGACACGGAATTTCGTCTGGCCAAACAAGGTCGCGTCCTGGTGGAGAGCATCACCGTGGGAGGCGTCCGCGTGGCGCAGGGCGGCCGCCTCGTGGCCACCCGCGAAGACCGGTCGCAGTACGCGGCGCAGCGGGTGCTGCGCGAGGAGGATTACTCCAGTGAGATCCTCTCGACCGTCGTCGAGCAGAGCGGTCCCCTGCGCGCCGTGGTCAAGGTTGAGGGCCGCCACCGCGCGGACGCGGGCGCGCGGGCCTGGCTGCCCTTCGTGGTGCGCTTCGCCTTCCATGCCGGCAGCTCCGAAGTGAAGGCGGTCCACAGCGTGATCTTCGACGGCGACCAGCAGACTGACTTCATCAAGGCGCTCGGCCTCCGCTTCGATGTGCCGCTGCGCGAGGAGGTGCACAACCGTCATGTACGGTTCGCGGGCGAACGCACCGGGCTCTTCGCCGAACCGGTGCGTGCGATCGCCGGAAGTGTTAGTCCGGGCGCCGAGCTCTACCGGCAACAGATTGCCGGTGAGCGCGTGCCCGCCCTGGCCGAGTTGCGCGGCGCCGAACTGATTGCGGACATCCCCGTTTGGGGCGATTTCAAGCTCGCGCAGGTGCAGGCCGACGGCTTCGTGATTGAGAAGCGCACGGCCGATCACAGCGCCTGGATCGAGGTCGCGGGCGGCACGCGTGCGCTCGGGCTGGGCTTCCTCGGCGATGTCAGCGGCGGCCTGGCCGTGGGCATGAAGAATTTCTGGCAGCTGCATCCGACCGGACTCGAGGTGCGCGGCGGCGGCACCGACCTCGCTTCGCTCACGCTCTGGCTCTGGAGTCCGGACGCACCCGCGATGGACGTGCGGCACTACAGCGATCGCGCGCACGGCCTGCGGGCGACCTATGAGGATTACGAGGAGGGCTTCGCCACCGCGACCGGAGTGGCGCGCACCACGGAGCTGGTGATCCAGCCGGTCGCAAACGTGCCGTCGAACGCCGTGCTGCTCGACCTGGCGCGTCGGGTGAACGACACACCCCGCTTGGTCGCGACCCCGGCGTACTACCACGCGGTGAAGGCGTTTGGGGTGTGGAGCCTGCCCGACCGGTCGCATCCGTCCAAGCGATGGTTCGAGGAACAGCTCGATCTCGCCGTGGCCTATTACCAGGGCCAGGTGGAGCAGCGCCGCTGGTACGGCTTCTGGGACTACGGTGATATCATGCACACCTACGACCCGACCCGGCGCGAGTGGCGTTACGACGTCGGAGGTTTCGCCTGGGCCAACACCGAACTCATGCCTGACCTGTGGCTCTGGTACAGTTTCCTGCGCACGGGCCGGGCCGACCTCTTCCGGATGGCGGAGGCGATGACCCGCCACACCCAGGAGGTGGATGTGTATCATCTTGGACGATTCAAGGGCCTCGGCACGCGGCACAACGTGCGGCACTGGGGTGACGGCGCGAAGGAGGCACGTGTGGCGCAGGCGTGGTTGAAGCGCCACTACTACTACCTCACCGCCGATGAACGCACCGGCGACCTGATCGACGAGGTCGTGAACGCCGACCTCGCGATGCTTGCCACTCCGCCGCTGCGCAAGGTCGACCAGCCGAGCGACTATCCGATCAACCTGCGCGTCGGCCCGGACTGGTTCGCGCTCGCGGGCAACTGGTTCACGGCATGGGAACGCACTGGCGACCCCAAGTACCGCGACTGGATTGTCACGGGCATGAAGTCGATGGCGGGAATGCCGAAGCGGCTCTTCACCGCGTTCTCCTACGGTTATGATCCGGTGACGAAGCAGCTGCACTTCATCCGGGAGCAGCCGCAGGTACCGCATCTCGCCGCCCTGATGGGCGGACCTGAGGTGATGATGGAGATCTCGCCCCTGCTGAACGTGCCCGAATGGAACGAGGCCTGGCTCGAGTACTGCCGCCTGCTCGGGGCTCCGGCCGAGGAGCAGGAGCGGGCTTTCGGTGGGCGCGTGGCCTACGGCGGCCAGTCGTGGTACGCGCGCATGAGTGCCTACGCATCCGTGCAACTGCGCGACCCCGCGTTTGCGGCCCGCGCCTGGCGGGCGGTGCTCGGTTCGGCGTCGAGCGGCCCGGCCACCACCCGGTTTGACACCGTGCGCTACGAGGGGCCGGATGTGCCGCGTCCGGTGGATGAGATTCCCACCGGAGTCACGACAAACAATTCGGCGCAGTGGGGCCTCAACGTGATCCAACTGCTCGAACTGGTCGGCGACCACGTGCCGGCCACGGTGCCGTGAGGTCCGCCGAGCCGTCTCTGTGCCGATGACAACCGCGAAGGTTCGCGTGGAGCGCTCCGCTTAGGGCTGCGCCGGCGCTTTCAGGAATTGGTTCACGTCGAGCCAGTGCATGAAGGCGTCGAACCACCGGTTGCTCGTGCGGTCGGGGTTGCCGAGGCCGAAGCCGTGTCCGCCGTTCTGATACAGGTGGAATTCGACCGGCCGGCCGGCGTCATGCCATGACTTGATCAGGCCAAACTCGCCGCGGAACAGGAAGTCGTCGGTGGCGATGGCAGCAAACATCGGCGGGGCGTCCTTGGGCACCTCGACCGGTCCCATGCCGCCGTAGATCGGACCGATGAAGGCGAGTTTCATCGTTTTGGAGTTCAGCGTGCAATGCAGCGTCAGGCCGGCGCCGGCCGAAAATCCGATCATGCCCAAGCGGCGCGTATCCACGCCCCATTCCTTGGCCCGGGCGACAATCAAGGCGTACGCCGCTTCGGCGTCGGCCTGTTGATTGGTGAGGTCGAAGCGAGGAGGGCGTGGACGGTTGTCGCCGTCCGCCGGCGCGAACGTCCGATTCATCGCCGCGCGCAGATCGTCGAGCGTCGCGCCGGTGGGTTGCAGGCGGTACTTCAGCACGAAGGCCGCAATGCCGCGGGCCCGGAGGGCCTCGGCGACTTCCCAGCCCTCGTTGCCCATCGACAGCCAGCGGAAACCGCCGCCGGGTGCCACGATGACGGCGGCGCCGTTGGCCTTGGCCGGATCGGGCAGGAAGGGTGTGAGCGTGGCTGTCGAGATGTTGCGCGCCATTGGATCGCCCCACTGGCGGAACCAGCTTTCGGGGGCGGTCTGACCTTCGACACCGCCAGTGCCGAGCGGGATGGCGTTGGGCTCGGCGGGCGTCTCGAGCGGGTAAATCGTGCCGTCTTGTGCCGAGATGTTCGACGCAAGCAGGAGCAGCAGGGCGAGGGCGGACCCGACGACGGGTTGCAGGAAGCGAGAGTAAGGACGCATGGGGATGGGGGAGTGAACGAAGGCGGCTCGAAGGAAACCGCGGTGGCGATGTTCACTCCGATGGCCGCGGAGGGCGCGACCAAGTTTGGTCCAACGGTAGAATCGCGCCGGCGCGCCGCGGTGGGATTTTCCTTGTCGCCGGGGCGGGTGGGGCGCGTTGCTAGCCGCATGCACCGTTGGATTGCCGCCTGGGTTGCGATGTGGGTCTCCGCCTTGCCAGTCCGGGCGGTCGAGCGGCCCAACATCCTCTTCATCTTCACCGATGACCACGCGCTCGAGGCCATCTCTGCGTACGGCGGACGGTTTGCAACGATCGCTCCCACCCCGAACATCGACCGCCTCGCGCGCGAGGGGATGATCTTTCGGAATTCGTTTTGCGGAAATTCCATCTGTGGTCCGTCCCGCGCTTCCATCCTCACTGGCCTGCACAGCCATGCGAATGGTTTCATCGACAATAATTTCGGTCGCTTCGACGGCGGGCAGCGCACCTTTCCCAAGCTGCTCCAGCAAGCCGGCTACGAAACCGCGATCATCGGGAAATGGCACCTGGTCTCTGCGCCCACGGGCTTCGACCACTGGGAAATTCTGCCTGGCCAGGGAAGCTACGTGAACCCCGACTTCATCCAGAGCGACGGTTCCCGTGTCCGTTCGGCTGGATACGTGACCGACCTGGTCACCGACAAGGCCCTCGACTGGCTCAAAAATCGTCAGGACAAGACCAAGCCCTTTCTGCTGATGGCGCAGCACAAGGCCCCGCATCGGAGCTGGATGCCGGCGCCGCGTCATTACGATTTGTTCGACGACATCGAACTGCCGGAGCCGCCAACGCTGTTCGACGATTATGCGGGACGCATCGATGCGGTGAAGCAGCAGCAGATGACGATCGCGAAGGATTTTGAATGGGGCTGGGACATGATGCTGCCGGGACAGCCCACCGACGGGCGTTTCCTCGGCAACCTGCCCAACGGTGAGTACCGGCGCATGACGCCGGCCCAGGCGGCGGAGTTCGACGCTGCTTACGGACCGGAGAACGACCGTCTGTTGGCCGCCCTGCCATCCATGACCGACGCCCAGGTGACCCGGTGGAAGTACCAGCGTTACCTTAAGAACTACCTGCGCACCGTGCGCGCCGTGGACGAAAACATCGGGCGCATGCTCGACTACCTGGAGGCGTCCGGCCTCGCGAAGACGACCGTCGTGATCTACGCCTCGGACCAAGGCTTCTACCTCGGCGAGCACGGCTGGTACGACAAACGCTGGATGTTCGAGGAATCGCTCAAGATGCCCTTCGTGATCCGGTGGCCCGACGTCGTTGCCCCCGGCGCGCAACCGGAGGCCATGATCCAGAACATCGACTACGCGCCGACCTTCTTGGAGATGGCCGGCGTCGCCGTGCCGGCGGACATGCAGGGCCGCAGCCTGCTGCCGGTTTTGAAGGGGCAGGGCAGAACGCCGGAGGATTGGCGCGATGCGGTGTTCTACCAGTATTCGGGCGAGGATACGCACGCCGTCGCGCGCCACGACGGGGTCCGGACCGACCGTCTGAAGCTCATGCGTTTCCCTGCGACGGAGGAATGGATGCTCTTCGACCTCGAGCGCGATCCGATGGAGATGAACAACGTGGCCGCGCACCCGGATTACGCCGCTGAGTTCGCAGCGATGAAAACGCGTTATGCGGAGCTGCGGGCGCACTACGGGGTCAACGACGCGACCTTTCCCCAGCACCGGTTGGCCGAGCCGTGGTGGAGAGAACGCTTCCTGGCGAAGACGTCTGAGATCGCCACGCAGCGGGCGGCACGAATCGTGTTCCTTGGCGATTCGATCACGCAGGGCTGGGAGGGCCCGGGGAAGGCGGCGTGGGAGCAGCACTTTGCTCCGCTCGGCGCGCTGAACTGGGGTTTCTCCGGTGACCGCACGGAGCACCTGATCTGGCGCCTGCAGAATGGCGACGTGTCACGCCTCGATCCGGAGGTCGCCGTGTTGCTCATCGGCACCAACAACACCGGTCACCGCCAGGCGCCGGCCGGCGAGACGCTGATGGGCATTCGCAAAGTCCTCGACGACCTCGCGTGGAAGTGGCCGCGGGCGCAGGTCGTGGTGATGTCGCTCTTTCCCCGCGGCGCGACGGCGGAGGATCCGTTGCGCCAGCTCAACGCGCAGGTGAACGCTGGGCTGCGAACGCTGGCCGACGGCAAACGCGTGCACCTGGTCGACCTCACGGCGAGCTTCGTCGATGGCGCGGGCAACCTGGACGAACGTCTCCTGCCCGATCGCCTGCACCTCTCCGCCGCAGGTTACGACCGGTGGGCGGATGCGCTCTCGGCCGAGTTGGCGCGCCTCGGCGTGAAGTAGGGTCGCGGGCCGGAAGCTCGGCCGACGGGTGGTGCGGTTGATCAGTCGACCGGCCCAACGAGAGTGGCGCCGGTCGGCCGAACGGGGGCCGGGCGTGAATGCGCGGCGGCGGCTCAGAGCCGCTTGATCACAGCGTCCGCCATGGCGCGGCTGCCGACGGCGGGCCGCCCGAAGGCAATGTCGCCGGTGCGCACGCCGTCGACCGTGACGGTGTCACGCACGGCCTGCTCGATGCGGGCGGCGAGGGCGTCGAGGCCGAAGCTGTAGCGCAGCATGAGCGCAACGGAGAGGATCTGCGCGCACGGGTTCGCGATGCCCTTCCCGGCGATGTCCGGGGCGGTGCCGCCGGCGGGTTCGTAGAGCCCGAACGGGCGGCCGTGACGGTTCTTGCCCGTACCGAGCGAGGCCGAGCTCATCATGCCAAGGGAGCCGCAGATGACGGCCATCTCATCGGAGAGAATGTCGCCGAACATGTTCTCGGTGAAGAGCACATCGAACTGGTTCGGGTCGCGCGCCAGCTGCATCGCGGCATTGTCCACGTACATGTGCGTCAGCTGGAGATCGGGATGCTTGGCGGCGAAGTAGGCGGTGACGGTCTTGCGCCAGAGCACGGACGTCTCGAGCACGTTGGCCTTGTCGACGGAGCAGACCCGCTTGCCGCGCGCGCGGGCGGTGACGGCGGCGACCTCGGCAATGCGTTCGATCTCGGAGGTCTTGTAGACCATGGTGTCGATCGCCTGTTGCTCGCCGTTCTCGAGCGTGGTCGTCGTCTTGGGCTGGCCGAAGTAGATGCCGCCGGTCAGCTCGCGAATGCATACGATGTCGATGCCGTTCGGAATGCGCTCGGCCTTGAGCGGCGAGGCGTCGACGAGGTCCTTGTAGAGCAGACCGGGGCGAATGTTGGCAAACAGGCTGAAGGCCTTGCGCAGCGGCAGGAGGGCGGCGCGCTCGGGCTGCTCCTTGGGCGGAAGCTTTTCCCATTTGGGGCCGCCGACGGAGCCGAAGAGAATCGCATCCGACTCCTGGCAGAGCTTGAGGGTCGAGTCCGGCAGGGCCTTGCCGTGGTGGTCGATGCCGGCGCCGCCGACATCGGCGATCTGGTACGACAGCGTGATGCCCTCCTTCTTGGCAACGTGCTCCAGCACGCGCAGGGCCTCGGTCATGACCTCGGGGCCGATGTAGTCTCCCGGCAGAACGGCGAACTTCAGAGTGGACATAGGAACGGGCATCGTGGGGGGCGCGCGCCTGCGCTGGCAAGCCGGCTTTGCGGTTGCGGCCGAGGCAAAACGGTGTCTCCTGCGGGCGCATGAAACTGCACGTGTTTCCGGCCGGCCCGATCCAGACCAACGCCTATCTCCTCACCGACGCCGCCCGGGGCGAGGCCGTGCTGATCGACGCGCCGGGCGAGGTTTGGGCAGACATTCAACCCACGCTCACGGCCGAAGGCTGCCGCCTGACCGAGCTCTGGATCACGCATGGACACTGGGATCACACCCAGGGTGCGGCGGAGGTGGTGCGCGAAACGGGCGCCAAGGTGAGCGCTCATGTCGCGGACCGGACCTTGATCGAGAGCCCCGAAGTGATGAAAGTGTTCCTTGGCCGCGGCATCGAGCTCGCCCCCGTCCACGTCGATCGCTGGGTAAATCCGGGCGATCGCTTCAACGCGCTCGGCCACACGGTCGAGGTGCGGCATGTGCCCGGACACTGTCCGGGCAATGTCCTCTTTTATTTCACAGAGCAGGGCGCGGCCTTCGTGGGCGATGCGATCTTTGCCGGCAGCGTCGGGCGCACGGATTTGCCCGGGGGCAGCATGGCCCAGCTCGAGGCATCGATCCGCGGACAGATCTACACCCTGCCGGACGCAACGATCCTGCATCCGGGTCACGGGCCGGCGACGACCGTCGGACGCGAGAAGGCCGGGAATCCGTACGTCAGGCCCTAAGCGCGGCGGTCGGAGCAACGAGTCGAAAGTCGTCACCGGCCCGCTGGAGCGGGTCTTGGGGTGGGCGGGCGCGTCCCTGCGCCCGCTGCGGAATCGGACGGAGGTGCGTTCGACGTTTGGTTGTCGCTAATGTGCCCCAACCACGCGCGGAGGGACCCGCGCGTCCACCCTGGATCGGAAGGTAGGGCGGTTTCTCCGAAACCGCCGGGTCGTCGCAGGCACCTGCTACGCGCCGTTAGGCTGGCGTAATCCGTTTTGACGCGGCCCGGGCATCCGGGCTGGATGAAGGCGCTCACGATGAGTACTCCAGCGATCGACGACGCGTACATGCAGCGGGCCCTCGCCCTTGCCCGGCAAGCTTGGGGGCGAACCCATCCCAATCCGCTCGTCGGTGCGGTGATCGTGGAGGACGGACAGATCGTCGCCGAGGGCTTTCATGCGCAGGACGGCACCGCGCACGCCGAACGGGTGGCCCTTGCCGCCCTGGGCCGCGCGCCGAAGCCGGGGGCCACGTTGTATGTGACGCTGGAGCCCTGCTCGACCCACGGTCGCACCGGTGCCTGTTGCGATGCCATCATCGCCGCCGGATTCCGGCGCGTGGTGGTGGGGGCGACCGACCCGAACCCGGCGCATGCCGGGGCCGGCTACACGGCGCTCCGGGCCGCCGGCATCGAGGTGGTCACGGGCGTGCGCGACGACGAGTGCCGCGATCTCAACCTGATCTTCAATCACTGGATCACGCGCAGCACCCCGCTGCTGGCAGCGAAGGCGGCGGTGACCATCGATGGCCGCATGGCGGCCCGGACTGGCGATTCCCAGTGGATCACCAACGAGGCTTCGCGGGCGGATGTGCATCGTTGGCGGCGTCTCTTTCCGGCGATCGGTGTCGGCGCCCGCACGGTCATCAAGGACAACCCGCGCCTCACCGCGCGTCACGACGGCGAGGAATGGTGCCCGTGGCGCTTTGTCTTCGACGGTTTGCTGCGCACCGTGGCCGAACGGACCTTGCCGCGGGTCTACACCGACGAATTTCGTGACCGAACGATTGTCGTCACCACCGAGCATGGCGGGCTCGGGTACGTGCGCAAACTGCGCGAGCAGGGCGTTCAAGTCTGGGTGATGGGTTCGCCGACCCAGCGCGTCAACGTGACCGACTTTCGCGCGAAGTGTGCCGCGGAGAAGATCACCGGCGTTTACCTCGAAGGCGGACCCCAGCTGCTGAGCGAGCTGCTGGCGGCGCGTGCGCTCGACTATCTCTTCGCCTACCGGGCGCCGCTGTTGCTCGCGGACGACAAGGCGCGCGCGATCTTTGGCGGCCTGCGGACGGAGAAGGTGTCCGGCGCCGTCCGCCTGGCCGAGGTCCGGCGCGAAAGTTTCGGCGATGACGATCTGCTTCGGGGGCGCCTCGTCTACCCGGAGAAACTGCAGCCCGACGAGTCGACGCTCGGGCACGGTTGAGCTTGCCCGAAGCGCGTTGGCTGTGCGGTCTGGTGCCCGTCGCCATGGCCACGATCCGTCTTCATCTTGCCTCGGGTAACGCCCACAAGGTCGCCGAGTTTCAGGACCTCGCCCGCACGTCCGGGCTGGCCCTCGATATCGTCTCGGCCCGCGCCGTCGGCGGCATGCCGGAGGTCGAGGAAGACACCGGCACCTTCGTCGGCAACGCTCGCAAAAAAGCCTGGGCCCTGCGTGCGCGGGTGCCGGCCGGCGGGTGGGTGATGGCCGACGACAGCGGACTGTGCGTCGATGCGCTCGGCGGCGCGCCTGGCGTCGACTCGGCGTACTACGCGGGACCGCAGGGCGACCCCGTGGCCAATCTTCAGAAGCTCATCGCCACGATGGCCGACGTGCCGCCGGGCCGGCGCGGGGCGTATTTTGTCTGCGTGCTGGTGGTGATTGATGACGCCGGACGCGAGCAGGTCTTCGAAGGCCGGTGCACAGGTACGCTGGCAACGGCCCCGCGGATGGGCGGCGGGTTTGGCTACGATCCGCTGTTTGTGCCCGACGGACAGCTGCAGACCTTTGCGGAGCTGGCCGACACGGCGAAGAACCACCTCAGCCACCGGGCGCGGGCCTGGTCGGAGCTGGCCGCCTGGCTGCGCGCGCGGTGAGGAGGCCTTTCGTTGCGGGTCAGGGCGAGGGCGGCGTCATCTGGCTGGCGCCGGTCGAGCCGGCGCCGGACGGCAGAGCCGCCTTGATCGCGTTGTACTGGGCCACGGTGAGATCGGTGAAGTCGACCCGGCGGTACGACATCACGAGCGGCATCTGTGGCGGATAGCGCTGTTCGCTGCCGAACAGCGAATTGAAACCCCAGAGGCGCGTCGGCGGACCGTAGTAGCGCAGGCCCCACGGTTCATCGGCGACGCGGCTTTCGAACATGACGACGATCGAGCCGCGGATGGCGGCTGTGCCGCTCCATTGTTCAAGAAAGCGTGGCAGGTTGTGCACGCCGCCGCTGTTCTGTCCGCTGCCGTTCTTGTTCGACGGGGTCACGCCCACGAGAAACGCCGCCGCGATCTCCGAGGAGGTGCCGGAGAACTTGGTGTTGCGCGCCGAGCCGGCGGTGGCCCCTGGGTAAAGCGACGGAACGGTCGAGGTCGATACGCCATCGACCCTGTTCGTGCCTGACGGCGCGCTGGTGGCCCACGACGAACTCCAGTTACTCGAGGACATGCGGTGTCCGCTCAGAGCATCGTTCCAGCCGCCGGTCTGCACGCCGGAGCTGTCGAAGGTGGGCTGTGACAGCAGCGTGATGGCGTCGGCGGCGAGGGCCACGGGGCGTTCGCCGGCCTCCGGATAACGAGCGCTGTTCGTCGTGCCGGTGGTGCTGGTGTTGATCGACCCGTCGGCATTGAGATGGCCGAGCACGTACATCGCGTCGTTGGTCGCGAGCGTGAGCCCTTCGTCGGCCACGCCGGCGGCACCGCTCTTGGAAGCGACCTGGCCGCGCCCGTTGATCAGCCGTACGCCCGAGTCCTGGCGGCTTTCGGCTTCGACCGATTCGATGTAGACGGCGCCGTTCCAGTCGCTGGCGTTGAAGTTCTCGATCCGGTGTGAGTCGTCGATCGCCACCGTGCTCGGGGAGGAGCGGGTGTAATCCTCGTACACGGTCGTGCTGCTGGCGTTGTTGACCGTGCGATCGACCGCCTTCTTGAGCGCGTTCATGTCGACCTCGATGATGTCGATTTCCTTGCCCGAGTACGGATTTCCGCTCGAGCGGGGCGAATTGTAGCTGTGCGATTCAGAGTGGCGGCGCAGGTCCGTCATCTGGTTGGGCTTGATCGTGACGATCGGATCGCCGCCCGAGCTGCTGTGTCCGGCGCTGCCAGGCAAAAACACCTCGGTGCCGTCCTTCTTGAAGGCCTTCACAGAATTGGCCGGCAGGGTGAACGTGCTCCCGTCGGGCCGGCGCGCGGTGCGGTCGGTCGAACTCGGGTTCACCGCGATGTAGAGGCCTGACTTGCGGGAGAGCTTCTGCGATTCCAGGTCCGCATTGTAGCCGGGGTCGCTTGAGGCCTTCGGCGGCTCGATCAGGGCGCGGCCCTCGTTCTTCGACTCATCCGTGCCATTGTGGGGCGTCGGATCCTCCTCGTAGTCGCCGATGGCGACGGGCTTGTAGGGTTGGATGCCGTGCGACTTGGTCTGCAGGTTACCGTTGTACGTGTTCGAGGCGAAGGAGCGGAAATCCGAATTGGTCTGATCCGATTCGCTCGACTGGCCCATGCGCTGGTCCTTCCACACCGAGCCCTGTTTGAGCCCGACGGTTGCGCCGGCCTTGTTGACGAAGTTGATGTCGTGATCCTGGGAGGTCTCGAGTGCGCCGTTGGCCTGGACCGGCTGGACCTTGTAGCCCTTGTAGAGGCCGCCGGTGGCGGTGACCTGGGCCATGAAGTTGAGCGAGCCGGAGCTTTGCTTGGACACGTAGATGTTGCCGTTCGCATGCACCGGTCCCCAGATCGTCATGTTCGGTCCCGGGGCGATCTCGAGGTCCATGTTGTAGAAGATCGCATGGGCGAAGAGCGGGGCGCCGCGGACGGAGAGCCGTTGGGTCACATAGGAGGTGATGGTACCGCCGCGGTTGGCTGGCGGAGTCACGGTCGCCTGGGCGGCGACGGCGATGTCGCGGCGGAAGATCCATTTGCCCTTCAGCGGATCGAATTCGTTGTTCTGGTCGTTGGGGTCGACGAAGTAGGCGTTAGAGTAGCCCGGCGTGCTCACGATCGTGATCATGCCGCCCAGCAGTTCGGTCGACGGATAGTCGGTGTGGCCGCCGGAGAAGAAGGCGGCCGCCGGGACGGTCGGGGCGTCGGAGCCGACGGCAAAGGCGCTCGCGGCGAAGGTGGTGCGGGTCTCGAGCTTGCGCCGGATCTGGTAGAATCCGTATTCGGCGATCGCCTCGGCGGCGTTGCGCGCCTCGAGGCGCAGGGCATTGCGGTAGTTGAGCCGGCGCTCGGTGAGCGACCAGCCGAGCAGGCTGGCGATCAGGATCATGAGCACGGTGGTGAAGATCACCACGGTGATGAAGGCGGAGCCGCGGACGGGGGAACGGTGGAAGGAGCGCATGGCAGGAGGCGTCAGCCGCGGGGCGAGACGGTGAAGTTGTACGTGTTGGTGGCGCGGCGGGTGAGGCTGCCGCGGTGGATGATCTCGCCCTTCACGACCACGCTGCGGTCGTAGAAATTGTAGAACAGGCGCCCGTCGGAAAGGCCGCGGGACAACTCGATCACCTCCGGGTAGGCGGACGCGTCGGTGATGGTGGGAATGAGCTGCCAGACGGGCAGCGCGGAGGAAGGCGAGATCGTGACGTCGAACTTTCGCACCGGACCTTGGCTGGTCGGGTCGAGCGGATTCTGGGGCGAACGGAAATATCCGACGAGGCGGGCGACCTTGTCGTTGTCGTTGGGATCCTGATACACAAGCACGAGGCAGTCCCCGGACAGGCCGTCGTTGACCGAGGTGTCGACGATCGCGGTCGTGTAGCCCTGCGTGGAGTCCTCCGGGTCGACCTGCACGTTCACCGTGCGGCTCAGGTTGGTGTAGCTGGGAAAAATGAGAAAGTAGTTCGCGTAGGTGGCGTTGTCGGTCATCTCGCTCGTGAAGGCGCGAATGTCGCGGTTCACAAGCAGCTTGCCGCCGTCGTAGTGGTACATGTTCAGCGCCTGGATGAAGAATCCGAGCGTACCGATCATGGCGAAACCGAGGATGCCGGTGGCGACGATGATCTCCACCAAAGTCATGCCGCGCGTGCGGCGGGAGCGGGAGGGGGACGGGCGCATGGTCAGAAGGTCGGGACGAAGGAGCGGATGGTGCGAACGTTGCCCTTGAAGCGACGGAGATTGCCGCCGTCGTTGTGCTCCCAGATGTAGATCAGGGTGATCCCGAGCACGCGGGACTGCGCGAGGCTGGCGGCCGCGGGTGAGTCGAGGCCCTCGATCCACAGCCAGATGCGCAGCGTCAGATCGTCGGCGGTGGAGGCGGTGTTGTTGATGTCGACCACCTTGACGTTCTCCACCACGCCGGTCGGCACGGTACCGAAGACGATGTCGGCCATCGGGTAGACTGGCAGCGGAGACGGAGAGAGCGGATCGAGGGTGGCCGCATCGAGGCGGGTGGGGATCGGGTTGCGCGACAGCTCCTCGAACTCCATGTTCTTCATCTGCTCGACGTAGCCCTGGATGATGGTGTTGGCCGCGTTCTGATAGATGCTGGCCTCGGTGAGGCGGCGGCTCTGGAGCAGCGAGGCGAAGAGCCCGGCGATGAAGAGCGCGAGCAGGGTCATCGCGATGGCAACCTCGACCAGGGTCATGCCGGCGGAGGGGCGGCGGAGAGGGGACGTAAGCATGGCAGGTGCAATCTACCATGCCCGCATCCCGCCCGGTCAGGGGCATGCTGCAAATCTTTGGCCCCTACTGCGGTAGGGACCAAAGTCCCTAATCGGGCCGTCAGGAACCGCGGTTCTGCTGCACGTACAGGGCGGCGGCCTGCGACCGACGGGAGACGTGCAGCTTCTCAAAAACCGTGCTGAGGTAGTTCTTCACCGTCTTCTCCGCGAGACCCATCTCGGCGGCGACTTCCTTGTTCGTTTTGCCCTCGGCAATGAGGGCCAGCACGCGGCGCTCCTGCGGGGCGAGCGATTCGACGGCATTGCGGGTGCCCGGTGCGGTCGAGCGGATGATCGAGAGCACGCGCGCCGTGATCGCCGGATCGAGAATCGATTTGCCCGCGGCCACGTCGTGGATCGCCTGGATCAGCGCGCGGCCGTTGACCTCCTTGAGCAGGTAGCCGTTGGCGCCGGCGCGGATGGCATCGTCGACCATCGTCTCCTCGGCGACGGAGGTGAGAATGAGGACGCGCGTCTCGGGCAGCTTCTCGAGAATGCGGCGGCACGCGTCGAATCCGGTTCCATCGGGCAGGCGGATGTCGAGCAGGACGAGCTCGGGCTTGGTCTTCAGCGCCAGCTCGACGGCGCCGGCGACGGAGCCGGCTTCGCCGACGAGCTCGAGGGAGGGCTCGGCGCCCAACAGGGACTTCAGCCCCATGCGCACGACCTCGCTGTCATCGACGAGGATGAGGCGGAGCGGCGTCGTACGGGCGGGAGCGGCAGTCATGTGGACTTGGCGAGCGGGAGCGTGAGCACGATGCGGGTGCCGCGCCCCGGGGCGCTCTCCACCTGCAACGAACCGCCGGCACTCTCGGCGCGACCGCGCATGTTGGCAAGTCCGTGTCCGTTTCTCCGCCCCTCGAGGTCGAAGCCCCGTCCGTTGTCCTGCACCGCCAGGGCAACCGAACCCTCGCCTTCGTGCAGGCGGATCGAGACCCGCGTGGCGCCGCCGTGGCGCAGCGCATTGCTGATCGCCTCGCGAATGACCTGCACGGCTTGGGCGAAGCGTTCTTCCCCGAGGCGCGCCGCGGCCGCGTCGTCGATCCCGATCTCAAACTCCGCGCTGCGACCGGCGCGCAGGTCCGCGGCGAGCTGCTCGACAATTTGGGTCAGCCCGGCCTCGCGGGCGTGGTCGGGCGTGAGACCGGAGATGTAGTTGCGCACATCCCGGATGGCGGCGTTGAGCAGGCCGATGCTTTGGTCGAGCCGGGTGGCCGCCTCGGCGGGTTGGCTGCCGATGAGATTGCGCGCGTTCTCCAACGTCAGCCCGGTTGCGTAGAGCGACTGGATGATGCCGTCGTGCAGGTCGCGGCCGAGGCGGATCTTTTCCTCGAGCGCCTGATTGAGCCTGACCTGGTTGACGTAGGCCTCCTCCTGCGCGCGCACGCGTTCGTCGCGTTCCTTGGCGAGGGCGGCGCCTTGGCTCACGGAAGTGCGCGCGAGGTGCTGGAGGCTGTTCATCTCCGCCTTGGCAAAACCCCACGGCGGACGTGAGCCGGATTCGGGCGGTGCGGCGGGACGGAGCAGCAGGACGAAGATCCAGACCAGCATGAGCGCGAGGGCGAGCACGAGCAGGGCGACGACGACGCGTTGATGGAGCAGGAGCAGGCGACTGGCCGGTGAGACCGGCAGGGTCACGACGGCGTGCTGGCCGTTGGGCAGGGCGACGGCGAACGCGTGATCGGAGCCGGTGGGCGGTGCGGCCGGGAGCACGGCCACGTCGCCGCCGGTCGCGGCGGCGAGGCGTGCCACGGTATCGGCCGGGAAGCCGCCGGGGCCGGGTGGCCCGGCCAGAGCGAGCGCCGCCTCGAACTGCTGCCGTTTCGCCGCGAGCGTCGCGTCCTGCAGGCGGTCGTGCTGGTTGCGCAGCCAGACCTGCGCGCCGCCGGCGGCAGCGAGAAAAACCAGCAGCAAGGCGAGGGCAAACCCGAGCAGGCGGGGCAGGGAACTCATGCAGCGTTGCCCGCGACTGTGGCGGCGGGGTCGGCCACGTCAAAACCTTCGACATTTGGGCAATCCGCGTTTTCTTTGCCCAGTCCTGTCCATGAAGACCTTCTACATCACCACCGCGATCGACTACGTGAACGGTTCGCCGCACCTGGGCCATGCCTATGAGAAGGTGCTGACGGACGTCATTGCTCGTTTTCGGCGCCTGATGGGAGACCGGGTCTACTTCCTCACCGGCGTGGATGAGCACGGTCAGAAGGTCCAGCAGAGCGCGCGGAAACGCGGCATCCCGCCGCAGCAGTTCGTTGACGAAGTGTCGCAGGAATTCCGGGCCCTGTGCGCCCGCCTCGACATCTCGAACGACGACTTCATCCGCACGACCGAGGACCGGCACAAGCGGGTCGTGCAACGCATCCTCCAGCAGCTCTTCGACCAGGGCGAAATCTACAAGGCCGAGTACAAGGGCTTCTACAGCACGCGCCAGGAGCAGTTTCTTCAGGACAAGGACCGCAATCCCGACGGCTCGTGGCCGGAGATCTTCGGCGAGGTCACCGAGATCACCGAATCCAACTACTTTTTCCGGCTGCAGAAGTACCAGGACTGGCTGATCGATTTCCTGAAGCGCAACGAGACCTTCGTGTTTCCGCGCTACCGCCAGAAGCAGGTGCTGGAGTTCTTGTCGGAACCGCTCAACGACCTCTGCATCTCGCGTCCGCGCGAGCGGCTGGAGTGGGGCATCACGCTGCCCTTCGACCAAGAGTTCGTCACCTACGTTTGGTTCGACGCCCTGCTCAACTACTACTCGGCGGTCGAGGACAAGCCGGGCCTCTGGCCTGCCACCTTCCATGTGATCGGCAAGGATATCCTCGTGCCGCCGCACGCGGTCTACTGGCCGATCATGCTGAAGGCGGCCGGCATCGAGCCGCCGCAGTCGCTGCTCGCGCACGGCTGGTGGTCGATCAACGGCGCCAAGATGTCCAAGAGCACGGGCAACTTCGTCGATCCGGTCGAGTTTGCCGACAAGTACGGTGTCGACGCGCTCCGCTATTTCATGATCCGCGAGATGAGCGTCGGTCAGGACAGCGATTTCTCGCTCGCGCAGTTCCTTGCCCGCTACAACGGCGAACTCGCGAACAACCTGGGCAACCTCGTCAACCGCACGCTCAACATGACCAACCGCTTTGGCGGCGGTGTCGTGCCGGCGCCGGAGGTCGACGACGCGCCGGAGCAGGCCCTGCGCGCGTTGTGGACGAAGACGCGCGACGAGGTCGTGCCGCTCTGCGAGGGATTCCAGTTCCACATCGCGCTGGAGCGCACCTTTGCGTTCATCACCGCCACGAACGCCTACATCGAAACGCGGGCGCCGTGGAAGCTCGGCAAGTCGGCCGACCCGAAGGACCAGGCGCTGTTGCGCACCTCCCTCGCCACCATGGCGGAGGCGTTGCGCCTCGGCGCGGCGCTGCTCACCGCCGTGATGCCCGGCACCGTGGCCAAGATCCAAGGGGTGCTCGGCCACACGCCGGCTCCGGTCTGGGCCGACGAACTGGTCTGGGGCTCCCGCCTCACCGGTGCGAAGGTGGCGGCCACCGCGATCCTGTTCCCGCGGCCGACCGAACCCAAGGCGTGATCCGGCTGTGACCATCCTCCCGATCCATCCGTCCGAGAACGCGACGCCCGAAGCGTTGGGGGCGTTTTTGGCCGGGTGTCGGGAGGCAGCGATTCAGGCGGGTTCGCCGCGCCTCGTGAGTATTTCGCTCACGGTCGGAGCCCTTGATCCGCTGGCCGTTCTGGAGTCGATCTTCGAGGCCGGTGAGCCGCACTTCTACGCCGAACGTCCGTCGTTGCAGACCGCGATCTCGGGGGCCGAGGCGGTGTTGTCGGCCGAGGCGGGCGGTCCGGAACGGTTTGCGGCGGTGCAACGGTTCGTTGACGACACGCTCGCGCGCACGATTGCGGTGGGGGACGTCACAGCGCCCTTTGGCGGACCGCATTTCTTCACTGCGTTTTCGTTTCACGACACGGTGGAAGCCGGCGAACCCTTCCCGGCGGCGCGCGTCTTCGTTCCACGCTGGCAGGTGGCCCGCGCCGGCGAGCGTACCACGGCGGTGGCCAACCTGCTCGTGGCGCCGGATGCTGACCTGACGGCGCTGACCCAACGCGTGTGGCGGGCGCACGCGAAGTTCCGGCATTTCGATTACGCGGGCGGCCCCGCGGCCCTTACGGCGCCGGCGGCGGTGACCACGCCGCCCCAACGGCGCGAGGTGGGCGATTATCGGGCGGCGGTGGCGGCGGCGCTGCGCGAGATCGAGGCCGGCGCCTTTCAGAAGATCGTACTGGCCCGCGCGCAGGATGTGCAGGCCGGTCGCGCGCTGCATCCGTTGCGCATGTTGAACGGACTGCGGCAGCGGTTCCCCGACTGTTACGCCTTCTCGCTCGCCGATGGCTCGGGCCGCAGCTTCATCGGGGCGAGTCCGGAGCGGCTCGTGCGCGTCAGCCAGGGTGTGTTGCAGACCGAGGCGCTGGCCGGCTCGGCCCGACGCGGTGCGGGCGCGAGTGAGGATGCCGCGCTGGCGGCCACGCTGCTGCAGAGCGAAAAGGACCTGCGCGAGCAGGGACTCGTACTCGACTCGATTCGCCGTCGGCTCGAGGGACTCGGACTTTCGCCGCGCCATCCGGCGACGCCGACGATTCTCCGGCTGGCCAACGTCCAGCACCTGCGCACGCCGGTCGAAGCCGAGCTCGGCGACCGGGTGCGCCTGCTCGACGCGGTGGCGGCCCTGCACCCCACGCCGGCCGTCGGCGGCACGCCGCGTGAGGCGGCGGTGGCCCGCATCCGCAGTCTCGAAGGGTTTCCCCGCGGCCTCTATGCCGGCGCGCTCGGCTGGATGAATGCGCGCGGCGGCGGTGAGTTCTTTGTTGGCATCCGCTCGGCCCTCGTCGAGGGGTCGAAGGCCCGGGCCTACGCCGGGGCTGGCATCGTGGCCGGCTCGTCGCCCGACCGGGAGTTTGCCGAAACCGAGTTGAAGTTCGCCGCACTGTTGGATGCGCTGCTCGGCGCCTGACGAAACGGACCCGGACGCACGATTTTCCATGAATCCGCCGGTCCTCGATTTTCGCAACACCAACGCCCTGTGGGGCTCCGTCCTCGCCGAGACCCTCGTGCGCTGCGGAGTCACGCACGCCGTCGTGTCGCCGGGCTCGCGTTCGACGCCTCTGACCATGGCCCTGGCCCGGCACCCGGGCATCGAGGCCATTCCCGTGCTCGACGAGCGCTCGGCGGCGTTCTTCGCCCTCGGTCTGGCGAAGCGGACTGGCCGGCCCGTCCTGCTCCTGTGCACGAGCGGCACGGCCGGGGCGAACTACTTCCCTGCGGTCATCGAGGCG
Source organism: uncultured Opitutus sp. (assembly GCA_964476565.1). GTDB lineage: Bacteria > Verrucomicrobiota > Verrucomicrobiia > Opitutales > Opitutaceae > CAMAXB01. The sequence goes on from CAYZBG010000017.1 coordinate 64,934, forward strand.
CACGAAAGCCGCGTGCCGCTGCTCTTGATCACCGCCGACCGTCCACCGGAGATGCGGGACTGTGCCTCCGGTCAGACCATCGACCAGCAGAAGTTGTTTGGTGGATACACGGTCGCGTACCATGAGTTCGCCGTGCCCGAGGCCAGCCTCGAACGCCTGCGTTACCTGCGCCAGACCCTGGCCTGGGCGGTGGGCCGCACCGCCGACGGACCGGTGCATCTCAACGCCCCCTTCCGGGATCCGCTGCCTCCGACGCCGGACGCGTCGTGTGCCACGGTGGAAGCGGCTTGGCCGGCGGATTTCTTTGCCCACCTCGAACCGGCGGCCCTGGTGACGTCAGCGGTCACCTTCCGGCAGAAGGCCACCACGGCGCGCGGGCTGATCGTGGCCGGTCCGGCGAGTCCGGGAGATCCTACGGCGTATGTCGCGAGCGTTGCCGCTCTTTCCCGCGCGCTGGGCTGGCCGGTCCTGGTCGACGCCCTTTCGCCGCTCCGGCATGGCGGCGTGGAGGTGGTCACCGCCTACGATGCCATTCTGCGTAACGAGGCGGCGGCCCGCGACCTGACACCGCGCACCGTGCTCTGCCTCGAGGGCTGGCCGACCAGCAAGGTGCTGCGCAGCTGGCTGGAGCGTTCGGGCGCCGAAGTCGTGCTCGTCGCGCCCGGGGCGGCGAACCGGGATGCCTTGCACGGACGGACCCGTCAGCTGCCGGGCCTGCCCGAGCACGTCGTGGCGGAGGGAGCCGCGGTGGCGGATGACAGCTACCGTCAGGCCTGGCGGCGGGCGGAGGTCGCGGCCCGCGGAGTGATCGATGCCGCGCTGACGGCCGGCGGACCGTGGTTTGAGCCGCAGGTCGCGTGGCTCCTGGCGCGGCATCTGCCGCCGGACACGCCTGTCTTCGTGGCGAGCAGCATGCCGGTCCGCGACCTGGAGTACGTCTGGCCGGCGACGGCACGACGGCACCGGATTTACTTCAACCGCGGGGCCAACGGCATCGACGGCACGCTCTCCACCGCGTTGGGCGTGGCCCACGGCGGGGCGCCGGCGGTGCTGCTCACGGGCGATCTCGCGCTGTTGCACGACGCCAACGGCTTTCTGACCGCGCCGCGCCTGCGGGGCAGCCTCACCGTGGTGCTGATCAACAATGCCGGCGGGGGCATCTTCGAGCACCTGCCGGTCGCGCAGTTCGACCCGCCCTTCGAGACCTACTGGGCCACCCCGCAACAGGTCGATTTTGCGTCGCTCTGCGCTGCGCACCGCGTCGACCACTCGGTGGTGGCGGATGCGGCGGACTTCATTGCCTGCCTCGCGGCACCGGCCCGGCCGGGAGTGCGGGTGCTGGAGGTGCGGACCAATCGCAAGCACGATGCGGCGGCGCGCAAGGCGCTCTTTGCCGCGGCGGCGAAGGCGGTCGCGCCCTGAGCGTCCGCGCGGTCTCCGGTCTTTGCCCTAGACGCCCGCCTGTGGCTGCGACAGCCTGACTTCAACCCCGACGCATCCGTGATCATTTCCCAAACCGAACTCGAGACCTTCCTGAAGGCGCGCAACGCGTCACCGCACACGTTCCTCGGTCTGCATGTGGCGAAGAAGGGCCGGTCCACGGGACTCGTGGCGCGGGCCTTTGTGCGGGATGCGGCGGCCTGCGCCGTCGTCGAGTTGGGCACCGAGACGGTGCATGCCCTGGAGCTGCTCGCGCCGGAGGGCTTCTTCGAAGGCTTCATTCCGAAGCGCAAGGAGGTCTTCCGTTACCAGCTGCGGGTGACGTACCACTCCGGGGAGATCCGCCAATTCTACGATCCGTACGCCTTCCTCCCGACGCTCGGCGACCAGGACCTCTACCTCTTCAACGAGGGGAACGAACACCGCATCTACGAGAAGCTCGGCGCCCACCTGCGCACGATCGACGGCGTCCCGGGCGTGGCCTTCGCCGTCTGGGCGCCCAACGCCTCCCGCGTCTCGGTCGTCGGTAATTTCAATCACTGGGACGGCCGCTATCATGTCATGCGCCCGCTCGGCGCCTCCGGCGTCTGGGAGTTGTTCATCCCCGGGCTGGGCGAGGGCGAACTCTACAAGTACGAGCTCTGCGATCCGCGCGGCCAGCTGCGCATCAAGACCGATCCGTACGGCACGTACTTCGAGGCGCCGCCGGGCAATGCGTCGATCGTGCACAATCCCCGCCGCCATGCTTGGGCGGACGCCCAATGGATGGAGCAGCGCAAGGCCCGCGCCGGCCAGCTCGACCGTCCGATCTCCATCTACGAACTGCACCTCGCCTCGTGGAAGCGAAAGCTCGACGACGCCAACCGTCCTTACTCGTACCGCGAACTCGCGCCCATGCTGGCCGACTACGTGGTCGAGATGGGCTTCACCCACATCGAGGTGATGCCGCTCGCCGAGCATCCCTTCGACGGCTCGTGGGGCTATCAGGTCACCGGGTTCTACGCCCCGACCCAGCGCTTTGGCGCCCCGGAGGATTTCGCGTGGTTCGTCGACCACCTGCACCAGCGCGGGATTGGCGTCATCCTCGACTGGGTGCCGGCTCATTTCCCGCGCGACAGCTTCGCGCTCGCCGAGTTCGATGGCACCCACCTCTACGAGCATGCCGATCCGCGCCAGGGCGCGCACATGGACTGGGGTACGCTGATCTTCAACTACGGGCGCAACGAGGTCCGCTGCTTCCTCGTCGCCAACGCGCTGTCCTGGCTGGACCGCTACCACCTTGACGGCCTGCGCGTCGATGCGGTCGCGTCGATGCTCTACCTCGATTACTCGCGTCAGGCCGGCCAATGGGTGCCGAACAAATACGGCGGCCGCGAGAACCTCGAGGCGATCGACTTCCTGAAGCAGACCAACGACCTCGTGCACCAGTATTATCCGGGCACGTTGATGATCGCCGAGGAGTCGACCGCGTTCGCCGGCATTTCCAAGCCGACCCGCGACGGCGGCATCGGCTTCGACTTCAAGTGGAACATGGGCTGGATGCACGACACGCTGAAGTACTTCCAGAAGGACCCGATCCACCGCAAGTGGCACCAGAACGACCTGTCGTTCGGCGCGCTCTATCAGTACTCGGAAAACTTCGTCACGGTCTTCTCCCACGACGAGGTCGTGCACGGGAAGCACTCCATGCTCTACAAGATGGGCGCGTGGCATATCCCGGAAAAGGCCGCGAACCTGCGCGCGCTTTACGCCCACATGTGGGCGTGGCCGGGCAAGAAGCTGCTCTTCATGGGCGGCGAGTTCGGCCAGTCCCGCGAGTGGGCCTACGCCGAGAGCCTCGACTGGCATCTCTGCCAGTACATGGACCATGAGGGCATCCGCCTGCTCGTGCGCGACCTGAACAAGCTCTACGCGTCCGAGCCCGTCCTCAGCCAGAATGACCTCAATCCGCAGGGTTTTCGATGGATCGCCTGCCACGATTCCGAAGCGAGTGTCATCACCTACCTCCGGCTCGATCCGTCGGAGCGCACGCTGTTCGCCATCGTCGGCCATTTCACGCCGATCATCCGGCGCGAGTACCGCGTCGGCGTGCCGCGCCGCGGTTTCTGGAAAGAGGTGATCAACACCAACAGTCAGTACTACGGCGGCAGCGGCCTCGGCAATGACGGCGGCCGCATGACCGAGGACGTCGCAGCCGACAACCACAGCCAGAGTCTGGTGCTGACCCTGCCACCGCTGAGCACGACGATCCTGAAGTGGACGGCCGAGTAACCCGGCACGTTCCTGTCAGCGTTCGTTCCGACCGAGCAGCTCCGTGACCCACCGGCGGTGGGGACCGGACAGGGAAATGCGTTCCAACTGCGCGCGATCAACCCAGACCAGGGTTGGCGCGGGCAGGGTGGACGGCGCCTCGATCGGGTAGATGAGTTCCGTGATCGCGAAACGCGTGATGCCGCGTTTGCGCCGCGCGAGCGGCTCGCGTCCGCCGAGCGTGGCGGCATCCAGGCCGAGGGCCTCGACGACCGGCAGCTCGTGCAGTTCCGCGAGCCGACGCGCGCCGGCCTCGACCCGCTGCAGTAGCAGGCGGCCGTCGGCCACGCACCAGGCGCGATGCACCGTCTTTTGCTCGATCTTCTTCGCTGCGAGCTGCGGATACGCTTCCGGATCGCCGCGGCGCCGCGCCGCGCAGAACGCGAGCACCGGACACACCGTGCAAAGCGGATTCTGGCGGTGGCAGACGGTGGCGCCGAGCTCCATCATGGCCTGATTGTGATCGCCGGGTTCATCGGGCGAGAGCAGGGCCTCACCGAGCAGCGTGAAGGCCTTGGCCGCCGACGCGGAGTCACGGAAGGCGGTCGCGTCCGCGGTGAGTCGCGCGAGGATCCGCACCACGTTGCCATCGACGCACGCCGCCGGCGCGCGGAAGGCGATGCTCGTGATCGCGGCGGCGGTGTAGGGGCCGACGCCGGGCAGCTCCTGCCAGGCGTCGGGGGTGCGTGGCGGCTCGGGCAACGCGGCGACGGCCTGGGCGAGCCGGTGCAGGTTGCGGGCGCGTGAGTAATAGCCGAGGCCCTCCCAAAGTTTCAGCACCTGCTCGGAGGGTGCCGCCGCCAGCGCGGCGAAGTCCGGCAACGCATCGAGCCAGCGGGCAAAGTAGGGCAGCACCGTCTTCACCTGTGTCTGCTGCAGCATGAACTCGCTCACCACCGTCTTGTAG
>CAYZBG010000018.1:0-68392 GCA_964476565.1 uncultured Opitutus sp.
CTCCTGATTTTGGGTTAACGATCCGCCTTGTCCAATTTTTGGGGTCCACCTCATATTCCAGCTTGGCCTCCTTCTTGGCGACCGCCTCTTCCTCACCCTCGAAGAGCTCCTTGGCAGTTTACCACGAACCAATACCGCGCCCTCCGATGCCTCCTCCGCCGCGTCCCACGTTTCGTTCCGCCAGGCCCCTGCTCGCCGCGATCCTTCTCGCGCTCCCCCTCTGCGGCTTCGCCCAGCGCTACGACTCCATGTCGGCGACGGAGGTCCAGCGACGCCTGGAACGCGATACCGATGCGCTCATCAACCAGCTGCGCAACCAGCGCAACACGCCGCTGCCCTCGTCGAACTTCAATTTCGACGCCAACCCGTGGCTACAAGAGCAGCGCGCCCGCGAAGCCGAGAGACGGGCGGCCCGCGATGCCTGGCTCGAAAAGCAGCGCCTCGACGCCGAGTGGGCCCGCGATCACCCGGGCGAAACCCGCGAGCAATACTACGCGCGCATCGACAGCGAACGCGGCGCCCGCGAAGGCGAACGCCTGCAACGTCTCGCAAATAAGGCTGCCGCCCAGCGGGCGGAGTTCATCGCCCAGCAGCAGGCAAGTCTCGACCGCGCGCAGTGGGCCGATGTGCGCCGCGCCGCCGGCGGCTTCGCCAGCCGTGAGCGCCCGCCCGTGTTCACCTCCGGCCAGCAGGCCCTCGACTGGCTCATCGCCCACGACCGCGAACGCCCCAACGCGTGGGCTGCCGTCCAAGCTGCGCTCCTCCTCATCGATGGTATCCATGGCGTGTCTCGAGATCCCGCCGCGGCTGCCCGCCTGATCGATCCGCACAGAACGTCCGCGCGCCCCGACGACGACCCCGTCCGCCCCGAACCGCTCGCCCTTCACGCGTACCTGCGTGAGGCCCACCCCGACGTGGTTTCCCGCGGGACCAATCCGTCCACAGGGGCCGATGCGCGCAACGAACTCGAGACGCTCGCCGGCTCCTCGGACCTCGCCCAATGGCTCCTCGCCCGCCTGCTCGCCGACTCGGCCGACGACGCCGATCGTGAGCGCGCCCTCATCCTGATCGCCCCGGGATACACATGGGCCGTCGCAGGCTATGTGCCGTTGTTTGGCGACGGCACACCGCTCCGGTACGCCACGCTGCAACACCTCGACCACCTGCTGGTCGAAGTGCTTCAACGCCTTCCCGCCCGCCTTGCTCCCGCCCAGCGCGAGTGGACCGACGCCCAGTTTCAACGCATCACGCGTGCCGTTGGCTCCTCCTCGGCGGCGTCCGTTGATCTTCTCTTCGCCTACACCGAGGCGATCGCCGAACGCGCGATCCCCGCCAGCCCGGAGACGCCCTTCGACGATTACCATTTTGGCGAGGTCATCGCTGCCGCAGGGCGCGCCGGCTCGGCCACGGCCCACGCCATCGCCACCCTCGATCGACTCAGCCTCCTCCACACCGGCCGGCCGCCAGGCCCCTACCGACGGGCGTACGCCACCCTCGCGGACATGGACCTGGCAATCCGGGCGCTCACGTCGTGGGCACGCCGCGACGACACCGTCGGCGTCCGCGCCCGTCTCGCGCTCGCCGGACTCGCCGACCCCGCCGCCCGCGCCCCCGATTTTGTCGTACCCGACTCCCCCGAAGGACGCGCATGGGCCGAGGCAAGCGCGGCCGCCAATATCGCGGAGAGCGCCGACTATCACGCGTGGCAGAAAAACAACAATTTTGTCCGCCCCTCCGAGAGCACCAAGTCCGCCCAGGCCCGTCTCGCCGCCGCGCAGGCCACCGCCCTCGCCGCCTTCAAACGCCGCGAACGCTCCGCCCCACCCGCCGCCGCCCTCCCCCGCCTGCTCGCCAACATCGAGGCCGCCGCCGCCTGGCAGCACGACCTCGCCGCCCTCCAGTCTTCGCTCTCCGGTGACGTGGAGCCGCCCCTCGCCGTCGACGATCCGTCCTTCGACCTCGCCAAGGCGGCCAGTCTTCTCGACGCCGCATTTTCCCCGGGGATTCCCGCAGGCCCCGTACGCAACCGCTACCTCTACGCCGCCGCGCGCCTCGGCGACGCCTACGCGCCCTACGCCCTCTCGATCCAACCCAGTTACCCCGGCGAACCGGCCGCCCGTATCGCCCTTCAGAGAATTTCCGAACAACGCCGCGCCCGCGACGAAGCCGCCGGCCGCCCCCGCGCCCTGCTCGCCAAAGCCATCGACGCCCTCCTGCGCAACCAGGACGCGACCCCCGCACTCGCCGCCGCCGCTCAAGCCGGCGCAACGCTCGCGGCCGCGCTCCACCTCGACAAACGCATTGGCGCCGACATGGCTCGCGAGACCGATCGCCCCCCAAGCTGGAATCTCCCGCCCGAGCAGATCGAAGCCTTCGATGCCGACGTAACCGCGCTCCGGGCCCGGCCCGATGCGTTCGCTGACTGGACCGTCGTACACGCCCTCGCGTCCTCCACGGAAGTCGAAGAGGCCGCTCAACGATGGTTCGGCTACCTCGCGACCTGGGATCTCGACCGCCAGGAACGCCTCGCCGACGCCGCCTTGGTCCATGTCCTGCAACCCCAGGTCGACGCCGTCCTCGCCGCGCTCGCCGATTGGCCGGGCATTGCCCCGGGCGACCCGCTCCGTACCGCGTGGGCCGCGGCTGCCGAATACGAATGCACCCAGGCCGAGGAGGCCCTGCGTCAGGACGACGGCCCCACGGCCCTGCGCCACTTCCTTGCTGCCGCCGGACGCGGCGATCGCACTGCCCTCGAACGACTCAGCCGTCACATTCGCAACGGGGACGGCGGCCTCCCGCGCTCGCCAGCCCTCGCCGACCAGATGCAAGCCGCCGCCTTCCGCATGGCCGTCACGGATGCCATGGTCGGCGACCCCTTCGCCGCGAACTACGTCGGCGAATGCCATCAGGAAGGCCGCCACGGGGCCGAAGCCGATCCCGCCAAGGCCGCAGAATGGCTCCATTACGCTGTGTCCCTTGGCAGCGTTGAAGCGGCCCGGACCCTCGCGGCGCCGGATGCCCCGGGCCCTGCCCGGACCGCGCTGGACCATTTCCATGCGGAAACCGTCAGCGATGCCCTAGAGCAGGGATGCCTTCTTCTTCAGCCGGCCCGCCGGCTCACCGGCGCACGCATCGACACCGCTCCCATCCACGCCCAGCTCGAAGCCGCCGCCACGAAACTCGCCTCGTTCCGCAACAAGCGACCGGTCGAACTCTCCGACGCCGCGGCGGAAAAACAGTCCGCCCGCCTCGAAGCCGCGCAGAACGCCTTGGAGAAGGATCCGCTCAACGGCCTCGTCCTGCTCGCGCAAGTCGCCGCCGAGGACGATCGCTATTCCGCCAAGGACGTCGCGCGCATCCTCGCCACCGGCGAGTACGGCCTCCAACCCGAGCCCACCCTCGCCCGGCATTTCCTCCAGGTCGTCCTGGACGACCTTGCGCGCACCGCCGAATACGGCAATGAGGCCGACGCCCACCACCTCGCCTGTCGTGCGCTCGCGGGCCTGGACGGACCGCGCGACATCGAGACGGGCCTGCGCTGGCTCACCTACGCCGCCGAACGCGGCAATTACCTGTCGGCGCTGCTGCTCGTGCGGATCCATTCGGAAGAGGTTATCCCCGGCCTCTCCGCCAATCCCGCCGAAGCCGCCCGGTGGAACACGCTCGCGGCCAATATCGCCAACGAAACGTTCACGCCACGGCGCCCGCTGAAACGCTGACCTCCTGTCGGCGGCTCGAATCCGCCGGACGGACCGCACGTTCCCAACCGCGGCTTGCCGCGCGGGCGCGCCTGCGCACACTCTTCGGCTGTCGGCTTTCGTGTTCACCCCGCCCACTCCCATGAAACGTCTCCTCCTTTTCCTCGTCTGCTTTGCCGTTCCCGCTCTGCTTGCGGCCGCCGAACGCAAGCTCGTCATGATCGCTGGTCCGCAGAGCCATCCGCCGATGATGCATGAGTTCCGCGCCGGCTCGATGCTCCTGCAGAAACGCCTGCAGTCCGTTCCCGGCCTCAAGGTCGAACTCGTGACCAATGGCTGGCCGACCAAGATCGTCGACGGCAAGCGGGTGGACGACAACACGGTCTTCGAGGGAGCCGATGCCATCTTCATCTACTCCGACGGCGGCGGACGCCACCTGGCCATCCAGGGGGAACGGCTCGAGTTCCTGCGCGGCCTCATGGCCAAGGGAGTCAGCCTGGGTCTCGCCCATTATGCCGTAGAAGTGCCTGCAGACAAGGGCGGCCCCGAATGGCAGCAGTGGATCGGCGGCTACTACGAGACCAACTTCTCGTGCAACCCGATCTGGGACGCCGACGTGAAGGAACTGCCCGCTCACCCGATCACCCGCGGCGTGAAGCCGTTCGTAACCAAGGACGAGTGGTACTTCAACATGCGCTTCCGGGAGAACAAGGCAGGCGTGAAAGACATCATCGTGGCGACGCCGACGGATGCCACGCGCGACGGTCCCTACGTCAGTCCCAAGGGCCCCTATCCGCACATCCAAGCGGCCAAGGGTCGCCCGGAAACCCTCGCCTGGGCGGTTGAGCGCCCGGATGGCGGACGCGGCTTCGGCTTCACGGGCGGACACTTCCACGCCAACTGGCAAAACGACGACCAGCGCCGACTCGTGCTCAATGCACTGGTCTGGCTGGCCAAGCTCGACGTGCCCGCGGGCGGGATCGACTCCACCCCGGTGAGCGACGAGGAGCTGAAGCAGAACCTCGACGACAAGACGCCGCGCATGCCGAAGGCACCCGCACCCGCGGCCGCGCCGGCGACCAAGTAGGTACCTGCGCCTTCGCGCGCAATACCAGCGAGTGCCGGAGCGTCATCCGGCACCGTCTCACTCGTGCCGGAGCGCCTCGATCGGGTCGAGGGAGGCGGCTTTCCACGCGGGGTAGAGTCCAAAGGCGACGCCAATGCCGCCACACACGAGGAGGCCGGCGGTCGCCCACACCCATGGAAAGACCACCCCGGCATTGAGGAACATCGCGGCGGCATTGCCCCCCAGCACCCCGACCAGCACACCGGCAAGGCCGCCGCACAGCGACAGCACCACCGCTTCGATCAGGAACTGGGTGAGGATGTCCGCCTTGCGCGCCCCGATACTCTTGCGGATGCCGATCTCCTTGGTCCGCTCGGTCACGCTCACGAGCATGATGTTCATGACGCCGACGCCGGACGCGAGCAGGGCGATGGCGCTGATGACGAAGGCCGCCACCGCCACGACACTGGCGATGTTGTTGAACGCCTCGATCAACGAGTCGTTCGAGAACACCTCGAAGTCGTTCGGGTCTTCCGGCTCCAGCCCGCGAACAAGGCGCATCACGCCGATCGCCCGGTCCTGGACGGCGGCAAAGGCTTCCTGAGATGGGGATTGGACGCTCACACTGATCGAACGCCGGGCCCGTCCGTAGGCATCGAGAAACTGGGTGATCGGAGTGACGAGCAGGTTGTCCTGACTTTGCCCGAACGACGTCCCCTTCGCCTTCAGCAGCCCGACGATGGTGTAGATGCGGCCGTCGAGTCGCACGGACTTCCCGAGCGGATCGCTGTCAGGAAACAGGCGCGAGGCGACGTCCGCACCGAGCAGGGCGATGGGACGGCCGAACTCGATGTCGCCCGCTTCCAGATTCCGGCCCGCCTCCACCTCGTATTTGAGGCTGTCGATGAAGTTGGCGTCAGCTCCGACCAGTCGTACGTTCGGATTGGTCCGGCGGTCGAGGTAGGTGGCCCGCAGGCCGCCGCGGCTAAGCTGAAGACTGACGGCCACGCCCCCGTCCGCTTCCATCAGCTGCTGAAAGCGGACCGCTTGCGGATAGTCGATGTCGCGCCGGTTGGCGAAGCGCTGGCGCGGATCGCTGAAGTTGATCGCTGGATACTTGGTGATCTGAAAGCTGTTCGCCCCAAGGACGTTCAATCCGTTTTCGATCGAGCCGCGCAGACCGCTGATCACGGTCATCACCCCGATGACCGAGAACACACCCACGGCGATGCCCAGCATGGTCAGGGCCGAACGCAGGGTGCTGGCCCGCAACGAGGCGACGGCGAGGGCGATGATTTCACGCAGGTTCATGCAGCGGAGTCGACGGCGTGGTTCATTCGTAGCGCAAGGCCACGACGGGATCGAGTTTGCTGGCCTGCAGTGCCGGGGCGAAGCCGCTGAAGACTCCGGTCAGGACGGAAACGACGAGGCCGACCGCCACCAAGCCGCCGGAAAACACGAGGGGAAAGGCGGGGGCAAACGTGGCCACGGCAAAGGATAGTCCGGCGGCGACGCCGAGACCGATGACACCGCCCAGGAGGCAGATGGTGACGGCCTCGATCAGGAACTGGAGCAGGATCGTGCGCCGGCGGGCGCCGAGCGCCTTACGCGTGCCGATCTCGCGCGTGCGCTCCTTCACCGACACGTAGGTGATGTTCATGATGCCGATCGCGCCCACGAACAGCGCGAGACCGGTGATGAAGAAACCGGCGACAGCGATGCCGTTCTTCAACGGATCGATGCGCTCGCGGATCGCACTCTGCTCGTTGATGTCGAAATCATCGCGCTCCTCGGGTCCCAATTGACGGATGCGGCGCATCAGCCCGCGCAACTCGTCCCGCGCCTCGGCCTGACGCGTCGCGTCGACCTGCACGCGAATTTCGCCGTTGTTCAACGTCGAGAAGGAGCGGCGAAACGCATTGATCGGCATGACCACCTGGGAGTCCCAGCTGAAAAGACCGAGGAAGCTGCCCTGCCGTGCGACCACGCCGATGACCTCAAACGGGCGGCCGCCGACGCGGATCGTCTGGCCCAGCGGCGACTCTCCGGGAAACAGGGCATCGGCGACGTCAAAGCCAATGACCGCCACCGACCGGCCGCTCTCCGCCTCGAACTCGCTGAAGAACCGTCCGTCCTTCAAGTCGGTGCGCATGATGCGCGGCATGTCGGCGGAGACGCCCACGGTGAAGATGTTGTTCAGGCGGTACTCCCCGCGCACGATTGTGCTGCTGCGGTTGGCCACGGGCATGGCCCGGAGCAGCGGTCCGTTGGGATTGCGCTCGATCCACGCGTTGACCTGGTCGGCGTACTGGATGCGGATGGGACGCCGGTTGCGCAGGTTCCACCAGTCGCTGACATCGCGCCACGGCCACTTCGACACGTAGAGCACGTTGTCGCCGAAGCCGGCCATGCTGCGGTCCACGCCGGCATCGATGCCGCGGATGGCGGTGCCCATGAGCGTCACCGCGACGATGCCAATGATCACGCCCAGCGCGGTCAGGGCCGAGCGCATGGCGTTCGCCCGGATCTGCGCGAACGCGATTCGCACCGCCTCGCTCACTTCATACGCCAGCTGCCTCATACCGGGCCGTCGCTCTCGATCAAACCGTCGCGGAGTCGGACAATGCGGCGTGCATGCCGGGCCACGTCCTCCTCGTGCGTGACCACGATGAGCGTGTTGCCCTGCGCGTAGAGCTGCTCGAAGAGCGCAAGGATGTCGTCGCCCGTACGCGAATCCAGGTTGCCGGTGGGTTCGTCGGCTAGGATGATCGACGGCCGTGTCACGAGGGCGCGCGCAATGGCCACGCGCTGCCGCTGGCCGCCGGAGAGTTCGTTCGGCCGGTGGTGCATGCGATCCTTGAGGCCGACGTGCTCGAGTGCCGCCCGCGCACGATCGAGGCGTTCCGCCCGGGGTACGCCGGCGTAAATGAGGGGCAGCTCGACATTGTTCAGCGCGGTCGAGCGCGGGAGCAGGTTGAACGTCTGGAAAACGAAACCGATCTCCCGGTTGCGAATCTCCGCCAGCTCATCGTCGCTCATGACCGCCACGTCACGGCTGTTGAACTGGTAGTGCCCGGCGGTCGGCGTATCGAGGCACCCGAGCATGTTCATCAGGGTGGATTTGCCACTGCCCGACGGCCCCATGATCGCAAGGTACTCGTTGCGATGGATCTTCAGGGCGACGCCGCGAAGGGCGTGGATCGTCTCGGTGCCCATGCGGTAGAGCTTCGTGACGCCCTCGATTTCGATCACGAGGGCACCTCGCGGGCGGACCGCGCGCGGGGCGCTGACGGGTGCAGAGGTCATGGCGACAAAGACGAAGGACTCAGGACTTCGGCCCGCCGGCCGGCTTGTCGATCCGGACCTTCATGCCGTCCTTCAAGGTGCGCGTGATCACGCCGAAGCTGCCGCTCACGATCTCGTCGCCCGCCTTGACCCCGCTCACGATCTCCATGTGGGCAAGGTCGGCGATGCCCGTTTCAACCGGAACCATCTTCACCGTCTCGCCCTGGCGGACAAAGACAACGCGCTGGAGCGCATCGCGGTCGGCGCGCTCATTTTCCCGCTGCTGGCGTTCGCTCACCGCGGCCACGGCGCCCTCGCCCTGGGTTTCTTTGGCCTTGGCTTCGCGATCCTTGGCAAGTTGCTCGACGGTCTTGTCGGACTCCCGGGCACGCACGGTGACGGACTGAATCGGAACGGTCACCACATCGCGCACCGTCTTGGTTTCAATGTCCGCCGTGGCGCTCATGCCCGGCCGCAGCCGGACCTCCTTGGTCGCGATGCGGATCTTCACTTCAAAGTTGGTCACCTCCTGCTGGGTGTTCAGGCCCTCGGTCTTCGCCGAGCTGGCGATTTCGCGAACTTCGCCCTCGAACGTCCGGCCGGGATAGGCGTCGATGTGCAGGCGGGCGCGGTCGCCCAGCTTCACGTTGACGACGTCGTTCTCGTTCACATTCACGCGCACCTCCATGGCGTCGAGATCCGCGACCCGCATCACCTCGGTGCCACCATATTGGCCGGTGCTGGCCACGCGTTCGCCGACCTCGGTGGAGCGCGCGCTAATCGTGCCGTCCATGGGCGCGTAAATCGTGGTCTTCTGCAACTGGTCCTTGGCTTGGTTGAGCGAGCCCTCGGCGCGCCGGATCTGGGCTTCGGCGTTGGCGAGGTTGGCCTGGGCCACTTCGAGGCTGGTGCGCGCGGCGGTGAACTCCGATTCGGAGATGAGATTTCGCTGGTGCAGGTCGGCGGTGCGCTTGAAATCCTCTTCGGTCTTCAGCAACTGCGCCTTGCTCTGCACGGCGGCGGCCCGCGCCGCTGCCAAATTCGCCTCCTGCTGCTCGACCTGGAAACGGTAGTTGTCCGGCTTGAGCCGGATCAGCAGATCGCCGCGTTTGACGGCGTCCCCTTCCTCGAAAGGCAACTCGATGACCTCACCGGAGACTTCCGGGGCAATCTTCACCTCCACCTCCGGCTGGATCTTGCCTGTGGCGGTGACCGTCTGCGTCAAGGTACGGATCGCCGCGACCTCCGTCGTGACGGCGGTCACCTTCTCCGCCTGTTTGCGCTTATAGACGGCCGCGCCGCCAATGCCGGCAGCCAGGAGGACGCCAAGCAGGAGAATGAGACGCAGGCGGGACGATCCGCGTGAAGACGCAGCTGAGGCCATGGTGGACAGGGAGTTAATCGACGAGCGTGCCTCGAACCGGTCGACGGTACAAGCGTCCGCCGATGGGGAGGGACGGGATTTCGGGTCGGCGGTAAAATGCAGGCACGCCGACGATAACTCGGCAGCGCGGCAAAAGTTGCGAAAAAAGATGCGGAGCCGCGAAAAGGCGGTCTACCAGCGATAGTGGTCCCAGCCGTGGACCAAACCGCCGCCCAGCGCACCGGCGGCGAGGACGAGGGCGACGCCCCCGTAGAGCGCGAGCTTGTAGGGAGCCCCTCCGCGACGGACCAGCGCCCACGCCAGGAGGGCCGCCACCGCTGCCGCGACCCCGAGCCAGCGGTGCCATTCGAGCAAGAGCGCCGACTTCGACGTGTAACTGGCAAATTCAGCGTTGGCCCAGCCCAAGGCCGCGGCCAGCGGGGTCGTCAAGGCGCTGATGCGCAAGCACAGCAGGCAGGCTTGAGCCAGGCCCCACAGCTGGGCCAGGGCGGCGACCACCAGCAGCGCGACGGGAAAGTGAACGGAGGCGGGATGAAACTCGCCGAGCCAGCGCACGGTCCGCTCCGTCGCGGACAACCGCGAAGCCCGCGCAGGCGGCTCCGCCGGGGCCACGGTGCCGGCGGCCGCGACGTCCGGTGACGGCGCGCCGAGTTCGATCCAACGGCGCACCAACTCCTTTTGCTGGTCGGTGAGATTGCCGATGTCCGAGTCCTCGCCGGGCATCTCGTCATCCCGGATCAGCAGGTAGATTTCCGACTCGTCCGGCTTTCCCGGCACGACCAGGTCGGGATTGGCGGCAATGCGGGCGAGGTCGAGCACGTAGCCAAAGTCGCCCTTTGGCTTGGCCATATCCTCTCCATGGCAGTCGAGGCAGGTTTGCCGGAACAGCTCGCGCACTTCCTGCGCCAGCGCCCGGCCGAGCACCACCTCCTGCGCATGCAGGGATCCGGCTGCCGCGAGGATCGTCCCCAGCGCCAGCCGACTCACCCACCGCAGCGCCCGACTCACTTCTTGTCGTCCTTCTTAAAGTCCTTGTGACCGGCCTTCTGCATGGCGGCCATGTCGCTGACCAGCGTGGCGGCGGCGGCATTGTTGCCGGCCTTGATCGCAGCTTCCGTCTTCTCGATCGCGGCGATGAACTCGCTCATGCGGGCGTTGAAATCCTCCACGAACTTGGCCCGCGATGCCTCCGGGATGTCCGCGGTCATCATCGGCTTGTGCTTGGCCGCAGCCACCGCCTCGGCCCGCATCGTCGCGAGCAGTTCGAGCACCTGCGCATTGCTCTCCGGGCTGTTGACCATGCGGCGCACGCGGCGGAACGCACTGGAGATCTTCTCCATGGACTCCGCCATCTCGGAGGCGGGTTTGTCTTCGGCGATCAGGGAAGGAGCCGGAAGAACGAACGACAACGTGGTGGCGGCGGCGACAGAGAACAGCAGGCGTTTCATAGGCAAGGAAAGCAGGCGCGGGTTGGAGAAGGGGGTTAACGCAGCCCGGACGCCGAAACGAGGGGAAGCTTCGGCGGCGGGTGCTGGGGCAGGAGACTTCCGATGCCGCCCTTGGGTTACAAGAAAAACGTGATCACCCAAAAGTATCGCCCCCGCCGCCGGCCCGATCCCGGGTTACCGTCCGGCCAGCTCCCGGGCCCGTTTGACCAGATCCATGAACTCGGCCCGATGCCCGGCCACGTCGTCTTGCAATCCGGGTTCAGCCCAGGTCAGCACCTGATCAAAGGTGGTATGCCCCTTGTGCGGCGAATCGCGCAGGATCTGCCCGAAACCCGCTACCGCGGCGGCAAACTTGAAGTCACTCGAAGCCACGGCAAAAGGCATCCCGCGATCCACGAAAGGGACGTCGATCTGGCGGCTCTCGGTACCGGCCGGATCCTTGTAACGCACCTTCACCGTCAGCAATTCGGCCAGCACGGCGGGATCGAGTTTCGGTACATTGAGCGGGAGCGGTTGGTAACGCAGCGGGTCCACCCGGACGGTCGGCGGCTGGGCGGCCGGCACGGGCACCACCTCGTAGAGCGCCGTGACGGTGTGGCCCGCGCCGATCTCGCCCGCATCGACGGCATCGTTGGCGAAATCCTCGCGCTTCAACGCGCGGTTCTCGTAGCCAATCAAGCGGTAGGACGCGACCTGGGCGGGGTTGAATTCGACCTGGATCTTCACGTCCTTCGCGATCGTAGCGAGCGTGCCTTCCACTTGCTCGACGAACACCTTGCGCGCTTCGCGGGCCGAATCGATGTACGCGTAGGTGCCGTTCCCCCGTTGGGCGATCGCTTCCAACGTGGCGTCCTTGAGATTCCCCATGCCGAAGCCGAGGGCCGTCAGGAAGACGCCCGACTTCGCCTTCTCCTCCGCCAGGCGGACCAACTCGCCCTCGCTCGTGAGGCCGACATTGAAATCGCCGTCGGTGCAAAGGATGACGCGATTCACGCCCTCCGGCATAAAATTGGCCCGGGCAATATCGTAGGCGAGCTGAATGCCCAGGCTGCCCTGCGTTGCGCCGCCCGGGCGCAGCGCGTCGAGCGCCTCGAGGATCTCGCGGCGTCGCGCCGCAGGCGTGGACGGCAAGGCGAGGCCGGCCTGGCCGGCGTAGGTCACGATGGCCACGCGGTCGTCGGGTCGCAGACGGTCGACGAGCAGGCGCATCGCCTCCAAGGCCAGCGGCAGGCGGTTCGGCGCATCCATCGAGCCCGAGACATCGAGCAGGAAGACGAGGTTGGCGGCCGGACGTGCGCCGGGCGCGAACTCGCGTCCCTTGAGACCGATGCGGACCAGTCGGTGCGCGGGATTCCACGGCGCGGCCGCCGCCTCGATGCCCGCGGCGAACGGTTCGGGACGGGAAGCCACCGGCGCGTCGTAGCGGTACGTGAAGTAATTGAGCAGTTCCTCGATCCGCACGGCATCGACGGGCGGCAGGCGGCCGTTCTGCAGGAAACGGCGCACGTTCGCGTACGACGCGGTATCCACATCAACCGAGAAGGTCGAAACCGGCTGGTCGCCCACGCGGACGAAGCCTTGCTCCGGAGTGTACGCATACGCCTCGGTCGCCATGGGCTCCGTCGGCGCAATCGGCAGGCGGGAAACAAAGGTCGACATCGACGCGGCCGGCACGCTGGCCTCGCTCAACCCGGCGAGGGTCGCAGCTTGACGAGCGGTGCTGCGCCGCTCGCCCAGGGCACGAGCCTCCGCTACGGCAGCCAAGCGGGAAGCGGCGCCTGCCGACACATCGGATGGCGGGGAACCGATCACGACCTCGACCTTTGGCGCAGGATTGGCCGGCTGCGTCTGCTCGGCGCGGATCTGCTCGAGCAACGGCAAAGCAAACGTTTCCGCCACCGGGGGGATCGTCTCGGCCGCACGGCCGGCCAGGGCCGAGCTTGCGACGGTCGCATCCGCCGTCGCGGCGGTGGCCACCTCGGCGCTCGCCGGCGCGGACGCCTCCGTGAAGGACAGTTCCAAGGGCACCGGTTTGCGCGCCACGTCCTGGCTCGTCCGGACCGGTGAGCTTTCGTCATAGACCGCGACGAGCACGGCAAACCCCGCGGCAGCCAGGCCCGAGATCAGGAAGTACGGAAACCGGACGATGCGGCGGGGCGCGACTTCCTTGGCCAGCGAACGGCGCGGGACCGCTTCGGTCGGCGCCACGGGTGGCGCGATCACCGGCTCGGCGCCGAGGACCTCGGTAAGATCGCCCGCAAGGGCGCGGATTTCGGCCACGGCGGCCTGCAGCGCCGGGTCGCGTTGCACGGCCGCAGCAACCACCGCGGCCTCGTCCGGCGGCAACTCGCCGAGGGCGTAGGCGGTGAGCCGGGGATCGTCAGGGGAAAAAGAATCGGAAGGCATGGTGCGGTCTCCTGGCTTAGGGCTGCTGCGCGGCGAATTCCCGGCGCAGACGCTGGACGGCGGTGTGGATCAAAAAGCCGACGTTGCTGACCGACAGGTCGGTGATCCGGCTGATTTCCTTGTAACTGAATCCATTCTGAAACTTGAGACGGATCACCTCCTGCTGATTCGGCGGCAGGTGCTCGATCAGGCGGAGCAGGGCTTCACGCGTTTCGCCGTGCTCAAGGTCGCGGCCGGGCCGCGGCTCCGGCGCGGCGACCCGCTCGGCCTCCCCGTCGGCGAAGCGTTTCATCCGACCCTCCTTGCGCAGCACGTCAAAGGTTCGATGCCGGCAGACGGTGAACAACCACTCCGCCAAGTGGCCATCGATCTGCGCTGGCGGCTGGGACATGAGCCGGACGAACGTATCCTGCACCACATCCTGGGCGCGGTCCGGATCGGCCAGCAACCGAGTGGCATAACGGATAAGCGGCGCCTGATACCGCGCCACGGCATTTTGCACAAATTCTCCGGCGTTTTCATGAACGGAGGTCGGATTCATGGAGACCTTCGAGGGGTACGACGGGGGAACCGCGGATTTCTTAGAGGGCTTTTTCGAAATCCGTCGGATGGGACGGATCGGTCGGATCAGACGGATCCCCCAAACTGCCCTAACGGTCGCCCAAGATGCGTTTCTTCCGTTCCGGGGTCGGCGGGTGGCTGCTCAGGTAATCGAGAAACTCGCTGTCTTCGCCGTCATGGCGGTGCGCCTTGGTCAGCCGCTCAAGGATGTCGGCCAGGTGCCGCGGCTCGTGGCCGGCGCGACGCAGGTACTCAACCGCGTAGTCATCGGCCTCGTTCTCGAAGACGCGCGAGAACTTGCTCTGGAGCAGGAAAGTCGGGAGGGCGGCACCGAAGGCGGTGGCCGAGGAAAGATCGCCCGTGACGAGGGTGAAGACCACCACCACGGCGGAATTCTGCAGCACGGCGCGCAGGATGTGCCGGTGCTTAACGTGGCCGCACTCGTGCGCCAGCACGGCGATGATCTCGCGATCGTCCTGCGCCAGGTTGACGAGCGCATCCGTCATCACCAACTCACCCGACGGGAGCGCAAAGGCGTTCGGGCCCATCCGCCCCGAATCGCGAAACTCGAGCCGGTAAGGATAACTGTCGCCCACCGCCGCGAGGAACGCCTCGAACTGGCGGCGCAGGTCCGCCTGTCGCTCCGCCGGCAGCTTGCTCGGCTCAAACAGCACCCGGTCGAGCGTGGCCAGGGTGTCGCGCCCCAACTGGTCGGTGACGACCGCGGGCAGGGCATGCGCCACCTTTTCGGCGGCAAAAGGCAGTCCGTACCGGACCGCGGCGAATCCGGTCGCGATCAGCACCACGCAGGAAACCAGCACGAGCCGCCAGCTCTTCTCGATGCGGTGCAACCAGCGTCCGGCCCCGCCGCGACCCCACGAGGCGAGTCCGCGATCCACCGCATCGTTGTCGGCGGTCTCACAGTGCGCCTCGCCCGGAAGGTGGATGAAGCGTGGCGTGCGACCGAGGCGGGCCCCGATACGCACCTGCGACCGTTGAAAGGTGAGTTGCAGCCCCTCCGCCTCGATGTGCAGCCAGCCTTGGGGCGCAAATCGTAGCGTGACCGCCCGCGGCTGGGACGAGCGTCCGTCAAAATAAGCCGCGGACAATTCCGTCATACGCCGACGCCGATGTCGAAATCGAGGAAATCGCCGGCCGCTTCACCGAGGGCATTCACGTCCGGCTGGGCGGCGGCGACGAACTCGTCGAGGTTGCCGCCCGGCACGACTTGCAGGGAGGCGAGCTGGAACTGCGCCATGCGGCAGGCCGCCCACGGATGGAGCAGGCCGAGCGTGGCACCGACGACGAGGGAGTTGAGGAAATGCAGGAGCAGGAGATCGCGCGCCCGCATGGACGCCACGAACCGGTGACCGGAGAGAGTGACGTGGTTCCAGGTCAGGTTGAAGATCCGCGCCCGCAGGTACATGGTGCCGATGACGGCGAGGGGAATCGCGATGATCATGCCCAGACCGGCGAAGGCCATCTCCGGCGGAGGTTGCGGCACCGGCTGCCCGCCCGCACCGGCCCGCGCGGAGATCACGGCCACATAGATCAACACGCCATAGGCCAGCACCACGGGAAGGAAGAAGAGCAGGGCGACCGCGTAGATCTTGTAGAACGCCCCGACCGGCGCCGACATCGCAAACCGCGTCGTGCCGAAGGCATGGTTGCTCATCACGAACTCCTTGCGCACCTTCGCCCCGTACGGGTGGAGCAAACCGAAGGTGAGCACCGTGCCGATCGGCAGGAGGATGAAGGCGAAGAAGGCGCGTCCATAGCCGCCATGGAACTGAAAGCGGAGGCCGCGCCACATCGAGTTACGCGCGTTGAAGCTCAGCGAGCGACAGATGAAAAATGGCACGAGCAACGCGATCAGCAGCATGAAGGGCGCCTGCACGAGCGGTGAGATGGCCCCGGAGAAACCGTACGCAACGAATAGCACCACCACGATGATGTTGCCGATCAGGATGCGCACCGGATCAGCGAGGTACTCGAAGGCATGGCCGAAGAGCTGCGTATTCGCATAAAAATACCGCTTCTTCCGGACCTTCGCCCACGCCGCGTAGATGCCGAGCGTCACCACGGTGAGCAGCACGTTGACGATCCAAATCTTGAAGTACTCGGTCCACACCCCGGTGAAGAGCAGCGGTTCCGGTGCCGGCGTGCCGGTCGGCGTGGCCGCCGTGGCAACGGGCCCGGGGACGGTTCCCTCCGGGAGTGCGGCGGCCGCCGGCGACGGCTCGCCCGCAGGGGTCGCCGCGGGGGCGCCCGTCACCTCACGGTACGGTTGCCAGTTGGCCATACCCTGACGCCACACGAGCGTCTCGGGTCCCACGGTGCCGGCTCGCACCAAAGCTTGAAATTCGACGTCGGAAACAGGGCCCGACCGCTGTCCGTTGTTAGCGTAATACCACTGCATAAGGGATGAGTTGGACCGACCGCGTCTGGTTTGACGCCAACCGCCTGCGAGGCAACGCCATTGTTTCGCGGCAGCACACTTGTGCCGGCGACCGGGCGTGCTTTGCTTCCCGCATGACCTACCCTGCCCGCCTTTGGTCCGCCGCTGCGGCCGTGATCTTCGCCCTCGTTTTGGCCGGTTGCGGCGCGCGCGAGACCCGCGTCGAGGAGGGCCTCCGCACCCAGACCCTTCACCTGGGCAACGGCGCCGAGCCGCAGGACCTCGATCCTCACATCTGCACCGCGTACACCGACTACAACATCCTCATCGCCCTGTTCGAAGGTCTCACGGTGATCGACGAAACTACGTCGCAGGCCATTCCGGGCACCGCCGCGCGCTGGGACCGATCGCCCAACGGTCGGGTGTACACCTTCCATCTTCGCCCCGAAGCCCGCTGGTCGAACGGCGACGCGGTCACGGCGCAGGACTTCGTCTTTTCCTATGAACGCATTCTCTCGCCGGGCCTCGCCGCCGAATACGCCTACATGCTGTATCCGCTGGCCAACGCCGAGGCCTTCAACACGGGGAAGATCACCGACTTCACCCAGGTGGGCGTGAAGGCCCTCGACGCGCGCACCCTCGAGCTCACCCTTGCCGCCCCCACGCCTTACCTGCTCGCGCTGATCGCTCACCAGGCCTGGTTCCCCGTTCATCCCGCCACGATCCGGAAACACGGCCGACCCGATGAACGCGGCACCCGCTGGACGCGCCCGGAGAACTTCGTGGGCAACGGCGCCTTCACCCTAGAAACGTGGGAACCCAACAGCCGCATCGTCGTCGCCAAGAGCCCAACGTATTGGAACGCGGTGGAAAACCGGATCAACCGCGTCGTCTTCTATCCCAACGAGAACATCGCGACCGACGAAAGCGCGTTTCGCGCCGGACAGCTGCACGTGACCTACGACGTGTTGCCCGACCGGATCGCCCACTACCAGCGCACGGCCCCGGACCAGCTGCGCGTCGATCCGTTTCTCGAGAGCTACTTCATTCGCTTCAACGTGAAACGTCCGCCGCTCAACGACGTGCGGGTCCGGCGCGCCCTGGCCCGGGCCATCGACCGCGAGGCCATCGCCAGCACCTTGCTCTCCGGCAGCCGTCTGCCCGCCTACCACTTCACCCCGCCGGACATCGGCGGCTACCGCGCGGCGGCGCGGGTGCCGACGGACTTCGACGCGGCGCGGGCCCTGCTTGCCGAAGCGGGCTTCCCCAACGGCCAGGGCTTTCCCGTGTTGAACCTGCAGATGAACACGGACGCGATCAACGCGAAGGTCATGGAGGCGATCCAGGCGATGTGGAAACGCGAACTCGGCATCTCCGTCACCCTCTCTAACGCGGATTTCCGCGTGTACCTCGACCAGATGCGCACGCTCAACTACGACCTGACCCGTGCCCGCTGGATCGGCGACTACAACGACCCCAACACCTACCTCGACATGTTCATCACCGGCGGCGGCAACAATCAGACCGGCTGGAGCAACCCCGACTACGACCGGCTCATTGCCGAAGCCGGCCGCACCGCCGATCAGGCCCGGCGCTTCGAACTGTTCCAACAGGCCGAAGCCCTCCTGCTCGACGAGGCGCCCCTCGCCCCGGTGTTCTTCGGCACGCGGACTTACTTGATCCATCCCTCGGTCAAAGGCTGGGTGCCTTCGCTGCTCGGCATCCACCGCTACCAGACGCTGCGCCTCGAGTGATCGTGCCTGTGCCTGCCCGCGCCGTTGGCACACAAACTGCGACCTTACCCTTGTGCTGACGACGTCCCCGGACCAGATTCCCGCCATGCGATCCGCCTGGCTGCTTGCCGTCGTCCTCTCATGCGCACCCGCCCTCTCCGCTGCTTCCAGCGTTGAACTGGTCCGCGTCTGGCCCGGTCCGCGCACCGCCGAGTCGTTCGAGCGGATCTCGGAGTATTTCACCGGACGGGAAAACACCGGCGGCCAAACCGTGGTCCGCACCCAGGCCGGACAGCGCGCCGGCTTTTACTGGTTGGTGCGCACCCGCTGCAGCGTCGCCCAGCCGGGCGCGGTGATCGAGCTCGCCGTGACCTACCCCGGCACCGAAGCACCCAAGATCTATGCTTTGAAAGTCGATTTGCCCGCAGGCCGGCACGTGACCCTCGCGGGCCTGACCGGCGCCGACTGGCCCGACCTGGAGCAGGAACCGGTCACCTGGCAGCTCCGGATCCTGGCTGCCGACGGCACGGAACTCGCCCGGGACGCCAGCCACCTTTGGTCCGAATCCACCCGCTGATCCTCCCGCCCTTCTCCGCATGGCCGACCTCTTCGCGAACTACGATCACAGCCGATTCTACGACGAGATGTTCGCGGGGCCCGGGCAGCCCCGGCCGCATTACGAACGCCTGTACGAGCGCTTTGCGCGCATGGACGGGATGAAGGAGCTGCTCGAGCGGCAGCACACCGCCGATCAGACCTTCATCAACCGCGGCGTCACGTTCACTGTCTACTCCGACACCACCGGCACGGAGAAGATCTTCCCGTTCGACCTCATTCCGCGCATCATTCCTGCTCATGAGTGGGCCGTGCTCGAGCGCGGGCTCACCCAGCGCATGACGGCGCTCAATGCGTTTCTCGCCGACATTTACGGCGAACAACGCATCATCAAGGAGGGCGTGATCCCGGCCGAGATGGTGGTCACCTCCAAGCACTTTCGCAGCGAGATGGTCGGCGTCGCCTTGCCCCGCGGCCTGTACGTGCACATCAACGGCACCGACCTGATCCGCGACGAGGCGGGCGCCTACTGCGTGCTCGAGGACAACCTGCGCACGCCATCCGGCGTCAGCTACGTGCTCGAGGACCGCCAGGTGATGAAACGCGTATTCCCCAACCTGATACGCGACTACCGGGTGCGTCCGGTCGAGACCTACGCCAGCGACCTGCTCGCCCTGCTCCTGCACCTCGCCCCGGCCCACGTGCCGGAGCCGACCGTGGTGCTGCTCACGCCGGGCGTCTACAACTCCGCCTACTTCGAGCATAGCTTCCTCGCCCGCCAGATGGGCATCGAGATCGTGCAGGGCGACGACCTGGTGGTGGAGAACGACAAGGTCTACATGCGCCGCACCAGCGGCCTGGCGCCGGTGCACGTCATCTACCGCCGCATCGACGACGACTTCCTTGACCCGACCGTGTTTCGCAAGGACTCGCTGCTCGGTGTGCCCGGGCTGGTCAACGCCTACCGCAAAGGCAACGTCGCCCTCTGCAACCCGATCGGCACCGGCGTCGCCGACGACAAGGCGATGTACTACTACGTGCCGCGGATGATCAAATTCTACCTCGGCGAAGACCCCATCCTGCCGAACGTCGACACGTACTTGTCCTCCGATCCGAAGGACCTCGCCTACATCCTCGAACACCTGCCCAAGCTGGTGGTGAAGAGCGTGAATGAAGCGGGCGGCTACGGCATGCTCGTTGGACCGCACTCCACCCAGGCGCAGATCGAGGAATTCCGCGCCAAGATCATCGCCCACCCGCGCAATTTCATCGCCCAGCCGACCATCGGCCTGAGCCGCTGCCCGAGTGTCTGCGACGGCGTGATCGAGGGCCGCCACATCGACCTGCGGCCCTACATTCTGAACGGCGAAACGATCAAAATCATGCCCGGCGGCCTCACCCGCGTCGCCCTGCGCAAGGGATCGCTTGTGGTCAACTCCTCCCAAGGCGGCGGCTCCAAGGACACCTGGGTCCTGAGCGACGAGCTCGCCCCCGCCCCCGCCCCGTCACCGGAACGCATCATCGTCTAGCGCCGCGGCCGCGGCGCTAGAAATGACGAATGTTCAATGCCCAATGACCAATGAAGGCGACAACCTATGATCTCGATGAGCGGACGGCGCAATTGGGCGAGCGCGTCATTGAGTTTTGTCTGCCGCTGACCGCCAGCCCAGTGACGACGCCTTTGATCACCCAGTTCGTCAAGGCAGCCACCAGCGTGGGCGCAAACTACAGCGAAGCAGACGAAGCGGAGTCGAAGGCTGATTTTCGGCACAAGATCGCGCTGTGTCGGAAAGAGGCACGTGAATCCAAACATTGGTGCCGCATGCTGGCAAAGGCCATGCCGGACAAGAAGGAGCCAATCCGAGAACTCTGGCGAGAAACCCACGAGCTCCATCTCATATTCTGCAAAATCATCCGCACGACTGACGAGAATCTGCGGACGGCCAAGTCCTCCACCAAACTATACCGCTAATCTTAGCCAGCCGACTGCTGTCCTCATTGGACATTCGTCATTCGTCATTGGTCATTCTCAATTCCCCATGCTCTCCCGCGTCGCAAACCTCACCTACTGGATGGCCCGTTATCTTGAGCGGGCCGAGAACACCGCTCGCATCGTCGACGTCAACGCCCAGCTCGTGATCGACCTCCAGTCGCGCCAGGCCGCCGACGATCCGAAATCGTGGGAGCCGCTCGTCTACGTCACCGGCGACGAGGACAAGTTCTTCGAGCTCTACGGCGAAAATGTCAGCGAACGCTCGGTCGTCGACTTCATGCTCTTCGACCGCCGCAATCCCAGCTCCTTCGTTTCCTGCATCGCCACCGCGCGGGAAAACGCCCGCTGCATCCGCGACCAGCTGTCGAATGAGGTCTGGGAGACGCTCAACACCTTTTATCTCCGGCTAAAGGGCGATGACTATACCCGGTATGCGCAAATCGGATCCGCTGAGTACCTCAACCGGTTGAAGACCCAGATCCAGCTCTTCTTCGGCGTGGCCGAGTCCATGCTCCCCCGCACGCAGGGCTGGTGGTTCTTCGAACTCGGGCGCCACCTCGAGCGGGCGGACAACACGTCCCGCATCCTCGACGTGAAGTATTACATGCTGCTCCCTTCGCTGCATGCCGTGGGCTCTGCGCTCGACATGATTCAGTGGGCCTCCGTGCTGCGGTCCTGCTCGGCCTTCGAAGCCTTCCGCCGGAGCCGGCGGGGACAACTCTCGCTCAGCCGCGTCGTCGACTACCTCGTGCGCGACGGCTCCTTCCCGCGCAGTATCGTCTACGCCGTCAGCCGCGCCGAGAATGCCCTCAACGAGATCGTCGCCCAGGCTCCGCACCTCGCGGACAATCCGGCCAGTCACCTGACGCGCGAGCTGCGGCAGCATCTGGAGCAGACTGACGTCAAGGCGGTCATCAAGTCGGGCATGCACGAATACCTCGACGATCTGCAGCTGCGCATCTCCGGCATCCACGGCGCCATCCAATCCACGTTTGTCGATTACCCGACCGCCGGGGCCCGCATCCTCGCGTGAGCGGCCTTGCCCGACCCGGGCGCATCGTGTTCCGCTCCGGCACACCATGACGCCCGCCTGGTCTCCCTGGTCCCGCCTTCAGCCCGCGTTGACCCTTACCCCCGCCACCCTCGCCGAGCTGCTCGACGGAGGACAAGCGTTCCGCTGGCAGGCCGGGAACGGAGTGTGGACGGGAGTGTGGGATCGTTACGTGGTCCGCCTTCGCTCCGGCGCCGGCGGGCAGGTGGAATGGTCTGCGCCCGCACCGGCGGCGGCGGCGACCGGACCCGCGCTCGCGCGCTACCTCGGCCTCGACACCGACCTGACCGCGCGGCTCGATGCGCTTCCATGGCGCAGCGATCCCCACCTCGCGGCGTGCCTGCAGACGTTTCCCGGGTTGCGTATCCTGCGCCAGCCCTTCGGTGAGACGCTCCTGGGCTTTCTCTGCAGCGCGACCAAGCAGATCGTGCAGATCAAACAGATGATGGCGCTGCTCGCAGCACGTCACGGCGAGCCCCTGCCCTTCCCCGCCGCGCCGGAGACGGGGCACCGGTTGCCCACCTGGCCTCACCTCGCCACGGTGCCAGAAGCCGACCTGCGTGCCTGCCTGCTTGGCTTTCGCGCCCGCTACATTCACGCCACCGCACAGGTTTTGGCCGACCAACCTGGCTGGTTGGACGAAACCGAACGGCTGCCCTACGAGGAGGCCAAGGCGCGGCTCTGCAGCCTGCCGGGAGTCGGCGAAAAGGTGGCGGATTGCGTGCTGCTCTTCGGCGCCGGCCGGATGGAGGCGTTTCCGGTCGACGTTTGGATCATCAAGACGATGGCCCGGAGGTACGGACTGGACGGCTGGACGCCGGCGCAGGTCGCCCATTTCGGACGCGTTCATTTCGGCGCCAGTGCCGGACTCGCCCAGCAATACCTCTTCGCGTGGGAGCGCCGGATGGGCGGACGTTAGCTCGCCGTCGGCGTCTTCTTCAGCAAACGCCACGGGAAAAAGTACACCGCATACACCACCGTGTAGACGACGAAGTGGTCCAGCTTCACCCCGTGCGCAAAGGCGAAAAAGAAGATCAGCAGGTGCATGCGGATCACGTTGCGGTAAGGCGCCATCATCGGATCACCGGCCTTCTTCCGGGCGGGGCGTTCACGGCCTGACGCCGCGGAGTCGCTGGTCGCGACGGCCTCCGGTGGGCGGAAGAATGCTGTGCGCTCGGCGAGGAACGCCGCCGGCAGAAACCACCAATAGCGGACGACCACATCACCGTAGTCGGACAGGCTGGGCAGCATGGACGGTCGCGCCTCCCCGCCCTGCAGCGGAAAGAACATGTTCAGGAACACGGAATGCCCCAGATGGAAACCGCCGAAATGCACCGTGAAGAAGGCGAGAAGGAACAGTGACCCGCCGATCAGCACGGCAAGGCCCGCCGCACCCTGGCCAAACGGAATGCCCACCACCTCGCCACCCCCTCCGGAGGCCCAGCCGCGCAACGGCCGGGTGATAGACCAAACGAGCACGGCATAACCGACCACAAAGCTCGAGAGCCAGAGGCTCCAGACGAGGTCGGTCGTGTTCCAGCCGCCAAACCAGGCCACACCCAGCCCGAGCACAAAGGCGAGCGCGTCCGGCCAGGCGGACTGCCACGAGGACGGCGAGGCGGCCGGAGGCATGCCGTTACTTGGCGCGTTGGATCAATTCCACCTCGTACCCCTCGGGCGCATCGATGAACGCAATCATCGAACCGCTGCCGGTCGGGGTCGGTCCGTCGCTCAAGGCGATGCCCTTGGCCTTCAGCTGCGCGGCGAAGGCCTTCAGGTCGTCGACCTCAAAGGCGAGGTGCATGAGATCGGGCTGCACTTGCACGGACGGGCTGTTCGGCAGCTGGCAGATTTCGATTTCCTCGTCGCTGTTGGGCGTGGCGAGGAAGGCGAGCTGCGCACCCCGCGGTGAGGTGTGGCGCCTGGAGACCGTGAGGCCGAGCGCGTCCTGATAGAATTTCACGGTGCGCTCGAGATCGTTCACGCGCATCCGGGTGTGGAGGAGTTTCTTGACCATGGCCATGCCCCGGGAGCGTGCCGGGCGTTGCGCGTTTGTCAGCGGTGAAATCCGGTCGCACCCGGACCTCTCAACGTTTGGCGGCGAGGGCTTCGAGGCGCTGCGTCGTGAGCAGCTCAAACCGCCCCCCCTGCTCGCGCGCAATGCGCGCGAGCCCGTCCATCGCCGCTTGGGGCTTCTCGTCCGGACCGACAAACAAGAACAGGTTGAGCGCCGCCCGGTCGCGCAGGAAGGCGGCTTGCACGTGACCGACATAGGCGGCGGCGTCCGCCACGCCGGCGGGCTGTACTTCGGACGTGCGGGCCTCCGCGTCGATCCACACGGGGCGGCCTTCCTTGTCTGTCCATCCTGCCGTATCGACCCGGATGTTGCCGCCCGCACGGTTGAGCGCGGCCTGGAAGTCGGCGTCCATGATGCGCCGGCTTTCCGAGATCACGAGAGGGTCTCGGCCCTGGGCCACGAGGCGCTGATTGAGGGCCTGCAATTCGGCCCGCGCCTTCGCGAGGGCGGAACGGCGCGCCTGCGTCACGGCGGCGAGATCGAGGCCTTGGGCGCGGAGGGCGGCGAGTTCCCGCTCCCGGGCCCGATTGCGCCCACTCACCTCGGCGGCATCGAGACGCTTGCTTCCGTAGCCGGCTGCTCCGGTGACGGCAAAGACGGTGTCGGGCTTCAGCTGTAACGCGGCATGGACGGCGTTCAGCCACGGACTGGGATTGTACGTCGGATCAAAGCCCGCGTTCTCGGGCAACGACCGCTGCCACGCGCTCGGGCCACCGGCCGACGCAAGGCCCAGCGCATCGAGTTTCGCGTTCACCGGCCCAAGCCAGGCAAAGAAGGCTTCCTTGTTGCGCGCCGTGGCCGGCTGGAGTGCATCGGCGTAGAGCGAGACCTGGGTACCATCGAACAACACGACTCCAAACGAGGAAGACGGAGGCAGGTTGCCCACCAGGCGCAGGATCTCCGCACGAATGATGCCGAAGGCCTGAAAGCCGCCCTTGCGGATGTCCATCAGACTGCGCCCGACATCCACGACGAACACCACCCTCTGCGCCTTGACCTGGGCGAGCCCGAGGAAGCTCAGCGACATGAAACCACGTCCACCCAGTCCGGCCTGGCCGAGACTCGTCCCGAGACCGCCGGAGCCCTGGCCGAGTCCGGCCCCGGTGCCAAAGCCGCCGAGGCCACCGAGTGAGGAGGCGCCGGCCACCGGCAGGTCGGGTAGCGCCGGCACCGCGAGGGCATTGCTGGCCGACGACAGGATGCGCTGCGCCGACACGGGAGCGGACGACACCGTCCCGCTCTTGCGCGCGACCTGAATCCGATGCTCGACCTGCCGTCGCGCCGGGCTGGTGTCGGCGACCGGCGGAGCCTCGAACCGTTTCTTTTTTCCAACGATGGTCTCCGACACGACCAGAAGCGCCGCCGCCAAGATCAACACCGCATGCACGACCACGCTGACCAGCAACGGCAGATTGCCCCTCACCCGCCGGACGACGCTGAGAACGGAAGCCATGATCAAGGCGAGGACGGCCACAAGAGGCACAAAAGGCTCATGAGGTCAGGCATCGACAGACTGGTGCCATCCCTCGTTGACGATGAACTTCTTAAACTGGATGACCGGGGCTCCGAAGTTAATCAGAAGCCCGTGCTCCAAGCGGGACGCCCTTAGGTAACCAAGTACTTGAGCCGTGTGCTCGTCGACTAACTGCCTGACCGCCTTCACCTCAACAATCAGCGCTTCTTCCACAACGAGATCGGCGAAAAGCAGCCCGAGTTCGGCGCCGTCTTCGTCAAAGACCGGCAATGGCTGTTGCGGCTTAACGTCGATCCCGCGTTTGCGCAGACGATGCAAGAGCGCGTTCTCATAAATCTTTTCGGAATGCCCGTGACGCAGAAACCGATGAGCCGAAAGCGAAGTTTCACGAACAAGTGCGCATAGATCGTAGATTCTTGTCTCAGTCATTTTGTGCCTTTTGTGCTTTTTGTGGCCATCCCACCTTCATGGTGAAAATTCGTCCTCTGCCTGACCGGTCGTGAAGGTCACGTGGGTGATGCCGGCGGCGGCGAGGGCGTTGAGCGCGTCGATCGTGCGCTCGTAGCGCGAATCGGGGTGACTCAGCACAGTCACGACGAGGCGCGACTTGGCGGCGTCGCTGGACTGCTTCAACCGGATCAACGTGGCGGTCAGCCCAGGAAGCTCACGGAGCGTCGGTGTATCGTAGGCTTCGTCGTTGAGCGTCACCTGGCCCTGCTCATCGATGCCGATCATCTGTTCGTCGACAAACTCGACTGGCGTGTCCGATACCGCCACTCCGGGCAACTTGGTTTGAAGCACCTGCTCAACCCGGATCTGGGCCGCGAGGGCCATGAAGAAGACTAGAATCACGAACACTACATCGATCAGCGGAGCGATCTGGAACCCGAGGTCGGGATTGGCGTTGGCGGGAAGCGGGCGCATCGGTCGGCTAGCGCGCCAGCGTGGCGAAGGTGACGTCGACAATTCCCGCCTTCGCCCCTGCTTCGATCACGGCCGCCACATGTCGGACCGGGGTGTCGCCGTCGCTTCGAATCAGGAGGCGCACGTGGGGACGCGCCTTGATCCGTGCCGTGAGTAGCGACTCGACGGCGCCCACGTCCACGACCTGCTCTTCGAAGGTCGTGACCACACGCCGCGTTGCCTCATCCCAGGCGAAGTTGAAGACAAGTTCGCCATCAGGATCGTCCTTCTGGGTGGAGTCGGGGGCCACCGGCAGTTCGATCGACGGATCGTATCGCGTCACCGCCGTCGAAGCGATGCTCATGAAAAAGATCAGGAGCACGAGCAACACATCGATCAAAGGGGCGATCTGAAATTCGGGGTCGCCCTCCCCGCCGCCGGCACTGCCCGCCATGGTCAGGTCCTCGCTTCGGCGGCCTCCGCCGGTTTGTCGTCGGCGACGGTCAGCCATTTCGGCCGCGCGGCGCACGGCTCGCTGCCCTCGAATGTGGTGTCACGCAGGTCGTCGAACGGAAACTGGCGGAACAGGTCGCCGGCAGCTTCCTGGGCGGCGTGGATCGCGTGGGCGGTGCGGTTGCGCAAGAGATAGTAGAAGACAAACGCAGGAATCGCGACGACCAGACCGCCAGCCGTGGCATAGAGCACCTTGCCGATCGCCCCCGAAAGTTTCGATGGATCCGCTGCACCGGCCTGCCCCATGGCGGCAAACGCTTCGATCATGCCGAAGACCGTCCCGGCGAGACCGATCATCGGCGCGATGACGCCGATCACGGACAGGTAGGCGATCTTGTTTTGAAACCCGGCGTTGCCTCCGGCGAGGGCGGACATCATCGCATCCTCCGCCGCCGTCTTTCCCTCCGGAGCGTGGCGCAGGCCATGGCCCACCACCCGGGCCAGCAGGACGGGCTGCGTCCGGCAGTACGCGTACGCTTCATGGTATTCCCCGGCGCGGAAACGGACCCGCAACGCTTCGACCACGGGACCGGGTACGACCTGGCTGAGCGCCGTCCGCAAGTACCCCTCCGTGACCAGCCAGACGATCAGCATGCTGCAAGCGACCAGAATGTAGATGGTCGGCATGTTGAGCTTCTGCAGGAGAGTTTGCTGGACGACGAGCGGTGCCCCTTCCTGCGCGGCGGCAAGGCAGGAAGGAACAAGGAGGGCAACGGAGAGGAGGCGCACGGAGGAGGTCATGGTGGGGAAAGGGATACGCCTGCCGGTGCGGCGGGGGCATCGACCGCAGGCGGCGGAGTCTCGGCCGCGGCCAGACGCGCGAGTTCCGTCTTCAGGCGCGCTGCCTGGGTTTCGTCGCCCAGCAGGGCAAAGGCTGCAATCGCTCCCTGCAGGGCCCGCGGCATGAGCTCTTGCTCCGAACGAAAGAAGACCCACAGGCGCAGGTAAGCCTCGACCGCATCCTCCGCTTCCCGCCTGGCGAGCAGCAGATCGGCTCGGAGGAGATGGATCGCGCCCTGCAACCGGGTGGACACGCCCTCCCGCTCAAGTTCCGCCAGCATCGCTTCGGCCAGATCGGGACGCCCCGCGCGCACCTCCAGTTCCGTTAGGGCAAGCCTCGCTTCCTGACGCGCGTCCGGATCGCCAGCGATGGCCGCGAGTGCACGGGCAACCTGCCCTGCCTCAGCCTCGCGTCCGGCGCCAAGCAGGAGCAAGGCCCGCAGGCGAATCCGCAAGACCTCGCCCCACCACGAGCCGGGCACCCGGGCAAACGGCGCATGTTCGGCGCGCAGCGGATCAAGCAGGGTTTCAGCAGTCGCAGCGTCGCCGCGGGCGATCGCGTCGGCGGCCGCGTCCAGTTCCGCCGGCCGTGGCCAGTCGACTCGCACCACGTCCGCGAGCAGAAACGACCGCTCCACCTGCCCCCCGTCGGGTGAGACGGTACGCTGCTCGATCAAGCGCCGGCCGCGCAACTCCAGCCGGGACAGCGGCACGGACACGCCATCGGGGAAATGCAACGTTTGGGCCCCGAGCAGGGGAAGAAAGACGACGAGCGCGAGGCTAGCCGTTGACCGCCGCCCATACGGACCTCGATGGAGAAGCCAGGTCACGATTCCTCCGGACCTAAACGCCCGGCCAGGACGGGTTGATCGTAATCGACCAACAGACGGCGGGCGAGCGCCGCTTCCGGCAGGCCGTGCAGACGTTCATCACGCAACAATTCCCGCAAAGTCGCCGCGGCCTCCGGAAGTTGTCCGAGCCGGGCGAAAGTTTCCGCACTGCGCAGATAAGCCCGCGCCACCCACACCGGATACTTCCGATACGACAGATAGACGCGCTGAAAGTGGGCCTGCGCCTGGGTCAGGTCGGGTGTTCCGCCCTGCCGGAACAGGATCTCACCGAGGTTGAACACGCTTTCTGCCGTCGCCTCCCCGCGCCACGCCTTCTCGCCCGCGATGGCTGCGAATGCCTCCCGGGCCTCGTCGAAGCGCCCAAGGGCCAGCAGGGCCCGGGCCCGGCCGAGGGACGCCTCGCGCAGCTTCGTGCGCGCCCCGGCCCGGTCGATCGCGTCATCGTAACGCCGCAGGGCGTCCGCGGGCCGTCCTTCCGCGAGCGCCCGGTCACCCAGTCCGGTGTATCCCATATCCGCATACACGGACCGGGGATAGGCTGCGACCAAGCGTTCAAAACGGACCACCGCCTCTTCCGGCCGGCCGGACTCGACCAGGTGGTCGCCGGACACCCCGAGCAGCCCGGCGGGCAGCGACTCGACCGGCGCCGCCGCAACGAGCTGATCCAGCGCCGCGGTCCGCGCTGCATGATCCTGGCGCAGCCGCGCCAGTTCGGCGCTGAGAAAGGCCAAACGCGCCCTGACCACCGGCACGACCGGCCCCTCTTCTCCGACGAGCCGCATCGTGCCCTCGTGCGTCAGCGACTCCACCTCGGAGGCCGTTCCCGCCCGGGCACGCACCAGCAGCCCGGCCAGTTCCACCAGGAGGCGTTCGACGCCGTCCTGACCGGGATCCGCCAGATGCAGGCGCACAATCGCGGCGACACTGTCCAACGCCTCGGGCAGGCGGCCCTCGCGAACCCGCAGACGTCCGATCCAATAGGCAGCGTTGAGCACAAACGGGTGGTCCGGGCGCTCGCGGGCAAAGGTTTCCCACATCTCAGCGGCCTCGGCGAAGGTCCCGAGCGCCTGTGCATGCCGGGTCGTCTCATCGAGGACGTAGCCCAGCAGCTCATCGGGCAAGGGCAGACGCAGGGCCTCCCGGTAAGCCGTCACCGCGCCGGCGAGGTCGGCCGTGGCGGCCCGGGCGTCGCCGAGCAAGGCTAGCACTTCGCCCCGCTGGGGATGATCGGGGGCCCGCGCGGCGAGCCATGCATCCGCGCTGCGCGCCGCTTCTTCCGGTCGGTCGAGCCCAAGCTGGGCCGCCGCCATCCGGTAAGCGGCATCATCTTCGTAACGGCTGCCCGGATACTGACGGATGAAGGCCGCCAGTTCGCCCAAGGCGCGTTCCTGGCGGCCCGACATCATGCCGGCCAGGGCGTGCAGGTAGGCCGCATCCTCCCGAAGGCGTCCGTCCGGAAACCGCTCCGGCCAGCCCCCGGCCTTCAAGCGCGCCTCCTCAAGGCGCCCTGCGGTGAGGAGGGCCTGGGCATGCAGCAACACTAGGGGCTCGCGCAACCGCTCCGACCCGGGCTGGACCTCTGCCCGCTCCAACCAGCGCAGCTGCACCGGCCCCTCCACCCGTCCCTGGCCAGCCATGACCAGCCCGTACAGCGCCTGCAGCACGAGCGGATCGGTCGGAGCCTCGCGCGCAAACGCCTCCAGGGCCGCTTCCGCCCGCGCGAACCGGCCGGCATCAGCATGGGCGCGCACGAGCGCAACATGGGCACGGGCTCGCGCGGCGGCATCCTGTGTTGCCCGAAGCACGTCCGCAAACGCCAGAGCCGCCTCCCAAGGGGCACCCGTATCCAAAAACGCCTGCCCGAGTCGCTGGTACAGGGCCGCATCATAATCGGTCGCCCGCTCGATCTCCGCTCGCGCGGCGCGCACCCGTTCCAACCGGGCCTGCAGACGGCGCAAGGCGTCGAGATCGGCGGGAGAAGGTCGGCTGATCGCGTTAATCCGCTCCATCCGCGTCCGCATGAGAGCTTCGCGCCCGTCCTGCTCGCGCAGAAGCCGTTCGCGCGGACTGGCCAGCCGGTAGGCAGCGACGGCCGCGTCGGGCTCGTTGCGCTCCAAACACGCGTCGCCGAGTTGCAGGCAGAGCGCATTGAGACCGGCGAGATTGTCGAGCAAGGGGCGGCTGGCCTGCAGGCGTTCCAACCCGCGCGCCGCCTCCACGACATTCTTTTCCTGAAGATGCAGGGAGACGAGCACGAGGGCCGCTTCCGCCCAGTCCTCGTTGCGGGGCGCGGTCGCGAGCAGATGGGTGTACGCCTCGATGGCCACCGGAATCTGGCCCGCCTCCTGCGCCGCCATTGCCCGATAGAGCCGCGCCCGATCCCGGTACGCCGGCGTGTGCTCGAGGGTGGCGAACACCGGCAGCGCCGCGGCAAAGTTTCGCTGCAGCGCAAGAGCGAGCCCGAGGATCAGCCGTGCCTCGTCGGCATTCGGCCCGCTGGCCTGACGTTTCAGCAACGCCTCGGCGGCTTGCTGCGCCGCTCCGTAGCCCTGGCTTTGGAAGTGAGCGGTGGCCGCAGCCAATTGCACGCGGTCCCACGCCAAGCCGGAGGGCAAAGACTCACCGGCGGCCACGCGGGTCAGCACCCGGTCGAGCAGGACGGCGGCGTCCGCGGGTTGTTGGGCGGCAAGGGTCTGCTCGGCTTCGATCAGGAGTTGAGGCAGCGGCACGCGGACCTCGGCGGTCACGCGTGCCGCTGCGACCAGAACCAGCGCAAACCCGGCCAACGCGAGACGCGTCGCCAGACCCACGCGTCCGCGAACGGGTCGGACGAAGCAGCCATGCATAGGGGAAGCCGAACGCTGGAGGCGCAGTGCTTGCCGTCAAGTTTATTGCATACAGTCTGCGATTTAGGCGAAACTGCTGCTCCGTCTCGCGCTCGGAGAATTTCGTGGCGCGGGATAAATTGCCTTTCCCGCTCCACGACGAGTCGCCACGGTATGTTCGTTAACCCCACCCCGTTTCGTTCTTCATGAAAAATCGTTTTATCGGCCGCCCGGGCCTCGGCTTGGCCTTGTTCATCGTCCTTGCCTCGTGCCTGACCGCGGCCACCCCTCCGCCCGGCTTCATTGCGTTGTTCAATGGCAAGGATCTGTCCGGCTGGCGTGGCGGCCAGACCTACGACCACCGGCAGCTGCTGGCGCTCCCGGAGGCCGAACGCGCGGCGTTGATTGGCAAATGGACGTCCGCCCTGACCGAATTGAAGGACGGCAAGCCGCACTGGCGGGTGGAAGACGGGGTGATCGTGAACGACGGATTCGGCGACTACGCGACGACCGTCCGCGACTACGGCGATTTTGAACTACTGCTCGAGTACAAGATCGACCCGGGTGCCGACTCCGGCGTCTACCTGCGCGGCGTTCCCCAGGTGCAGATCTGGGACCCCACGGCACCTGACCCCAAGGGACACGGTTATGCAAAGGGTTCGGGCGGACTCTGGAACAACGCCGTTGGCACCCCGGGCCGCGATCCGCTCGTGCGCGCCGACCGTCCCGTCGGCGAATGGAATCACCTGCGCATCCTGATGGTAGGCGCCCGGGTCAGCGTCTGGCTCAACGGCCAGGCTGTCGTCGACCATGTTGTACTCGAAAACTACTACGACCGACGTTTGCCTGCGGCCGAGCGCCGGCCGGTGCCACCCCGGGGCCCGATCCAGCTGCAGACCCACGGCGGACCGACGTCGTGGCGGAACATCTACCTGCGCGAGATCCCGCCGGCCGAAGCCGTTGCTTACCTCGCC
This sequence comes from uncultured Opitutus sp., assembly GCA_964476565.1. Lineage (GTDB taxonomy): Bacteria > Verrucomicrobiota > Verrucomicrobiia > Opitutales > Opitutaceae > CAMAXB01. The sequence goes on from CAYZBG010000018.1 coordinate 31,976, forward strand.
GCGCGCGGCAATGAGGGCTTCACGCCCATCTTCAACGGCCGCGATCTCGAGGGCTGGGCCGGCGCCCGCGACTCCGTGGCGATCGCCGACCGAAGCCTCACCTGGCTGCCCGGCAAGGGTGGCGTGCTCTATTGGGCCACGGAGCTTCGGGACTTCGAGGCGAGGCTGCAGTTCAAGCTGCCCAAAGCAGGAAACAACGGCCTCGCCATCCGCTATCCCGGGTCGGGCAACGCCGCCTACGACGGCATGACGGAACTCCAGATCCTCGACGACCAGTACGAGATCAACAAGCCGGCCAAACTCGACCCGCGCCAAGTGCACGGTTCGATTTACGGCATGGTGCCGGCCGCCCGGGGTTACCAACACCCGATCGGCGAATGGAACTTTCAGACCGTGTCCGTGCAGGGTTCACGCATCCGGGTCGAGTTGAACGGCACTCCGATCCTGGATGCCGACGTCAACACGATCGACCTCGCCACCGTGCTCGAGGGCAAAGCCCACCCCGGGCTGAAGCGTGCCTCCGGTTTCTTTGGTTTCGCCGGACACAACGACCCCGTCGCCTTCCGCGACATCACCGTCAAACGCCTGCCCTGAGCCATGAACCGCCGTCATTTTCTCCAGACCACCGCCGCCCTCGGCGCCCTCACGGCCCTCGGACCGTCCCTCGCGCGCGCCGCCACGCCCCCGCGCGCCCTCAAGAAGGGATTCATGTTCTCCACCCTGCGGGTGGATCGCGATAACCCCTTGAGCGTGCTCGACCGCTTCAAACTGCTCAAAGCGGCCGGCTTTCACGGCGTCGAGGTCAACACCCCGATGAACCGGGACGAGGTGCTCGCCGCCCGCGATGCCACCGGCCTGGAGATTCCCAGCCTCGTCGTCGCCACGCACTGGACCCACCCGCTGTCGCACCCCAACCCCGCCACGCGGCAGGTCACCCTCGACGCGTTGCTCCAAGGACTGCGCGACGCGAAGGCCCTCGGTGCCAAGTCCATCCTGCTCGTCCCCGGCGTGGTCAACAAGGACGTGTCCTACGCCGAGGCCTACGAACGCTCCACGGCCGAGATCCGCAAAGCCATCCCGCTCGCCGAAGAGTTGGGCGTGGCGATCGCGATCGAGAACGTCTGGAACCAGTTTCTTCTCAGCCCGCTCGAAGCCGCCGCCTACGTCGACCGCTTCAATTCGCCGGCCGTCCGCTTCCACTTCGACGTGGGCAACGTGGTCAACTACGGCTTCCCCGAGCAGTGGATCCGCACCCTCGGTCCGCGCATCGTGCAGGTGCACGTCAAGGAATACAGCCGCAAGCTGCGCGACGAACGCGGACCGCGCGCCGGCTTCCAGGTCCACCTGCATGAAGGCGACAGCGACTGGCCGCGCGTGATGCCCGCCTTGGATGAGATCGGCTACGCCGGCTGGATCATTGTCGAGCAAGGTTTCCGCGACCCGGGTCAGTCGGATGCCGACTGGCTCGCCCACCTCGTCCGGGGCATGGACCGCATCCTCTCCGCCTAACCGCACCCGTTGCCCTGCGCCCCGGGCCGTTCGCACTCATCGGCCAAACCACCTCAAGCACCCTCTTTCTCTTCCACATGAACAACCCCGCCCCCGACTCCTCTTCCCTGCCCATGCACCGCCGCGATTTCCTGAAATCGTCGGCTTCCCTCGCCGTCACGGCCGGCCTCGCCGCCGGACTGAGCCGTCCGCTCTCGGCGGCGGAGCGCAGACGCTCAATCGGCGCCAACGACCGCATCCGCATCGGCATCATCGGCTGCGGCAACCGCGGCCGTACCGCCCACATGACGGGCATCCACAAGCATCTCGCCGCAACCAATTTTGAGATCGTGGGCCTCGCCGACCCCTGGAAGGTCGCCCGCGCGGAGGCCAACGCGAAGGTCAAGGAATGGTTCGGCCGCGAGGCGAAGGAGTTCGTCTCCTACCGGGACCTGCTCGCCATGGAGGGACTCGACGCGGTCATGATCGCGTCGCCCGACCATCTCCACACCACCCACCTCGAGGCCGCGGCCAAGGCCGGCAAGCACATCTACGCCGAGAAACCGCTCGCCACGGAGATGGACAAGCTCGTCCGCGCGGTCGATGCGGTGAAGCGCGCCGGCACGGTTGTCCAGGTCGGCACCCAGTTGCGCAGCCTGCCCGGCATCGTCGGCGCCCGCGAAGTCGTGCGCGCCGGTACGATCGGCAAGATCTCGATGATCCACGAGTCGCGCAACGCCGAGAAGCCCTACTGGTACAGCTACCTCGGCCGCGATGTGCGCAAGGAAGATGTCGATTGGAAGGAATTCCTCGGCGACCGCCCCATGCGCCCCTTCGACGCGCGCACCTACTCCGCGTGGTACGGCTACTACGAATTCTGCCAGGGACCCGTTCCGCAATGGGGTGCCCATTTTCTCGACATGGCGCACTTCATCACCGACTGCGGCATTCCCGAATCCTGCGTCTGCACCGGCGGCGTGCTGACGTGGAAGGACGAGAACAACTTCACCACCCCCGACTGCGTCTCCGCCACCTGGATGTACCCGGACGGCTTCATGCTCACGAGCTCGAACAATTTCGGCAACAGCTACGGCAACAACCGAAAGTTCTACGGTACGAAGGGCACGCTCAAATGCGACAACTGGAACGTGCCGACCTACAGTGCCGAGGGCGGTCTGAAGCGCGACGGTAGTATCCGCGGTGAGGTGGAGGTTACACCCATCCCGCGGCCCGATCATTTCCTCGACTGGCTGCAGTGCATGCGTTCGGGCGAGACTCCACATGCCTCGATCGACGCCGGCTACCAGCACGCCGTCGCCTGCCTGCTCGCGGCCCGCTCGTACGAGACGGGACGCAAGGCGATCTACGACGCCCGGAAGCGCACCATCCGCCTCGCTTGATCGCGGCGGCAGCGCGGGACCCGGGGCGCGCCTCAGCGCACCGGGCTGCCCGTGCGGCTCTTCAGGTATTCGATCTCCGCATACTGGCGGGCTTCCTTCGAGGTGAAGCCCTGGCGCTCGAGGCTTTCGGCTCGGGCTTCGATGGCGTCCTCGCCTAGCCGCAGGCGTTCCCCGGTGGAATACTCGCTACGGTGAGGCGGCGTAGGCGACACGATCACCGGCCGCTTTGCCACGGTGCATCCCGTCAAGAAGCCGAGCCCGAGGACTGCCGCGATCGCCATCGCTTTCATGTCGCCAACCCTATGCATCGGCGTAGCCGGGTCAAATGCGATCCTGCCGCTCGCGGCTGAAAACAAACCGTCCCGGCCCACCGAGGCGGACCGGGACGGCACTACAGGACCGGAAAAACAGGCGTTTAGCTCGAGGCCGCCATGGCCGGAGCCGGCGACGATTTGCCCAGGTTGGCTTTCGCGTCGTCGATCGAATCGTAGAAGGTCCAACCGCGCGTGTCCTCGAAGCCCTTGCACTCGGTGATGATCGCGGCATTGCCCACCAGGGCGAACTGCATCGCGAGTTCGCGGCAGGTCTGCATGGCTTGGAAGAGCAGTTTGATCACACCCATGTGGAGCGACTTGATCTGGTGGATGTCGATCACGACCTTGTTGTGCCCGGCATCGACCGCCTCGGCGAATTTCGGCTTCAGATAGAGTCCGGCTTCGGCGAGCACCGCGGGAGAGCAGTTCTCCGGCAGGCGCATGATCATGCTGTCGCCTTCGATCGCGTAGTAACGCTGCGACGTGTCGAGGTTCATGGCCTTCGCCATCTTCGTCTCGAGCTCCGACATGTCGATCGGCTTGGTGATGATCGCGCTGAAGCCCACGGTCTGCGCCTGCTGCTGCTGGCTGACCTCGGTCTTCACCACGAGGGCAAACACCGGCGTGTACTTCGTCTTGATGTTGGTGCGCACCAGGCGGAAGAGCGTGAAGGCGGACTCCTCGGGGAGCGACAGGCTGACGATGATGATGTCCGGCGGCGTGCGCGTGCAGAAATCGATCGCCTCGCCCTGGGTGCTCACCCCGTGGATCTTCCACGGCGTGTGCTTCAGGCCTTCCTGAATCTGCTGGATGATGGCGGGCTTGTCATCGACCACAAGAATGTCGGCCGGATCGAAGATCGATTTCGCCTTGGCGGGACCTTCGGAGAGCGGCTTCAGGTCGATCACGCGACCGGCCTTCTCGATGAGCACCTCTTCCTTGAAGGGTTTCACCAGGTAGTCACGCACGCCGATCTTCGCGATCTTGAGCACGTGATCACGGCCGCCTTCTGCGGTGAGCATCATGACCGGGATGCCCTTCAACGCGGGATCGGCCTTGAGCTTGGTCAGCATTTCCACGCCGTCCATGACGGGCATGGTGACGTCGAGGAGAATGAGGTCGGGCGTTTCCTTGGCCGCCACCGCCAGACCCTCCACGCCATTGCCGGCTTCGAGGATGTCGCAGTCGTAGCCCTTGAAAGCTTTCTTCACGATGATGCGGACGGTCTTGGAATCGTCCACGGTGAGAATCTTGTAGCGCATGGTGGGAGAGAAAGGTGTCAGTCGGCGACTTTGAGCAGGATGTCCGTGACGACGCGGTGGCCGCCACAGTCGAAATAGTAGATCTGGCGCGAGGTGGAGCTGATCGGCTCGATGCAGAAATTGCTGCCGCGCAGGATCGAAGGGATCGTCAGCTTGCAGGGGTAACCGGCGTCGCAGAGTCCGTTCTTGAAGCTGCCCACCGTCATGTTGGTGAGTTCGCCGATCGCGTCGTTGATGACCTCGTCACCCGCTTCATCGAGCTCCGCGGAGCTCATGCCCAGCAGGTGCGAAGTGCTGAGGCGGGCGAAGTCGAGCGGGAGATACAGGTAGATCAGCCCGTTCACATCGCCGATGAAACCGACCGTGCCGACCACGTGGGGCCGGGCGGCTTCGGCGTTGGCGTGAAGCGGAGGCCACGGCTCTTCCGCGGCTTGCTCCGTCGATTTTACGAGCAAGGGCTGCTGCCCGAGCATGGTTTTGAACACATCCGTCACCGCGCGATTGATGTTCTCGCGGATCAGGTTTTCGGTGATGACCTCGGTGGCGGGCATGGACGGATGAATCGTTATCGGCTCGTTTGCAGTGGGATTTAACCGGGAATGCGGAAATGCATCCGCCGGACACACCCGACTGCGCGCGGCGCGGATCAAGGCCCGCCAGGGGAGGCAGGCGGGCGGCGCCGGCAGAGCGGTGCCACCCATCCGGGCGGACGAAGTCCGGCGTGGGGAACTCCCTCTCCTATCGGCGCTTTCGCCGGAGCCTTGACCAAAAACGAGACGCTCAGGCCTCGCCCGGCTCCGGTCCTGCCTCGATGGGATCTCCGCTTTCGCGGTACTCCTGCAGCTTGTTGCGCAAGGTGCGGATGCTGATGCCGAGCACGGCGGCGGCCTGCGTGCGGTTGCCTCCGGTCTGGGTCAAGGCCGCGCGAATGGCCTGCTTCTCCAAAGCGTCGAGGCGCAGCACGGGCGGCGCGGAGCCACCGTTGGCGGCAGCGGGTTCAGCCGATGCCGCCGTGGCCGGGCCGGCGTTGTTGGCGGACGCAAAATCCAAGGCCGGCGAGTCGTCGACCAGCGGGGGCAACGGTTCGTCCGAGAACGTCAGCTGGCCGGGCAGCCCAAGGGCCGCAGCCGTGACCGCCCGGCCGGCCTCGGAAAGAATCACCGCCCGCTCGATCGTGTTCTGCAGCTCGCGCACGTTCCCCGGCCAGCGATACTCCATGATCGCACGTCGCGCGGAATCAGAAAGGCCCGTCACCTTGATGCCGTGTTTGCGGGCGAAGCGCCGGACGAAATGATCAGCGAGCAGCACCGCGTCATCGCCACGTTCGCGCAGCGCAGGCACGTGAACCGGAAAGACATTGAGACGGTAATAGAGGTCCTGACGGAAGGCGCCTTTCTCCACGTAGCCAAGAAGGTCGCGGTTGGACGTCGCAATGATGCGCACGTTGACCTTGATCGTGCGGTTCCCGCCCACGCGCTCGAACTCGCGCTCCTGCAGGACGCGCAGGAGCTTCGCCTGCAGGCCGGGGGGAATCTCGCTGACCTCGTCGAGCAGCAGCGTGCCTTGGTGCGCGAGTTCGAACCGTCCCTCGCGCCGCTCCGTGGCGCCGGTGAAGGCGCCCTTCTCGTGGCCGAAAAACTCGCTCTCGATCAGGGACTCGGAAATGGCCGCGCAGTTGACCTTGATGAAGGCCTGCGAGCGACGCGGGCTGCGTCGGTAAAACTCGCGCGCGATCATCTCCTTGCCCGTGCCGCTCTCCCCGGTCACGAGCACTGTGGCGTCGGTGGGAGCGACGCGATCGATCAACTGCCGCAGCCGCGTCATCGCCGGACTCCGGCCGACCAACGACGACTCGTCGTCATCAGGGTCGTCGCTGAGCAGGCGGTTGACCCGGACCAGCTGCTGGTAGGATTGCGCCTTGCGCAGGATCACTTCGATCTGACTCGGCGAAAACGGCTTGAGCGCATAGTCGAAGGCCCCGGCGCGCATGCAGGCCACAGCCGACTCGATCGTGCCATAACCGGTCACCATGACGACGAGCGGGCGCTCCGGCAGGGCCATGATCCGCTCAAGAAACGCCTGGCCGCTGCCGTCCGGGAGGCGGATGTCGAGCATCACCAGGTCAAAGGGCTCGCGCTCCATGAGCGCCTGCGCCTCCGCGAGGGTCTCCGCGCATTGGACGTTGAATTTGTGGCGGAGGAAGATCGTCTGCAGCAGCGACCGAACGACGGTTTCGTCTTCAACGATCAGGATCTTATCGAGCGACATGAAGGGATGCGAAGCCTGCCGGAAACCCCTTCCCAGCCGGACCTAGCACTAGTCAGGCGTCCTTTTCCCCTGTTTCAAACAAATGTTGCGTTTCGGGGGGTGAAAACCGGCCGGACTGTCCATGCCCGTCCGTACGCCCAGGCCGGATTTCAAAAAAATCCTAAAGTCCGTTTAGCCCCGCGACGATGATCGCCTTGCCCGCGCGCTTCGACCTACGCTGTCCACCATGGCCACCCGATTGCTCTCCTTCCTGTCTGATATCGAGAAATCGCTGCTTGCCGAACTGAGCATGCTCGAGGGTCCGCCGTGGGAAACCCTTCGGACGGTCAGCTATCACCAAGGGCTCGCCCGGATGGCGTTGCAGCAACGCACGGCCCAGGGTCCCGAGAACAAGGGCACGATCTATCTCCAGAGCTTCGTACTCGCAGACGGATCGCAATGCCTGAAGGCCAGCCTCACGTGGGCGGGTGCCACCGAAACGCAGGTGATCGCCGTCTACGCGAAGCCCCAGGTCAACTGGCGCACCGAGGCGGCGTCGATCGCCACCGCGTGGATCTCGGGCCCGCCCGCGCTCAACACCTCGGCCGGGACCGAACCGGCCGCGGCTCCGCAGGTGGACGTCGCCGAATTGCTCGCCGCCGCCGGTTGAGCAGGCACATCCCCGCAAAGGCAGGAACCCGCACGCGACCGGAAACGGTCGCGTTTTTTGTTGGGGTCACGCTTGGCCCGCTCCGCCCCGTCGGGCCCGTTCAAATCTTCCAGCTCTGAAGAATCTGGATGTAATTCGCTCGTTCGTGGCCCCCGGCGTCCGGACAGCGCCGCAGGTCCATGGCTCCCCGAAGTTCGTCCACGCTGTCGTAGCTATGCTCCTTCATCCAGGCCTGCAGGCCCGAGAGCAGCTGTGACACGTACCTCGGTCCCTGCTTCAACAGGACCGAGACGAGCTGCACCACATCCGCACCGGCCAGGAGGGCCTTCACCACATCCTCGGTCCGGTGCACTCCTCCACTGCAGGCGAGCGAGCCGCGCAACAGCGGCGAAAGGATGGCCAGCCAGCGCAGACGCAGCAGCAGTTCCGAGGAATCCGACAGCCGCAGCTGCGGCACGACCTCGAGATCCTCGATGTCGAAATCCGGCTGATAAAACCGGTTGAACAAGACGAGTCCCCCCGCCCCCGCCGCCTCGAGCAGGCCCGCGAAATTCGCGAGCGATGTGTGGTAGGGCGACAGCTTGACCGCGACCGGAATGCGCACGGATTCGCGCACGGCGCGCACGACGGCGATGACATCCGCCTCCAGCTGCTCCGCCGTCACGGCCGGATCCGTGGCGACCTGGTACAGGTTCAACTCGATCGCCGCCGCCCCGGACGACTCCATCTGCTTCGCATAACCGACCCAGCCGCCGAGGCGCCGGCCGTTGAGCGAGGCGATGACCGGAATCTTGAGCAGGCCGGCGAGTCGCTCAAGCTGACGCAGGTATTGGGCAGGGCGCAGCTGATAGTCGTCGTAATTGGGAAAATACGATGTCGCCTCCGCATAGCTTTCGCCCGGTGCCTCGAGGTGGTGATGCATTGCCCGGGACTCGAGGTCCACCTGCTCCTCGAATAGGGAATGCATCACGAGGGCCGAGGCGCCTGCCGCCTCCAATTCGGAGCAGGCGGCGAGATTGTCGCAGAACGGCGAAGCGCCGACCACGAGCGGATTCTTGAGGGACAGGCCGAGGTAGTTGGTCGCGAGGTTCATGGTCGGGAAATCAAGGTACGGGGTTCACGGGGGCGGCGGGTTTCGCCGCCATCTGCTCGTAGCGGGCGTAGTGACGCCTGACGTCCTCGCGGGCCGACGCCGTCAGCTCGTCGGCGCGGGCCGGTGCAACGTTGCGCAGCACGCTGAACCGGGTCTCGTTCGCCATGAACCGCGCGATGTCCGTCTTGGGCGCAGCGGAGTCGAGCTTGAAGACCGGTGTATCCGTTCCGATGAGACGTGGATCATGCCGGAAGAGCGGCCAGTAACCGGAGTCGACCGCCAGCTTCTGCTGCTCCGCCCCCAGGTGGAGCGGGAAGCCGTGTGCGATGCAGTGCGAGTAGGCGATGATCAGGGCCGGGCCGGGGTACGCCTCCGCCTCGCGGAAGGCCTGCAGCGTCTGGCTGTCCTTGGCGCCGATCGCGACCTTGGCCACGTAGACGTGGCCGTACTGCACGGCCATGAGGGCGAGGTCCTTTTTGGCCACACCCTTGCCGCCTGCCGCAAACTTGGCCACCGCCGCCATCGGCGTCGCCTTCGACGACTGACCGCCCGTGTTGGAGTACACTTCGGTGTCGAGGACGAGCACCTTCACGTTCGCACCGGAGGCCAGGACATGGTCGAGGCCGCCGTAGCCGATGTCGTAGGCCCAGCCGTCGCCACCGACGATCCAGAGCGACTTGCGGACGAGATGGTCCGCCAGTCCGGTCAGCTCGGATGCGTTCCGACCCGTGACCGTGCGCAGGGCGTCCCGTAACTCCGAGACCCGTGCCCGCTGGGCCGCGATCGCCGCCTCGGTGTCCTGCACCGACTCGAGCAAGGCTTTCGCCCGGCTGTCGCCGATCATCGGGGCGAGTTCCTGCACGAGCGCAGCCGCCCGGCCGGCATGCCGATCAAGCGCGAGGCGCAGGCCAAGACCGAACTCGGCATTGTCCTCAAAGAGCGAATTGGCCCAGGCGGGCCCGCGTCCCTCGCGGTTCTGGCAATAGGGCGTGGTCGGCAAGTTGCCGCCGTAGATCGACGAACACCCCGTCGCATTCGCGACGACCAGCCGGTCACCGACCAGCTGGGTGAGCAGCTTCAGGTAGGGCGTCTCGCCGCAGCCGGCGCAGGCGCCGGAGAACTCCATGAGCGGCTGCATGAACTGCGTCCCTTTCACCTCCGGTTTCAGCGTGGTCCGGTCGGGGTCCGGCAGGTTCAGGAAGAAGTCCCAATTGGCCCGCTCGGGCTCGATCAGGGGAGCCGCGGCCACCATCTCGATCGCCTTGTGCCGCGGATTCGTGCGGTCCTTCGCTGGGCAGACCTGCACACACAGCGAGCAACCGGTGCAATCCTCCGGCGCCACCTGGAGCGTGTAACGCTTTCCGGGAAAGTCCGCTGACTTGAATGGCGTCGACTTGAAGGTCGGGGGCGCACCGGCGAGGTCCTCGGGGTCGACGAACTTGGCCCGGATCACGGCATGCGGGCAGATCAGCACGCACTTGTTGCACTGGATGCAGATGGACGGATCCCACGCAGGAATTTCCAGGGCGATGTTGCGCTTCTCGTAGCGGCTCGTCGCGGTCGGCCAGCAGCCATCCACGGGCAGCGCACTGACCGGCAGCAGGTCGCCCTCGCCCGCCAGCAGGCGTGCGGTGATGCGCTGCACGTACTCCGGCGCACCCGCGAACGACGGCGGCACCGTGGCCACCGCCTCGGGCGAGGCCGCTGAGGGCAGGGTCACCGCCTGCAACCCGGCCAGTGCCGCATCGACGGCCGCGTAGTTCATCTGCACGACGGCGTCGCCCTTCTTGCCGTAGGTCTTCTTGATCGTCTCCTTGATCTGCGCAATCGCCTCGTCGCGTGGCAGCACGCCCGAGAGGGCAAAGAAGCAGGTCTGCAGGACGGTATTGGTGCGCCGACCCATGCCGGCCGCCTGGGCAACCTGGGTGGCGTCGATCACGTAAAGGGTCAGCCGCTTCGCCACGAGCGTCTCCTGCCAGTCGCGCGGAAGCTTCCGCCAGGTCTCTTCCGGACCGTATGGGGAGTTGAGCAGGACGGTCGCCTTTGGACGCGCGTAGCCCAGCACGTTGGTGCGGCCGACGAAATGGAACTGGCTGCACGCCACGAAGTCGGCCTGCCGGATGAGGTACGGGGCGCGGATCGGGCGCGGGCCGAAGCGCAGATGCGAGATCGTCATCGAACCCGATTTCTTGGAGTCGTAAACGAAGTAGCCCTGCGCGTAGTGCGGCGTCTGCTCACCGATGATCTTGATCGAGTTCTTGTTTGCGCCGACCGTGCCGTCCGCGCCAAGGCCGACAAAGACGCAGCGCCGGACGTCGTCCGCTTCAAGGTCGAACTCCGCGTCGTAGGGCAGCGACGTGCCGGTCACATCATCCACGATGCCCACCGTGAAATGGTTCCGCGGCTGCGGGGCGGCGAGATGATCAAAAACCGCCCGCACCATGCCCGGGGTGAATTCCTTCGAGCCAAGGCCGTAGCGTCCACCCACGACCCGCGGCGAGCCCGCGAGGGCCGACCGGTTTTCGGCCAGCGCAGCGACCACGTTGAGATAGAGGGGTTCGCCGAGCGATCCGGGCTCCTTGGTCCGGTCGAGGACGGCGAGCGCCTTGACCGACTTGGGCAGCGCCGCCCCAAACGCCGTGAGATCGAAGGGCAGGAACAACCGCACCGCGAGCACCCCTACCTTTTCCCCGCGCGCCACCAGCCAGTCCACGGTTTCGGCCACGGTCTCGACTGCGCTGCCCATGGCGATGATGACCCGCTCCGCCTCCGGATGCCCGTGGTAATCGAAAAGATGATACGCCCGGCCGGTCTCGGCGGCGAAGCGATCCATCGTTGCCTGCACGATCCCCGGCAGCGCGAGGTAGTGGCGGTTCACCGCCTCCCGGCCCTGAAAGTACACGTCGGGATTCTGCGCCGTGCCGCGGAGCGTCGGCCGATCCGGCGTCAGCGCCCGCGCCCGGAACGCCGCTAGGTCGGCCTCGTCGACGACGGCGCGCAGGACCTCGTCCGCGAGCACCTCGATCTTGCCGATCTCATGTGAGGTTCTGAAACCGTCGAAAAAATGGATGAAGGGCAGGCTGGCCTTGTACGACGCGGCGTGGGCGATCAAGGCGAGGTCCTGCGCCTCCTGGACGGAGTTCGATGCGAGCAGGGCGCAGCCCGTCTGCCGGCAGGCCATCACATCGGCGTGGTCGCCAAAGATGGAGAGTCCCTGCGCAGCCAGCGCGCGCGCGCTGACATGCAGCGTCAGCGGCATGAGTTCACCCGCAATCTTGTACAGATTGGGGATCATCAACAGCAGGCCCTGCGACGCGGTGAAGGTGGTGGTGAGGGCACCGCCGAGCAGGCCGCCGTGCACCGCCCCGGCCACACCGCCCTCGGACTGCAGCTGGACCACGCGCGGCACCTGCCCCCAGAGATTGGGCCGTCCGGCGGCCGCCCACTCGTCGCAGGATTCGGCCATCGGCGAGGACGGCGTGATCGGGTAAATCGCAATCAGTTCATTGAGCCGATACGCGACCGTGGCGACCGCCTCATTGGCATCGCAGGTGACAAAATCGGGGGTGGCGGGTTTGATCATGGAAGGGGTTCCGCAAGGGTTTCGCAAGGTCCGGGCTGATGGTGTCAGAACCGCGTCCGCCCTGCTCCGCACAGGTTGCCAATGCCGGCGCACATTTTGCCCCTGCGCTCCCGGGCGGGGCGCGCGCCCGGACCCGCCAATGCAACGTTTCCGTGAACTCGGGCCACCGAGCCGGTCCGCCGCTTGACCTGCGGGCCGGCTTCTTTCCCCGTTGCGCTAAATGCGCATGAGCACCGCCTTGAGTCCCACGCTGGCCGACTACACCCGAAGCAGCTGGCGGCGCGGACTGGCGCTGTACCTCGAACATCCGTTCATCCACGCCGGTCGCTGGTTCGGCTTTGTCTCACGGCGGGCGTGGCCGGGTCGCCTGGTGCGTTTCACCGACGACGACGGACACCGCTATGTTTCGTTGAAGAACAACTTCACGTCCATGGCCGTCGCCGTGCTGGGGCAGCGCGATCCCAATGTCATGCGCTTCCTGCGCCAGTGGATCCGGCCAGGGCAGGTGATCTGTGACGTCGGGGCCAACATCGGCACCTACACGCTGCCGCTCGCGCAACTGGCCGGACCGTCCGGCCACGTCCTCGCCTTCGAGCCGAACCGCTCCACCCGAGCCTGCCTGCGGCAGAACCTGCGACAGAACCAGATCCGCAACGCGACGGTCGTCGCCGCAGCCGCGGGCGCTGAGCCTGGCCGGGGTTCGCTGGTGGTCACGCCGGCCAACCTCGGCGAAGTACACCTCGCAACGGACACCCGGGCGGCGGGACCACGGGTGACCATCACCACGGTGGACCGCGAACTAGCCCGGCTCGGCTACCCCCGGGTGCACTTCATCAAGCTCGATGTGGAAGGGTTTGAGCTCGCCGTGCTTCGGGGCGCAACCCGCGCCCTTGCGGCCAGCCCTGACGTGGTGGTGCAGACCGAAATCGTTCCCGCCCACGCCGCCCGCTATGGCTTCACACTGGAGGACCTGACGGCGTTCTTTGCCAACTTTGGTCTCATGCCGCATGCGTGTGACGACCGCGGTCGCATGATTCCGCTCGCGTCGCCCCTCGCCACCGGCTCCCTCGATGTCTTCTGGGCGCGCGATCTGAGCCGATCGCTGCGGAGCTAGGGCGTGTCTGGGCTTTCACCCGACCCGGACGCGCCCTCAGACACGGCAAGCTTGCGTCGAGTGACGCAAGCACCTTGCCTTTCCGCCTCGCTATGTCCGCCCACCACGACGAGGCCCGTCGTCACATGTCCGACGTCGCCGCCGGACTTTCCCCGGAAGAGATCACTCGGCGGCTCGCGCCCAAACACCACGACGGCCCGCCGCGGGTGCCCGGGGCGACCCGATCGGAACCGGCCGTGGTCGACCAGCGGTGGGCGCTCCTGCCTCACGCCGCAGCGGCGAAGGCGGTGATCGCGGCCCCGGAGGCGCTCGCCCGCCACGAGACCTTCGCCCGCAACATCGAGAACTTCATCGGCACCGTGCAGGTGCCGGTCGGCCTCGCCGGCCCCCTGCGGGTGAATGGACTCGCCGCCCAAGGCGACTACTATGTCCCGCTCGCCACCACCGAGGCCGCCCTTGTGGCCAGTTACCACCGCGGAGCGTCCGTGGTCACGCTGGCCGGCGGCTGCACCACGCTGATCCTGAACGAAGGCGTGGGCCGGGCGCCCGCCTTCGCCTTTGCCTCCCTGCCCGAGGCAGGCGCCTTCGTGCAATGGTGCCTCGCGCACATCGAGGCCTTCCGCGCCGCCGCGGAGGCGACCACGCGGTACGGGCGGCTCCGCGACGTCCGCTTCACCGTCGAGGGCAATCACGTGTATCTTCTTCTCGAATACACTACGGGGGACGCCTCGGGCCAGAACATGGTCACCATCGCCACCCAGGCGGTGTGCGACTATATCGCGGCGCATTGTCCGGTGAAGCCGTCCGCCGTCTTCGTCGAGGGCAACCTGTCCGGCGACAAGAAGGCCAGCGCGCAGTCCTTCCAGACTGTGCGCGGGCGCAAGGTGAGCGCGGAGGCCCGCCTCGAGCGGAAACTGGTCGAGCGCCACCTCCACACCACGCCGGAAAAGATGGTCGATTACTGGCGCATGTCGGCGATCGGCGGCGTGCTGAGCGGCACCATCGGCGTGCAGGGCCACTACGCCAACGGTCTCGCCGCGCTGTTTCTCGCCTGCGGTCAGGATGTCGCCTGCGTCTCTGAGGCCGCAGTCGGCGTCACCCGTTTCGAGGTGGAGGGTAACGGCGGGTTGTACGCGGCCGTCACGCTGCCCAACCTGATCGTCGGCACCGTGGGCGGCGGAACCAGCCTGCCCAGCCAGCGTGCCGCCCTCGAGGTTCTCGGGCTGGCCGGTCCCGGTCATGCCCGGGCGCTCGCCGAGGTCTGTGCCGGACTCGCCCTGGCCGGCGAGCTGTCGATCATCGCCGCCCTGAGCGCCGGGCACTTCACGAGCGCGCACGAACGCCTCGCCCGCGGACGCAAGTCCACCGGTCCCGCCGCATCCGAGGGCCGCCCGACCGCATGAACCGGTGGTGGATTTACCAGCGCGAACGGTTTCCGCTGCTGGCCCACGGTCCGCTGATCGCCGCCTTCAGCGCCTCGGCGGTGAGCTACTCCGCCCTGCTGCGGTCCGCGGACACCGCCCCGGCGCTGTCCGCCTACGCCGTCGCCTTTGTCGTATCGCTCGGTTCCTTCCTGCTGCTGCGCATCGCCGACGAGTTCAAGGATGCGGAGGAGGACGCGCGTCACCGGCCTTACCGTCCGGTCCCGCGCGGGCTGGTGACATTGCGCGAACTCGCGTGGGTCGGCGTGGGAGTGGCCGCAGTGCAACTGACGCTCGCGTCGCTGGTCGGCCTGCGTCTCGTGGCGCTTCTGGTCCTCACTTGGATCTATTTTGCCCTGATGAGCCGGGAGTTCTTTGCGCGGACGTGGCTCAAGGCCCGCCCGGTGATCTATCTTTTCAGTCACATGGGCATCATGCCGCTGGTCGACTGGTTCGCCACCGGCTGTGACTGGGTCCCAGCCGGGGGCGGTATGCCGGCGGGCTTGTTCTGGTTTCTCGCCGCCAGCTTCTGCAACGGCCTGGTGATCGAACTCGGTCGCAAGATCCGGTCGCCCGCACAGGAGGAACGCGGGGTGGAAACGTACACCGTGTTGTGGGGTCGGCCAGTGGCGGTCGCAGCCTGGCTCGCGGCCATGGCCGCCACGCTGGCCTGCGCAGCCTTGGCCGCCGAACGGATTGCCTTCCTCGCGCCGGTCATCGCGGTGTTGCTGATCCTCTGGCTAGGCGGGCTTGGCTTGGCGGCGGCCTTCCTTCGCACCGTTCGCGGCAGCCTGGCAAAACGCATTGAGGTCTACTCGGGACTGTGGACGCTCGCCCTGTACCTGATGCTGGGCGTGGTGCCGCTTTGGGCGCGCTGACGGCCATTGGTCATGACTCATTTCATTCGGCACACCGACGAGCTCGCCACCCCGGCCCTGCTGGGCGGAAAGGCCGGTGCCCTGGCCCGCCTCGCCGCCGCGCGTCTTCCCATCCCTCCGTGGGTGGTCGTGACGCCCGAAGCGTTTGCCGCGAGCGGCGGTGGTGATCGCCTGGCCGAGACCCTTCGATCCGATCTCGCCGCGGAGCTCGTTTCGCTTGCCGGCACGCTGGCACCGGAACCGGCGTGGTTTGCCGTGCGATCCTCCGCCGTCGACGAAGACGGGGCCGAACACTCGTTCGCCGGTCAGCTCGACAGTTTTCTCTTTGTCCCGCCGGAGCAGATCCCCGCGAAGGTCGTGGCCGTCTGGCGTTCCGCCCGGAGCGAGCGGATTCTCGCGTACCGACGCGAACGCGGCCTGGCGGGGCCTCCGCAGGCGCCGGCTGTGCTCGTGCAACGGATGATCGACGCCGAAGCCGCCGGCGTCGCCTTCAGCGCAGATCCGGTCAGCGGCCGCCGCGGTCACGCCGTTGTCTCCGCCGTCTTCGGTCTCGGCTCAGCCCTCGTGTCCGGCGAAGCCGATGCCGATACCTTCACGGTCGACCGGGCCGGCAGGATTGTGATGCGCAAGGTCGTACCGAAGCGGTACGCGCATCGCGCCGCGGCCGGCGAAGGCGAGGGGGTGAAGGCGGTCGCGGTCGATCCGGCGCTCGCCCACCGGCCCGCGATCACGGATGCTCAGGTAACCGAGATTGCCGCCCTGGCCCGTGCCGCGGAGCGCTTCTTCGGACGGCCGCAAGACATCGAATGGGCGATCGCCGATGGACGCGTGTGGCTGTTGCAATCACGCCCGATCACCTCGCTCGCACCCCTGCCTGACCCGGATGGCGTTCTCACGATCTGGGACAACGCCAACATCGCCGAGAGCTACAGCGGTGTGACCACCCCGCTCACCTTCTCCTTTGCCCGGGGCATCTACGAGGCCGTGTACCGGGAGTTCGCCCGTCTGATGGGGGTGCCGGCGGCACGGATCGCCGAAAACCGTGACCTCTTTCCGCGCATGCTCGGGCTCGTCGAGGGGCGCATCTATTACAACCTCATCAGCTGGTATCGCCTGCTTGCCCTCCTGCCAGGATTCTCGGTCAACCGCGGCTTCATGGAGCAAATGATGGGGGTACGCGAAGGCCTGCCGCCCGCCGTGCTGGCCACCCTCGCTCCCGCCGGTGGTTGGGCCAAGGTGAAAGACGGACTCGCCCTCGCGCGGTCGATCCTCGGGCTGGTGCGCAATCACCTGACCCTGCCACGCCAGATCCGCCGCTTCTACGCGCGACTCGAGCAGGCCCTGCGCCCCTGCGATCCCCCGTTGGAGTCCTTGCGTCCGGATGAGTTGAGCGCCCATTTCCGGGACCTCGAACGCCAACTCCTGCTGCGCTGGGATGCGCCGCTGGTGAACGACTTCTTCG
Organism: uncultured Opitutus sp.; assembly: GCA_964476565.1. GTDB lineage: Bacteria > Verrucomicrobiota > Verrucomicrobiia > Opitutales > Opitutaceae > CAMAXB01. The sequence continues at coordinate 48,908 of CAYZBG010000018.1, forward strand.
CCATGGTGTTCTACGGCGCCCTGCGCAAGGTCACCGCGGCGTGGTGCGGCGACCGTGACGGCACGCTGCAAAACGACCTGCTCTGCGCCGAAGGCGGGATGATCAGTGCGGAGCCGGCGAAGCGCGTGCGCGAACTTGCCGCCCTTGCCGCCTCCGACCCCGCCGCGGTGGAGGTGCTTTGCAGCGGATCGCCGGCCGCCATTGAGCGCTGGCTCGACCAGGCCCCCGCGTTTCGCACCGCGTACCACTCGTACCTCGAAACCTTCGGTGACCGCTGCCTCGAGGAACTGAAGCTGGAGAGCCTCACGCTGCACGACGAGCCGTTGACCCTCCTGCGGTCCGTCGGCCAGTTCGCGCGGCGTTTCGGCACCGCCGGACTCGTTGACCACGGCACCGAGGCGCGGCTGCGCGCCGACGCCGAGCTCCGCGTTCGGCTGGCCCTCTACCGGCGCCCGTTCCGACGCGCGATCTTCGGCTGGATCCTGCGTCACGCCCGCGCCCGGGTGCGCGACCGCGAGAATCTGCGCTTCGAACGCACCCGTCTGTTCGGACGCGTCCGTCGCATCTTCGTTGAACTGGGCCGGCGGCTGCACGCCAGCGGACGGCTCGATCATCCGCGCGACGTGTTCTTCCTAACAGTCGAAGAGGCGCTCGGCTTCGTCGAGGGCACCACGGTCACGACGGCGCTCGCCGGACTTGCCGCCCTGCGGACGAAAGAGTTCGACGGTTACCGACAACGTTCACCCGCGGATCGTTTTGAAACCCGCGGTGCCGTGCACCTCGGGAATCGGTTCAGCGCCCCGACCGCCGCCATCGTTCCTGACGGCGACAGCCTCACGGGGATCGGCTGCTGCCCGGGGGTGGTGCGCGGCCGGGCCCGGGTGATCACCGATCCGCGCCACGCGGTCATTGAACCGGGCGAGATCCTCGTCGCGCCCCGCACGGACCCGGGCTGGATCATGCTGTTTCCCTCCGCCGCCGGGCTCCTGGTCGAGCACGGCAGCCTGCTCTCCCACTCGGCCATTGTGGCACGCGAGATGGGCATTCCGGCGATCGTATCGATCCGGGGCGTGACTGCCTGGGCCCGCACCGGCGACTGGCTGGAGCTGGACGGCAGCACCGGGGTCGTCCGCAAGCAGGAAACACCCCCGACGCCATGACCGCCGCCGCCACCACCGAGGCCGCCGCCCGGGCGGACTTTTCCCGCATCCGTTACGCGCAGGTCTGGGAGGATGCCGACATCCTCGTCGAGGCGCTCGATATCCAGCCGACGGATACGGTGGTCTCCATCGCGTCGGCCGGCGACAACGCGCTCGCCTTGCTCGGGGCCGGCGCCTCGCGGGTCATCGCCCTCGACCTCAATCCCGCGCAGCTCGCCTGCCTTGCCCTGCGGGTTGCGGCCTACCGGACGCTCGATCACCGGGGCCTGCTCGCGCTGATCGGCTCACGGCCCGAATCCGCAGCCGGACGCCATGCCCTCTACCGGCAGTGCCGGCCGGCCCTGGATCGCGACGCCCAAGCGTTCTGGGATGCCCACCCGGAGGCGATCGCCGGCGGGATCGGCGGTGCGGGGAAGTTCGAACACTACTTCCGGCTCTTCCGCACGCGCGTCCTGCCGCTCGTGCACCGGCGGACCACGGTCGAGGCGCTGTTGCGCGGGGGAACACACGCCGAACGCGAGGCGTTCTATGCCGAACGCTGGGACACCTGGCGCTGGCGCCTGCTCTTCCGCCTCTTCTTCTCGCGCTTCATGATGGGCCGGCTCGGCCGCGATCCGGCGTTCTTCAAGTACGTCGAAGGCTCGGTCGCCGACCGCATCCTGCAGCGCACGCGCCACGCCCTCACCGCCCTCAACCCCGCGGAGAATCCGTACCTGCATTGGATCCTGACCGGCACCCACGGACGCGCCCTACCCTGGGCGCTGCGCGAGGAGAACTTCGATCGGATCCGCAGCCGGCTCGATCGGCTGGAGTGGCACCTGTTGACGATCGAAGCTTTTCTGGCCCGGGAACGCCCGGCGGGCACCCGCATCGACAAGGCCAATCTCAGCGACATTTTCGAATACATGTCCGAGGCAAACACGGCGAATCTGCTCGCCACCTTGGCGGCGGCGAGCCGGCCGGGAGGGCGTTTCGCCTACTGGAACATGCTGGCGCCGCGGCGCCGTCCGCCGGCGCTTGCCGACCGGCTGGAGCCGCGTGACGACGTGGCCGCGCCGCTCTTTGCCCGCGACAAGGCTTTCTTCTACAGCGCCTTGGTCGTGGAGGATGTCCGGTGAACGCCCTTCCTGGCATCGCCGGGGTGATGGTGGCGCTGGGCCTGCTCCTCCCCGCCGCCAAGGCGCTGCAGCGGCGAGGCACGCTGGGAGCCGAGGGCGCACGGAAGTTGGTGCATGTCGGCATGGGCACCCTCTGCCTGACCTTTCCCTGGCTCTTCACCGAACCATGGCCGGTGTGGGTGCTGGCCGGCCTGGCGGTCGGAGCGCTGCTGCTGCTGCGCGAGGTGAAGGCCTTGCGCCACAACCTCGGCAGCGTGCTCCATGACGTGGACCGGGCGTCGCTGGGGGAGCTGTACTTTCCCATCGGCGTGGCGGCCGTGTTCACCCTCGCCCAAGGCGATACCCTTCGCTTCGTCGTGCCGGTGGCCCTGCTGACGTGGGCCGATGCGGCCGGGGCGCTGGTCGGCCGGAGCCTCGGTCGGCACCGGTTCGCCACCCTCGAGGGGGAGAAGAGCGTGGAGGGTTCGCTTGCGGTGGGGACGGCCGGCGCCGCATGTGCCATCGTACCCTTGCTGCTCACCGGACACGAACCGGTGCGCGCCGTGGTGATGGGGGCGGCGGTCGGACTCTTTGCCCTGCTCGTCGAGGCGATCTCCTGGCGCGGCCTGGACAACGTGTTCCTTCCGCTCGCGACCTTCGCGCTGCTGAACGCATTCCTCGGCGCCACGACGGCGGAGCTGACCCTGCGGCTGGGCGTACTCGCCGGCCTGACCGTGCTCGCGCTCACCTGGCGGCGCGGTCACGTCGTCGACGACAGTGCCCGCCTGGGGGGCGCTCTCGCCCTGTACTATTTTTGGGCGGTGGGTGGCTGGACCTGGCTGGTCGCGCCTGTGGTGGTGTTGACCAGCTACGTCCGGTTGATGCCCACCATTCCGGGTGGCCCGCCCCGCCACAATCTCGTCGCGGTGATCTGCGTCGCCTCGGCCGGCCTTGTCTGGAGCGTCGCCCACGCCGTATCACCGGATCTGCGTTGGCATGCGCTGTTCACGCTGGGACTGGCCTGTCAGCAGGCCATCATTGCACTCGTGCGCTTCTCGCAAGGACGCCCGCATTGGCCGCGGAGTGCATGGTGTACCGTGGCAACAGTGCAGGCCGCCGGCCTGCACGGCCTCGCCTTCTGGGCGGTCGATCGCTTCGCCACGGTATCCCTCGGCGGCCTGTGGGCGGGAGCGGCTATCGTGGGCCTCGCCACGGTGAGTTTCGCGGTCTGGGAGCGCAGCCTGCGCCTGCCGGAAGACGTCAACGCGCGCTGGTGGAAACAAGGACTGACCGCGCTCGTTGCGACCGGTCTCGCCGCCGGCCTTTGGAGCTTATGAACTCAACGGCACCTTCGGACCTCGGAGAAGATCTACGGTTGCAGCAGGACGACGCCGACGGCTCGGCCGAAGCATGGCTGTGGTGGCGTGAGGTGCCGGCCTTGCCCGGCGAGCGGCTTGGCGTGATCGGCCGCTTTCGGACGGACTCCGCAGCCGCCACCGGGAGCCTCCTCGCCCGTGCCTGCACCGCGTTGCGCGCACAGGGTTGCACCCGCGCGGTGGGGCCGATGGACGGCAACACCTGGCGCTCCTACCGCTTCGTCACCGAGCCCGGCACCGAGCCGCCGTTCCTCTTGGAACCGACGAATCCGCCGGAGTGGCCACAATGGTGGCAGGCGGCTGGATTCGCCCCGCTGGCCGAGTACTTCTCGACGGCATCGGACGACCTCACCACCACCGACCCCCGGCTGGAGGCCGTACGCACCCGCCTGCATGCAGCCGGCATCAGGCTTCGGCCGCTTGATCCGGCCCGGTTCGACGATGACCTCCGCCACATCTACGACGTCTCGCTCGTCGCGTTCCAAGCCAACTACCTCTACACCCCGATCGCGCCGGCCGCCTTCCTTCACCAGTACCGCGCCGTGGCTCCGCTCGTCCGACCTGAACTGGTTCTGCTGGCGGAACAGGAAGGCCGGCCCGTCGGCTATGTCTTCGCCGTGCCCGATCACGCCGAGGCCCGGCGCGGCCTGCCCGTGCGCACCTTCATCGTGAAGACGCTGGCCGTGCTGCCCGGCCGAGCGTTCGCAGGCCTTGGTGCCCTCCTGCTGGCGGAGGTTCATACCGCCGCCCGGCCGCTCGGCTTCACCCGCGTCGTCCATGCCCTGATGCACGCCTCCAATGTCTCGCGCAACCTGAGCGCGCACTACGCGAAGACCCTGCGTCGTTACACACTCTTTTCCCGCGTCCTATGACGATCGGAGAGAAACTAACCGAGCAGGCACGTATCCGTCCCACGGCGACGGCCCTGATCGACGATGCCCGCGGCCGGACGCTGACGTTCTCCGGGCTCGAGTCCGAGGTCGCAGCGGCTGCCGGGTGGTGGCAGGCGCAGGGTATCCACCGGGGCGACGCCGTGCTCGTCTTCGTGCCGATGTCGATCGATCTGTACGTCGCCCTCCTTGGACTCTTTCGCATCGGCGCCGTCGCGCTGTTTCTCGACCCGAGTTCGGGCCTGGAACACCTGGAACGTTGCTGCAACCGCCGCCCTCCCCGGGCGCTCTTCGCCGTCCCGAAGGCGCATCTATTGCGGCTCCGCTCCCCGGCCCTTCGCCGCATCCCGGTGAAGATCACCCCGTCAGGCTGGTTGCCTTGGACCCGACGTTGGCCGCGCGCCTGGTCCGGGCCGGCGACGGCGCCGGCGCTGGCCACCCCCGCGGACGAGGCGCTGCTCACCTTCACCAGCGGCAGCACCGGAATGCCCAAGGGGGCGGTGCGCACCCAGGCCTTCCTGCTGGCGCAATACGAAGCCCTCGCGCCCAGCCTCGAACTCGAGCCGGGCGAGGTCGATCTCGCCACCCTGCCGGTCTTCGTGCTCGCCAACCTTGCCGCAGGCGTCACGACCGTGATCCCGGATGCCGACCTGCGCCGGCCCGGTGCGGTCGACGCCGACGCGATCCTGCGCCAGATCGATCGTCATCACGTCACGCGCCTCACGGCCTCGCCGGCGTTCTTTGAACGCATACTTGGCGCATGCACGGCCTCCGGCGTCACCCTGCCCGGATTGCGCAAGCTGCACACCGGCGGAGCGCCGGTGTTTCCCCGCTTGCTCGAAGCCCTGCGTGCAGCCGCGCCGAACGCCGCCGTGACCGCAGTCTACGGTTCAACCGAAGCCGAACCGATCGCCCACCTCGACGCGCGCGACATCGCAGCGGCCGACCTTGCCGCCATGCGTTCGGGTCGCGGCCTGCTCGCGGGCCGGCCCGAACCGCAGATCGGTCTTCGCATCGTACGCGATCGCTGGGGAGAGCCGCGGAGCTACCCGGACGCCTGGGCCTTCGAGGCAGACACACTGCCCGCGGGCGAGACCGGCGAGATCGTCGTCACCGGGGCCCATGTGCTGAAGGGCTACCTCGACGGACGCGGGGACGAGGAGACCAAGTTTCGCGTTGGGGACCACGTGTGGCATCGCACGGGCGACGCCGGCTGCCTCGATGCCGAGGGCAGAGTGTGGCTGCAGGGGCGGTGCGCCGCCCGCATCGACGACACGCGGGGACGGCTTTATCCCTTCGGCGTGGAATGCGTGGCCATGACTTTTCCCTCGATCCGCCGCGCCGCGCTCGTCGCCCACGCTGGACAGCGTATCCTCGTGGTGGAGACGCACGGGGACTCCGATGCGGCCGCGCTGCGGGATGCGGTTTCTTGGGCGCAGGTGGACGCAATTCGGGTCATTGCCACCATGCCGGTCGACTCGCGGCACAATGCGAAGATCGACTACCCCCGCCTGCGTCGCTGGCTGGAGCAGGCACCATAACGCCGCGGAGCGCACACCGGACGGATTTCGGCGTAAATAAGTTATGCGCAGGCCGTCAAAGGACGGTCAAAGTGGGGGCGGCGCGGTGGCTCCGAGAGGTGTGCGATTGTCCGCGTGACACCGGACCGGCACCGTACCGGCCATGAACACGTTCTCGGGCTATCCCTATCTGGTCGGTTACCTCGCGGCGTATTTTGCCGGTGTGGGCGGAGTCTGGCTCTGGCAATGGAAGCGTCAGCGCGAGAAACCACCGGTGGCGGAGAAACTGATCCGCGGGCCCGGTGAATCGCTTCGCCGCGAGTTGGACCGGTATGACCGCAGTCTGGTTTTTCACCTCGTTGGGTGCGCGCTGCTCCCGCTGCTCGTCCTGACTTCGGGGCTCTGGTTTGTCTCGGGCCTCGGTCCGGCTGCCCGCCTCGACGCGTTGATCGGTCTCGGGGTGGCCTTGCTCGGGACCCTCTACGGAAGCGGCCGCTGGTTGCTCGTCCTCCTGCAACGTCGGCGCGACTTGAAGCAGCGGTGGTTCAACGCACGGACCGTCGCCGAGGCGATTGAGCCGTTGCGCCAGGCCGGTCTGCGGGTGTTTCACGACGTACCCGCCCTCGAGGCCAACCCTCCATTTACCCTCGACCACGTCATTGTCAGCCCGGCCGGCGTCTACTTGCTCAAGACGAAGACCGTGAATCGCGGCAAAGCCCGGCCCGGCCTGGACGAGCACAAAATCGTTTACGACGGTCACGAGCTGATCTTCCCGTGGGGCGACGACGCCAAGCCGCTCAACGAGATTCGCGATCCGGCGGTGTGGCTTGACCATTGGCTGGTGCAGCTGCTGGGCCGCCGCGTTCCCGTTCACCCCGTGCTCGTTTTCCCCGGCTGGTGGGTCGAGGACCAGGCGGCCCAAAGCAATGTGCGCGTGACCAATCCGCTCCAGGTCGCCGCCCTCGCCTCCCGCCGCGAAGCGGTGCTGACGGCAGAGCAGATCGACCTGGTGGCCAAGCACCTCGAAACCCGCTGTCGCGACGTCGAAGCCTAGACGGACCGAACGCGGCAAAAATGGGCTGTTCTCGCGTCGTGCGCCGGGTAAGATGCCCGGCATCATGTACGCCGCACTCGTCCTGATTCTTGCCGCCGCCGGCTATCGCATTCTCGCCGTCACCAGCACGGAACTGGCCAACTTCGCCCCCCTCATGGCCCTCGCCTTCTGCGGCGCCGTTTACCTGCGTCCCCGCGGATGGTGGGTCGTACCCTTTGCGGCCCTCGTCCTGAGCGATCTGTGGATCAATCATATCTATGTGACGCAGTACGGCTATGGCTACGGCCACGCCGAGATGGTCATCCGCGCCGCCTGCTTCGCCGCTGCTCTCGGCCTCGGCCTTCTCGTCGCCCGCCACAAGACCTGGCTTTCCCTGCTCTCCGGCACCCTGGCGGGCGCCATCGTGTTTTACCTCGCCACCAACACGGCGTCGTGGGCCGGGGATGTGGCCTACGCCAAGACGGCTGCCGGATGGTGGCAGGCGATGACCGTGGGGCACCCGGAATTTCCGCCCACGCTGTACTTCTTCCGCAACTCTCTCGTCAGCGACCTGCTCTTCACGGGCGTTTTCGTCCTCGTGATGGAAGCTCGCGCCCGGCGCGCCGGACAGCCGAATCTGCTCGTCCGCGCGGCCTGAACGACGCACCGCCGTCCGCGGGCTTTCGCTGAAGCAACGCCGCAGGCCCCCCTGCGGCGTTTTCGTCAGAGCAAATCGGCCGCCAACTCGGCGAGCCTGGAACGCTCACCCTTGCTGAGTTTGACGTGGGCCGACAGCGCATGGCCCTTCATGCGATTGTGGCAGTAGACGAGGCCGTTGCTGCGGGAATCGACGTAAGGGTTGTCGATCTGCGCCGGGTCTCCGATCAGGACGATCTTCGAACCTTCCGAGATGCGCGTGATGACGGTCTTCACCTCGTGCGGGGTCAGCTGCTGGGCCTCATCGAGAATGAAGAACCGGCGGGCGATCGAGCGTCCGCGGATGAAGCAGAGCGCCTCGATCTCCAGCAGCCCGCTGCGCATGAGACGCTCGTACGGCTTCATGATCGGAGCGTTGCCGCCGGACGACGACGAGGCCACGGACGGCGCCGGAGCGGCCGCGAGGGCGAAATCCTGATGCTTCTTCTGCTTCTTCTTGGACACCTTCTTGGAGGCGAACTGCGGATCCTTCGACGGCTTCGAGGGAATGAGCACCTCGAGGGCGTCAAAGTAGGGCTGCAGCCACGGCTTCATCTTCTCGTCGAGTGAGCCGGGAAGAAACCCGATGTCCTTGCCGAGGGAGATGACCGGACGGGAGATGGACACGCCGTCGTACGGCGATTGTTCGTCGTGCGTCTGGTGCAGAGCGCACGCGGTCGAAATCAGCGTCTTGCCCGTGCCGGCTTTACCGAAACAGGTGATGAGCGAGATCGACGGATCCAGCAGCGCATCCATGAAGAACTGCTGCTCGAGGTTGCGCGCCCGGATCGCGATGCCGCCCGGAGCCTTCACAAACTCGGGGAGGTGCAACCGGCGCACGACGCCCTCGCCGTAGTAACGCGCCGGCATGGTCTTTCCCTCGTCGGAACGCAGCAGCACGTACTCGTTCAGGTACAAGGGCTGGCTCGCGTCCTGCCCGAGATCGAAGCTGCCCTCGGAGCAGAAGCGCTGCAGTTCGTAGACCGTGACGGGAATCTCGCGGTACGAGTTCTCATTGGTCGTCTCCGGGACCTTGTCGTTCAGGTAGTCCTGAGACTCGAGGCCCAGCGCCCGCGCCTTGAGCTGCACGTTGACGTCCTTCGTGACCAAAATGGTCGGCGGGGGAAACTGCTCCTGGACAAACAAGGCCGAGGCGATGATGCGATTGTCCTTCTTCGACAGGTCGGGGAGGATCGCCCGGAGGCGCTCCATGGCGGGCGAATGCTTTCCCGCCTCCATCAAGTAGGGGTTGATGATCACCGAGAGCGTGCCGCCGTTCGGCAGGTCCACGCCCTCATGCATCGAACGCGAGTCCGGCAGGAGCTCCTGCAGGATGCGATGGACCCGGCGGGCGTTGCGGCCCCGCTCGGTGGATTGCTCGGCCTTGATGGCATCGAGCTCCTCCAGAACCTCCACCGGAATGGCGAGGTTGTTGTCCTCAAACTTGTAGATCGACTGGGGGTCGTGAAGGAGGACGTTTGTGTCCAGAACAAAGGTCTTAACCTTCGCTGATCCCTTGAGCCGCGTTTTAGAGGCTATCGCCCCGCTCAGGTTTTCCATCGGTGTGGATATCGTGTGAATAACTGTGCACAGAGCGTGCCAGATGTAAACCCGCGATTTGCCCCCGCCCGCAAATGTTTCTCGTCCGTGACCGCGCCGGCACGATCGCCGGGGGCCAAAAAGAAGGCGGGCCACCTACCCCTAGGTGGCCCGCCACTTACTTGCTTACTTAGTTACCCCAAATCTCCCGCTAAGCGGGAGAAAAACTAACCAGAACCACAGAGTAAGACGCAACGTCGGTACTTTGGTTCATTCTTTCTGCGATAAAATCTTAAGTTTCTATCCCCCAATGAAATCAGCCTGATTCTTTTTCGATTTCGGACGAGGTTCGACCCACAACCGCAGCAAAAGCTCCGCCAGATTTCGCATGCTGGTACGACGGAGGCCTTCGCGCTGCGCGCGTTCGAGAAAGGGTGCGGCCACGGCCGAGCGCTCCTCGAAATAGGCCCAGAGCTCGCGATCGAGGTTCGCCGCGACGGCATGCTCATCGGGCGTGCGTTGTGCGGCGCCCCGCACCTTGTCCTGCCAGAACCGGAGCTCCTCCGGCTGCTGATGCAAATAGTCGTACACGAGCTGTTCGCTCCGATTGAGACTCATGGCACCAAATCGTGACTTACGTGTCTGCGGGAACAATCGCAAAGCTGCTTTCGAATGCGGCGTTGCCTTCCCAAGTCCCGAAACTACCGTCGCTTCAACTCCCGTTCTCACCATGTGGCAAAAACTTAAAGAACAACTTCCCGCGCTGATTCTCACGATCCTCGCGATCGCTGGCGGCGCGTATTGGCTGCACACCCAGACGGTGGCCGAGATGGCCGCCCGTCAGCAGCAGGAAATCGCCGCGCTACGCGAACAGACCAACGCCGAGCTCCAAGCCTCGGCCGAGCAGACCCGCCGCCAGATCGATGCGGTCAACACCCTGCTCAAGGATGCCATCTCGAAGCGCTCGGCCGACATGTTCATGACGGATGAGGAAGTCGCGAAACTGAACGCCGAGAAGGTGAATCAGCTCGCCGAGGCCATCGCCGTGAAAATTCAGCCGTTCAACCCGCTGCCCAAGAGCCCCGAGGAAGCCGAACGCCAGCAGAACGAGCAGGTTGACCGCGTATCGTCCCGCATGGCCGAGCGCATTCAGCCCATCCTCGCGCAGATGGCCGGCGAGTCCACCCTCACCCGCGAGACCCTCGTCAACTACAGCGAAAAGATCTCCGACCAGATCGGCGTCGTTCTGACCAGCGAGCTGGCGAAGAACCAGGTCCTGAACAACAACCTCGCCGAAACGCAGGCCATTGCCCAGGACTCGCTCGCGCTGTCGCACGAGTTGACCGCCCTCTACCTCAGCTCGTTCAAGGATCAGGGCATGCTGACCCGCATCCTCTCGCTCCCGGCCAACGTGGTGCGCGATGCCACGCAGCTGAGCATCGTGAACAGCAGCGAACGAAAGAAGAAGGAAGAGGAGCTCGTCGCCCGCCTCGGCGAGATTCAGCAGCGCCTGCAGGTGGCACAAAGCAACGCTCCGACGCGTTAAAGCCCCTCCGGCTGGTCCTGTCCCCTCGCCGCGCGGTTTCCTCCGCGCGGCTTTTTTGTGCTCCGCGTGCCCGGCGCCCTGAGCCGAGCTTAACGCAGCCAGTAGCGGCGGCGATGACTGCGGCCATCGGCCGCGGCGAATGAACTTAGCAGGCACAACGCATGACTCAGTGGGCATGATCACGTTCAAGCACCTCCATTCCTCTCCCCGGCGCCTGCGTGCGTGGCTGCGCGCCCATCGCCCGCTGGCATGGGTCGACGCGCTGACGCCCGATTACACGCGCTGGTCGCCCGATCCCCCGGTGATGGAGCGGTTGATTCGCTGACCTGCCTGCCGCCGCCGGTTTGGTTTTGCCGTCGGCGCCGGGCCCACCTCGGATCGAGGTGTGTCGCCTGCCCTGCGCCTTTCTCCGTCCGACGCCCGGCGGTTCCACCTGCACGCCACCGGGCTGATTGTGCCTCACGCCTCGGTCGGCGCTGCGCTCGATCATCACGGCTACGTGCAGATCGATCCGATCAATGTCTGCGGACGCATGCACGACCTGATGCTGCGCAACCGGGTCGCCTCCTACGCCGAAGGAGATCTGTTCCGTCACCTGCACGGTTCCGAGGCCGCGCCCCTCGCGGCACCCGCCCGTTGCGCCTTTGAACACCATCTGCCCAGCACGAACCTGCTCGTGGCGATGCCCCTGGACGCCTGGCCCTTCCTTCGCCGGGCGATGAGGATGCGCGCCGGCCGCCCGGGCGCGTGGTCGGGCCGGCTGACTCGCGCCGAAAAGCAACTCGCTCCGCGTATCCTCGACGCCATCGCCACGCGGGGGCCCTTGGCCTCGGAGGACATCGAGGACGCCGGCAAGTCGCGGGCGGTCTGGGGTGCGGCCACCCTTGCGAAGACGACGATGCAGAAACTGTTTTTCCATGGCGAACTGCTCATCGCCGGGCGCGACAAGGGACGCCGCCGCTATGACCTGCCGGAGCGGGTTCTGCCGCCTGCCCTTCTGCGGCAACCGGAGCCGGCCGCCGATGACGTTCGACGTTGGGAGATCCTGCTCCGGCTGCGGCAACGTCGGCTCGTGCGCCTGAAGCGCAACGAGCTGCCGTGGGTGTCCGATGCCGTGCAGGCGGTCACTGTCGGCGACGGGCCGGTGCTTCATCTTCTCCGCCACGACCTGCCCGCCCTCGACACCGCAGCGGAAGCGCCCCCGGCATCACCCCGTTTGCTCGCACCGCTCGATCCGCTGATCTACGACCGGGCCCTGACCCGCCAGCTGTGGGCGTTCGACTACACGTGGGAGGTGTATACGCCTGCGGCCAAACGCGTACGCGGCTACTACGCGTTGCCCGTCTTGTCCGGAGAACGCCTGGTGGGACACGTCGATCCCAAGGCCGACCGGACCGCCGGCCGCCTGCGTGTCGTGACGCGCAAGGTTGCGCGCGGACACGCCGTCAGTCCCGCGATTCACGCTCTCGCTTTGTTTCTCGGCCTGCGTGCCTGAGCCGTAAACGATCGACCGTGTGCCTCGTATGCGATTGCGGGCGGTGCTGGTAGTCTCGGTCAGACGAACAGAGTCAGGCCACCCCATAGATAGCACTTCCGAGCCCACGGTGGATGCACGGGTCCCTCCGCGCGTGGATTGTTGGGCAGGATCACACCGTTCACATCTCCCGCGGAGGCGCCGAGGCGCAGAGTTTTTTCCATATTCTCCGCATCCCTGCGCCTTCTGCAGGAAGGTCAAATTTCATGCAGCCGATCGTCGCTTCGGATTACCACAATCAGCCATGGCGATACGCGTGTGTAACCCCGGGAGCGCCGAGCCCCAGCTCGGCTCCGATACAGACACAACGTCGACGTCGCATCTCTTGCTCCTGCCAAGCGGCCGGCCGATCGACTCCGTTTGTCAAAAGTCGAGGGCCTAACGCCTTTGGCTTGGTCCCGTGAGGCTGACCTTCTCGCCGTCGTTTGATCCAGCGTCGGCCCGCTCAAGCGACGAGGCAGCTTTGCGCGGCACGAGCTGCCGGCGCCGAACCCAGCGTTCCTCCACTTGGGTAACGGCACCGGTGTCATCCACCAAAAAGCGGATCGTCATGGAACCGTCGTCTTTGACGAGCAGCCGATCGCCGGCCGGATAAAAAATTCGCGGCGGGTCGTCCTTATAGCTCCACACGTAGGCCTCGCCTTCACGCGTGAAGCGGTGCGTCGTTTGCGGCGGCTCCAAGGTGTATTCACCCTCGAACGATGCGTAGTCGGCGGGATCCCAGGTGGTGAGGCGCTCGGGTTTCACAAACGGGTCTTTGGCGTACGCGGCGTTCTCAAGCTTTTGCTTTTCGATTGCAGCGAGGGCCCGTCCCCGCTCGTCGCCCGAGCCCGGCTTCAGATCTGGCATGATCGCCCTGATGTAGGCCCGGGTCAGGGCGTCGACGTCGCCCTCGTTGAATCCGGGCTCCGAGCGCAAGATTGTCATGTACAACATTCCCTTGCGCATGCCTTCGATCGCCTTCCTGACGACCGGGCTGAAAACGAAAAGTGCACTCTTGATGGTCGCGCGTTTGAAGACACCCATGTTCTCCGCCTTCAGTCCCGCGTTGATCACTTTATCGAACACGTCCGACGTCACGCTTTTGGGCGGCAGATAAAAAACCCAATCGTAACGGGTGAGTTCATCCTGGCTCAGCTCAGCGCGAGTCAGGTTCTTCAGCCTCTGCTCGACGCGCCCCGCGTCGAACCGTTCAGACCACGCCAGTTGATAGAGCTTCGATGCTGCGCCCTCCAACGGCATCGGGACGGCGGGCAGGAAGGTCTCGAACGTTAAACCCATCCGGTTGCTCGCGTCGCCGTCGATCTTCATCTTTGCCTGTACCCTAGCCAACAGTTCCTCCACCTCGGCGGCGGACGCAGCCAGGTCGGGGTGAAGGTGTCCGGCGTTACTCAACTCAAGAAACGTGCGCAGGACCAGAATCGGATGCGGTTCCCCTTTGGCTCCGACGATGACGAGGCCTTTGCCCGTCGAGTCGCCCAAGGTCTCGTAGGCAATTTCGACGGCCTCATCCGCGAACTTCTCTGCATAACGCCGGTCGCCCTTGGTGCGGGCATGGATGGATACAGAGAGGGCGGCGCCTTCGACGACGAACGGCGCCAGTTGGATGTCCTTCCCGAAATCCGCTTCCGGCGCCAGAGAGGCCTCGGCCGCATTGACCGCAGCCGGTAAAGCGAGGAGTGCAAGGAAAAGACTGAGCCCGCGCGAGGCGGAGATTACCAAGCCACGACGGCCTAAACGGTCTCGGGGGCGTGCAATGAGAAGAATCATGGGATGAGGAGGGCGCTCCGTTGTCATTACCCCGATACCGCGCCAGGGTTTCATCGGATTTCGCCTCGAACACCCAAATTCGTAACGGGCCCAGACCAATGGCCAGGACCAATGGGGCCTAGCCGTATTTTGTTAGTTTCGGCGATGTTTTCTGGCATGCAAGTAGCCTCTGAGGGTATCGGCCCCGCCAAAATGAAGATGGTGGGCGAGCCAACTAATCGAGGCCCGGGGACCTGATTTTATCGTTCAGGGGAGCCACCGCTTGGTTCGCCGCGGCGAGAAGTGCGATCACAGAGTCTACCTCGGACGGGTCGCCCGAGCCGCCGACGCTTCTGGTATCAGAACAGGCTCAGCTGGCCCGGAATCGGCCGCTCGCACGGCCACACGGCCGGCGCTGGAGCGGCCGGGTTCGCGGCAAACAATGCCTGCTGAAAACGTCGGACGAGCGCCGGGGCATGCAGGTCGTCGGGATGGTGCAAAAAGAAATACGGGGTCAGGCCAGCCGCCATCCATCCGGCAACGACCCGCGCCCACTGGGCCAAGACCTCAGCATTTCTTTCAAGTTCTGGATCGCCGACGAAACGCACGAAGGGCCGGCGGCCGGTCACGGTCTCGCGATACGGCACCCTCGGCTTGCGCCGCTTGGCATCCAGGGTCGCCTCATCCTGCGCGGCCGAGGCGAAGAGGCCGCGCGTGTCGAACAGCACCCGGTCCACGCCGTGTTCGCGCAACACCCGGTCGAGGGCCGCCTCACGGTCACCGCCGTCGAAGAACGCCGGATGCCGCACTTCCACCGCGTAGGCATGCTCCTTCGGCAAAGCAGTCAGGTAGGCAGCGAGGTCCCGCAACCGCTCGGGTCCGAAAGCTTGGTGAAGCTGGAGAAAACACGGTCCCATCCGATCCGCCAGCGGAGCCAGTCGCTCGAAGAACCGGGCCGTCGCCTCGCCCGCGTCGCGCAGCTGCCGCTCATGCGAGATCTCCCGGGGAAACTTGAAGCAAAAGTGAAAGTGCGGCGGCGCCTCACCGGCCCAGCGTTTGACCGTTTCCGGCGTGGGCAGGCCGTAGAACGTCGCATTGCCCTCCGCCGTGCCAAAGACCGAGGCATACTGCGGCAGGTAATCCTCGCGGCGCGCGTCGGCCGTGAAGAAGCGCCCGACCCAGGGAGGGTGCGCCCAGAGCGGACAACCGAGGTACACATTCGCAGATGCCATGAACCGGCAGCGTGGCCAAAACGCCGGCGCTGGCAACGGAACCGCACACATTCGCCGCAGCCGTGATAATTCACCCGCGCCGGCTTGCCGCACGCGGAATCCGCGCCCGACTCACGACCGTGTCCGACGATTTGCTGCTCACGCTCAAGACCACCTTTGGCTACGACACCCTCCGCCCACTGTAGCGCGAGATGATCGAGGAAACGCTGGCCGGCCGCGACGTCTTTACGCTGCTGCCCACGGGCGGGGCAAGGCGGTGGGGGCTTTCAACGGCAACGATACTCGCTGTTCCTTGCGATTCTTCGCACGCAGCCGATCAAGCCGTTTCTTAAGGCGCTTTCGCTCGGGCCTTCCCGCCACGCTGGGATTGGCTTCGGCCCGGATGCTATCCGACTACGGAATACCCCAGACCTCCGCATCCATCGTTTTTCAGCCCTCTGCCAACCGGTCCAGCTTCCCGCGCAGGCTGCGGCTGAGCGGAAGTTTGATGCCGTCGCGCATCACCACGGTGTAGTCGCCGTGCTGCGCTGGCTGGATCTCCCGGATCTGGTCGAGTTGCACGATGGCCGAGCGATTGATCCGGGCAAAGCCCTGGGTGCCCAGGCGAAGCTCGATCGCCGCCATCGTCTCGCGCAGCATCAAGCGGCCCGTGGTCAGGTGCAGCATCACGTAGTTGTCGGCCGCCTCGACGCGGATGATTTCCTCCGGCCGGAGGAAGACCAGCCGGCCATCAGCTTTCACGGTGATGCGATCCGGCTTTGGCGCGGAGGCGACGGGCGCTTCGGGCACCCGCTGCCGCTGGAGATATTCCTGGGCGCGACGCAGGGCCTGGAGCAGCCGGTCGCGGTCAAAGGGCTTCAAAAGGTAATCCACCGCCTCGAGGTCGAAGGCGTCCACCGCAAACTTCTCGTGCGCGGTGGCAAAGATGATCGCGGGACGCTTGGCCGCGGGCAGCTGAGCCACCACTTGCAGGCCGTCGCAACCGGGCATCTGCATGTCGAGGAAGACAAGGTCTGGCGCGGCGGTTGCGATCATCGCGACCGCCTCCGGTCCGCTGCCGCATTCGCCGATGAGCTGGACGGCCGGTTCCGCCTTCAGGAATCCGCGCAGGCGGTCGCGGGCCAGGGGCTCGTCGTCGACGATGAGGGTGCGGATAGGCATGCGAAAGATCAAGGCGAGGGCTGATCGGTCAGACGAGGGGCGGGATGCCAAAAGTATTCAAAACTCGGAGACGACCGTTCATGCCGGAATCAAAAGCCGCACCTCCAGCCCGCCCTCGGGATGGTTGCGCAGCTCGAGGGTGTGCCTCGCGCCGTAGAGTTCGCCGAGGCGTTCACGGGTATTGGCGAGGCCGATACCCTCACGGGTGAAGCCGCCGGGCGGCATGCCGGCGCCGTTGTCGCGCACGAGCAGCAGCAGGTCGCCGGCCTCGTACCGAGTCTCGACCGTGATGCGGCCCGGGCGGACCTGTGGCTCGAGGCCGTGGCGGATGGCGTTCTCCACCAGCGGCTGGATGATCAGGCTCGGCACGTCGGCATCGAGCGTGTCGGACGCCGCCCTGATCTCCACCGTGAGCCGGTCGCGGAAACGGAGGCGCTCGATCTCGAGGTATTTCTCAATGAAGGCGATCTCGTCGCGCAGCTTGGTGAGCGGCTGGCCGTGATGGTGCATCGTCAGACGCAGGAGCTCGCTCAGCCGCACGAGCATCTTGTCGGCGGCGTGCACGTCGCTGTGCATGAGCGAGGCGATGCCGTTGAGCGTATTAAAGAGGAAATGCGGCTTCAGCTGGCGCAACAGCGACTGGAGCCGCGCCTCGGTGAGGTTCTTCTCCAGCGCCAGCGCGTGGATGGTGCGCTCGTGGTATTTGCGGTAATAGTCGATGGCGTGGCTGATGGACACGATCACGCCGTAAATCAGCAGGTTGAAGGGGAACGTGCGCACGAGCAGCGGGCGAAAGACCTCGCTGAAGGTCACGGGCTCGTCGAGCAACCGGCCGTGGACCACGCCGACCAGCGAACGCAGCAGCACGTAAACCAGCGAGCACACCAGCGCGGCCGCGAGATGGATCGCCGCCGTGCGCCACGGTTGCGCGCCCTCCGGAGGGTAACGGCGCGCCAGCGACAGCACCGGGATTGAAAGGACCGCCCACACATACCAGTCGGCGAGCGAATATCCGATCGCCTGGCCCCAGGTCACCGAACGACCAAGCAGTGTGCTCGACAGGTAAAACTGGCTGGCGAAAGCGAGACCCACGAGCGTCCAGAACGCGCCGATGCCCGCAAGGCGGAGCAGCGAACGGCCGGGCTTGGCGAGGTCGGACATTGCGTGGAAGGGGGTTGCCTCCATGAAGGCCAGCGGAACATTTCGTGTCCACGCCCATTCGTTTCCGCAAGTGACCGCCCCCGCCCCCGCCGCCCGCCCCACTCCGCCGGCCATCCAGCCCGTGCGCTCCGTGGTGTCGCCGTTGCTGCCGGTGCTGCTCCCACTCGTCCTGGCGGCCATTGTGCTCGGCGCGGTGTTTGCGTGGCTGTTTCCGCCCGCGGCGGGCGACGGTGCTCCGGCGGTGCGATTCAGCGACATCACGGCGGAATCCGGTCTTTCTTTCACCCACCGACAGGGCGGGGCCGAGGCGCCCACCACGCTTGGCGGCGCCGTGGCCGTGTTCGACTACAACGGGGACAGCCGACCGGACCTGTTCCTCGTCAACGGTGCACCTTGGCCATGGGAAGAGGCCCGGGAAGAGCGCCGCGTCCGCAGCAGCACTTTGTATCGCAACGAGGGCGAAGGCCGCTTCACCGACGTGACGGCCGCCGCCGGTCTCACCACGGAGATGCAGGGCATGGCCGCGGTCACGGGGGATTATGACGCCGACGGCAACGAGGACCTTTTTGTCACGGGCATCGGTTCCAACCGGCTGTACCGCAACCTCGGGCAGGGGCGCTTCGAGGATGTCACCGAATCCGCCGGCCTCGCCAGCGACGAGAACCTTTGGAGCACCGGCGCCGCGTGGCTCGATGTGGATCGCGACGGCCGGCTCGACTTGGTCGTGCTGCACTATGCGCGGTGGCCGCAGGAGGTCGGCCTCGGCCAAGCCTTCGCCGTCGCCCAGATGGGGCGTTCCTACGGTACCCCAACCGGCTTCATCAGCGCGTATCCCACGGTTTGGATCAATCAGGGTGACGGACGTTTCACGGCCCGGCCCGACTCCGGCGGTCTGCGCGACATTGATCCGGAGACCCGCCGGCCCGTCGCCTGGCCGCTCGCACTCACGGTCTTGAACGTGGACGGCGACCGCTGGCCCGATCTGCTCATCACCTACCATAACCACGCGGCCGCGCTCTTTCTCGCCCGCGGGGACGGCACCTTTGCGAAGCAGACCGGCACGCAAGGACCGCGGCAGGAAGGCGCAGCCGCCAGCTTCGCCTCGGCCAGCGCCCTGCCTTTCGCCCAGAGCCAGGGCGATGCCGAGCGCCTGCAAGCACTGCTGGCCGTGGGGTCGCTGGACCGCCCCTCGGCCGGGCTTCCGCTCGCCGCCAAGCTCGGCGTGGTCGTGATCGATCTCGATCTCGACGGCCGGCTGGAGATTTTCTCGGCCCAGGGCCGAGCCGAGCCCGGCGTCAACCGGTTCGAGTCCGGCCGCGACTTCGCCTCCGCCCCCAAGGTTTTCTGGCAACAGGGCGAGGCCTGGCGTGCGCTCCCCGACGCGGAGAACGCGCTCCCCCTGCTGACGGCCCGCGGTGTCGCCGCGGCCGATTTCGATGGCGACGGGGATCTCGACATCGTGATGGCGCAGAACAACGGCCACGTCGTGCTGCTCCGCAACGAACAACGCACCGGCTCGCCGTGGCTGCGTCTCACACTCACCGCTACGCGGAGCGCCCCCGGTGCCACTGGCGCCCGCATCGAGGTCCATACCCCTCGCCGGGTGCTCACGCAGACCGCCGGTCCGGCAGTTGGCTTCATGGCGCAGTCGGAATCCACCCTGACCTTCGGCCTCGGGGATGACGCCCGCGTGCGCAAGATCGTGATCCAGTGGCCGTCCGGCGAGGTGCAGGAAGGGCGCGCTCAAGGATCGGAGTGAATGCACAACCTGAGGCCTGATTCCGAGTATAG
>CAYZBG010000019.1:0-68241 GCA_964476565.1 uncultured Opitutus sp.
CGCCTGCATCTTGGTCTGGCTCAAACTTTGAGCCTCATTTTGAAGACAGCGCCTAAAGCGGTCGCGGCGAGCGTGTCGCCCGCCTCAGGGCCGATGCACGCGACCTACGTCACGGGCGGCACGCCCGCCGCTACCGGGCACCCGCCGCAGGCAGATTCGTTAACTTCATCACCCGCCGGGCATTCTCATACAGGATCTTGCGTTCCGCCCGCTTGTCCGGGGCGAAGCGCTTGACGGACAGGATCTGCTGCGTGCCCGAGCAGGCGGGACCGCGGCCGACGGGATCCGAGCAATCGCTGCCGTAGAGCAACTTGTCCTGGTGGCGGGCAAAGAAGGCGCGGGCATGGTCCTCGTCGCGGATAAACGCCCGGTAGCCGGAGCCGGCCGAGAGATCGGCGTACATGTTGGGGTAGTCGGCGAGCAGGCGGTCGGTCAGGCCTCCGGGGATGACGGGGCCAGTCGGATACAGCACGGACTCGTCGTAGTCCTTGGAGATGTTGCCCCAGAAAGTTTGGGCGTGCCCAATGAAGTTCACCGAAGGGAACTTTTCCAGGATGTGCGGGAAGCGGTTGAGGTGATGGTTGTAGGAACCCTGCTGGAAATGGAGCAGCACAGGTACACCGAATTCGGCCGCGAGCGCAGCGATCCGTTCGATGGCCGGGGAATCGCTGTCGACGTCGTACTTCTGTTCCCCGATGCCGATGGCTCCGGCCTCGAGCTGACGCCGGATGACCGCGATCGCATCGGGCTGGTCGCTCACTTCGTTGGCAAACCAGCGAAAGCGGTCCGGGTACTGTTCCGCGAGCGCCTTGGTTTCTGGATACGGCTCCACTCCGGCGGCCAATCCGAAGCGCGAACCGGCCGGCAGCAGGATGGTGAAGCGGATGCCCATCGCCGCCTGGTGGGCGAGCAACTGCGCCGCGTTCCGGCCGCTGTACGGCACGTGCTGATGGATATCGATGATCGGCTCGTCGGTGACGTCCGCGGCGCGAGCGAGCGCAGTGGCGCCGATCAACGAGGCGGCGGACGCGAGGAAGTCACGGCGGGTGGTCAGGCGGGTGTTCATGGGAGCAGCGAAGCGGGTCACAGGGTTTCGATGAAGGTGAGCAGGTCGGCCATGTCGTCGACGGTCATGCCGGCCTCGAGCCCCTCGGGCATGAGGCTGCGCCCGGAGGAGCTGGTGCCGCGGATCTGTGCCCGGGGCAGGACCACATCCGCGCCGCCGGGTAGGCGGAGCGTCACTCCAGTGGCGTCGTCCCGCACCACGATGCCGGAGTAGGATTCCCCGTCACGAGTGGTGAGATCGTACGCGATGTACTGGGGTGCGACCTCCTGATGGGGTTCAAGGATCGCGGCGAGCAAGGCGTCACGTCCGCGGCCCTGAACCGAGGTGAGGTCCGGACCGACGGCGAGGCCCTCGGCGCCGGCCCGGTGACAGGCGTAACACCTTTCCTGATACCGCAGGTGTCCGCGGGAACGATCGCCGACGAGGGACAACGCGGGCCGGTAGCGGGCGGTGACCTCCGCGCGGTCCGGTGGGAGCGCGGAGGCAAGCACGCGGCGCGCCTCGCGCGCCACATCGGGATCGCGATGGCCCGCGAGGGCCTGAAGCTGCGCCGGCGTGAACTCCGTCGGCGGGACGCGTCCGGTTGCCACGGCCTCGAGGAGGGCGGCGGTGCGGTCCGGGCGGGCGAGCAGGGGCACCCATGCCGCCTCCCGTGCCGTTGGGTCGAGCCGGGGCCAGGCTCCGAGCAGCTCCGCCGTGGCTTCGGGGCCGGGATGGGGAACGAGCGCCTGGATGGCGGCGACGTGCACGGAGGTGGGCGCCGGCGAGGCCAGGACCTCGCGCAGGGCGGGCAGCGCCGCGTCGAGGGGAGCCGCCTCGAGCACGGCGAAGGCGGCGCGGCGTTCGTCGTCCGCAAGGCGTGCGTTGGTCGCGGCGGCAGCGGCACGGGCGAAGACCGGCGCAAGGCGTCCGGCCGCGTCGGCGTCGCGTATCGAGCGTCCCGCGCGGCGCAAACCGTCGCCCAGCGCGCGCACCAGGGCCGGGGGAGCGGACGGTAGGGCAACCCGTGCGAGGAGCTCCTCCACGTCCTGCGGCCGAGAGGCGGCGCGGATTTCGACCAAGCGGGCGGCGAAGGGGGTGGCCGTTTGCAGCCAGGCGTCGTCGCGAAGGACCGCGGGCAGGACCCACGTGTTGAGCCAGTCCGGTGGTGCGGTGAGCAGCGCCGCAGAAATCCAAGGATGCGCATGATCCCGTCGGGCGAGGGCGACGTAGGCGTCGGCCAGGGCCGGCGCGAAGGGCAGGGTGAAGGCGAGTTGAAGCCGCACGCGCTCATCGGGGTCGTTGACCCGCGCGGCGAGCTGCGCCGTTAACGCCGGAGAGGGCGCAGCGCGACGCAGCAAGATTTCGGCGGCGAGCACGGCGCGTTCGCGCAGGCGCGGATCCGGGCTTTTCAGCGCGGCGATCACGAGCGTGTCGGTCAGCGCACCGAGTCCCTCCAGCACGCCGAGCGCGTGCTGCTGGGCGAGGGAGGACGACGCCTCTTCGACGAGCGCGGCCAGCAGCGGTACGGCGGCCGCATCCTGGCGTTCGTGCAACAGGCGGCTGGCGGTGTCGCGGTGCCAGCCGTTGGGATGCGCAAGGGTGGCCACGAGGTCTGCGGTCGACGCGGAACCGAGCGCCACGTGAGGGCGACGGTTCCACCCGGTGGCGTCGGGCACGAGCCGGTAGATCCGGCCGCGGGTGTGACCGCTGTTGAGGTCGAGGTGCCGCTTGATCTCCTCCGGCAGACTCCACGGGTGCTCGATCACCTCGCGGTACATGTCGCAGACGTAGAGGGTGCCGTCGGGCGCGTTGGCGAAATTCACCACCCGGACCCAGGAATCGGTGCTCGCGGCGAACTCATAGCCCTGTTCGTCGGCCGGGCGCCGTCCGATGAAGCTCGCGCCGTCCGGGGTGATCAGCTTGCGGTGGATCAGCTGGCCGCCGGCGTCGCCGGTGAAGGTGTTGCCGGTGAAGTCCGGCCCGTAGGCGTCGCCTCGATACACCGTCGTGCCGGTGGCACCGGTGAAGTAGCCGCTGACCCGGCCGCCGCCCTCCACGATGCCGCGCACGACTCCGCCGATGCGCCACCGCGTGCGGACGATGCGCCAGGGTTCGTCGGGACTGATGCGGAACACTTCCGCCGCCCCGCCGTCGGCCGCGATGCTCTGCCGCGCCGGGGGCGGAGTGAAGAAGGGATTCCGCGCGGCGTAACGGTCGGCGTACACGTAGACCTGCAGGTGGTCGGAATTGGAGCAGACGAAGCGCCGGCCGTGGTTGTCGAAGCTCAGGCCGTACTGGCCGCCTCCGGCTTCGAACCCAAAGGCGTAGGTGAGCGGATCGAACCAGAAGTCGCGGCCGCCGATCTCCTCGGCCGGCAGGTCGGGCCGCTTGGGACTGGAGATGAGGCCGCGGTTGCCCGGTCCGCCGAGGGCGTGGACGCGGTTGTCCGGGCCCCAGGCGAAGCTGCTCAACATGGCCTGCATGTTCAACGCCCGCAGGCCGCGGCCGAAACCCGTGAACGCCACCTCGCGGATCTCCGCGCGGTCGTCGCCATCGCGATCCTCGAAGCGCCAGATGTTCGGCGTGGCCGCGACAAACAGGCCGCCGTTGGCCCAGATCAGGCCGGTGGGCAGGGGCAGGTTCTCGGCGAAGACGGTGCTGGTTTCATAGCGGCCGTCGCCGTCGCGGTCCTCGAGCAAGGAGATGCGTCCGAGGTGGGGCGTGACGTCGCGGCGTTCGGAGTAGTCGATCATCTCGCAGACAAACATCCGGCCACGCTCGTCGAAGGTGAGGGCGACCGGGTCCTGCACGAGCGGTTCGTGCGCGACGAGGTCGAGGCGGAAGCCGGGTTTCACCTTCCAGGTGGCGATCGCGTCCGCGGGTTCGACGGGCGGGTAGCGGGGCAGGTCGCGCGCCGGGTCGAGCGCAGCGGCGCCACCGGCAGCCGGGGCGGGCGGATTCGGGTTACGGGTGGTCAGGCCGTCTGCGGCGAACGAGAGGCCGGCGAGACTGAAGAAGGTGGCGAGGAGGAGTCGCTGCATGGGGTGAAGCGAGGCAGGCGGCGCGCGGGGGTAGGGCCGACACGGTCGAGCAGGACGCACGACGTGCGCGGTGACAAGACTACGTCCGCACGAACGGTGCAACCGGGTCGCGAGGGCGAATGCCGTTGACCACCCTCCCGGGCCCATCCTCCCTCGGAGGCGTGCCCGACGCGCCGCAACGCTGCGGTGGCGGATGAGCCGGCTCGCAACCCTGATTATTCATCGCGATGAACCGAAGCTTGGTTTCCCTTGGTGTGTGGCTCCTGGTGTCCGGCCTCTCAGGGACCGCGATGCGGGCAACGACGGAGAGTGCGTTGCCCACCCTGGCGCACTACGAACGGTACGTGGCGATCGACCAGGTCTGCGGCTGGCCGCTGCTGGTCGCGCTGCCGTCGGGCGAGATCGGCGCCTTTCTCTGGCCGATGCCGAGTCACGGTTACTCGGAGGGTGCGGTGGAGTTTTGGCGCAGCCGCGACGGCGGACAATCGTGGCAAAAGGTCGGTGTGCCGGTCGCGCATGCGTCGGGCGAGAACCGCATGAACCACGCTGGCGGGGTGAATCACGAAGGCGAATGGGTCGCGATGGTGGGTGGCTGGAACAACCGGCAACCCGCCCTGGGCCGGCCGGCCGCGGAGTTGCAGGCGTCGGCTGTGCCCTTCAGCCAGTCGCGCACGCTCGCGCCGGTGCCGGCCGTGTCCGGCGACGGCGGTCGCACCTGGCAGACCTTTGAGGCGATTCCGTCACCCACTCCGGAAGACGGCCAGGGCTACGTTCCGTACGGGCGCATCGGCCGGCTGCCCGACGGAGAACTGGGTGTGGTGCTGTATCGCGGCGACACGGCGTTCTATGTCAGTCGGGACGGCGGCCGCACCTGGGCCCGCCGCGGCCAGCTCTCAGGCCGGCGCACCGAAAACGAGACCGCCTGGGTGCGGCTGGCGAATGGTGAACTTTTTGCCGCGGCGCGCACCTATGGCGCCAGCCAGGTCGTGGCGCGGCGCTCCGCCGACGGGGGCCGCACCTGGACCCGCGAGGGCGACCTGACGTTGCCCGGCCAGCACCCAGCGGACCTCACGGTGCTCCCCGACGGACGCGTCCTGCTGACCTACGGGGTGCGCAACTCCGGCCAGTGGGCGGTGCACGTGCGCATCGGCGATCCCGAGGCGCGCACATGGTCGGCGCCGCTGGCGCTGGTCGATCTTGAGGGGGCGACCGACCAGCGCTTCGCCGACCAGCCGGGGCGCGACGGAGGCTATCCGTCCACGGTGGTGCTCGAGGACGGCCTGCTGGTCACCGCTTACTACTCGCGCGGCATGCCGTCGCACAACCGCTACCACGTCGGCGTGGTGCGCTGGCGGCTGCCGGCGGAGCCGGCGACGTCGCGGTGAGGGCCGACCGCTTGAGACCTCGCGGTCAGCTCACGCGGTTCAGCTGCGGCCGCCCGGATTCGACCCTGAAGGTCGCGCGGGTGACGAGCGGAGCGCCGGGCCGCGTCACATACGGAACGGTGCGGTAGTGGGTGGTCCAGCCGTCGGGGGTGACGTCACAGTGCACGTAGCCGCGCTCGGCGTTGTGGAACTTGACGAAGGGATTCTCGGCGAGCGTTGCCGCCAGGGTGCGCGGCTCGGCGGTGCCGTCGCCGCCGGAGCTGATCGACGTGCCGACGAACTCGACACCGACGCTGCGCCCGTCGAGTCCGTCGAAATCCGCCACCAGTTCGTTGGCCCAGTGGGTGTGGATGTCGCCGGTGAGCACGACCGGATTGCGGATGCGGCGCTCGAGGAAATGCCGGAGCAGGAGACGGCGTTCGAATTCGTACCCGGGCCACTGGTCCATGCTCACGGTCAGGTCGGGTCCGGCCATGCGGTCGACCCGCGCCATCATGATCTGCTGGGCGAGCACATTCCACGCCGCGGGTGACTGTTCGAGACCGCGCAGCAGCCAGTCGCGCTGGGTGCGTCCGAGCACCGTGGCCTCCGGATTGAGCGCATCGGGGCAGGGCGCCTTGTTGCCGTCGCCGCAGGGCTGGTCGGTGCGGTACTGGCGCGTGTCGAGCACGTGAAAGGTCGCCAGCCGTCCGTAGTCAAAGCGTCGATACAACGTGAGGTCGGGTCCGGTTGGACGCGCGGAGGCCCGCAGCGGCATCATCTCGTAGTAGGCCTGGTAGGCGGCGGCCCGCCGGCGCAGGAAGACCTCCCGCGGCACGTCGTCCTGCGGAATGTCGGCGGCGTAGTTGTTGTCCACCTCATGATCGTCCCATGTCACCAGCCAGGGAGCCGCGGCGTGGGCGGCCTGGAGGGCGGGGTCGAGCTTGTAGAGGGCATACCGCGCCCGGTAGTCGTCGAGGGTGAGGATTTCCGGACCGTTGTGGCGGCGCACCTGGCCGTCCCGCGCGTTGCCCTCGTAGATGTAGTCGCCGAGGTGGATGACGAGGTCGTTGTCCTCGCGCGCGAGGTGATCGAGCGCGGTGTAATGCCCGGCCTCGTAGTGCTGACAGGAGGCGAACGAGAAACGCAGGCGGCCGGGAAGGGCGGAAGGCGCCGGCGCGGTGCGGGTCCGGCCTGTCGCACTCCGCTCACCGCCGGCGGTGAAGCGGTACCAGTACCAGCGGTCAGGGCGGAGGCCGCTCACTTCGACGTGTACGGAATGGCCCCACTCCGGCCGCGCCATCGCGGTGCCGGACCGAACCGGCCGGCCCAGGTCCTCGGTCTCGCCGATCTCCCATCGGACCTCCACGGGCACGGGCGGCATGCCGCCGCCGGGCGCGAGCGGTTCGGGGGCCAGGCGGGTCCAGAGCACCATTCCGTCGGGAGACGGTTCGCCGGAGGCAACGCCAAGGGTGAAGGGAGGTGCGGTGAAACGCGGCGCTGCCGTCGGGTTGGACACGGAGCGGCAGCTCGACAACCAGGTGGCGGCCGCGAGGGTGGCGGAGGAAGCGACGAAGGCGCGCCGGGAAACGACGGCCGCGGGACGGACGGGGCGGGGTGGGGGCATGCCTTCGAGCCCAAGCCGACGCTCGGGGTCCGTCAAGCAGCCGGACGTGACATTGCGGTGTCGCGTGCCGGGAGGTGATGGCGCGCTCAGGTCGCGACCGGCGCGACCGGCGCGGCCGCGGCGGCGCGGTCGGCCTCGGTCTTGAGTCGGAGCTGGCCGCAGGCGGCGTCGATGTCGTGCCCCTTCTCGCGTCGCAGCGTAACGGATACGCGGGCGGCGCGCAGGATGTCGGCGAAGCGCTCCTGGCGGGTGACGGACGGGCGCTTCCACGGCAGACCCTGGACCGTGTTGTAGGGAATCAGGTTCACGTGGGCGTGCAGGTCGAGGGCGATGTCGCGCAGCTTCTCGGCCTGTTCCAGGCTGTCGTTGATCTCCTCGATGAGGATGAACTCGAGCGTGACCATGCGGCCGTGCTTGTCGGAGAAGGCCTTGATCGCGGGCAGCAGCTTGGCGAGCGGGTAGGCCTTGTTGACCGGCATGATCTTCTCGCGGACCTCGTCGGTCGCGCCATGCAGGGAGATGGCGAGGCGGATGCCGAGCGGCTCCTCCGCGAGCTTGAGGATCTTCGGCACGAGGCCGCTGGTGGAAAGGGTGATGCGGCGGGCACCGAAGCCCAGGCCCCAGTCGGCGTTCACGATGGTGAGGGCCCGGATGATCGCGTCGTAGTTGGCGAGCGGCTCGCCCATACCCATGACCACGATGTTGTCGAACGACGCCAGCTCCTGCCGGGCGCGCGGCGTGCGGGCGTCCTCGCGGTAGCAGACCTGGAGCAACTGGGCGACGATCTCGCCGGCGTTGAGGTCGCGCTTAAGTCCGGCCAGGCCGGAGGCGCAGAAGGCACAGGCCATGGCGCAACCCACCTGCGTTGAGATGCAGATGGTCTTGCGGGAGTGGTCGAGGCCCACGCCCTCCTGCGGGGCGCGGATGATCACTGTCTCGATGAGGGACTGGTCGCCGAGCTCGAGCAGCAGCTTGTCCGTGACGTCGTGGGACTGTTTGCCGAGCAGGAGGGTGGCCGGCATGAGTTCGAAGGTCTCGGCCAGCCAGGTGCGCAGGGCCTTCGGCAGGTTGGTCATCTCCTCCCAGGAACGGGCGCGTTTCTTGTAGACCCAGTCGAGGATCTGGCGCGCACGAAAGGCCGGCTCGCCGCGCGCGGCGAGGCGCTCGGTGAGGGATGCGAGGGTTTCGCCGGTCAGCGGCGGACGCGCGGGAACGAACTTCATGGTTGGCGTGACACAGGGATCCTACCACAAAGGCGCGGCCCGACCGCAAAGACAATCCCGCCACCGCGTGAACCTGCTCCACCGCCACCTCTTTTGGAACGTGCTCGCCACCTGTGCGGCCGCGGTGGGCCTGTTTGCCTTTGTGCTGATGGTGGGCAACGCGCTCAAGGACCTGTTGTCGTACGCCTTGGCGGGCCAGATTTCGCCGGAAGCCCTGGTTACGCTGCTCCTGCTCCTGCCGCCCTACGTGCTGGCGTACGCCCTGCCGATGGGGATTTTGACCGGCGTGCTGCTCGTGCTCGGGCGCATGTCGTCCCAGCACGAGATCACGGCGATGCGCGCGGCCGGGCTGAGCCTCGGCTATATTGCACGCCCGATCTTCATCCTCGGCGCCTTGGGCACGCTGCTCTCGCTCGGCCTCAATTTCTACTACATGCCGCAGGCGCGCACCGCCTACAAGGAGACGCTGGCGGAGTCGCTGCGGCAGAATCCCCTGAGCTTCATCGTGCCGAAGACATTCATCCGCAACTTCCCCAACGTCGTCGTGTACGTCGGGCAGAAGGACGGGATGGAGTTGCGCGACTTCTGGCTGTGGCAGCTCGACGAACAGAAGCGGGTGAAGGTCTTCGCCCGCGCCGCGACCGGCCGCTTCGACTACGACGAGGAGGCCAACCGACTCGTGCTCACGCTGCGTCAGGTGACGGTGGAGAACCGCCAGGACGACGCGCTGGAGGATTTCTCGAAGCAGATGACGACCGGTACCTTCGAGGAGTTCCCGGTCGAACTGGAGCTGGACCGGATCTTTGGGCGCACGACGCGGCGGACCAAGTTGAGCGAGCTCACGTACGACCAGTTGCGCGCCGAGATGGAACGCCTCAGTGACCCGGAACAGCGTCTCGAACAGATCAAGGTCGCGATCGCCTTCCACGAAAAAGCCTCGAGTGCGTTCGCGGTGTTCGCGTTCGCGCTGCTGGCCGTGCCCCTGGGCATCAAGGTCTCGCGCGCCGAGACCTCGGCCAACCTCGGCGTGGCGCTGGTCCTCGTGATGATCTACTATTTCCTGACGGTCACGGCCGGCTGGCTCGAGAATGCTCCCGAGATGCGCCCCGATCTGCTCCTGTGGGTGCCGACGGTGATGTTCATTCTGGTTGGCGGCATGCTCTTCCGGCGCACCGATCGCGCGTAGCCGGTTGCCGGCCCGGTTTGCGCTTGAGTCTGCCGGTGGATGGGAGCAAGGAAACATCACCCCGCCCCAGACCATGCCACCCACCGACTCCGAGACCGCGCGTTGGTTTGCCGAGGAGGTTCAACCCCACGAATCGACGCTGCGCGGTTACCTCCACCGCATCGCTGCCTGGACCGATATCGACGACCTCGTGCAGGAAACGTACACGCGCCTGCTGCGCGTGCGGGCGAAAGGCGAGGTGCGGTCCACGCGCGGCCTGCTCTTTGCCACGGCGCGGAACGCAGCCCGCGATCTGTTTCGCCGGCGTGCGGTGGCGCGCACCGGCTCGGTGGCCGAGCTGGATTGCACGCAGGTGGCCGATGAGGCGCCGGCTCCTGACGAGGCGGTGGCCCGCTCCCAGGAGGTCGAACTCTTGTCCGCCGCGATTGCCGCGCTGCCCGAGCGCTGCCGGGAAGTGTTTGTGTTGCGCCGATTCGAAGGCCTGTCGCACCGCGAAATTGCGGAGCGCATGAACATCTCGGAACACACGGTGGAAGTTCAGCTCACCAAGGCCCTGCGGCGGTGTGAGGATTTCTTTGAGCAGAAGGGGGCTCTGCCCGTCGCATGAAGCCGGCCTCCTCCAGCAATCCCGGTCCCGACGCCCGCGACGAGCGGGTGCGACGCGACGCAGCGGCGGCCTGGGTGGTCCGCCACGACCGCGGCTTGTCCGCGGACGAGCAGCAGGCGTTTGCCGCGTGGCTCGAAGCCGACAGCCGGAACGAGGCCGCCTGGCGGCGCTCGGCGGCGGTGTGGGGGCGGTTCGAGGGTGCGCCGGCGGTGCGACGCGGTCCCGCCGCCCCGGCAAAGCGGCCGGCGCCGGTGGTGCGTTGGTTCGCGGGCGCGCTCGCGGCGGCCGCGGCGCTGACGTTGGCGATCTATGTTGCCCTGCCTGAACGCACGTCCGCACCGGATGCTACGGTGGCCGCCCTGGCCCCGGCGGCGGTGCCGGAGACGCGGCTGCTCGCCGACGGCACGCAGGTCCGGTTGAACGCCGGCGCGACGGTCGTCGAGGCCTACACGGCCCACGAACGCCGGGTGCGGCTCGTTCGGGGCGAGGCTTACTTTGCGGTCACCAAGGATCCCGCCCGTCCCTTTGTGGTCGAGGCGGACGGGGTGCGGATCGAGGCGGTGGGCACGGCGTTTGGCGTCGCCCTGCAGCCGGGCATGGTGGACGTGCTCGTCACCGAGGGAACCGTGCGGGTCGATGCACCGGCGGATGCCGCTGGGACGGAACCGGCGCCGGCCCCCCTGGTCACCGCGGGTCACCGTGCGGTGGTGTCCCGTGCCGCCGATGCGCCGGCCGCCGGCGTGGTCGTGACGGAAGTCGACATGGTGGAAGTCAACCGGGCCAACGCCTGGCGCGGCGGTTTGCTTCGCCTTGGCGGAGCGACGCTCGCGGAACTGGCGGCCGAGTTTGAGCGGCAGACTGGGCGCAGGCTCGTGCTGAACGATCCGGAGCTGCGCGATTTGCGCGTCGGCGGCCGTTTCCCCGGTCACGACATCGACGGGTTTGTCCGGGTGTTGGAGGACCACTATGAGGTGCGGGTGCGCCGCGAGGCGGACGGCACACTGGTCCTCGAGCGTGCCCGTTGAAGCGCCGCGACGGCGAAAAAATCAAAAATTCCGATAACGGAATCCGGCGGGGTCGCCGTCCTCCTTATGCGCACAGCGATTGTGCGCTTCACCCCGCATGCCCCGTTCTTCACCGTACCCGCATGATCTGTCGCCCGTTCTCGGCGCTGCAGGCCGCGCGCGTGCCCGGGGTGCTTCCGCGCCGGCTGGCCGGTCTCGTTGCCGCCTGGATCTTCCTCGCGGCCGGGGCGGCGCTGGCCCTGGCGGCCGGGAGCGCGCCGGCACGTCCGCCGCCGGATGTTCCGCGCCCGTTTCACATCCCGGCGGGCGAGGGGCAGATCGCCTTGGAGCAATTCGCCGAGCAGGCGGATGCCTCCATCGTCTACCTCGTCGCCCACGTGCAAGGAGTCCGGACCCCGGCGGTGCGGGGTGACTTCACCCCGCGTGAGGCCCTCCAGCGCCTGCTGACCGGCACGGCGCTCACCCTCGAGGAAGATGCCCGGACCGGCACCTTCACTCTCAAACGCGGCGCGAAGCGCGCCGCGGACCCCGCCGCTTTGTCCCCTTTACCCCCGGAACGTGACGTTCCCCCCAAGCAGACCATGAAACGCAAGACTTTGATCACGGTGCTCGCCGGCTGGCTCGGCCTGGTCGCCGCGCCCGCGCAGCCCTCCCCCGAAACTCCCGCCCCCGAAACCGGCAGCCTGACCGGCACGGTGTTGAACGAAACAAACGGAACCTTCGTCGCGAATGCCCGCGTGACCATCGCGGCCCACGGCCTCGAGGCGTTCACCGACACGTACGGCCGTTACCAGTTGGCGCGGGTGCCGGCCGGCCCGGCCAGCGTGCGCGTCGATTACATCGGGTTCCCGGCCATCACCCACGTGGTGCAGGTGGCTGCGGGTCAGGCTGCGGTCCGCGACTTCACGCTGCGGTCCAAGACGGTGACCGGGGACGAGACGATCACGCTCGATGCCTTCACGGTCGCCGCCCAGGCGGACATGGCGGCGTCGGACGTGGCGGTGAACGAGCAGCGTTACGCGCCGTCGATCAAGAACATCGTGGCGACGGATTCGTTTGCGGACATCGCGGACGGCAACGTCGGCGAGTTTGCGAAATTCCTGCCCGGCGTGGTGTTGAACCGCAACGGCAGCGACGGCACGACGATCTCCCTCGGTGGCGTTCCGCCCAGCGGCACGCCCATTCTGGTCGACGGCAACGGCCTCGCCAGTGCGGCGAGTTCGAGCCCGAGCCGGCAGATCGAGTTCGAGAACATGTCGATCAACAGCATGGCCCGCGTTGAGGTCGACCGCTCGCCCATGCCCGACTCGCCCGCCAGTGCGATCGGCGGCTCGGTCAACCTGATCAGCAAAAGCGCCTTCGAACGCACCAAGCCGCTCTACACCTTCAAGGTCTATGCGTCGTTCCCGGAGGAGGACTTCTCGTTCAAGAAGCAGC
Source organism: uncultured Opitutus sp. (assembly GCA_964476565.1). Lineage (GTDB taxonomy): Bacteria > Verrucomicrobiota > Verrucomicrobiia > Opitutales > Opitutaceae > CAMAXB01. The sequence goes on from CAYZBG010000019.1 coordinate 12,559, forward strand.
CGGGCCCCTTCGACAAGAAGACGTACTGGTATCAGCCGAACCTCGAGTTCAGCGCCATCGTGCCGGTCAGCCGGAGATTTGGCTTCACCGTCAACGGCATCAGCACGCGCACGATCAACAACGGTCCGGGCACGACGCAGGACTGGGTGCCGCACCAGCTGGCGCAGTCGGCCAATTATCCCGCAACCACGCCCGACGCGCCCTACCTCGCCCGCTGGCGCGTGCAGGAGCGCCCGAAGATCACGCGCCGCGAGCAGATCAGCGCCACCGCCGACTGGCGGGTGACCGAGCACGGTGTGCTCACGCTCGGCATGCAGTACGCGTTCTTCAATTCGAACTGGTGGGTGCGCCAGCTGAACTTCGACGTCGGACGCGTCGCGTCGTTCGGCGACGACTTCACCCAGGGCGCGGCCGGAGCCGGCTTCGTGCAGACCGTCTATGACGCAACCGACAAGCATGGCACGACCTACATGCCCAGCCTCCGCTACCGACACCGCGGCCCGGTCTGGGACTGGCAGATCGGCGGCGCGTTCTCCCGCGCCTCGAATTACTACCGCGACATCGACAAGGGCTATTTCCAGGCGAGCAACGCCTTCTTCCGCAACCTGACCATCCGCTTCGAGGACTTCGGTTACGAGGCGCCCCGGGTCGTCGACGTGCGCGACGCCCAGGGTAACCCGGTCGATGCGTATGACCTTTCCAACTACCGCCTCGAGGCTGTGACCGCCCGGTGGCTGACCAGCTCGGACATCGTGCGCACCGCCTTCTTCAATGCGAAGCGTGACCTCGGCTTCAAGGTGCCTTTCACGGTAAAGACCGGCATCGACGTGCGCTCGCAGTCGCGCGACATCCGGCGTCCGAACACGACGCGCCAGTTCGTCGGCGCCGACGGGATCGCCCGCACCGCGGACGACAACGCCGACCAGTGGTACGATCCCATCTATTCGCAGAAGGACCTGCTCTACGGTCCCCGGATGGAGTGGATGAACCTTGCTGCCATCGGGTCCACCTACGCCAGCAATCCGGCGTACTTCCCCCAGACGGCCGCGCAGGAGTACAGCGACCATCGCAACCAGGTCACGGGCTCGCAGGCCATCACCGAGACCATCGTCGCGCCGTATGTGCGGTTTGACACGAAGCTCTGGGACGGCCGCGTGCTCGTCTCGGGCGGCGTGCGTTACGAGCGGACCGACGACGAAGGCGTCGGTCCGTTGATCGACCCGACGGCCATCTATCAACGCGACGCCAACGGTGAGATCGTGCGCAACAGCGCCGGTCAGCCCGTGGTCATCGCACCGCTCAATTCGCTGCTGGGCTCGCAACTCGCCTACGTCGAGCGTGGATCCAGCACCCAGTCCGACTACGACGGGTACTTCCCGAGCCTCAACACCTCGTTCATCCTCCGGCCCAACCTGATTGCCCGCGTGTCCTACGGCCGGTCGATCAATCGCCCCGACTTCGGCAACATCCTGCCCTCGATGTCGCTGCCGGACACGGAGAGCACCTCCCGCACGATCACGCTCACGAATCCCGACCTGCAGCCGTGGATCGCCGACAGTTATGGCGTGGCGTTGGAGTACTATTTCAACGAGCCCTCCACCGGAGTCGTCTCCGCCCGGGCCTACCGTCGCGACATCTCCGACTTCTGGGGCGCCGTCACGGTGCCCGCGAGCGACGACGTGCTGGAACCGTGGGGACTTGACCCGGAGGTGTACGGCGAGGCGCTCGGCTACGTGGTGAGCACGCGCCGCAACGTGGGCGACGCGCGGGTGAGTGGACTCGAGCTCGATTACCGCCAGAACCTCACCTTCCTCCCGCGCTGGGCGCGGGGCGTGACGCTCTTCGGCAACATCACCTGGCAGGATCTCGAAGGTTCCGAGCAGGCCAGCTTCGCCGGCTTCGCCCGCAAGATGGCGAACTGGGGGATCAGCCTGAACCGTCAGCGCTTTGCGGTCCGGTTGGCGGTGAATCATCGCGGCTTGATCCAGCAAAACCTTATCACCCAGGCCGGCGCGGAGGCGGGGACCTACCAGTACCTGCTGCCGCGGACGAGTGCCGACTTCACCGCCGAGTACCGACTCACCGAGCACTTCGGCTTGTACGTGAGCGGGCGCAACATCAACAAGGAGGTCGATTACACCGTGCGCTACGGACCGTCGACTCCCCGCGACCGCATCGTGGTCGGCCGCGCCGGCTACGGCGCCACCTGGTATGTCGGCGTCAAGGGAACCTTTTAATCTCATCGTCATGAACCGTCGTCGTTTCCTCCAATCCTCCCTCGCGGCCACCGCCCTCGCCGGCGTTGCCCCGCGGCTCTTTTCCGCCAGCCGTCCGTCCGGACGTCCGCCCCGCGTCTTGCTGCGCAACTCGTGGCAAAGCGTGAACATCGGCGACATCGGCCACACCCCCGGCGCGCTCCGTCTGTTCGAGGAGCACTTTCCCGAAGCCGAGTTGATTCTCTGGCCCGGACAACTCGGTCACGGCTCGCGGGACATGCTCGTGAAAGGCTTCCCCCGGCTGCGCATCGTCGAAGGCTCCGTCGATGCGAACGGGAAGCCGACCACGCCCGAGCTCGCGAAAGCGTGGGCCGACACCGACGTCTACGTCAGCGGCTCTGGCTCGGGCTTTCCCGCGCACGCGCACGCCGTGGCATTTCGCAAGGCCACGGGCAAGCCGGTGGGGGTGTTCGCCGTGAGCACCGACCCCATCTCGGGCTTCGGGGGCAACCGCGATCCCGAGGGCGGCACCCTCAACGACCTGCGGCGGCGGGCGCTGGCCTTGCCGCCGACGCACCTGGCCGCGGACCTCCGCTTCATCCTCAACGAGGCGTCGTTCATGTTCTGCCGCGATACCATCTCGCTCGAGTACCTCAAGAACCAGCAGATCAAGGCGCCGGTGCTGGAGTTCGGACCCGATTCCCAGCTCGGCATGCACCTGCGCGACGACGCCAAGGGCTACGCCTACCTGCGGGACAACGGCCTCGAGGACGGACGTTTCATCTGCGTCATCCCGCGGGTGCGTTACACGCCCTACCATCACATGCGCGGGGCGACGACCCTGACGGATTCGGACCGACAGAAGGACGCGATCAACGCGCGCACCAACGAGCAGGATCTTTCGAAGCTCCGCGAAATGATGATCGCCTACGTGCGCGCCACCGGCGGCAAGGTCATGACCTGTCCGGAAATGACCTACCAGATCGAGACGGCGAAGCAGTACCTCATCGATCCCTTGCCGGCGGACGTGAAAAAGAACGTGGTCTGGCGCAACACCTACTGGCTGCCCGACGAGGCGGCGTCGATCTACACCAAGGCCCTCGCCGTCATCAGCGCGGATTGCCACTCGCCGCTCATCGCCTACCGGGTGGGCACGCCGGCGATCTACCTGCGCCAGCCGACCGATACCTGCAAGGGTCAGATGTACCGCGATTTTGGCGCGGACCGCTGGATGCTGGAAGTCGACGAAACCAATGGTGCGGAGCTCTGGTCCCGGGTGGAGGAAATCCACCGCGATCCCACCCGGGCCCGTGCCCAGGTCGAAACCATCATGACCGGCGTGCGCCGGTTGCAGAAGCGCATGGTGGATGCCGTGCGCGTGGCCGCGGGCGCCGCCTGAGTCGGTCGCGCCGGCCCCGCGGTGGGCCGGCGCGGAGTTCGGGCTTGCCTGAGCCGGAACGGGCGCGTGTCGTGCGCAGGCATGTGTCCGTTCGCAAGCTTCGCCCATGCCTGAGGAAACGCCTTCACCCGCGTCCCGCAGTCCGCGGGCGGGGCCGGGGACGCTTCCCTGGTTGCTCGGTGCGCTGGCCGCGCTGATTGCGCTGACCTTTGCCCTCTACACCGACCACCGGTGGGAGGATTACTACATTACGTTTCGCTCCAGCAAGCACCTCGCCACGGGCGAGGGGCTGGTCTACCAGCCGGGCGAGCGGGTGCACACGTTCACCTCTCCGCTGGGCGTGTTGCTGCCAGCCGTGGCGAGCGTGATGACGCTGAACCGCTCGGACGAAGCTGCGCTTTGGCTCTTCCGCCTGTTCTGCATCGGGGCCCTGGCGGCGGCGGTGATCCTGCTCGGGCGCCTCGCGGCCGGCCGGAACTACGGCCTGATCGCGACGCTGCTTCTGACCGGTCTCGTCATGACCGATGCCAAGACGGTCGATTTCAGTATCAACGGCATGGAGACCGCGTGGATGCTGTTGTTCCTCGCCGAGATGGTGCTGGCGGCGGAGCGCGCGGGCCAGGGTGCCTGGCGTGCGCTGGGGGTGGCCTGGGCGGGGCTGATGTGGACCCGGCCCGACAGCTTCATCTACATCGGCGCCTATGCGTTGGGCGTCGGTTTGTTCGCCGCGGGCGGCGCCGCCGGGGCGGGGCGAGCCGCATGGTTCGGCCAGTGTGTGCGGGCCGGGCTGCTCACGACCGCCCTGTACCTGCCGTGGTTTCTGTTTGCGTGGATTTACTACGGAAGCCCGGTGCCGCACACGATCGCGGCGAAGTCGATGGTCAACGACCCGCTCACCCTCGAGCGGATCGCCTCCACCGTGGTCACGTTTCCCTTGGCCGCTCTTGAAGGACGCCTCGCCTTGGATTCGACCTTCCTACCGGCCTATTTCGACATGGGCGGCTGGCCCGGATGGTTGACGATCGTCGGGCGGGGTCTGGCGCTGGCCTGCGCGGTGGTGTGGCTTGTGCCCGGACTTGCGCCCGGTCCGAAGGCTGCGTCGCTGACCTATTTTCTCGCGCAACTCTACCTCTGGCTTTTCCCCAATCATCCCTTCCCCTGGTACCTGCCCAGCGCCACCTTCTTTGCGATCCTGACGCTCGCCGGGGTGCTGCATCAGGGACTCGGCTTCGCCCGGTGGCTCGGGACCGTGGACGGGGCCGGCCCGGTGGGGCGCAGGCTCGCGCGTGGGCTTGCGGCGGGCGCGGTGGCGCTGCTGGTTGTTTCCGGCGGCCTGCTTTAGGCGGTGGCGGGGCAGGCGGAGGCGCAGCAGCGCATCGTGGAGGACCAGAATCGCAAGCAGATCGGGCTCTGGCTGCGCGAACACGCTCAGCCCGGCGACACGGTGTTCATGGAGCCGCTCGGCTACATCGGCTACTTCTCCGGGCTCAAGACGCTGGACTTCCCGGGTATGTCGGCGCCCGAAACGGTCGCGGCGCGGGAGCTGTTGGGCAATGATTTCACCCATCTCATTTCGTGGCTGGAACCGACCTGGCTGGTGCTGCGCCCACGCGAACTGGAACAGATGATCGGCCGTGACCGGGGTATTGTCGACGGCACCTACCGCGTGGTGCGGACCTTCTCGGTGGCGGACGAAGTCGAGGCGCTGGACGTGGCCGGAAAACCGTACCTACGCTTTGACGCCGAGTTCGTCCTGCTCCGCCGCGAGCGTTCGGCCAAAGTCCCGTTGGAGAACGGCGTGGCCTTCAGCCCCTTCCAAGCCTCGCGCATGGTTCATGACGGCCGTCCGGCCACTTTCCTGCACACGCCCGGAGCGTGGTTGCTCCCCATCCCGCCGGAGGCGCGCCGGGTGCGGGTGGGCTACGGCTTCATTCCCGAGGCCACGGCCGGTGCCGAGCGGACCGACGGCGCCCACTTTGAAGTGTTCGTCGCGTCGTCCGGCCGGCCCCACCGGGTGCACGATCGTTTCCTCGACCCGGCTGCGGTGGTGGAGGACCGGGGCTGGCATTCGGTCGAGATCGAACTACCCGCGGCGGTCGCCGGAGCCACGCTCGTGCTCCGGGCGAATCCACACCTCACCACGCGGTTCGACTACACCTACTGGACCGATCCGGAATTCCTGCCCTAGGCACGGCCGGGCCGGTATCGCAGCGAAGCTGGATTCCGGCCCGGGCCGTGCGGATCAGGCTTGGACGGTGGCGCGGTTGATGGCGCTGACGATCGCCTTGATCGAGGCGAGCTCGATGTTGGTGTCGACGCCGGCGCCGAAGAACGTCCGGCCCTGGCCCGTCTTGATCTGGATGTACGACGCAGCGAGGGTGTCGGCCCCGGCGCCGATCGAGTGCTCGGAGTAGCTGAGCAACTCGAACCGCGGCAGACCCGTCTCGGCGAGGGCCCGCACGAAGGCATCGATCGGTCCGTTGCCGCGGGCGGTCAGCGTGTGTTTCTTTCCGTCGATCGTCAGCACGGCCTCGCACTTCACGTCGTTGTCGCGTTCCGTGGTGCGGAAGTGCTGCAGGTGCACGGGTGAGGTGCGATCGAGGTACTCGACGCGGAACACGTCGTGGATCTCGGCTGCGGTGAGCTCGGTGCCCTTGCGGTCGGCGATGTCGTTCACCAGCCGGCCGATCTCCTTGTGCATGAGCTTGGGCAGCTGGTAGCCGAACTCGTGCTCGAGCACGTAGGCGACGCCGCCCTTGCCCGACTGGCTGTTGATGCGGATGATCGCCTTGTAGCTGCGGCCGATGTCGGCGGGATCGATCGGTATGTAGAGCACGTCCCACGGGGCGCCGGGCTTCTGCTGTTCCCAGGATTTCTTGATCGCATCCTGGTGGGAGCCGCTGAAGGCGGTGAAGACCAGCTCGCCCGCGTATGGGTGGCGCGGGTGGATCTCCATGCGCGTGCAACGCTCGTACACCTCGCGGATCGCGTTGATGTTGCTGAAGTCGAGCTTGGGATCGATGCCCTGGGTGAAGAGGTTCAGCGCCACGATGACGAGGTCGAGGTTGCCGGTGCGCTCGCCGTTGCCGAAGAGCGTGCCCTCGACCCGGTCGGCGCCGGCGAGCAAGGCCAGCTCGGTCGCGGCGACGCCCGTCCCGCGGTCATTGTGGGTGTGGAGCGAGACCAGCGTGCAGTCGCGCCGGCGCAGGTGCGTGCACACCCACTCGATCTGGTCGGCATGCACGTTGGGCGTGGCGTACTCGACCGTCGCGGGCAGGTTGAGGATGATCTTGTTCTGCGGGGTGGGCTGCCAGACGTCGGTCACCGCCTCGCAGATCTCCAAGGCGAAATCCAGTTCCGTGCTGGTGAAGCTCTCCGGCGAGTACTCCAGCTGCAGGCGCATGCCGGCGGCCACGTGCGGCGCGGCCCGCTCCTTGAGGAACGCCACGGCCTTCGTCGCGATCGCGACGATGGCGGGCCGGTCCGCGTTGAACACGTAGCGGCGCTGGGCGGGCGACGTGGAGTTGTAGAGATGGAAGATGACCCGCTTCGCTCCGGCGAGGGCCTCCAGCGAGCGCGTGATCAGGTCCTCGCGGCATTGGCAGAGGATCTGGATCGCGACGTCGTCGGGGATGCGGTTCTCCTCGATCAGGCGGCGGCAGAAATCGAACTCAATTTGCGAAGCGGACGGGAAGCCGACCTCGATCTCCTTGAAACCAATTTTCACCAGGAGGTCGAAGAACTCGAGTTTCTCGTCGACGCTCATGGGCTGGGCGAGGGCTTGGTTGCCATCGCGCAGATCGACGCTGCACCAGGCCGGGGCGTGGGTGTGCGTGCGGTTGGGCCATTGCCGGTTGGGCAGGGAGACCGTGGGAAACGGACGGTATTTGTGGGCGGGAAAAGCGGACATGGTTAAAGAAGTCAGATTGCGAATACACAGGGTGAGCTTCACCGCGGGGCGGTGAAGGCGGATGGCTGCAGGCGGACGCACGACCGGCCGTCAACGCGGCTCCCTCGGGATCGTGCGTCTAGGTAAGTCGAAGCGCCTGGGCGAAAATTCGCATCTACTCCGTTTGTTTAAGAGGCCGGACCCCGGCAAGTCAAGGGGGCCCTCCGCTGTAACCCCATGGCCTGAGCAACGTCTTGCTCTTCGTGTATGACGCGACTTCCATCGCCCTATGTCCGCTGTTGACCACGAGACGTTCGACTTGGCCGAGTGCCTCGAACGGGTTCGTGCGCGCGATCAGCTGGCGGCGCGGCAGTTGGTCGAGCACCTCCACCCGATGGTGGTCCGGATCGTTCGCGCCCGGCTCCCCCGGCGGGTCGCCGAAGAGGATCTCACCCAGGAGATCTTCCTCAAGATGTTCACCCGGCTGGAGCAGTACCAAGGCAACGTGCCTTTCCCGCATTGGGTGTCCCGGATCGCCGTCACAACCTGCATCGACCACCTTCGCGCCCAGCAGCGCCGGCCGGAGTTTCGGTGGGCCGACCTGTCCGAAGGGGAGGCCGAGGTCCTGGATGCCGTGCTCACCAACGACCGGGATCAGGCGCCCGACGATGCGCTCGCCGCGCATGAGCTGGTGCACAAGCTCCTCGATCAGCTCAAACCCGAGGACCGGCTCGTCATCCAGCTGCTCGACCTCGAGCAAAAGACCATCGCCGAGATCAGCGGGCTTACCGGCTGGAACACGTCGCTCATCAAGGTCCGGGCCTTCCGGGCTAGACGGAAATTACAAAAGTTGTTTGCTGATTTGCAGAGAAAGGAACGCTCATGAATAACCACCCAGAGGCTTGGCAGCGTCTTGTCGCGGCGGCCCGTCAGGCGCCCGCCGATTCACGCGATGCATCCGCACCGTACGGCTTCGCCGCGCGGGTGGCCGCGCTCGCCATGGCCCAACCGGCCGAACGTCCGTGGTTCGCCCTCTTTGACCGCGTTTCGCTGCGGGCGGTGGGCGTGGCTGGCATGATCGCCGTGGCCAGTGTCGCTGCGAACTTGGCGCCGGTCCTGCAGGCCTTCGAAGAGGATGTTTATGCGGCGCAGGACCCGGTGGTCGAGGTGCTGGCGCTCGACCTGTCCTGAGGATGAACAAGAACGTCAAAGTCGTCCTCACCTTCACCGTCGTTTTCCTCGCTGGCGCCGTGGCCGGAGGATTCACGTACGCCCGCTTTGCCCGCACAGTGGTAGAAAGCCGGATCCGGGCGGAGCAGTTCGCCGCGTCGGCGATGAAGCGTTTCCAGGAAACGCTGGAGCTCACGCCCGAGCAGGTGGCGCGCATCAAGCCGATCGTGGACGCAACGGGCGAGGAACTCGGGCGCATGCGCCGGGAGACAATTGCCGCGTTCCAGCGCATGGACGCCGCGGTGATCAAGGAGCTGACGCCCGAGCAGAAGACCAAATTTGAAGAGATGCAGCGCCGCATGCGGGAACGCCGCGATCGTGATCGCGATCGCGAGCGGGACCGGGAGCGTTCGTCCCAAGAGGGGGCGGACAAGGCCCCTCCGCCGATGGGTCAGCCCCCGCCGCCTCCGCCTGGCAAGTAGGCTGGGCTGGGGACGGATTCGCGCCGGCGGGACGGGCGCGAAAATTCTCATTGAACTGCGGTCGGTCCGTCTCACTGTCCGCTTTGGCCAGGTGCCATGCATGGGCAGGCGCGTGAACTCCGCCAGGACCGGAAGGTAGCAACGGCAACGACGTTCTCCCAGTGCCGTGGAGTGCCTGGCCACCTTTTTTCCCCGATGTCCGGCACGTACCAAGTCATTGCCCGCAAGTGGCGCCCGCAGACCTTCGCCGACGTGGTCGGCCAGGATCATGTGGTCCGGACCCTGCGCAATGCCATCGCGCGCCAACGCATCGCCCACGCCTACCTGTTCGTCGGCCCGCGCGGCACCGGCAAGACGTCCACCGCGCGCATCTTCGCCAAGGCGCTCAATTGCACCGACGGACCGAAGGCGGATTTTGACCCGAAGGATCCCGCCTGCGTGGCGATTGCCGAGGGCAGCCATCTTGACGTGATCGAGATCGACGGCGCCTCCAACAACGGCGTCGAACAGGTGCGCGAGTTGCGCGACACCGTGCAGTACGCGCCGGCCCAGGGGAAGTTCAAGGTCTACATCATCGACGAGGTGCACATGCTCTCGACGGCGGCCTTCAACGCCCTGCTCAAGACGCTCGAGGAGCCGCCCGCACACGTGAAGTTCGTCTTTGCCACGACCGATCCGCAAAAGGTCCTGCCCACGATCGTGTCGCGCTGCCAGCGCTTTGACCTCAAGCCGATCCCCGCGGCGCTCATCGTGCAGCGTCTGCGGACGATCGCCGACGAGGAGAAGGTGAAGATCGACGACGCCGCGCTCGCGTGCATTGCCCGGATGGCCGACGGCGGCATGCGCGACGCCCAGTCGATCATGGACCAGATGATATCGTTCTGCGGCACGACGATCACCGAGCCGGATGTGCTCGATGTGTACGGCCTCGTGGCGGCGGAGACGATCGCCGCCCTCGCCGGTGCGCTCGCCGCCGGCGACCACCCGCGGATCATCGAACTGGTGGATCGTTGCGACGAGGCTGGCCGCGACCTCGTGCGCCTGCTGGCCGACATTCAGGCCCTCGTCCGCGAGGCGGTGCTCGACGCCATCGCCCAAGGCGGCAAGTCCGCGAAACTGGGTGGCGTTGCCCTGACCACCGAGCAGCTCACCCGCATGTTGGACGCCCTTCGCGAAGGGGAGGGCGCGGTGAAACTCGGGCTCGCCGAGAAGATCAATTTCGAGGTGACCTTGCTCAAGGCGGTGGAGGCCAGCCGGGCCCGCGCGATCGACAGCCTGATCAAGGAACTCGCGGCTCTCGCCGGTGAAGCGCCCGCCTCCGCGGACGACGGCTCAAAAAAAAAGCCCTGATTGACCGGCTCGAAGCACGGTTGCAGGCCGTGCTTTCGGCGTCGACCGGACAAGCGGGTGCAACGGAGCCCGCGTCGGCTGCCGCCGCTGCGTCAGATCGTTCGGCCGCGCGTTCCCCGGCACAAACGGACGCGTCCCCGCCGGACGATGTGGAGGAAGCCGCGGTCTCCGCGCCGCCCGCGGACGAACCGGTGTTTCCGGATGAGGAAACGGAAATGGCCATGCGTTCGGAGCTCCGCGAGCGCGGGGAAGCGGTGGAGGCTAAATCCTCCCGTGCATCCGAGGCGGAGCCGGCGACGCCGCTGCCGCCGCTCGACCAACTCGTTGGACGCCTGAAGCCGGAGGTGCGCGAGGTGCTGGACGAATTGTTCCGCGCCCGGTTCACCGGCGTGCGTCGGGTTCCGGCCCAGGCCTTGAAGGAACCGGTCGCCCGGGCGAAGGCCGGATGAGGCCGGCGCCGACCGGTTCCGACGTCACTCTCGCCAGCACGTGCCCACGTCCCGCCGACCGGTGACCGAGTGCGGGTAGAGGTACGCCTCGACCGGCGTGCTGGCGAAGGGAGCCGCCAGCGGAATCGGGCGGCGAACATAGAGACCCTCAGGCACGCCCTCGAAGGCGTCGAGTCGGGCGAGGCCCGCGAGATCGACCGACCAGACTTCCCCCTGCACCCCCTCGGTGTCGGCGGGCCAGGGGACCATGCCCGGATACCCGCCCACGTCGAACAGGCGGTAGCCCGGCAGAGTGCGGGCCTCGGCGACGAAGGACTGGCCGGTCAACTGCGCGTGATTGTGGCACCCACGCTTGAGCGAACCGTAGACAAACAGCAGCACGCTCACGAGGCGGACGTTTCGGGGCGGACCGGCAGCTCGATCACGAGGGCGGTGGTATTGTCCCGGCCGGAGACCGAGACCGATTCCTCGACCAGACGTTGCGCTGGATGCTGGTGCTGGCGTTCCCGCGGCGGCGTGCGGATCAGCTCGTCGAGCTGGCGGTCCCAGAGACCATCGATCAGACCATCGGAGCAGATCAGGAAACGGTCGCCCGGACGGTGTCCGACGGCGCCGATGTGCGGTTCGACGAACTGGTGGCCGGCGCCCAGGGCCTGCTGCAGTGAATTGCGGCCGGGGTGGGTGCGGAACTCGCGTTCGTTCAGCTTGCCGTTGCGCCGCAGCCATCCGACGTGGCTGTGATCGTGCGTGAGCTGGGTCAGGCCGCCCTCATGCGGCAGGTAATAGATGCGGCTGTCGCCCACGTGGCCGAAGTACATCCACTCGGGCGTGAACCAGACGAGACTCAGCGTGGCGCCCATGCCGGCGCACTCCTCGTAGGACTGACCGAGGCGGAGCAGGTCGTGGTGGATCGAGGAAAACAGCTCGGCGAGGATGTCCTGAAAACCGGCGGCGAGACCGTTGGCGGACAGGCGGAAGCCGCGCGGCATGAGGCGGGTGATGCGGTCCACCGAGATCCGGCTCGCGAACTCGCCGGACTTCGCTCCGCCCATGCCGTCACTTACGGCAAAGACGAAATCGGATCCGGCCAGCGAGGCCTCCCCGGTCTTGCCCAGGTAGCGCAGGTCGTGGCCGTCAAACGTGAGGGCGAGGAACGTGTCCTCGTTGTTGGCCCGGATGCGGCCCCGGTCGGTGAGGGCGGACCAAAGCAGGCGTTGCGGGGGTGTGGCCGGGGAGGTAGGCGGCGTCATGGGCGGGCAGTCGGCGCATCCGGTTTCAAACCGGCGCCGGATTCCAGCAGCGTGGCGAACTCAAAATCGATGATGCAGAAACGGCCGTCCGCCACCCGGTAGGTGATGTTGCGCAGGAACGGATCTTCGTGGCGCACCCCATAGGCCTCGAGCTCACCGTAGATCTCCTTCATGCGCTCCTCATTCAGGTGGTCGACCCGCGTGCCGCAGTTGGTGGTGACGATCTTGAGCAGCCCCTCGTCCGCCTCCAGCAGCCGGGGGACAAAGGTGCAGCCCCGCTCCTCCAGATGCCGGAGCACGCGGATCTCGTTCTCAAACCGCTCCCGCGCCCGGTGCCCTCGGAACGTCTTGTGCACCCGCCCATCGTAGCCAATGCGAACCTGGGCGCGGGGGGTGTCTTTGACGTCGTGCATGATGGAGAGACGGCGCGGGGACGTTTTGCCGCAGGCACCCGGCTGGCAAGGGCTGTTTGTGCAAAAGAGCGGCGCGATGATCAAAATCTGCCAGAAAAAATATTCATCATTCCAGAAGTTCAGATTGCCTCTGGCATGTAAGGTGCTCCCCTGAAAGCTCGTCTTTGGACGGCGGTTTCCCAGTCCCTATACCAATCCGAAGCTGCCGTTCGCCGACATCCATCCACCTCCCAACCATGGCCAAATACAAACTCGAATACATCTGGCTCGACGGCTACACTCCGCTCGCCGGCCTCCGTAGCAAGACGCAGATCAAGGAATTCGCGAGCTTCCCCAAGCTCAGTGAGCTGCCCAACTGGGGCTTCGATGGCAGCTCCACCCAGCAGGCGGAGGGCAAGAGCTCGGACTGCGTGCTCAAGCCGGTGGCGGTCTTCCCGGATTCGACGCGGAAGAACGGGGTGCTGGTCATGTGCGAAGTCATGATGCCGGACGGCAAGACGCCGCACCCGAGCAACAGCCGCGCGACCATTCCGGATGATCCGGACACCTGGTTCGGTTTCGAGCAGGAGTATTTCCTCTATCAGGACGGCTCCCCCCTCGGCTTCCCCAAGGGCGGCTTCCCGGCGCCCCAGGGTCCGTATTACACGGGCGTGGGCTACAATTCCGTGGGCAATGTCGCCCGCGAGATCGTTGAGAAGCACATCGACATCTGCCTCGACGCCGGCATCAACCTCGAAGGCATCAACGCCGAGGTCGCCAAGGGTCAGTGGGAGTTCCAGATCTTCGGCAAGGGCTCCAAGAGCGCGGCCGACCAGATGTGGGTGGCCCGCTACATCCTGATGCGCCTCTGCGAAGCCTACTGCATCGACGTCGAGTGGCACTGCAAACCGATCCGCGGCGCGTTCAACAAGCCGCTCGATTGGAACGGCTCCGGCATGCACTCCAACTTCTCGACCAAGCACATGCGCGAAGTAGGCGGCAAGGAGTACTTCGAAAAGCTCATGGCTGCCTTCAACAAGCACATGGACGAACACATCGCCGTGTACGGCCCGGACAACCACCTGCGTCTCACCGGCCTGCACGAGACCCAGTCGATCGACAAGTTCACCTACGGTCTGGCCGACCGCGGTGCCTCGATCCGCATCCCGCACAGCTTCATCAACAGCGGCTACAAGGGATACCTCGAGGACCGTCGTCCGAACTCGGCCGCCGATCCGTACCTCGTGGCCGGCCGGATCATCAAGACGATCCAGACCGTCCCGACGGCCTAAGTGGCCTGACCGGATCTCCGGTTGATCTTCGCAGCGCCGCCTCCCTCCGGGGAGTCGGCGCTTTTTGCTTTCGTGGCGGCGCAGGTCGCGCAGCCTCCGAGCCATGCCTCCTTCCGCCCCGACGGTGCGCGCGCCGTCGCCCGCTTCCTGGCCGACGTGGCTGATCGCCGTCCTCTTGGCGGTCAACCTTGCGTGGACCACGCTGGGGCTAGGCGGCTACCGGCCGGAGACGAAACTCGTGTCGTATACCCTGACCGCCGTCGCCGTGGTGGTGTTGCTGGCGCAGCGGGCGGCGCGTGAAACGGCGCCGCGCTGGCATCCGTTCGGTTACGCCTTCCTGCCGTTCCTCGCCTACGGGCTGGTCAATGTCGGGTGGGTGACGCCCGTCCCCTGGCTGGGCTGGATGGACTGGCTCGGGTGGGCCCAGGGGGCGGCGGCCGTCTGGCTGGGCGTGAACGTGCTCGGCGCGCGCGGGCCGCGGCGGCTGGTGCTGGGCACGGTGTGGGGCCTGGGCATCGTCGCCGTCGGACTCGCGTTGTATCAGACCTTTGGTGACGAAACCTGGCTCATGCTCGGGCGGACCCAATCCTATCAGTTCGCCGGCCGGGCGTCGGGTCCCTTCGGCATTCCCAACAGCCTCGCGGCCTTGCTCGTGCTCCTGCTCCCGGCAACGCTGGCGCTGGCGGTACGGCCGGGCCTGGGCGCACGCGCGCGGGCGCTGGCGGTCGTGGCGGCCGCGGCCTTCGGCTTCGGGCTGGTGCTGACCGTCAGCCGCGGAGCCTGGTTGGCGTTGGTCCTGGCGCTGGCGGCCTGGCCGTTGCTCCGGCGCAACCTGACCTGGCCCCGTCGCCTGGCCTGGTCCGCCGGTGTGCTCGCACTGGCGGCGGCGGCGGGCGGGCTGGCCTATGGCGTTCACGACGGGGTGCGGGCGCGTCTCGACGCCTTCGTGGCGGACGGCGGCGAACGCACCCGGCCGGTCATGTGGCGCGGCGCCTGGGCCCTGTTCGAAGAGCAGCCGCTCACCGGCACCGGGGCGGGCAGTTACAATGTGCGGTTCGAACGCCACCGGCCCGAGGGATTCCGCGACGATCCGCAGTGGGCACATAACGACTATCTGAATACGCTGTCCGACTACGGCCTCGTCGGGTTCGTGCTCGCCTTCCCGCTGCCCGCGGCGGTCGCGGCGTGGCTGAAGCGGCGGTCGGACGATCCCGGGTCCGGCGCAACCCGCCGGCCGCTGGCGGTCGGACTCCTCGCCTTTGGCCTCACCCTGCTGGTCGACTTTCATCTCAAGCTGCCGGCGCTCGTGCTGGTGGCCGGCATCGTACTGAGCGAGTGGATACGTCCGGCGGGCGCGCCGCGCGGCCGCCGCCGGCAGGGCAGGGCGGTCCGGTTGCTCGCCGGCCTCGCCGCCGGTGCGCTGGCGGTGGCATTCGTGGCGGGCCCGCTCCCGCGGCTGCGGGCCGAGGCGGAGCGCTATGGCGCACGCCGGATGCTCGATGGCTGGGCCGAAGGCCGCCTGGGTTCGGTCGACGGAGCGGACCTCGTCGCGCAGGCCCAGGCCCGCTTCGGTCGCGCCGTGCTGCTTGACCCGGCCAATGCCCAGGCGTGGTCCGATCTCTCGTATGCGCTTTCGCTGGCGGCCCGTTTCCAGCCGTCGGCCCAGCTGGACCTAGGCGGGGAGGCCGGGCGGGCGGCGCACCAGGCCCTGGCGCTCGCTCCCGACGTAGCCGAGTTCTGGTGGCGGCTCGGGGTGGCGGCCGACATGCAAGCGCATCGCGATGAGGCGGCGGAGGCGTTTGCGCGCGCCCTCCAGCTGGCTCCCCGGCATCCGCTCGCCTGGTACCATCAGGCCTATCACTACAGCCTGTCGCCGGTCACATGCCCGCTCGCCCGGGCCGCGCTGGCAACCTGTTTGCGCCTTGACCCGGGGTATGCCCCAGCCGAGGCTTTGCTCGCGGAAATCGATTCCGTGCGCTAAGGTCCGCCCCGTTTCTCCATGCAAAAGACACTTCTGACGTGGGTCCTCTTCCTGGTGCTTCTATCCGGCGGAGGCACGGCGCTGGCCCAGGGCACGCAGCCCGGTCGCATCGTGATCGCTCGTATCAGCGGAGCGGTGACGCTCACGTCGAAGAGCGACAACGTGGTCCGGCCTGCGATCAACAACGAGCAGATCTCCGCCGGCTACATCGTGACCACGGCTCCGGGGGCGAGCGTGGTGCTCATTTTTTCGAACGGCGCCACGGTCAACCTGCGCGGTGACTCGGTGCTCGACATCGAGACGTTCCTGCAGGACCCGTTCGCCCAGGATTTCAAGGTCGCCGAGGCGACCGCCGAACCGTCGACGTCGACGACCCGCCTCAACCTGACCCGCGGCGAGCTGATCGGAAACGTCAAGAAGCTCAACGCCGCCGACGGCTCGTCATTCAACATTCAGACTCCGGTCGGCGCGGCCGGCATTCGCGGCACGACGTTCCGCATCATTTTCCGGCCTGACGGACAGGGCACGGCCCAGTTCTCCGTCACCACCATCGAGGGCAACGTCGTCCTGCTGGTCGGCGAGGTCGAGATTCCGGTCGACGCCACATCGGGCGAACCGCGCGAGATCAATGTTCAGGTCCGCGTGCAGGTGGATCCTGTGAGCGGACTGCTCACGGTGCAACTCGCCGGTCAGACCTTCGTCACCCAAGTGGCGCCGGCGGCGACGACCGCCGCCATTCTGCAGGCCGTGCAGCAGGTGATTTCGGCGGTGGCCGCGCAGGTCTTCTCGCCGGTCGGTGCGCCCGCGCCGGGCACGGGCGGTTCGAATGCGACCCAGGGTCAGGGTCCGGGTGGCGCACCAGGCGGCAATGAACCGCCTCCGGGCGGTCAGGGCACGCCCGGTCAGCCGGGGCAGGGCGGAACCACCGGTCCCGGCGGCTCCGGCTTCGCCCCGCCGCCGCCCCCGCCACCGCCGTTGCCTCCGCCCCCGCGTACGACCACGGGTGACGGCTCCTCCGGTTGAGTTCCGGTCCGACCGGATCCGCCCCCAGCGGTCCGGCCTGATCGCCCCGGCCTTTCGACTTCCGTTGCCCCGGCACGCCTCCTAGCGTTCCCGCCGTGTTCAGGCCCCGACTCCACACGCTGGGACGTAGTGCTATTCTGATTACGCTGTTGGCGGCATGGTGCTGGGCGAATGCCGCGGGCTTTCTCGAATTCATCGAGAACCGGCTGATCGACCTCCGCTTTCAGCAGCGCGGGGAGCGGGAATCGCCCGTGAAGCTCGTCTACGTCGACATCGATACCGACGCCATCCAGCAGTACAAGTGGCCGTGGAACCATGCCCGGTTCGCGCAGATCCTCGACGTGCTTTTCCGCATCGGCGAGGTCCGGGCGGTTGGGATCGATGTGGTCTTCTCGGAATTCGGACGGCCTGACTTCGGGCTGGAGGAACAGGAGGCGGGCCGCCGTCAGTTCGGGCGGGCGGTGCGCGAGCACGGGCGCGTGGTGCTCGCGGCCAATTACGTGCCGGGGCCGGGTACGATCCGCCCCGTCCGGCAGTTCCCGTTTGTGTTCGACGGGTTCACCGATCCCCAGGGCAATGACATTCCGGAAGGCCCCGGCTTTCCCATCGTCGGGCCGACGTGGGGCACTCTCGGTCTGATCGATACCTATCGTGGCGAGACGCGGGCCGCACCGCTCTTTGCCGACACCCCGGCCGGCACCTTCCATACCCTGGCGCTGCAACTCGCGCTGCATCACTGGGGGCTCGACGCGAGCGCGATCCAGCGTTTTCCGGACCGGGTGGAGGTGCGGCGTCCGGACGGCACCCTCGCCACGTCGATCCCGCTGCGCCGCGGGCAGTTGGTCGAGGTCAACTGGTTCTCGCGGTGGCAGTCGTCGCTCAACCCGCGGGCCAGCGTCGCCGATCTGGGCGACTACCTCACCCAGCTGGAAAGCGACGATCCGGCCAAGCAGGCGCGCGGGCGCGAGTTCTTCGCTCAGTTCCGCGATGCGATCGTGCTGATCGGTCCGGTCGACGTGCTGCTTCAGGACCTCAACCGCACCTCGTTCGACGAGACGCCCGTGCCGCAGGTCGGGGTGCACGGCAATCTGCTGAAGACGTTCGTCTCGGGCGAGTACCTGCGCCACCTGCCGCCCGGCATGAACGGCGCGCTGATCGTTGCGCTTGCGCTCGGGGCGGCGGCGCTGACAGGCCTCGGCGGCCGGCGCGCTCTCCTCGCCAAGGTGGCCGCTCTGGGCCTCCTGGCGGCGTACGCGGCGGTGGCGTTTGCGGTTTTCAGCCGTTTTCACCTCGTGCTGCCGCTCGCCGCGCCGATCGGGGCGGCGTTGAGCACGAGTTTCGCGACCCTGCTCTGGCAGGTGGTCGAGGAGCAGAAACAGAAGCGCCGCATCAAGGGCATGTTCGGCACCTACCTTTCTCCGCAACTCGTGGAACGCATGGTCGAGGCCGGCGAAGAGCCGCAGCTCGGCGGTCACGAAGCCGAGATCACGGCCTACTTCAGCGACATCCAGTCGTTCTCGACGTTCTCCGAACAGTTGTCGCCCGGCCGGTTGGTGGAGCTGATGAACGAATACCTCACCGCCTGCACCGACATCGTGCAGGAGGAGGGCGGGACCCTCGACAAGTACATTGGCGACGCGGTGGTCGCCATGTTCGGCGCCCCGGTGGCGCTGCCCGACCACGCCTACCGTGCCTGTGTCGCCGCACAACGCGTGCAGGAAACGATGCGCGCCTTGCGCACCCGGTGGCGCGCCGAAGACGGCGCCTGGCCTGCCGTCGTGGCGGAAATGCAGACCCGGATCGGGCTCAACACCGGACCGGCGGTGATCGGCAACATGGGCAGCCGAAGCCGCTTCAGTTACACCATGATGGGCGACAACGTGAACCTCGCCTCCCGCATGGAGTCCGGCGCCAAGGCATTCGGCGCCTATATCATGGTGACCGAGGCCACGCGCCTTGCCTGCCGGGCCCATGGCGGAGACCGGGTTATCTTCCGCCCGCTCGGCTTCGTCGGGGTGGTCGGACGTGCCCAGCCTGTCCCGATCCATGAGGTGGTGGGGCTGCAGGAAACCGTGTCCGACGAGACCCGCCGGTGCGTCGAACTGTTCAGCCAGGGTTTGGCCGCCTTCCTCGCCCGGAAGTGGGAGGTGGCGCGCGAGCTCTTTCAGCAGAGCGCGGAGCTGGAACCCAACCGCCCGGAGCTCACGCCCGGAGCGAAGACCACGCCCTCGCTGGCCTACCTTGGCTGGGTCGACACGTTTGCACGGCAGCCGCCCCCGGCGACGTGGGACGGCGTGCTCCGACTCGCGGAAAAGTGACGCGGCGGCGCGTGACAATCCGATGACAGGCGCCGCCGAGGGTTGCGGTCGGCCGCGGCCCGGAGTTTCTTCCGTCATGCCTGCGAACCCCCTTGGGCCGGCGCCGTCCGGCCCCGTGATCACTCGCCGTGAATCCCTCGCCCGCCTCGGAGCGCTGCTCGCCGCCGGTGCGTGGCCGGGAGCCCTACGGGCGGCGGCAGCGTCGGCGTCCGAGGTCGGCAGCTTCACCTTTGCCGCGCTCAACGATCTCCACTACCACACGCCCGAGTGCGAAGCCTGGTTTCGCGCGCTGTTTCACGCAGTGGCGGCCGAACGTCCGGCCTTCATGGTTCTCTTGGGTGACCTGGCGCATCGGGGGCAGCCGGAGAACCTCGCCGCCGTGCGGCGCCTCGCCGAGGAGAGCGGGGTGCCGTTCCACGCCGTGCCGGGCAATCACGACAACGATGTGGAGGAGACGACGCGGATCTACGCCGAGGCGTTTCCCGGCATGCTCAACCGGCGTTTCGACCATGCCGGCTGGCAGTTCGTTGCGCTCGATTCGACCGAAGGCAAGGCCTGGCGCAACACGCGGTTTTCCGCGGAAACTCTGGCCTGGCTCGATTCCACCCTGGCAGAGATGGACCGGCTTCGCCCGACCGTGCTGCTGACCCATTTTCCGGTCGCGGCCGGCATCGCCACGCCCAACGGGGTGGTGATGACGCCCCTCAACGCCGAGGAGGTGCTGGCGCGCTTCGAACCCTTCAACCTGCGCGCTGCGTTCTGCGGACACTTCCATGGACGGACGGAACGGTCGCGGGGACCGGCGACCCTCGTCACCGGCTCAACCTGTGCGCGCATTGACCGCAACCACAACGGCGTTGACGAAAAAGGCTGGTGGCTCTGCCGGGCCCGTCGTGACGGCACAGTCGAACGCGAATTCCGCCCGCTGCCGGTTTGAGCGTGGTCAGAAGCGGATCGTCGCCGTGACCGGATAGTGGTCGCTCGGCGGCACGCCGTTGTCATCGTCGATCACGATCGCCGCCTCGTCGACGCTCTTGGGCTGGCGCGCCAGCACCCAGTCGATACGTTGGCCCTCGCGGCGTCCGACGCCGAAGCTGTTGAACGTATTGATGCCCTCGTTTTGCCGGACCTTGGCGGCGAGCCAGGTGTCCGTCAGTGCGCCGTCGGCGGTCAGGGTGGTGTACGCCGCACTGGCGCCCGCCACCGCGTTGAAATCGCCGGTGACCACCACCGGAATGTCGGCTGGGATCCCGGCGATGCGATCGCGCAGCAGGACAGCCGATTGTTGCCGGGCGGGTTCGGACTGATGATCAAAGTGGGTGTTCCAAAATTCGAATACGCGTCCCGTGCTTCGATCACGGAAACGGACCCACGTCACCATGCGCGGGAGCCGATTGCCCCAACTGGTCGAGGCGATCACCTGAGGCGTGTCAGACAGCCAGAAGTGGTCGAAGGCGAGCGGCTCGAACCGGTCGCGGCGGTAGAAGACCGCCATGAATTCGCCACGGCTGCCGCCGTCGCGTCCGAGCCCGATCCAATCGTAGGCGGGCAGGTCGGCCGCCAGGTCGCGCACCTGTCCGTACACGCCTTCCTGGGTCCCGATCAGGTCGGGTGCTTCCTTCTCCAGCAGGCGTTTCATCGCCGGACGCCGGTCCGGCCATGCGTTGGGCGGGCGGTCGCTGGCATAGCGGACATTGTACGCCATCACCCGGAGGGTGAGCTCGGGGGCGGAGGCGGTGGCTGAGTCGGCGGCTCGAACCGGGGAAGAGGCGAGGCCGAGGAGGAAAAGACCGGCGAGCAGGCGCAAGGGAAACAGGGGCATGGCACGAAGGGGTGGAAGAGCTTTCCTGCCGGTTGCTGTTCCTGGCAACGCGAAAGTCCCCGACGAGGTTGGGCCGGGCTCTGCCGTGGGATCGCTCCGGCCCGCTTGCGGGCGGGCGTGGCCTGCGCACCGTGCGGAGCGTGGGAATGACGCTCGAAACGCACGTGGTCTGGTTCAAACGCGATCTGCGTACCGCGGATCACCCGCCGCTCACGGCCGCGATGGATGCCGTCCGCGGACGGCCGGGAGCGCGCGTGTTGGGTTTGTACGTGGTCGAGCCGTCGGTGGTGGCCGCCGATGACCATGCCGCGCGGCATTGGGCGGCCACGGCGGAAGCGTTGGTGGAACTGCGGGCTGCGTTGCACGTTCTCGGGGTGACCCTTGTGGTCCGGCAGGGCGAGGTGGTGGACGTGCTGGAGCGGTGGCGGGCGGCCTGGTCCCGACGCGGCGCTGTCATGGTGCTCTGGTCGCATGAGGAAACGGGCAACGGCGTGACCTTTGCCCGGGACCGTGCCGTGGGCCGATGGGCCCGCACCCAGGGAGTGGCATGGACCGAGTTTCCCGCCGGAGGCATCGTTCGCGGTCTGCGGCAGCGCGACGGCTGGGCGCGGCATTGGGAGGCATGGATGGCCGGACCGTCCTTGCCGGTGCCGCGGCCCGTGCCCCGGGGGACGGATCGCCCCGGAGACGCCGGCGAGATTCCAGAGGTCACCGGGATGGCGGCGCGCGATCCCGCCTGCCCGGGACGGCAGACCGCCACCCGCGCCGAAGCGGGAGCGGCCCTGGCGTCGTTCCTTTCGTATCGAGGTATCCACTACGCTCGGCGGATGTCCAGCCCCCTCACCGCCCCGGACGCCTGCTCCCGGCTGAGTGTGGGCCTGGCGCTGGGTTTGCTTTCGCTGCGCGAAGTCGTCCAGGCCGTCCGTGCCCACCTCGCCCGGTCCCCGGACGGTGGCGCGGACGCCTTGCGCGCAGGCGCCGCGCGCGCGTTCCTGGCCCGCCTGCACTGGCGCAGCCACTTCATGCAGAAGCTCGAGTCGGAACCGGCGATCGAGTTCCGCGCGTTCATCCCTGAGCTCGATGCATTACGCGAGGGTCCGTGGACGGAAGAACGGGCGGAGTGGCTGGCGGCGTGGGGTGAGGGACGGACCGGTTACCCGCTGGTGGACGCCTGCATGCGCTGCCTGCGGCAGACCGGGTGGATCAATTTTCGCATGCGGGCCATGCTCGTCTCCTTTGCCAGCTACGATCTCTGGCTTCCCTGGCGGCAGAGCGGACTCGTGCTGGCGCGGCTTTTCACCGATTACGAGCCGGGCATTCATTGGCCGCAGGTCCAGATGCAAAGCGGCACGACGGGGATCAACACGCTGCGCATGTATTCGCCGGTGAAGCAGTCGCACGACCAGGATCCCGGCGGACGGTTCATTCGGACCTGGGTTCCGGAGCTGTCGCAGGTCCCGCCGGCGTTCATCCATGAACCGTGGACGATGCCGTTCGCCGTGGCTGCGCAGGCCGGCGTGAAGCTGGGGCGGGACTACCCCAAACCCGTGATTGACCACGCCGAAGCGGTGCGGCGGGCGCGCGCCCGGTTTGCCGATCTGCGGCGGATGCCTGATCTGCGGGCCAAGGCGAAGGAGGTCTTTGTGCGCCACGGCAGCCGCCGTCGTCCGGGCACCACCATCGTGGAGCCCCGCTGGTTCGAAGGTCGCGACGGGCGCGCCGGTGAAGCGCGCCAGCTCGACCTCAACGTTTGATTTGCCCGCGCAGGAATGCGACCAGGTGGCCGGTGGCTTCCGGCGGATACGTGTGACCGCCGTCGTAGAAGTAAGTCGCGACCGGGGCGCCGATCGCCGACGGATAGAGCGTGACGTTGCCGGCCTTCGGCTCGCCGGGCCCGCAGCGCTGCTGGCGGCGGAGGCGCTCCGTCATCCGTTCCTGCCAGGCGAATTTGACCAACGTATCCTGGCGGCCCGCGATGTGGAAGACCGGGGCGGGCTCGAGCGGACCGTAGTCGCGGGCCGCGATCGAACCGGACGGGCCGAAGGCGGCAAAGACGGAGCGCCGTTTGGCCCAGAGCAAGTAGGTGAAGCCTCCGCCGTTGGAGTGGCCGCAGGCATAGACCCGCGCCAAGTCGACCGCTCGGCGGTCGCGCAAGTCCTGCCACACGACGTCGAAGAAACGCAGGTCGCGATCGCCTTGTTCGCCCGGCCCTCCTTGCCAGCCCGTCTTGCGTCCCTCGGGGTCCGTCAGACGACCCGGGGTGGGCAAGCCTTGCAGGTAAACGACCATCGCCTCGGGCCAGGCGGTGTGCACGGCCAGGCTTCGCGAGGCCTGGGCCGCCGTGCCGCCATGACCATGAAAAACAAAAACCACCGGCGCCGGGGTTTGTCCGCCGTGTTCCGGCAAGGCAATCAAGCCGGTGCGTCCGACGCCGTCGACCTGCCAGGTGTGCGCCATGAGGGTTCGGGCGTCGGCCGACCGCACGCCGAGCCAGAGGTGAATCGTCAGCAAGAGAACGCTCAGGACGGTCTTGTTCATGGGAGGCTTCGTCGTAGACGCAGCCCGTGCGCTCCGGTTTCGGAGCCGGTGCTTAACTATCTAACAGCAGTGGGCCTTGAGAAGGTGATGTATGGCTGCTGTGTATAGATCACCCCGTGGGCATGCCGCCCTTCCGCTGGAGCCCTCTTCCTGTGATGTCGTTCTCGTATCCTCTTGGTTTCGGTTCTCCGGCTTGGTCGCTTTGCCGTTTCGGTGCGATCCGCCGCCGCTGGGAAAGGTGATCGCCCCATGAGAGAATCGCTGCGGTTGTCCTCCCTCGTTTCCGACCCCGGCCGGGCCGGTCTGCGCCTGGGTGTGGGTGAACGGGTCGTCAGTGCCCGGCACATGCCGGTTCCCGACGTGGGGCTGGTCGTGTTCGAGTGCCGCCATGCCCCGGGGTTCTGTGCGGCCCTGAAGGATCGTTTCGCGAAATTCCTGCTCCTCATTGCCGGGCATGCCTTGTGGGAGAGCGATGGCCGGCGTTATTCGGTGTCGCCGGATACGTTGTTCCATATCGCGCCCGAGGTTCCGCACCAGCAACGCGACCTGCCCGGGCAGCCAGTCACGCTCTACGCCATCCACTACCGGCCGGATCTGCTGCCGGCAGACCTTGTGGGCCACCTCTCGCAAACAGGGATGTTGCCGTTGAACCTGCACCGGGCCGGTGCTGACTATGCCCGCCGGGTCCGGACGCTTGTGCAGGAGATGATGTTTGAGCAGGAGACCCGCCGGCCGGGATGGGAGGCCTTGCTCGTCGCCCGCCTCACCGAATTGGCCGTCGTCATGGTCCGGGGCAGCCAGAACCGGACGTTCACGGTCGATCGCAGCGAGGAAAGCACGTATCGGGTGGCTGGATACGCCGCCCGGCTCCGGCATGAATTCTACGCGGCGGTGTCGCTCGACGAGGCCGCCCGGTCGGTGGGCCTCGGGCGCCGCCGCTTCACCGAACTCTTTCGCGAGGTGACGGGCGAGTCCTGGCGGCGCTATGTCCACCGCCTCCGCATGGAACATGCCTGCCGCCTGCTCGCCTCGACCGAGCGTTCGGTTACGGCGATCGCCTTCGAGTGCGGCTTTGAGGAGCTCTCGCATTTCCACCACAGTTTCAAGGCTGCCTTGGGCAGCACACCGCTCGCCTACCGCACCCTCAGCCGGCAGCCGCGGAGCGCCTGAGCCGGACTTGGCCTAGTCGGGCGAAACCCTCGGGGCGTTTGCCAGGCTGGAATCGACCGCACCCAGTGGCGGACCGGGCCCGCGTTGGCTAGGATGAGGCATGAACATGACACGACGTGCTGCCCTGCGGGTCCTGGGAACGGCGGCGGGCGCTGCGACGGCCGGCGCGTGGGCGGCCTCGGAGCCGGCGCCCTCCGGACTGATGACGCGGCTCATTCCGTCGTCCGGCGAAGGGTTGCCCGCCATCGGTCTGGGGACCTGGCAAACGTTTGATGTCGGCACCGGCGCCGCGGAGAGGGCCGGAATCTCCGCGGTGCTGTCCGCCTTCGTCGAAGAAGGCGGACGCGTGCTCGACTCCTCGCCGATGTATGGGCGTGCGGAAACGGTGGCCGGTGACCTGATGGCGGAACACAGCCTCCGTGACCGGGTGTTTGTGGCGACGAAAGTTTGGACGACCGGACGTGAAGCCGGTGTGGAGCAAATGGAGCAGTCCTTCCGTCGCCTGCGGGTCGATCGCATCGATCTCCTGCAGGTGCATAATCTCGTCGATGTGCAGACCCACCTCGCCACGCTGCGTCGTTGGCAGGAAGCCGGTCGGGTGCGATACGTGGGCGTGACGCACTATACGACGGCGGGCCAGGACGCGGTGGCGCGTCTGATCGAGCGCGAGAAGGTGGACTTCATTCAGATCAATTACTCCGTGGGCGAGCGCGAGGCGGAGCAGCGTCTCCTGCCGCTGGCCCGAGACCGCGGCGTGGCCGTGATCGTGAATCGCCCCTTCGCCGGCGGGGATCTGTTCCGGCGCCTGCGGGAGCGGCCGCTGCCGGCGTGGGCGGCGGAGATCGACTGTACGAGCTGGGCGCAGCTGCTGCTCAAGTTCGTGATCTCGCATCCGGCGGTGACCTGCGCCATCCCAGCGACCTCCCGGGTCGCGCACCTCCGCGACAACATGGGCGCCGGGCGCGGGCGGCTGCCCGATGCGGCGATGCGGCAGCGCATCGCCGCGGAGGCGGTCTAAGATGCGTCCTCAGCGCGCCGCTTCCCCGACGAAGTCGAGGGCCATCTGGATGTCCACGCGTTGATACGGGGATGCCTCCAGTGGGATCTCCCTGAAACCGAGTTTGCGGTACAACGCGATTGCCGGACCCAGCTTGGTGTTGCTTTCGAGGAAGACCCGTCGAGCGCCGAGGGCGCGTGCCCGCTCGAGGGCGGCGCGGGCGAGCTTTTCCCCAATGCCGAGACCGCGGGCAGCGGGGGCGACCGCCATCTTGGCGAGTTCGAGGCAGCCTTCGCCATGGGGCGCCAAGGCGCATACGCCGACCGGTTCGACTCCGCGCAACGCGACGAAGATCGCGCCGCCACGGCGGAGAATAAAACGCTCGGGATCGCCGAGCATCTCACGGTCGGTCGCTTCGAGCGTAAAGTGGGTGCGAATCCATTCCTCGTTGAGCGCCTGAAAGGCATGGGCGTACGCGGGCGTGTAAGCGACGATCCGCACGTCGCCCCCGGTGTGATCGGATGGCTTCATTCTGTCCAGTCGGCGCGGGCCCACGATCCCGGTCAAGCCGTGAACCGCCACCGCGCCGCCACAGCCGTGCGACGGAGTGGGCAGTACAGCCAACCGTCTCAGGGAGCCGCGTCGCGCGTGATCACCGTACCGGGCTGAATCGCGCTCCGTCGAAGGTTCTGTTCGAGGGCGTTGAGCCAGCCGCCCACGCCCGCTTGGTAAGTGGGAAGATTGCCTTCCCCCACAATGGCCGTGATGGCCGCCTTTTTTTCCTGAATGAACGCGAGTTGGGCCGCTCGGCGCTGCTCCGGATCGGTGCCGGCCGCGGCGCCGATTTGGCCGAATTCCCGAAACGTGTCTTGTTGCACCTTCGCCAAGCGGTCGCCGGCCTCGGGGGCGAGACCCAGTTGTTTGGCCACGGTGTGGGCATGCACGTAGTTGGGGTCGCGGCTCTTCTCGTAGGCGGCTCCGCGCTCGGGCCCGAGCTCGGCCTTCACCGCTGCGATGAGTTCCTGCTCCGCCTGGCGTTGCTGGGCCCGGAATCCCGGATCATTGCGGCGAACCGACGTGAACGCATAGGTTTCATCATAGGCCTTCTGAAGGCGGTGCAGCGTACGAAACTCCTGCTCGGTTGGTTCCATGAGGGTGAGCGTGCGTCGCAGCGCTGCCGCCGTGGATGATGTGCGCAACTCGAATTCTTCGAACTGCTCGGGCGTCAGCAGCGCCTGCAGATCCTTGCGGCGCTCCTGATCGAGTAGCGTCAATTTCTCCCGATCGGATGGAAGGAGGACACCGGAGCCGCCCTCCCGGATTTCGCGCGCGAGTTCGCTGTAATCCGCCTCAATCGCCTGCAACGACTCCAACGTGGCCGGCGGGAAGTCACCATAGCGCTGGCGCAGGTTGTGGAGGGAATAACGATCGAGACCGTCCAAGGTGGACGCGTCCGTCCCGGCCAGAGCATCGAGCCGCTCCTTTCGCTCGCGGGCCATGGACCTCATCTCCGTCCGCAGTTTTCCATTTGTTGCCGTGAAGAATGTGCTGCCTTTCCAGTACTGGGCCGGGCCGCCTGCTTCCCGCAGGGCCCGGAGGCGCGCTTCATACTCGAGGTCGAGATAATGGGCGATGATACCGCGGACGAGATGCGGCGGATAACCTTGCTCCTGCAGGGCAACGGCCAACGCAGCGAGATCCCCGGTGGGCAGGGAACGCCACGGCGGGAAGAGCGATTTGCCCGATGTCACTTCGGGCGCGCGTTCGTGGTCAACCCTCTCGCCGCCGCCGACCTGGGCGGACTTTGCGGGCATGTTCAGGCTCGCGGAGTCGGTGCGTGTTGGCACGTCGAAGCGACGCCACGCGAGCATGCCATTGGCGACGAGGGAGAGGAGCAGGATGAGGACAATGATCGCTTTCATGGCGAGGGCGCGGCGCGCCGTGGAGAGGTTAAGCTGACCAGCCAGTTGCCGGCGCTTTCGGTATAAGCTTGGTAACCTTCGGCGCCCAGCGTTTGGGTCAGGCGATCCGTGGTGGAGCGGGCAAGGGCGGCGATCCGGGCGTTGCGCTCGTTGGACGGAAGCGTCTCATCGCGGCGGATCTGCGCGACGGTCGTTTGTGTTTCCGCCTGGACGGACATGACCTCGCGCGCCGCATCAAGCGGAAGACCGAGCCGCTGGGTGAGTCGAATCACCGAGTTGTTGGCTGGCGTCGTCGCGAACTCGAAATCAGCCAGGCGCTCTGCACTGATCGTTCCGCTGAGCCGCTTGATCAACGTGTCCCGTTCTTGATCTTGCAGCGTCATGGAGAGGGCTTCGAGGGGGTTGGCGTAACGGCCTTCCGCTTGGTCGATGGCGTACTGGACCTGGAAGATGGCGCGATATTCCTCCTCGGAGGGATTGAATCCGCGCAGCTGAAACTGGAGCCGACGCGCGGTGCGACTCGTGCGCAGGTCATACTCAAACAGTTCTTCGGGCGTGAGCAGCGTCGCAATGTCGGCGCGCTGCTCGGCGTGGAGCAGGCGCAGCTTTTCCTGCGCTTCCGCACTCGAGGTGGATGAACTGCCTCTGCCCTGCAACTCCCTATGGAGTTCACTGTAGTCCGTCTGGATCCGGTGAAGCATCGCGATTTTCTCCTTGGGCATCGGTCCCCATTGTTGTTGCAGCGATGCCACCATGCTTTCGCCCAACTCGGCCTCCGGCCCGAGGAGATCAAGCAGACGGGCGCGCAGTTCCTTGCTCAACGCGTTCATCGCGTTCGCCGTCTCCGGATCATTTGAGTTGGTCCCAAGAGACATCGAGCCGGTTTGCCAGAAAGGCGTCAGGCCGGCTTGGGTGAGCACGGCTGCCTGACGAAGATTGTGGTCGTGGTGCAGCTGTGCGCGGATCGCTGCGCGCACGATTTCGGGTGGGAAGCCGGCCGATTCGAGCTGGGCCTTCAACGTGGCGCCGTCCGTCTGGGAGGATGCGAAGAACGCGGTGACCTCCGCTCGTGAATCGTTGGACCGGGCGAGGGTATTGGGATCGGATTTGGCGTGCGCCGCAACCGAATCGGACGCGGTCTTGCCTGCAGGTCCGGGCAGAAGCAGGAATGCCGCATTCGTGGCGAGCGAACCGATCAGCAGAACGACGAGGATCTTCATGGGGGCAGGGGAGGACCGCCGAGACGCAGGGTGCCTCGCGGCGATCCGCGGGACCGAAGGAGGGTGCGACATAAAGGCAATCAGTGCAAGGCAACTGAATGAGCCTGGCGACGGACGTGCGCGGGTGGGCCTCAGGCCGATGTGCGCGGTTGCCCTCCGTGGGGAATTGGACCTTCCTCGACCCCGCGGCGTGTCACTCCTGGCGCCGGCCTTACCACCCTTCACTATGAAGAGCCGTCGTGATTTTCTGCGTTTATCGTCTGCGGGCGCCGTCTTTGGACTCGCTGCTCCCGCCTCGTTTGTGCCCCGGGTCGGGGCCGCCGCTGTCCCGTCGACGCCCGACCGCGAACGGTGGTGTGCGTGGGCGCGGCGCATCGCCGAGCCGGTGCTCACCCATCTTGCTGCCCGGACCTTGAAGGCGTCCATGCCGGTCGAATCGCACCGCAACGCGCGCGACCGGCCGCGTTTCACCTACCTCGAGGCGTTTGGTCGCACGCTCGCCGGCCTCGCACCGTGGCTGGAATTGGCGGATGACGGCAGTGGCGAAGGGCGGGAGCGCGCCCGCTGGGCCGAGCTGGCCCGGCAGGGCATCGACGCGGCCACCGACCCGGCCTCACCTGATTTCATGAACTTCTCCCAGGGGGCACAGCCGCTGGTCGATGCTGCCTTCCTCGCCCAGGCGATGCTGCGCGCACCGGGCGAACTATGGCGCAAACTCGAACCGCGGGTGCAGCGCCAGGTCGTGGCGGCCCTGATTTCGTCACGTCCCATCCGGCCCGGTGAGAACAACTGGAAGCTGTTCGCCTCGGAGATTGAAGTTTTCCTCCACGTCATCGGCGAGCGAAGGGATGACGCCCGCTTGTGGGAGGCCCTGACCAAACACCGCGACTGGTACGTCGGCGACGGCACCTACGGCGACGGCCCTGAGTTCCACTGGGACTACTACAATTCCTTCGTCATCCAACCCATGCTGCTCGACGCACTCGACGTGGTGCACGCCGAGTCGCCGGAGTGGACGGCGTTCCACGGCAAAGTCCGCACTCGCCTCACCCGTTGGGCGCAGGTGCAGGAGCGGATGATCGCCCCGGATGGATCGTTCCCTGCGATCGGCCGGTCCCTCGCGTATCGGTGTGGCGCCTTCCAAGGCCTCGCCCTTGCGGCGCAGCGTGAGCTGTTGCCAGCCAACGTGAGCCCGGCCATGGCCCGGGTGGGCTTGACGCGCGTGATTGATCGGACCCTCGGTGCGGAGAACACCTTCGACGCCCAAGGTTGGCTGCGCATCGGGCTCGCCGGACATCAACCTTCGGTGGGCGAAACCTACATCTCGACGGGCAGCCTCTATCTCTGCAGCACCGCGTTTCTTCCTCTTGGCCTGCCCGCTAGTCATGCGTTCTGGTCCGCGCCGGCAGAGCCCTCCACGTGGGAAAAGGCCTGGTCCGGTCAGGACGTGCCGATCGACCGCGCCCTCAAGGAAAGCTGAGCGCAGCCGGAGATCGACTCGGCCGAAATGCGTGGATTGCGCGACCGGCCAGACGAGACCTCCGGCGAACTCCTGATCCGGAAATGGAGAAGCCCAACAACGCGTAAGTTGTTGGGCTTCATGGCTGCCCGGGTAGGGATCGAACCTACGACCAAGTGATTAACAGTCACCTGCTCTGCCACTGAGCTACCGGGCAACGTGGCTCTCGGAAGAGGGGTGGAAAAACAGGCTGCGGCGCACCGTTGTCAACGACTCTTTTTCCGAACCGGGCACAAAACGCGACGACGGTCAAAGATTTGGTTGCCTTGCTCAGGGCGATCCTATCTCGTCCTCCTCTTTTCCATTACGCCTGCCTCCAATTCCGGAGCGACAGGGGGAACGAAAACCATGAAGAATAACCTCAGTCTCACTGTCGCACCTCGCGCCCAAACCGGCCGTTCGGCCTCCCGCCGCCTGCGCAAGGTCAATCAGATCCCGGCGATCCTTTACGGAAAGCACTCGAGCCCGGAGAAGCTCGCGGTCGACGCGCCGGAATTCACCCGCCTGTTGAAAGCGGTGGCCGGTCGCTCGCTGATCATCGAGCTCGCCCGCAAGGACAAGGCGGAAAAGGCCCTGTCGTTCCTGCAGGAAGTGCAGCGTGATCCGATTTCCGACCGTTTCCTTCACGTTGACCTCCAAGAGGTGAAGGCGGACGAAAAGTTCGAGATCCGCGTTCCCGTTCAGATTCTGGGCGAGGCTTACGGTGTGAAGCAGCAGAACGGCGTGTTGGAGATTTCGACGCCGCAGGTGCGTATCCGCTGCCTGCCGAAGGATCTGCCTGAGTTCATCGCGGTCGATGTCGCCGAGCTGAAGGTGGGCGAGACCATCAAGGTCAGCCAGCTCAAGGCAGTTGCGGGCGTAGAATTTCGTGACACCCCGGGCCAGCCGGTCGTGTCGTGCGTCGAGGTGGCCGAAGAAGTGGTCGAGACCCCGGCAGCGACGCCTGCCGCCGGTGCTGCGGCTCCCGCTGCCGGTGCCGCCGCTCCTGCCGCTGGTGCCGCGGCTCCTGCCGCCGGTGCCGCCGCCCCCGCGGGCGACAAGAAAGCCGCCGCTGCCGCCCCGGCCAAGCCTGCCGCCGCGCCGGCCAAGAAGTAACCGTTTCCGCGCCGGCCCGTCGCTTGACCGTGACGGGCCGCGACGCTTGTTCTTTGAGTCATGTCCATCTCGCTCGTTGCCGGTCTCGGCAACCCGGGCCGCGCCTACGCCGCCACTCGACACAACATCGGGTGGCGGGTCGTGGAGGCCTTCGCATCCCGCCAAGGGCTCAGCTGGAAAACCCAGCCACAGTTTGAGGCGGAGACGACGCGTTGGGACGCTGCGCCGGGTCGGACCGTCTACTTCGTCAAGCCGCTCACATACATGAACGAAAGCGGGCGCGCTGTGCGGTCCTTGTGCTCCTATTACAAGATTCCGTCCGCGGGCGTCATTGCGGTCTACGACGATCTCAACCTCGATCTGGGGCGGATCAAGATTTCCGTCCGCGGCAGCGCCGGAGGCCACAATGGCGTCTCCAGCCTGCTCACCCACGTCGGCGATGATTTCATCCGCTATCGCATCGGCATTGGCCCCAAGCAACCGCCGGAGATGGACCTCAAGGACTTCGTCCTCGGCCCGTTCACTGCAGATCAATCCCAACACCTTTCCTCTCTTTTCGAATCCCTCGTCTCCGGTCTCGGCGTGCTCCTTGAACAAGGACCCGACCAGGCCATGAATCTCCTCAACCGCAGAGCCAAAAATGAACCCGAACAAACGTAATTACCGCGCGACCTTCATCCTCGATAGCCGCGGGTCCGATTCGATCGATCAGATCATCGACGGTGTGAAGAACGAGATCGTCGCCGTCCAGGGCGAGGTCTCCTCCGTCGAGAACCTCGGCAAGAAGGATTTCGCCCGGGTCACCAACCCGAAGCTGACCGGCGGCATCTACGTGCAGGTGGCCTTCAGCGCCCCGGCGGACGGCCCGACCCAGCTGCGCGAGCGGCTCCGCCTCAACCAGCACGTTTACCGCACGTTCGTCGAGTCCGTCTGAGGCCGTATTCCCCGCCATGGCCTCCCTCAACAAAGTGTTCCTCATGGGCAACCTGACGCGGGATCCGGAACTCCGGGTCACGCCGAAGGGCACGCCGATCTGCCAGTTTGGCCTGGCCGTGAACCGCCAGTTCAAGGATGACTCCGGTCAGACCCGCGATGAGACCACCTTTGTGGACATCGAGGCGTGGGGCCGGCAGGGAGAGACCATTTCGAAGTATTGCACCAAGGGTCGTCCGCTCTTCGTCGAAGGCCGGCTCAAGCTCGATACGTGGGACGACAAGGCGACCGGCCAAAAGCGCAGCAAGATGCGCATCGTGCTGGAAAACTTCCAGTTCCTCGGCGGCCGCGAAGGCGGTGGCGCAGGGGGCGGGGGTGGCGCCGCCAGCCCGGCGGCAGACGAGGCCGCCGAACCCACCTACGATCGCACCTCGCCGCCCGCGCGCAGCGCGCCCAAGCCTGCCGCACCGTCGGACAACATCGACGAAGATATTCCGTTCTAACTCACCGGCAGCCGATTCTGGCCCGCCTCCCTTTCAACCTACCAACTCCTCCGTCCATCATGGCACACACTGAAGTTCTCCTCCTCAAACCCGTCGAAGGTCTCGGCGGCGAAGGCGACCAGGTCAAGGTCCGCGCCGGCTACGCCCGCAACTACCTCCTGCCGCAGGCCTACGCCGCGCCCCTCACCAAGGCCAACAAGAAACAGGTCGAGGCGCTGCGCAAGCGCCGCGCCGAGCGCGAGGCGGCCGAGTTCTCGGGCGCCCAGGAGCTTGCCCGCAAGCTGGAGAAGGCCTCCCTGGCCTTTGCGGTGAAGACCGGCGAGGGCGGCAAGATGTTCGGTGCGATCACCTCCGCCGACCTGCACGCCAAGCTCGTGGAGAGCGGCATCGACCTCGATCGGAAGAAGATTCACCTCTTCAACCCGGTCAAGACCCTCGGCAAGCACGAGGTGAAGATCAAGCTGCACCCCGAGGTCACGATCGACCTGTCCTTCGACGTGGTGTCCGAGAACCCGATCGTCGAGGCCGCCGCCGAGACGAAGAAGTAATCCTTGGGGCCAGCCCCGATCCAAAGCCGCGTCCGGCCGCGCCGGACGCGGCTTTTGTTTGGCCCCGCGCCCCGGCCTGTGAGCATCGCGTGCAAAACTTCCCGCAACTGATGATTGCGTGCCGACGTCACAAGGCTTCGCATCGCTGCTTCGTCCATGGCTGAAGACTCTCCGCGCACCCTGAATCCCCGCCGCTCGCGTCCGGCGCCGGATGCCGAGGCCCAGGCCTTCGCCGGCCGCACCGTGCCGTTCAGCGCCGAAGCCGAGGAGTACCTGCTTTCCTGCTGCTTGCTCGACGGCTCGGACACCATCGCGCGCTGCCTCGAGAAACGGATTCTGCCGGAGGCGTTCTACGTACCGGCGAACCGCATCATCTTCGAGAAACTTGTCGAGCTGTACCAGAGGCAGCCCCCGGTGGCCATTGAAGTGCTGGCCGAGGAGCTCAAGACGAGCCGCCAGCTCGATGAGATTGGCGGCTTCGCCTATCTCATGCAGGTGAGTGGACGCATCCCCACCACTGCCCAGGCCGACTATTTCATCGAGAAGGTCAGGGAACTCTACCTTCTGCGCGAACTCATCAAGGTCGCGACCAAGGCAGTCGAGCAGTGCTACTCCTACCAAGGGGGCATGGAGGAGTTCATCGACAAGGTGGAGCAGGACATTTTTGCGGTCACGCAGGACCGCATTACGGACGGCGCCAAGCAGATGAAGGGGCCGACGACCGAGGCGATGGCCGTCATCACCAAGATGATGATGAAGAAGGGGGAGCTCACCGGCGTGAGCTCAGGGTTCAAGGACCTCGACCAGTTCACCTTCGGATTCCAACGCCAGGAAATGATCGTGCTCGCGGCGCGTCCCTCGATGGGCAAGACGTCGCTGGCGCTGAACTTCGCCGAAGCGGCGGCCATGCCGCGGCGGGGGGAGGGGGTCACGACGCTGATCTTCTCGCTGGAAATGGGTGCCTCCCAGCTCGCGTTGCGCATGCTGTGCGCCCGCGCGCGGGTAAACATGAAGCTGCTCCGCGACGGCCTGCTATCCAAGAACGGCGAGGAGCAGCAGCGGCTGCTCTCCGCCGCCGACGAGTTCTCCAAATCCTCCATCTTCATCGATGATTCGAGCCACCTGACGATCATGGAGCTGCGGGCCAAGGCCCGACGGCTGTCGGCGCGCCGCAAGCTCGGCTTCATCATTGTCGATTATTTGCAGCTGATCAGTCCGACCGATCCCAAGGTGGCCCGCGAACAGCAGGTCGCCGAGATCTCCCGCGGATTAAAGTCGTTGGCCAAGGAACTCGATGTGCCGGTTCTTGTTCTCAGTCAGTTGAACCGCGCCGCAGAAAAGGAGAACCGCACGCCCAAGCTTTCCGACCTCCGAGAATCCGGTTCCATCGAACAGGATGCCGACGTTGTACTCATGCTCGCCCGACCCCGCGACGCGGACGAGAAGTTCCAAGTGGCCGCGGACTCCGCCGAGTTAATCGTTGCCAAGCAACGAAACGGACCGGTAGGAGAACTGAAGCTTACGTTCCTGAGAGACATCACCCGCTTTGAAAACTATACCCAGTAACCTGTCGGCGCGGGTAGCCCGCCTCCTCTTCCTCGTTCTTTCAGTCACCCTCGGCGGGTTGCAGGTCCTTGCCCAATCGCAACCGGCGCAGGGCGGCCCCGCCGCCCGCGTGGGCAAGGTCAACATCCGCTTCCTTGGCACGGCGAACGTGAGCGAGGATGTGGTGCGGGCGAACATCCAAACCCGCGAAGGGCAGGAACTCGACGGCGCCGCCCTGGACCGCGACATTCGCACGCTTTACCGCACCCAGCTGTTCGAGTTCGTTGAGATCAAGTACAGCGACGTCAAACCGGACAATACGGTGGACCTCGTTTATGAGGTCACCCCGAAGTACCGCGTGCTGGCCGTGCAGTTCGATGGCAATGAGCGGGTCCGCGACAGCCGCCTCGAGCGGGAAACGAGCACCAAGGCCAACCTGCCGCTCGACGAACGATTGGTGAAGGAAGATGCGGAGAAGATCCGCGAGTATTACCAGAAGGCCGGATACAACCAGATCTCCGTCTATTACGAAATCGAGCGCGACCGCTCATCCGGCTTCGGCACGGTGATCTTCAAGATCAGCGAGGGCCCGCGGGTGAAGATCCGCGAGGTCCGGTTCGAGGGCAACGAGACCATCTCCTCCCGCCGCCTGCGCAAGCAGATGGAGACAAAACGGTATTGGATGTTCTCCTGGCTGACCGGCTCCGGCCGATTCAAGGACGAGGTTTTCGAGGACGATTTGGAGAAGGTGCGCGACTACTATCGCGAAGAAGGGTTCCTCGATGTGGAGATCCCCGTCGAACGGATCACGTACGACTACCCCTCCGAAGGCCGCCTGGTGCTCACGGTTCCGGTGATTGAAGGACGCCAGTACAAGATCGGCGATGTGACGTTCGTCGGCCAGAAACTGTACGATGAAGCGCTCCTTCGCCTGCTGCTCACCCAACGTCCCGGCATGGTGTTCACGCCGTCGAAAATGGACAAGGACGTCGAGACCCTGGAGAACTTCTACGGGCGGGGCGGCTACCTTGAGACCCGGGTGCGGCTGGTGCGCAAACCCAACGTTACCACCGGCAACATCGACATCGAATACGCCATCGACGAAAGCGAACAGTACGCCGTTGAGTCCGTTAACATCGAGGGCAACACCAAGACGAAGAGCGTGGTGATCCTGCGCGAATTGGTGCTGGGGCCTGGCGACGTGTTCAACACGGAGCGGATGAACATTTCCAAGAATCGCCTCGATAACACCCGGTTCTTCGAGGACGTGAACATGACGCCGGAGATGACGAACATCCCGGGCCGACGAAACCTCAAGGTCGTGGTCCGCGAGGGCCGCACCGGCAATCTCACGTTTGGCGCCGGCTTCAGTTCGCTGGAGAGCGCGGTGATCTTTGCCGAGGTGTCGCAGGGTAACTTCGACCTGTTCAACCGCCGGTCGTTCTTCCAGGGCGACGGCCAGAAGTTCCGCCTGCGCATGCAGCTCGGCTCTCGCTCCAGCGAAGTGGTGATGTCCTTCGAGGAACCGTGGCTCTTCGAGCGCGAGCTCGCGGTCGGCGGCCAGGTCTTCCGCAGCAGCTCCGACTACAACAGCGCGATCTACGAGGAGATCCGCACCGGCGGCGAAATCTACCTGCGCAAACGACTCTTCGAATGGGTCGAAGGCCGGTTCTCGTACACCTACGAGGTGGTCGAGATCGCCAACGTCGATCCCAGCGCTTCCCCCGTGTTCCAGGAGCTCGAAGGCGAGCAGCGGGTCTCGAAGCTCGGGTTCCAGATGCTGCGCGACACCCGCGACAAGATCATCAACACCACCTCGGGCAATCGCGCCGAGCTGTTGACCGAATTTGCCGGCGGTCCCTTGGCCGGAGACGTCAACTACTACAAGATGGAGTTCCGTGGCTCCCAGTTCCTGCCCCTCTTTGCCACCCAATCGCAGGTGCTGTCGATCATCGGCCGGCTCGGCGTGGTGGAGCGCTTCGGCGACAGCACCAACGTGCCATTCTACGACCGCTTCTTCCTGGGAGGTCCTTACACCCTGCGTGGCTTCGAGTATCGCGACGTGGGGCCGCGCGACGCCACGGGTGAGCCCTTGGGCGGCAAGTCCTACGGCCTGCTGAGCCTCGAGTATACGATCGATATCGTGAGCCCGATCCGCTTCGCGATCTTCTACGATGCGGGCTTCGTCAACGAAGACGCCTATGATTTCAGCCCCGGACGCTATAACGATAACTTCGGCTTCGGACTCGGCCTGTTCGTCGCCGGGGCGCCGCTGCGGTTGGATTTTGGCATTCCGATCACCACGGACGGTACGAATGACGAGGGGAACCAATTTAACTTTTCCTTCGGCACCCGTTTCTGATCCACTGGCCCTTTACCCATCCTATGAAGAACACCCTGAAAACTCTCCTTGTCTCCTGCGTCCTTGGCGCCGCGGCTCTGCACGCGCAGCCGGCGCTGAAGGTGGCCGTGGTCGACATGGCCTCGCTTTACGACAAGCACTACTTGACGGAGCAGCAGAACGCCAAGCTTGAGGCCGATGAGAAGCGCGCCCAGGAAGAGCTCCAGCGCCTCAACACCGAGGGCAATACGATCGTCACCGCCTACCAGGAGCTCATGGAGCAGATGAAGAATCCGGTGCTCTCCAATGACGCCAAGGCGAAGCTGGAGCAGGACGCCCAGAAGAAGCTCGAGGAGATCCAGGCCAAGCAAAACGAAGTGCAGGCGTTCCGCCAGAACGTGCAGCGCACCCTGCAGGCCCAGATCGGCAACTTCCGCGACCTCTTGCTTGAAGATCTCGGCAAGCTCGCGACGGACATCGCCAAGCAGAAGGGCGTAACGCTGCTGATCGACAAGTCCGCCCCCGCCGGGTTCGGCATTTCCAATTTCATCTACGTGGATCCGGCCTACGACATCACCGAGGAAGTCATGGCGGCGGTGAATAAGAACCGGCCCGCCGGCACTCCGGCTCCGGCTGCCGCTCCGGCCGCCCCGGCCTCCGACGCCCCGGCGATCACCTTCCCCGGCGCCTCGAAGAAGTAAGCCTTCGTTCGTCCTCTGTTTCCCAGCCCTGCTCACCCGAGCAGGGCTTTTTGTTTTCCGGACACACCTGCTTCGCCACGAGATTAGTTCCGATCCTCCTTCGTGGCTGGTAGCGTGGTCGCGCCCTGCACACCGGCATTGCCTCGTCTTGGCCGTCCTCCAACGCTCCTCCCATGCAGATTTCGTTCACCCCCGCGGAGCTGACGGCCATCGTGAAGCCGAAGGCGGTGCGCGGCGAGACTCACCTTAACGTCACGGGCCTGTCAGCCCTGAGCACGGCGCGCGCCGGCGACCTGAGTTTCCTGGGCAATCCGCGCTACAAGGCGGAGGTCGCGGCCACCCAGGCCTCGGTGGTGCTTTTGCCGGCGGATTACGAGGGTGTTCCTGCCCACGGTCAGCTCTTCCTGCTGGTCGACAAACCATCCGTCGCCCTCGCCCAAATCTGCGCCCGCATCGAGCAGGTGCTCTGGCCCAAGCCGGAGCCGGGCATTCATCCGTCGGCCGTGGTGTCCCCCGGCGCCACCATTGCGCCCTCCGCCACGATCGGCCCGCTGTGCGTGGTCGAAGCAGGTGCGGTGGTGGGGGAGCGCGCCTTCCTCGAGGCCCAGGTGTTTGTCGGGCGTTCGGTGCAGATCGGCGACGACTGCTGGCTCATGCCGGGCGTCCGCGTATCAACCGAATGCATACTGAAGGAGCGGGTGCGGTTGCATCCGGGCGTGGTGATCGGCTCCGATGGATTCGGCTATGAATTCGTGAATGGCCGCCACGAGAAGATTGCCCAAGTCGGGCATGTGCTGATCGAGGCCGATGTGGAGATCGGGGCCAACTCAACCGTGGACCGGGCCCGGTTCGCGGTGACGCGGATTGGCGAGGGTACCAAGGTCGACAATCTGGTGCAGATCGGACATAACTGCCTCATCGGCCGGCATGTCATCCTCTGTGCCCAGGTGGGGCTCGCCGGCAGTTCCGTGCTCGAGGATTACGTGGTCCTCGGCGGTCAGGTCGGCGTGGGCGGACACCTCACGATCGGGAAGGGGGCCAAAGCCGGTGGCCAGAGTGGCATTGCCACGGACATCCCCGCCGGCGCCTACGTCAACGGCACGCCGGCCATCCCCTACATGCTGGAACGGCGCATCGCGGTGCTGAAGCAGCGCCTGCCCGACGTGTTTCGTCAGGTTGAAACCTTGGAGGCGGAGCTGCAGGCCCTAAAAAAGGCTTCCGCCTCCTAGGGGTTTGGTCACGATGTCGCCCACATGAGCGCTTCGCGGCTGAAAATCTTCTCGGGTAACTCCAACCGGCCCCTGGCCGAGGAAATCTGCAAGGTCATCGGCATGCCGCTGGGCGAGGCCACGGTCACCAGTTTTCCGGATGGCGAGTCGTTCGTTAAGATCAACGAGAACATCCGCGGGCAGGACGTGTACATCGTCCAGTCGACCTGCACTCCGACCAACCATCACCTGATGGAGTTGCTCATCATGATCGATGCGGCCAAGCGCGCGTCGGCCCACCGGATCACCGCCGTGATGCCCTTTTACGGCTACGCCCGGCAGGATCGCAAGGATCAGCCCCGCGTGCCGATCACCGCCAAGCTTGTGGCCAACCTGCTCGTCGCGGCCGGCGCCAATCGCATCCTGACCATGGACCTGCACTCGCAGCAGATCCAGGGCTTCTTCGACATTCCCGTCGACCACCTCTTTGCCTCGCCGGTTTTCTTTAAGTATCTGGAGAAGATTCCAGCGGAGAACATGGTGGTGGTTTCGCCGGATGTCGGCGGCATGAAGATGGCCGCGGCTTATGCCGGCATCCTCGGTGCCCAACTTGGCATGGTCTGGAAGAAACGTACCAGCTCCACTACAGTGGAGTCGGTGAACGTGGTAGGTGACGTGGCAGGCAAGGACGTGCTCCTCGTGGACGACATCACCGAAACCGCGGGAACCTTGGTCAATGCGGCCAAGCTCATGCGCGAAAGCGGTGCGCTCAGCGTACGGGCCGCGGTCAGCCATTCGCTCCTCAGTCCCATGGCGTACGACCGCCTCAAGGTCGGTCTGATCGACGAGTTGATCACGACCAATACGATTCCGATCGATACGCGGGGTCTGCCGATCAAGGTGCTCAGCGTCGCGGGCATTCTGGGCGAGGCGATCTCGCGAATCAGTAACAACGAGAGCGTTACGAGCCTGTTCAAGATCAAGGGATTCTAACGGGCCGAGTCTTGGCCCCGGACTCGGGCCAGGCAGTGCGTTTTCGGAAAGCCGTCCGCCCCAGTCGTCCTCGTGGGGGCGTGGCGCGTCGTGAGCGGTTGCACCGTGCCCATTCCGGGTTATGGCTTTCCGGCAACCGACATGAGCCCTCGTTCCCTGACCTGTTTCCTGGCCGCGCTTGCTTCGCTGGCCGGCCCTGTGCCTGCCGCACAACCTTCCGCCGACGTGCGGAAACCCGACTTGCACGTCGACCCCTCTCCGGTCACGGCGTCATCCGCAGGCCTGGTGGTGAGTTATGCCGACATGGTCGAGCCGGTCCAAAAGGCGGTGGTTTCCGTCTACTCCACCAAGATCGTGCGCGAACGCGTGCAGATGAATCCCCTGTTGCGCGAGTTCTTTGGCGATCGTCTGCCGGAGCGTGAATCGGAACAGCGCGGCATGGGCTCCGGAGTCATCGTCACACCGGACGGCTACATTCTGACCAACAACCATGTCATCGAGGGTGCGGATGAGCTCAAGGTGCTGCTGCCCGACGAACGCGAGTTCAAGGCGACGTTGGTCGGGGCGGATCCGAAGACCGACATCGCCATCATCAAGATCGACGCCAAGGATCTTCCCCGTGTGACGCTGGCGGACAGCGACCGGCTGCGCGTCGGCGACGTCGTGTTCGCGGTCGGCAATCCGCTCGGGGTGGGGCAGACCGTCACCATGGGCATCGTTTCGGCCAAGGGCCGGAGCGTGGGCATTCTCGACGACGTGGCGGGTTACGAGGACTTCATTCAGACGGACGCGGCCATCAATCAGGGCAACTCGGGCGGCGCCTTGGTGGATGCACGCGGCCGGCTGGTCGGCATCAACAGTGCCATCATTTCGCCCAACCGCGGCAGCATCGGCATCGGGTTCGCCGTTCCGGTCAATCTCGCCGCCTCGATCATGCGCAGCCTGATCGAAACCGGACGGGTTTCCCGCGGTTATCTGGGCGTGGGAGTGGACCCGTTGACGGCCGAGCTCTCGGAGGCGCTGGGACTCGAAAAGAACACCCGCGGCGTGATGGTCACGGTGGTCACCGAAGACAGCCCGGCCGAAAAGGCCGGCCTTGAGCGCTCCGATGTCATTCTGTCGGTCAACGATCGTCCCGTCGCGTCACTGCAGGACCTGCGGCTCTATGTGTCGCAGCTGGCTCCGGGCACGGAGGTGGTGCTCAAGATCATCCGCGATGGTAAACCGCGGACGCTCACGGCCACGCTGGATGCCCTGCCCGACGATGGAACGGGCACGAATGAACTGCTGCCCGGGATCGAGGTATCGCGGCTCGGCGACGACCAGCGCCAGGAATTGGCTGTGCCCGGCAGCATCGATGGACTGGTGGTCACGTCCATCGATCCCCGGTCGCCGTTTGCCGACCGTTTTGTGCAGAACATGGTGATCCTTGAGATCAACCGTGAGCCGGTGACCGACGTTGCCTCGGCCCGGGAGGCACTGCGCCGGGGAGCGCGTAATCTGATCTACGTCTACTATCGCGGTGC
The DNA here is from genome assembly GCA_964476565.1 of uncultured Opitutus sp. Taxonomy (GTDB): domain Bacteria; phylum Verrucomicrobiota; class Verrucomicrobiia; order Opitutales; family Opitutaceae; genus CAMAXB01. The sequence goes on from CAYZBG010000019.1 coordinate 54,351, forward strand.
GGTGCGCGCCATGACGGTCATGGTCCCGTAGTCTCCGGCCCGGGACAAACGCGGGTTTGTCCCGGGCGGACGGCGAGATCAGCTTCCCGGTTTTTCCACCGGCAGCTTCGCCAGCCATTCTGGCACCGCATCAGCCGGGTAGGTCGGGAAGCTCATCTCGAGCAGCGAAATCGCCGGCACATCGAATCGGGCCGTGCCCGCACTCCGGTCAACCAGCATGGCAATCGCGACCGGACGGCCGCCGGCCTTCCGTACGATGTCGAGGCACTCCAGCACGCGCCCGCCGCGGGTGACCACATCCTCGACGATCAAAACGGGTTCCCCCGGCGCAAATTTGAAGCCGCGACGCAGCACGAGGACGTTGTTTTCCTTCTCGGCAAAGAGGTAGCGGGCGCCGGTCTGGCGTGCGACCTCCTGGCCGATCACCAATCCTCCCATGGCGGGTGCCAGCACCGTTTCAAACTTCAGCCCGCCGAGCTTGGTGACGAGCAACTCAGCAAGGCGGGTCACGGCGTCCATCCGCTGGCACACTTGGGCGCACTGGAAGTAGTGGCCGCTGTGCAGACCTGAGCGCAGCACGAAATGCCCTTGGAGCAGCGCCTTGGTGCGGGTGAAAATGTCGATGACCTCCGTTTGTACCGAATCCATCCGGAAACGCTGGGGAAGTCCCCGGCCAAAACCAAAACTTTTTTGCCTCCTGGGCTTTTCTGGGAAACGGTGGGGCGTGGTCATTGAGCGTACACCCTTGGAGGATGAACTGGGCGACGTGCTGGAGAAGGCTCTCCGGCATGCCGGCCTGACGGAGGTTGCGCTCGCGGAGCGGACAGGAATCGATGAGGTGCGGCTGCGTGATGCGATCGACTATCGTTACGATCTCACCCCGGACGAACTGCGACGCCTTGCCTCGGTGTTGGGGCTGAACGAAGTCGGCCTGCTTGCGCTTGCCGGCGGACGTTACGGCCTTCCGGAAATCAAGGGGCTGCCGTTCTGCGTGTATCCCCTCCGCATGACTCACGGCATTGGAGTGGCGAATGCCTACGTCATCGCTGATTGTGGTCGGGAAACCGGCATCCTGTTCGACACCGGCACGGGCGGAGAAGCCCTGCGGCGGGTGTGGCCGCCGAATCTCCGACGGCTCGAGGCCGTCTTTGTCACGCATCGGGAGACGGAGCATGTGGGCGGCCTGGCCGAGGTCGCGCGGATGTTCGGTCCGGTCCCGGTCTTTGGTCCGGCGGGCATGCGGGCGGAGGGTGTGACGGCCGTAGGCGAGGGAGCGAGTTTTGGCTATGACGCGTTTGAGATCGAGGTCCTGAGCACGCCGGGACATGTCGAGGCACATCACTGCTACGTGGTGCGCGCGAAGTCTGCCCCCGGTGGTGCTCCCTTGCTGGTCTCGGGAGATCTCCTCTTTGCCGGTTCGATTGGCGGCGGGTACTTTTGCCACCAGCGGTTGATCGCCCAGGTGCGACGGCTCTTGGATTGCCTGCCCGCCTCGACCGTGGTCGCTCCCGGGCACGGCCCGATGACCACGCTTGCGCACGAGCGTCGGTTCAATCCGTTTCTGACCTGACCCCGGTTCGAATCGAAGGCGGGTTACGGGTATTCACCCGATCATGACGAACGAGCGTTCCGCGCTCAGGCAAAGCGACCGATCCGGGCCCGCACATCGTCCTTCAGCCGGTCGATTGCGGCGAGGGTGTAGGCCTCAAGCGTGAGGGCCGGATTCCTGAGCAGCGGGGTCAGGTCGATCGCCCAGGTTAGGGCTGTGGCCCGGTCGGTGGCATGGGAGGTGTGGAAGGTGGCGTTGGCCAGGCGGCGACCGAGAGCGGCGAGGTCGTAGCGTTTCCCGCCGGCGACCTGGGAATCGAAGACCTTGAGCAAGGCCTCCGCGAGGTCGGGATGCGCGCTCGTGTCGAGGGCGACCTTGTCGCTGTCGAGCAGCCAGTCGAGGTCGCGCCAGACCTCGCAGCCGAGCACGCGGGGAAGGGGGCGCCCCGCCGGACGCGAGCGCAGGGCCTCGAGGCAACGCAGCAGGACCGCGATGTGGGTATCGTGTTTGTCCGCCGGATTGTGCAGGTAAACCACCTCCGGATCGCAGCCGTGCAGGATGGCGCGCAGGTCGGCGGCCACGCCGGGATGTCCGGGCTTTTTGACGTCCGCGCTGGGGTGCGCGAGCTGAACCTGAATGGCGTATCGGCCAAGCACGGCGGCCTTGCGCTGCTCCTCGCGGCGAACCGCCTGCATTTCCTCGTCAGTCAGATGGGCGTAGGGGCCGCTGCGCGGCGAGCCGGAGCCATTGGTGACGACAACCCCGCCGAACGCCTTTCCGGGGGTGTCGAGGCACGTCGTGATGCCGTCGTGCGCCATGATCTCGATATCGTCCTGATGGGCGCCAATGCAGAGGTGCGTGACGCGGGCGAGGGCGTCCATGGCGGAGCGGGTGGGGTCGGCCAAGGTGAGGTCGGCGTCGGTTCGGCTGAAGTTCATGGGCACAGGGAGTCGGGAAACCCGAAGGATCAGGCGGAAGGGGTGATACGCGGCAGGCTGGCGGCGGCGACAGCCTGGCCGTGGCGCCGTGAGGTTTCGTCGGGAAGGCTGATCTTGATCTGGGCGGCGATGTCGGGGAACTCCTGCGCAAGCACGGCGCGGGCGCGCTGCAGGAGATGTTCTCCCGCTGGGCCCGAGGTCACCCGGCCAAGAATGAGCACGTGACGAAGCGGGTAGAAATCAGCGTAGTGAGCCAATGAATACCCGAGGGCCGTTCCGACGGTTTCGAAGACCGCGATCGCCGCCGGATTGCCGGCGGCGAAGGCCTCTTGCACCGCCACCAGCCTTGCGGCCAGCGGGGTCTCCGGAGGGAAGGAAAAGCCTGCGGCGGCGGCGAGCCGGGCGACGCCTTGCTGGGAGAAATACTGAACCCCGCAGCCTACGTCACCCGACCATTCGTCCGCCGGGGCCCCCGGGTCGTAGTCGACCGGCGCAAAGGCGAGCTCATTGAGCCACGGGGTCAGGTTGCCTTGCGGCGTGACATAGCCCCCCGCCTGGCTCGTGCCCATGGAAATTCCGAGAACGGAATGATCGCGCAGGGCCATGGCACCGGCCAGGGCCGTGACCTCGCCGTCGTTGATCACGACGAAGGGGATTCCACCCCAGCGTTCCTGCAGCGTGAAAAAGATCCGCCGGATGTGGCGGTCGAAATCGTCCGGGGAAACACCGCGAAAGAGCGAAGCGACCCGCACCTCGTTGTTGACGTAGACCCCGGCGGCGCTGCCGCCGATCGCATCGACCCTGGGCAGATGGGCGGCGGCACGGCGGAGGGAATCGTGAATGCCTTCGAGGTGGTAGGCGGGATCGCTTTGGAAATAGGGATCCCACGGAATCTCCTCCGAATACACGACGTTGCCGTCGATCACGGCGGCGGCCTTTCGATCGCTGCCACCGAGGTCGAAGCCAATCCGGCAGCCGTCAAGATGACCGCCCTGCGCGACGCCGGAGCCTGTTGCTGTCAGGGTAGGAACGGTCGGCGCCGTCTCGATCACGAACGGCCGGCGGTAGACCTTATCGCCCATGAAGGCGGCATCGAAAGCCCGTGCTCCCCCGGGTGCGTACTGGCTGGCGAGGCCGGGAACAATCTCGGGGGCTCCCGTGACAGCCACCCGGGCGGCGCCGCGTTGCCAAAGCAAGAACTTCAACATCCGCTCCACGTAGCGCAGGGTCAGGGGAGCATCAGGATGGTCGGCGGGAAGGAGAGGTGAGGTGTAGTGCGAGTAGAATCCCCCGTCCTGGGCGAGGCTGAGGGTGATCTCACGGCGGCGTGGGGCATGGGCCGCCGCCTCGCGATAGGCCCGGTTCCAAAGCGCGGCCGGCATGAAGCCGGGCGAGAGGGACGAGGCATGACGGGGAACCGGCAGGACGAACCGGGTGGTGGCGGGCATGACGTGAGGATCGCAGGACGGTATGCAGGGCAGGTCAAAACCCTCACGGACGGTGGCGTTGGAAGGCCTCGATCGCGGCATACTCGGCCAGGCCCAGGGCATCGTAGTCCTCGGCCGTCGTACGATTGTTCGCCTCGGCCTGCTGCCAGGACTCGCGCAGGGTCGAGTCGGTGAGCGGGGTTTGGCTGCGCTGACTCTTGTGCTGGTAGATCGCCTGGATCTTCCATGCGAGTTCGGTGGGACTCAGCGGTACGGCCATGTCGATCTCCGCCGGGTTCCAAGGACGGGTGGGAGGACGGTACAGCCAGACGCGGCAATCGTTCGACCATGGTTCATGGCGAATCCGATCGAGGGCCTGCCGGATCAACGCCCAGGATACCGCGGAAACAGCACTCGGATCGTCCAAATGCCCGGTGGCAAAAATCTGATGCGGACGCAGCTGGCCAAGCAGATCAACCAGGGCCGAAAGATCAGCGGACTCCGGGCGGAACTGGCGATAGCGTCCCAGCTCGTAGAACGGCAGATCCAGGAAGCGAATACGATCGGCCGCGATCCGGCTGGCGCGCAAGGCGGCACGCGCTTCGTTGCGCCGGATCAGCCCCTTGAAGCGCCGAACCTCGCGCGTGTCCGGTTCGAGCAGCGTCTTTCCCTCCAAGTGGGCGCGTACCCGCTGGGCCAACGTGGATGACCTGCGGTCGGCGTCGGCGCTGTGCTCAATCTCGAGGGCAAGGTCCGCCGCCATCACCGCCTCCTCATCCGGCACCGCAAGATTGCCCGAGGTCAGATAGGCAACCGTGACCTCGTGCCCTTGATCGGTGAGACGCCGCAAGGTGCCACCCATCCCGAGGATGTCGTCGGACGGCTCCGGGCTGAAGATCAGCACCCGTTTGGGGTGCGGCTGGGCCCGCTCGGGGCGGTGAGTATCGTCCGCGTTCGGTTTCCCACCCGGCCAGCCGGTGATGGTATGCTGAAGTTCGTTGAAGATGCGGATGTTGAGGGTGTAGGCGGGCCCCTGTTCCGTGAGCAGGTCGGCCATCCCGTGTTCCGTGAAGTCCTCATCGACCAGCTTGAGCACCGGCTTTCCGACTTTGCGCGAGAGCCACACGACGGCCCGGCGGGTGGTGGGCGTGTCCCAGGCAACCGGGCCCACGAGCCAGGGATGCTTGAATCGGGTCAGCTCAGAGGCGGCGGCCCGGTCGAGGACAAAACGGACGTCGGGATGGCCCTGCAGCAGGCTGGCGGGCAGGGCCTCGGCGGGTGCCTGCTCAACCGCCTGGGCGACCACTGCGGCCTTGGCCTCGCCCCAGGCAAGGAGAACGATCCGTCGGGCAGAGAGGATGGTGCCAACGCCCATGGTGATGGCATGACGCGGCACATTGGCTTCGCCCAGAAAGTCGCGCGCGGCGTCGCGTCGCGTGAGCGAATCAAGCGTAACCAGGCGCGTACGGCTGTCACGGCTCGACCCTGGTTCGTTGAACCCGACGTGACCGGTACGGCCGATGCCGAGGATCTGAAAATCGATACCGCCCGCCGCAGCGATGGCGGCCTCGTACGCCTGGCAGGCCGTGAACACTTCGTTCCGTGGCGTCAGCCCCGAGGGCACGTGAACCTGGGCGGCAGGCAGATCAACATGGCCAAAAAACTGTTCCTGCATGAAGCGGCGGTAGCTCTCGGGGTGGTTCGCCGGCAGGCCATGGTACTCGTCGAGGTTAAAGGTGACGACGTTGGCAAAGCTCAGGCCTTCATCCCGGTGCAGGCGAATCAGTTCACGGTAGAGCCGCACTGGCGTGGAACCCGTGGCGAGGCCGAGCACCGCGGTGCGCCCGGCCGCCGCTCGCTCACGAATCAGCGCAGCGATCTCGCCGGCCACCCGGCTCGCAGCCTCGTCGGCCGTGGCGTAAACGTCGCAGAGCAGGCGTTCGCGTTGTTGATTTTCGGCTATTGCAGGCATGGGCGCAGGGGTGAAGGCCAGTATTCTAGCGGGCTCGACGTGCGAATAAAATGCCAATAATGATGGACGTTTTAACAGTTATGCCTCCAGCAATACCCTCTTGGAAGGCCCTGGCGCGAGCAGTGCGAGAGCTGCCCAGTCCGGCCCATCCGTTGCGCGGGCAGCGGCGGCCGGCGCCTCTGCTGCCGGAGAACATCATTTGCTTCCAGCGCCGTCACACCGACGAACTGGCCCATCCCCGCGAGGGGCGGGCGCTTCACCACCGGCACGTCCTGATTGTGCCGCTCCAAGGGGAGGCGGTCGTTTGTGCGGACGACCGTGAACTCCGGCTTTCGCCCGGCCGGGGAACCGTCGTCCTTCCGTATCAGTTTCATCATTACAAGATCTCCGGCCGTCCGCGTCGGATCCACTGGCTCTTTGTGACGTTTGAGTATCCCCAGGGGGTCGTCCTCGAAGGATTGCGCGGCCGTACGTTCGCGGTGACGGGCGAAATGGCGTCCCAATTGTCGCTCCTGGTGCGGAAGGGGGCCGGCCCTGCCGAACTTCGGCTTGCGCTGCTGCTGTCACTTTTCTCGCCGGGCTCCGAGGCACTGCCGGGGCCGGATGCCGGCCGCCTGCTCTGGTCGCAGGTCAATCATGCGGTGCAGGCGCGTCGCCCAAGGATCCCCACCGTACGGGAACTGGCGTCGGAGGTGGGCGTGTGCGCCAGCCACCTGCGCGCGCGATTCAAGGCGTCCTGTGGCATCAGTTTGGGGCGCCATGTGCGCACGTTGCGGCTGGAGCGGGCGGGGGCCTTGCTGCGCATGACGGCACTCCGCGTGTCCGAGGTGGCGGAACAATGCGGGTATCCGTCGGTTTACAGTTTCAGTCGGGCCTTCCGGACTCAGTTCGGCCGCTCGCCCCGGGCGTTTCGGCAAGCCCAGACGGTGCGTGCCGGCAATGGCCGGCGGTTAGGCGGATAGCGGCGGAGCGATGGATCCAAGATTGACCTGCAAGCGTATGGCGATGAGCTCTGCGTCCCCCCTATGCCGACCGTTGACGTTTCATCTTCTCCTCCAGCCATTCACGTCGCCTTTCCTGCCGGAAAAGGTGCCTCACAGCTCGAAGATCTGCTGCGACAATGGGCGCAGACCACACCTCCCTGGGATTTAATGCGGCCGCTGCCGTCGTCGCGTGCCATCGGTATCCTTTACGGCATCTCCAATGTCAGTGTCTGTCGGTTGCTGAAACGCCTCGAACTCGAACAGGTCGTCTGGCAAGGCGCCAACGGCCGGTATTTTCTTCCGGCCAGCCGCAGCTTGCTGCAGCGGCCGAAGAATTACGCGTGTCTTTCGGCTGCTGCAGGGACCTCGGGTTACGAACCATCGGAGATCATGGCTGCGTGGTCACGGAGGATCGATGCTCGGGATTCCTCGACGCGGGTGGTGCACCACGAGGCCGAAGTGGAACGGGAGGGCGATCCGATGCAGACAGACGGGATCGTTGCGGCACAACGCCGTTTCCTTCGGGACTTCTTTGCCGACCCGCAGGGAGCATGGGACGGGTTGCTCTTCGACGCGTATTGGCGTGACGAAGCGCTCGCAGCGTTTCCGCACCGGCTGAGCCAGGCCGTGATGGTCGGTCGGGCGTCCGCGCTCGCAACCATGGCGTCGGTGTCGATGGACGTCGACGCAGCGGCTCTGCTGGGGCTCGCCCACCTTTATGCCCGCGGTTACCGCGAGATCCGAGTGGTGGGCTCGACCTGCCCCAAGCTTCCTCAGCGGCAGCTCGTCGCGGCGCTGGGGCGGGCCGCGGAGCGGCTCGGGATGCGTGATGCGGCAATGCTTCGGCCTGTGTCCGTGGAGGACGTTGACCGTGAGGGACGTGATCGAATCCCTCACACAGGGATCGAGGCCATGGGGCTGTTTTGTCTGGACGAACTGGCGGCAGAAGAAGCGGCCCGGCGTACTCAACCTTCTCGCGCAACGGAGACGCGGCGATGGGGAATCCTGGCGGCTGCGAGCAATCGCCGCCTTGAGGAACTGCAGGTGACCAGGTTGACCGTGGACCATGGCGAGGCGGCGCGTCGAATCGACGAACTCTTCCGGACCGGGGGACGTACACGGGTCTTGCTCGAACCCAGCCTCACGATCGGACGTACCACCTAACAAGAAACGCGACCACTCAGAGAGGTCGCGTTGGTTTCAAAATGGTCGGGGTGGAGAGATTCGAACTCTCGGCCTCTACGTCCCGAACGTAGCGCTCTACCAGGCTAAGCTACACCCCGTTGAAGAGTTCTCCCATCAAACAGATCCAACGCATGCGGAGGATTGGCGTGAGGAGCGAACCGTCTCACCGTTGCCGGTGAGGGGGTCATGAATGGGAGGGGGCGGCTCTCCAATCAAGGAGAATCTTCGAACTATTCGGTATTTGGTGAGACCGGATAAACGCTGGCAATCACGGGGCAACCGTCCGCGGGTGTCTTACGCGTCAACAGGGTGGGGACAGGGGAGACACCGACGCCGTAAAAGAAAAAGCCCCGAGGCGCTGGGCCTCGGGGCTTTGAAGGTCAGCAAAGCCGCTTACTTTTGGGCGGCTCCCGGGACGGGAGGCGGAGGAGGCATCTGCGCCATCGCGCTCTTGGCCGCACGCTCGGCGACCATGTCGGTCAGACGCTGGATCTCGAGTTCCGCATTGCGTTTGTTGATGCGGGCGAGTTCGACCTGCTCTGTCAGGGCCAGCGCCTCGTTGGTGCGTTGATCCTTGAGGCGGCGAAGTTCGAGCAGCTGAAGTTCGAGGCCGTTGATCTCCTTGGTGTAGGCGTCGGCCTGCTTCTTGTAGTCCGCCGTGTCGGACGCGATCTTGGCGCCGTCGGCTTCCCACTTGGCCTTGCGGTCCGCGTCCTTCTTGGCCTGTTCGGCTTCGCGCTCGGCGGCCCGTCGCTCGCTCTCCATGCGAGCCGCTTTTTCCGCTTCAGCCTTCTTGGCTTCTTCGGCGGCAATTGCGGCGGCTTTGGCTTCCTTTTCTTGGATTTCGAGCTGCTCCTGCTCCTTGGCGAAGTCGAGGTAGTAGAACGAGAAGCCTACCAGGAGGATCAGCGGGACAATGAGGTAAATTTTCTTCATGTCGTAAGGTGGAAATCAGGTTCGTGACGGATCAGCGGTTCTTTTGGGCGGCGGCTGCGGCGGCCTTTTCGGCGGCGACACGGGCGTCGTCAGCCGCTTTGATGTCCGTGAGGACCTTCTGGAGGCTGGACCGGTTTTGTTCGGCCTGGGGGACGTACTGCTTCAAGAAGGCAATCTCCTTGTTGTAGAATTCCTTGCGGTCCTCGATCTCCTTGATCTCGGTCTTTACGACGGCGATGTCCTTCGTGAGACGTTCGACATTCTTGGCCAGGCGTTCCTGCTCGCGGTAGGCGCTGTCGCGGGAATCGATGGCGGCCTGGCGGGCTTCCTTCTCCGCCAGATCCTTCTTTTCCTTCTCGGCCTTCTCGGCCTTGCGCTGGTCCTGCAAGACAAGCGCTTCTTCGACGGCCTTCTTACGGGCCTCCATCTCATCCTTCAGCTTTTGGGCTGCCTTGTCCTTGATGGCCTGTTCCTCGGCCCGTTCCTGTTCCTCATATCCCTTGCTGAAATTGAGATAGAAAGGAATGAACGCGATGAGTGCGAGCAAAGGCGTGATGATGTAAGCTTTGTTCATACGTGGGCTGGTACGGATCGGTAAAGGGTGGTGGGAGGTGGTTACTTAGATTGGAGGGCCTGATTACGCTCCTCGATCGTCGTCTTGATGTGTTCAAGCAGACGGGTGGCGTCGCGGTTCTTCGGGTCTTTGGCCGCCTCTTCGGCGAGCTGTTTGGCCACGTCGAATTCCTTCAGTTCCAGGGCCACCCAAGCGCCGAAGGACTGGGCCTGGGACGGATTGTCCAAGTTGCCCTTGCGAAGGGCGGAAAGGGCGAAGTTCAGCGCCTCGCGAAGGTTGTCGAGGCTGTAGTAGATATTGGCCACCTGGAGGTCCAGGCCGCCGGCGTTCGGGAAGTGCGTCATACCTTCCTTGAGCGCCTCGATGGCCTTGAACTCACGCTTGAGCTGCTGGTACGACGACGCGAGGAGCTCCCAGTTGCGCTGGGTATTCTCAATCCCGCCGTCCCGGAGACCCTTCTCCAAGAGGGCAATAGCCCGGTCGAATTGCTGGATGTTGAAGTAAATGCCGACGAGGCTGAAATTGTCGCGGGGTGTATTCATCACGCCATTCTGCTGGGCGCGCTGAATCGAAAGGATGGCCCGGACCTGGTACTCGTAGGCCTGACGTTCATCCTTGGTTTCACCGGAGAGATTGAGGTAGGTGGCGGCGAGCTGCTGCCAGTACGTCGAGTTCTTCGGCTCCTTGGTCACGAGAAGCTCAAGCAGATCGGCGGAGTCCTGCATGCGACCCATGATCTGCAGGGCGGCGAGGGAAAGGAGGTAAAAGCGCTCGTTGGGCTTCACCGCCAGACGGAGACCGCGTTGGGCTTCGTCATACGCTTCCTTGATCAGGGCCTGGTTGATGTTGTCAGGATCAAGCTGCCCCATGGCGAACAACACGGAGGCGGCAAACAGTCGCGCGTCTTGCGTGGGATTCGGGTTACCCTGGAGGTACTGCTTGATGTACGTGATGGCCTTCTGCATCAGCGGCCGCTGGGCGTCGGCACCCTTGAGCGTCGTCGCTTCCTGATAATAGAGCTGAGAGAGGTAGAACGTGTACTCCAGCAGCACGCGCTTCTCGAAATAGTTATGGGCCTCGCCGAGCTGCACGGTCTTCTCCAGCGCTGGAATCGAGTTCTTGTAATCCCCCTTCTGCAGGAGGATCTGCGCCTTCATTTGGGAAAGAATCGCCTCGTCGTAACTGCCGGCCGGCGTACCGGGCATGGCGTTATTGATGATGGCGATCGCCTGATCCCACGCTTGGGCATCGAGGTGGGGGCGGATTTTGCCCAGCTCCTCCGATACGCGATCGGAAAGCTGGGGAGGCTGCTGGGCTGCGGCACCGCCGGAGGCAGCTTGCCCAAAGACAAACGTGGGCAAGGTGAAGGCGAGGCAGCTGGCAATCACCGTTCGCTTCAGGAAGCGACGGAGGGAGGACAGGGTGAGGAAATGCATGAGACGGTCGGGTTGATTAGGCGTCCGTGATGCTGAACACGATGGGAACCTGCATGCGGGTGTTGACCGCGCGGCCACCTTTGCGACCCGGGCGGAACTTCCACTTCATGACGGCTTGGATGGCGGCAGCCTCGAATTCGCGCTGGTTGGAGCGAATGGCGTAGGCGTCGCGAACGTCACCGTTGGAATCGACGATGAAGCCGACCAGCACCTCACCCGTGATACCGGCTCGACGCATCTCGAACGGATACACCGGGCGGGCTTGGAAGCGCGGAACGGGAACCTGGTCGAGGTTGGCCAAGTCGAAGAGGTCCTTCATGCCGGCTCCGATGTTGCCCGTGCGGGGCGAAGTCGGGATGGTGATGACGCCCGTGGGACGCTCCATGCCGGGGGGCGGGGGGGGCTGGATCTGTTGGACAAAGGAATCGACCTGAACGACCGCCGGCACGTCGGCCAGCATCGGAGGAGCGATTTCTGAGATTTCCTCGGCCGGAGCCTCATCGGTCACCTCGACGACTTCGGGCTCGTCGGGTTCGATCGGAGGCATCTCCATCAGCTCAATCACTGGCTCCTCTTCTTGGGCAGCCGCCTGTTGGCCACTTTCCTTGAACATTTCGCCGCCCCAAAGGAAGCCGACGTGGAGGAGCACGGAAACGACTATACCAATAATAAGATCGCGCGTCATGGTGCGTGGGAGTTAGCGGCCGGTAGGGCGGTACACCGTTTCGATCGAAACCTTCGTGATCCCGACTTTGCGGACCTCGTCGAGAACCTGGACGGTCGGACCGTACTTGGCCCGGTCGTCGCTCGCGAGCAGAACGCGAGGATCAGGTTCGTTGGCGACGTAGTTCTGCAGACGGGGAGCCACCTCGGCCATGGTGATGGGTTCCTTGTTCCAGTACAGTGTACCGGCTTCCGAAACCTGCAAGGTGACCGACGTGTCCTCCTTGTCGGGTGGCTTCGCATTCGGCGTGGCCACCGGCAGATCGATCGGGATATTCACGATCTTGCTGAGTGACAACGTGAAGAGAATGAAGGTGGCGAGAAGGAAGAACACGACATCGATCAGGGGAATGATCTCGATACGTGCCTGCTTCTTGCTGGCGTGGGCTGAGCCTCCGGTCATGGATGAATGGGTTGAGCGTGGGTGCCTGAGTGGGCGAGGAGGCCCACTTAGTTGGGCTTGCTGATGGTCTCGATGAAGACGCGCTGGATACCAGCTTTGCGAACTTCGTCGAAGACGTAGCGGGCCTGACTGAAGAAGGCGGCTTCGTCACCGTTGATGAGCACGCGCGGGTTGGTCGCTACCTGCTTGTAGGTTTGCAGGCGGACGAGGAATTCATCGAGGGTAATGATATCCTTGTCCCAGGCGAGCTGGCCTTCCGCGGTCACGGTGATCGTGACCGAGTCGGCGCGGTCGCGCGGTCCGCCGGTCGCTGCGTCGGGCAGGGTGACACGGAGACCGCCCGAGGTATTCAGCGATAGCGTGAAGAGAATGAAGGTGGCGAGGAGAAAGAAAACGACGTCGATCAGGGGAATGATCTCGATACGTGCCTTCTTTTTGCCGCCGGGTGATCCACCGGTCATGGGTGTGGAGGGAGATGCAGTGCGTGCTGAAGCCGGAGCCTCAGACGACGGACTCGTTGCGCTTCATCATGATCTCAAGCGCCGTGGAGGCGTCCGTGATTTCAACACGGGCCTGCTCGATGCGGGCGTTGAGGTAGTTGAAGGGGAGCATGGCGGAAACTGCGATGGCGAGACCCGTGGCGGTGGCGATGAGCGCCTCGCCTACACCACCCGTGATGGCGCCGGCATTGGCGGCGACGTCACCTTCACCGAGGGCGCCGAAGGTCTGCATCATGCCCGTGACCGTACCGAGAAGACCAAGGAGCTGGGCGATCGGAATGACCGTGTCGAGGATGGCATTGCCGCGCTGGAAGCGGGCCAGTTCCTGGTTGGAGGCGCGAACCAGGGCATTGTGGAAGCCGAATTCACGGTGGGTGAGGGCGTACACCATGATGCGGGCGACGAAGTCCTTGCTCTTCTTGCCCAGGGCGATGGCGCCATCGACGTCGTTCTGTTCGATGCGCTCGAGCATCTTGTCCACCACGCCCGGATCACGCGCCGCGTTCTCCTTGATGATGAAGATCACCCGCTCGATGATGACCGTGAACGCGATGAAGGAGGTCAGGATGATGGGCCACATGATGGGGCCACCATGCTTGAACAACTCCATCGGAGTCTGGCCCATGAGGAAAGCGAGAGGCAGGCTGGTCGTGATCATAATGTATGACTAAACGAGTTTAGTGAGTTTGGGTTGTAGGAGTGGGTGGGAGAAAAAGAGAGAGGGGGCGGAGTCTTTGACGGACCTTGAGCGTAAAGCGCTCAATTTTTCCCTTGGGAATGGCTCCGTTGCTGAGCAACCGCCGGGCCATTTGGAATTCAAAAAATTGATGCCATCCGGATTATTAGCAGCAACGTTGGTCGCTATTCACGACGGGCAGCATCCGAACCGTGCGGTGAGGCCGAGAAGGTGCAGGGGCAGGAAGCCGGAAAAACACGAGGGGGGAGGGTGGGAAAAAAGCGTCGAAAGCAGACGCGAGGTATGAAGAACAGTCATCGGGGTCTTTTCTCTGTCAACGTCCTTCATGCTTATTACGCCCGCGGACTTTGCGTAGTCCGTTGGCTGCCCGGCTAGGACTCGAACCTAGACAAGCAGAGTCAGAATCTGCTGTGCTACCATTACACCACCAGGCAGTGGAAAAACGTCGCGACGTCGTGGTGCGGATTGGCAGCCGGGGGGCTGCCGCTTTGCTCAGAGGTGGAGCCGGCGATGGGATTCGAACCCGCAACCGCCTGTTTACAAAACAGGTGCTCTACCGTTGAGCTAC